>NZ_CP023004.1:3062500-3662500 GCF_003096195.1 Ereboglobus luteus | reverse complement strand
GTCCGGGCCGGCCCTGGCAAAACCGCGAGCATATCATGCGCGGTGACAATCCGTCCGCGCTTGAGCTGATCCTTGAGGACGCGCGCGGCGAACGCGTGCTCGACTACCGTCCCGTTGACCGCGCCGCGCAGAAACAATCGCGCAACGTCGCGACCGAACCGCCCTCCCCCGCCGACATAACGATGGTTGATGAGCTGCGCTCCGTCGCCGAGCATCTCGAGCAATACCGTCATTGCACGCGCGCTCCCGAACCCTATTGGGAGGAGGCGCTCAAGCGCGATCCGGACAATGTCGCGTGCAATATCGCGCTCGGCCGCCGCCTGCTTTCGCGCGGGCTCTTTGATAAAGCCGCCGCGCATCTCGAACGCGCCATCGCGCGGCTCACGGAGCGGCATCCGAATCCCTCGACGGGCGAGGCGCATTATTACCTCGGCTTGGCCCGCCGCTTCCAAGGCCGCAATGCCGAGGCCGCGCGCCATTTCGGCAAGGCGGCATGGAACTACGAATGGCGCGCGCCCGCGCACTACGAACTCGCCACGCTATCGTGCCGCGACCGGCAATGGAAACGCGCGCTCGAACACTTGGAGAGCGGCCTGAAAACCAACACAGAAAACAACAAGGCCCTCGTGTTAAAATCCATCGTGCTGCGCCGTCTCGGTGAGAACCAAAAGGCTGGCGCCGCTCTGGACGCCTTGCTGAAAACCGATGCGCTCGACCATTGGGCGCGTTGCGAGCGGGCGCGCGCGATGAACGACAACACCGAGTTTCTCAAGCTGTCGCGCAACGACGCGCAGACGATCCTGGACATTGCGTTTGATTACGCCGAGGCCGGCCTGTTTGCGGAAGCGCTCGCGCTGCTTGATTTGCACGAGGCGCAACCAGTGGGCGTCAGCGCCACGCCGAACCCGATGGAGCGCTCGCAGTCGATCCGCTACACGCGCGCATGGCTGCTTGCGCAAGCCGGCGATGTCGCCGCCGCCGAGCGCGAACTCGCAGCGGCGCGCAATGCGTCGTTCGAATATTTCTTCCCCTCGCGCGTGCACGAGCAAGTTGTGCTCGAATGGGCGCTCTCGCAACCCGGCGGCGATCCGCTCGCGGCCTACGCGCTCGGTAATTATTATTACGACAAAAAACGTCACGAGGATGCGATTGCCGTGTGGGAGCGCTGCGCCGCCTCCTCCGCGAAATGCGCGACCGCGCACCGCAACCTCGGCATCGCGTATTGGAATATTCGCAACGACGGCGACAATGCAAAGGCCGCCTACGAGCGCGCTCTTGAAATCGACCCGAACGATCCGCGCCTGATTTACGAATTCGACCAGCTCTGCAAAAAGCGCAACGAGCCGCTCGAAAAACGTCTCGCCTGGCTTGAGGCGCGGCGCGAATTGGTCAACGAGCGCGACGACACATCGGTCGAGCTCGCCACGCTGTATAACCTGACCGGCCGGCCCGCCAAGGCGCTCGACCTCGTGCTCTCGCGCCGGTTTCACCCGTGGGAAGGCGGCGAGGGAAAAGTGCTGCGCGAATACACGCGGGCGCGGCTGCTGCTTGGCTGCGACGCGCTGGAACGCGGGGCTGCGGACGAGGCGCTGAAGCAATTTCAACAGGCGATGGACACTCCCGACTCGCTCGGCGAGTCATACCACCTGCTGCAAGCCAAAGCCAATGTGAACTACTGGACCGGTTGCGCGCTGCTGGCGCTCGGGCAAAACGACGAGGCCGCGAAACACTTCGAAATGAGCGCCGCCGAGCAGGGCGATTTCAGCGAGATGGCCGTCACCGTCCACAGCCCGCTCAGTTATTATCGCGGACTTTCGCTGCGAAAACTCGGGCGCGAGCAAGAGGCGAAAACGCTGTTCGAGGAAATGAAAAGCTTCGCAAAAATCCGCTTGGGCGAGCGCGCGAAAATCGACTACTTCGCCACGTCACTGCCCGACATCCTTGTGTTTGACGAAGACCTGCAAGCCCGCCGCGACGCGGAAAACCATCTCTTGATTGCGCTCGCCTGCGAAGGCCTTGGCGACGCGGCTCGGGCCAGCGAACACCTCGCGCGCACGCTTGCTTTCACAAACGCCGACGCATGGGCCGCCGACTTGAAAAACAAACTGGAAAAATAATCGCACCACAAACCTCATATAAAAAACCATGAATGCCAACGTCCCCGCAGGCTCCGCAGTCCCCGCGCCGAAAACCGGTTATAACCTCGCCTACGTCTGGTGCATTTCGATTGTCGTCGCGCTGGGCGGCTTGCTGTTCGGATACGACTGGGTCGTGATCGGCGGCGCGAAGCCCTTTTTCGAGCGCTATTTCCAACTCGATAATCCCGCGCTCTCCGGCTGGGCCAACAGTTGCGCGCTCATCGGTTGCCTGGTCGGCGTCATGGTGGCCGGCATGCTCAGCGACCGCTTCGGACGCAAACGGCTGCTGATGACGGCCGCGCTCACATTTGCGATCACCTCGATCGGCAACGCCCTCGCGCCAAACTTCACGCTGTTCATCATCTGGCGGATGCTTGGCGGCGTGGCCATTGGCCTGGCGTCGAATCTCTCGCCGCTGTATATCGCCGAGGTCGCGCCGGCGCATTTGCGCGGACGTCTCGTTTCAGTGAACCAGCTCACCATCGTGATCGGCATTTTGCTGGCGCAATTCATAAACTGGTTTCTCGTGCGCAACCTGCCCGAGGGCGCGACGAACGAGTGGATCGTGAACTCGTGGTTCGGCCAGCAAGGCTGGCGCTGGATGTTCGGCCTCACCGCGGTGCCATCGGTGCTGTTTATCATCGGCATGTTTTTTGTTCCCGAAAGTCCGCGCTGGCTCGTGACAAAAGGCCGCGTGGATGACGCCGCAAAAATCCTCGGCAAAATCGGCGGCGCGGCTTACGCGCAAACGGCGATTGGCGAGATCAACCAAACCATCACCACCACGCGGGAAAAAATAAACTTCCGCGAACTGCTCGACCCGCGTTTGCGGGGCGTGCTCATCCTGGGCATCACGCTCGCCGTCTTTCAGCAATGGTGCGGCATCAATGTCATATTCAATTACGCGGAGGATATTTTTAGCGCGGCGGGATATGACATTTCGACCGTGTTGAAAAACATCGCATGGACGGGCTCGGTGAATCTCGCGTTCACGTTTGTCGCGCTCGGAACGGTGGACAAGGGCGGACGCCGCCCGCTGATGCTTTTCGGCGCGGCGGGGCTTGCGCTCATTTACACGGCGATGGGGTTTTGTTATTTCACAGGCGTGCAAGGCTGGCCGATGCTGCTGCTCGTGCTCGCCGCGATCGGCTGCTACGCCATGTCGCTCGGCCCCGTGACGTGGGTGGTGATTTCCGAGGTGTTCCCCAACCGCATACGCGGCGCGGCGATGGCCGTCGCCGTGGCGGCGTTGTGGGGCGCGTGCTTCGTGCTCACCTACACGTTTCCGCTGCTCAACAACGCGCTCGGCGCCTACGGCACCTTCTGGCTGTATGCCGCGATCTGCATCGCCGGGTTTATTTTCATCAAAATCAAGCTGCCCGAAACAAAGGGCAAAACACTCGAGCAATTGGAAAAGGAACTGGTTGATTAATGACACACACCACAACGAAATTTTAACCTGATTATCCCATGTCAAAAAAAACAGTAATTATATTCGCCCTAATATTGGTCCAGACGCTTGCGGGGGCGAAGGATGAATTGTCATTGGCCGGCAAGTGGCAGGTGAGCCTGCGCCCTCCCCCGTCCGCCGACGCGGCATGGCGCGAAATCCGCCTGCCCGGCACACTCGACGACGCCGGCATCGGCGAGGCGCTCGCATTAAAACCGGAGCTGACACTGCAAGTGCTCACGCGGCTCCAGCGAAAGCACATTCACATCGGCCCCGCGTGGTATCGGCGCGAGGTTGTCATTCCCGAAAACTGGCGCGGCAAACAAGTCGTGCTGGAGCTTGAGCGCGTGCTTTGGGAGTCGCGGGTGTTTGTTGACGGAGTGGAAATCAGCCGCGAAGACAGCCTGAGCACGCCGCACCGGCACGATCTCACCGCCGCGCTAAAACCGGGGCGGCACGAGTTGATTTTGCAAATCGACAATTCGGAAATCCTGCCGGACTTGAGCCGCCATCACACGCGAAAATACCAGGCCCGCCACGACACCGCGCTGGCTCACGCCTATACAAATCACACGCAAGTGATGTGGAACGGCGCGCTCGGATTTCTGCGCCTGGCCGCGATTGAACCTGACGCCATCAAGACAATCTCGGCGCACCCGCGCGTGTCGCCCGGCTTCTCGGTTCAAATCGCGCTCGCGTTCGATTCCGCCGCGCCAAAAAGCAAAACGCGCAATGCCGCGACATTCGATTTGGTGCTGCGCAACGCCGCGGGAAAACAAGTCGCCGCGGCGACAAAATCATTCCTGCCAAACAAAACGGGCGACTCGCTGGAAGCCGCGTGGACGCTGCCGGAAGGCAGTGTGCGCGCATGGGACGAACTTGCGCCGCATCTCTATAAACTGGAAGTGCGCGCGCCCGGCAAATCCGGCGCGCTTGCATCGACGACTCTTGGATTTCGCGAAATCGCGGCGCAAGGCAGCGAGCTTCACGTCAACGGCAAGCGCGTCTTTTTGCGCGGCACACTCGAGTGCGCCGTGTTTCCGCTCACCGGTTATCCGGCAACATCCGTCGCCGAGTGGAAACGCATAATCGCCACGGCCAAGGAATGGGGGCTGAATCATTTTCGCTTCCATTCGTGGTGCCCGCCCGACGCCGCGTTTCAAGCGGCCGATGAACTCGGCTTTTATCTGCAAGCCGAGTTGCCGCACTGGAGCCTCCTGGTCGGTCAAAACAAGAAGTCCTGGAATTATCTAAACGAGGAGGCGCGGCGCATATTGACCGCCTATGGAAACCATCCCTCGTTCGTGCTCATGTCGCTCGGCAATGAACTGCAAGGCGATCTGGATTTGTTGAACAAGCTGGTCGGGGAACTGCGCGCGGAGGATTCGCGCCGGCTTTACACAACGACCTCGTTCACATTCAAAAAAGGGCACGGACGCTCGCCCGAGCCGCAGGATGAATTCTTCATCACACAATACACCAAGGACGGCTGGGTTCGCGGGCAGGGTGTGTTTAATGAAAAACCGCCCTCCTTTGACAATGACTACAGTCATGCCGCGAAAAATATAAAAGTGCCGATCATCACGCACGAAATCGGACAATATTCGGTTTATCCCGATCTCGCCGAAATCAAAAAATACAAGGGCAACCTCGTGCCGTTGAATTTTATCGCCGTGCAAAACGACTTGAAGGCAAAGGGACTCTTGAAACTGGCGGACAAGTTCACCGAGGCCACGGGCAGGTTTGCCACCCTGCTCTACAAGGAGGAAATTGAGCGCGCCCTGCGCACGCCCGAGTTCGACGGGTTCCAGCTGCTGGGATTGCAGGATTTCCCGGGCCAGGGCACCGCGCTTGTCGGCATGGTGAACGTGTTTTGGGAGGGAAAACGCTTTATAAAATCGTCCGAGTTTCGCGAGTTTTGCAGCGCCACCGTGCCGCTCGCCCGCCTGCCGAAGGCGGTTTATGAACGCGGCGAAACCGTGAGCGCCGCCATACAAGTGGCAAATTATGGAAATGATATAAACCCGGCTGTCATCAAATGGCGCGTCAAGGACCAGGCGGGAAAACAGATGGCGTCGGGGCAATTTGATAAACAGGAAATCGCATCCGGCGGCACAGTGGATTGCGGTCGGATTTCGGTTGCGATTCCAGGCAGCGGTCCCGCGGCGCGCTGGACACTCGAAGTGACAATCGACGGCACGCCGTATCGCAACCATTGGAACCTGTGGGTCTATCCGAAGGAAACAACACCCGTGCCGGATAACGTCACCTATACAAGAACACTCGGCGAGGCATTGACCGCCCTGTCCGCTGGCAAGAAAGTGCTCTTCAATCCACCCGTCGCGCAAACCAATGGCATCGATGGGAAATTCGTTCCTGTTTTCTGGAGCCCGGTGCATTTCCCCGAGCAACCCGGCACGATGGGCATGTTGTGCGACCCGAAACATCCGGCGCTGAAAAATTTCCCGACCGGGGAGCACTCTGACTGGCAATGGTGGGATCTGGCGTTGAAATCAAAAAGCGTGCGAATCGACGGCCTCTCCGTGACGCCGATTGTGCGGGTGATTGACAATTTCGCCCGCAACCACTCGCTCGCCGCCGTGTTCGAGGCGCGCATTGGAAACGGACGTCTGCTATTCTGCACCATCGACCTGGACGCCGACCTGCAAACCCGCCCGCCCGCGCGCCAGCTGCGCAACAGCATACTGGGCTACATGGCCGGCGATTCCTTTAATCCCAAAACCGAAATGAAACCGGATGAACTCGGCGGAATGATTTTGAGCAACTAGCGCATTTATATAAAGAGTGCGGCCGTTTTGGCAGGGCGGTTGGCAGACCACCGCGAACGTTCGAAACGCCGAAACCGCTGCGTTTGACATCCAACAAACCCCGGCGCGCCCGGCGGGCGCGCCCCACCCTTTGAAGTCTAAATCTCACTCGCAAATGGCATTATCTGTTTCCGTATTCAACGTATGCATCCGTAAGGAGCCCTGATTCCTCCAGCGGGGAGTCCTTTTCGTAGAAGCGCCATGTTGTGAACGACACGCGCTCTTTGACGGGACGCTGTGCATCAGTCCATATCCAATCTGGTATATATGATATTTTATATCCCATGAACTCTTGCTTGTAATAAAGCAGCAGGTCATCCCACTTTATATCGCTTGGGTGCTGTTCGTCCCCGATCATCCGGTTGGCCCACGTATTGGTAATTTTGATTTTAAGCTCGTTCTTTCCGGGCTTCACATAATCCGTAATATCGCAAATGAAGGGTTCCTTCCAAAGCGTCGCCACTCGCGCGCCATTCACATGGATTTCGGCCAGATTCCTCACTTTGCCCAAGTTAAGCCTGATGAGGTTGCTTTTAGTCAGATCATTTTTATCCACGGCAAAGGATGCCGTGTAGGTTGCGGTTCCGGAAAAGTATTTTATACCCGGCTTGTCACTTTTCGTCCATGAACCGGCATTCAGTTTAAACGCGCCTTGCGGAGCACCAAGGTTATCCTCGAACTCAACAGTCCACTCATCGGGCAGTTTATTCTTTTTGATTATCCGTGGAGCACGATAAGGCTCCATCCCACTGTTATCGTCTTTTGTGAATACTATAAAAAGGGAGCCGAACTTCCTCATCGGCAGGGTAAGCGTTGTCGCACTTCCCGAATCATCCCCTTCCATCCGGTATTGTTTGTTCGTTTCCGCATCCCACACCTGTATTTTTTTGCCGGAAACACGAAACTTGATCTTTGCGTCGAACTCATCGCCGGTCTGGTTGGCAATAAAGTATATATCACCGTAATCCGTAACCCGGTGTATCCATGCGATGGCGTCATTGCCTTCGCGCACCCCGCATTCTGTTTCCGCGCGTCCGCTGACCGCATAGGCGAGGCCGCGGGCGGAGAGGACATCAACATCAGGCTCCAGCCCCATGCCCCCAGCGCCGCCAGCAGTGCGGGCGACCAGCGCGTGGTGTGCGCGGCCTCCTCCCAGAAAGCCCGTTTTGGCGGTCTCGCGTTTATATACCAGCGCGTTTCGAGGTCCTCCTCCTGCGTCCATGTTTTGGCCCAGATCAGTTTGCCCTTTCCCAAATCGCGCGCGCGAACGTCCTTCCCGTCACAATCGCCCCATATTTCATCCGCGAGCTGTTTTACCATTAAATCGGATTCTGGATATCCGCGCATCCCTTCCGCCCTGCGCGGCTTGTCCTGGCAGAATACGATTCCGCCACTGTTTATAAGTGATTGAAGTTTTGTTAGAAACTCCACGCTCGATTTGCCCTTGGTGTCCGGCAAGATGAGTATTCGATAGCGCGCCCCCGATGGCAGCCGGAAATAACCGTCGCTCCATGATATTTCATTTATAAAAAGCTCCTCGGAAAGCAGATCGTAATCATACAGTTTATGGGTTCCGCCGGGCGTCGTTTTTTTCCAGTCGAGTGTGGGCATTATGAACGCGATGTCCTTTGCCGCCCTGCCCTGCGAGAGCATGTGCTGGCAGCGGGTAATATAATCAACCCATTCGCGCCCCGGCGTTATCCAAGTCTGGCCCGGGAGAAACATCGTGCCCCAGCATCGCATCGGCATTCCGGGGTGCGCCTTTTTATTATCCCCCCAAGGCTGCAGCGCCGCGGCATGCAGGTATATTCGGTTCAGTCCGTTGCAAAACGAAAGGTCGCCTATGCGCTTCAGCGCGTAGGGATCGGTCCGCCATGCGCCATCGTTCCAGCGGCCGGTGAATGTTTCGCCGCCCACCGCCTTGCGACCATAGGTGTTTGCGGCGCTGCTCGCCCAGCGGAGCGTAAGCAAGCACTCCCCGCTCGCCCATACCTCGCCCATGGGGATGTGCGTGCGCCCGCCGCAACGCACCGGATCAAAAGGCCCGGTGTAGGGTTCCGTCATGAACTCCATTCCACGCGCCTCGCATTTGTCGCGCATATACGAGAAGAAATTGTCGGCGAACATATCGGTTTGCGTAAGATAAACATCCTCCCGGAAGCGCGCGGAGAGTTCCTCGTCGCCCACGACCTGATTGGTTTTATAGGCCATCAACCAAGGCACGGGGTCATATCCGCGCCTGCGTTTAAACTCGTCGCGGAAACTTTTCGACCATTCCGGATTTCCCACCTCCCAGCTATCGGCCTCCACTCCTTTTATTGTTTTTCCCGCCAGATGCGGGGATTGGGAAAGGAATTTCCCCACCATGCCCTCCCATATGCGATCTGCTCCTGATGTTTCGAGTTTGTCGCATTCCAGGCCCCGACCGCCCTCCGGCGCCGGCCTGTTGTAGGCAAGCGCATTGCGTATGGCATAATGGCGAACGATCCAATCGCCCTCGGGAACATCCCACGTGAAGCGTCCGTCGGCATCGGGATGGAACTCAATGACTTTTCCCGGGATGATAACCGACGCCTTGGGAAACGCGACCACCGCTATGTCGCGGGTGAAATGCTCATAACCTGGCCGCTCGAGTATTATGTCCGAAGCATCGACATTATTATTTTTCTGTCCGCCTTCCTTTTTGTCCGCGCTCGCCGCCTTGTCCAATTCGGACAAATCCCCCGTGCTGGAGGCGGCCGTGCTCGATGTCCGCATGCTCACGCGGGTTCCCTCGATGGAAAACAACTGGATGCCGCCCAGCGCTATGAAATAACGGTCTTTATTATCTTTTGTATAATGATAATTTTTCACCGATGTGAATCTCACATAGCGGACATGTTCGAATCCGTATTTTTCCGGGTTTCCCGAAAACGAGACGACCTTGTTTTTGGGATTCCTGAAATCGCGCGCAGTATAATCGGCAAGGACCACCGCATTTTGAAATTCAGGGTTGTCGGCGATTTCCAGTTTGAAGCGCAGCGGGAAACCAAATCCCTCGATCATCTCGTGGTAATAAGGGTGAATATCAACGCGCGACACGCCCGCCGCGTATCGGCCCAAGTCTATTGTGATCGACTCGACATTGTCCGTTGAACTTATTGCCGAAACGAACCCGATGCCCTTGCCCGCCGCTTCGCGGGACATTCGGAACATGGCGCGTTTAACCGGCCCCCTCACCGTCCTGTCCGTATAAGCCAGATGCTGCACGGCGTCCTTGGGCTGTATCCAAGGCCCGCCGCTGTGACACCAGCCGGGACCCAGTTGCGAAACGATCGTCATGTTATTGGCGGCGGAGACCTCCGCGGCATACTTCCACGCATCGAAAAATTCCGGGCTTACGGGTTTGATGGGATTGGCCATGCCATGCGGTGTGGTCATGTTGCCGTCGCCGTGCCCGCCCACGAGCATCACCAGGGTTCCTCGCAAGCCGAATTTTTTGAAGGCATCAAGATCGTCCTTTATTCCTTTTTTGGACACGAGGTCGTTCATCCACACCCAGAACGTGTGCGGACGGTATTCGTCAGGGGGATTCGAAAAACTATCCTTTAACGTCTGCGCCGGCAGACAAATGGCCGTGAAAGACAAGAGTGCGATAACCAGGCTTTTTTTCATTTGGAGGGTTTTTGGAATTAAGAAAGTAATGATCCTCGGGACAAGTTCCGAGGTGTTGGAGGGACAAGCGCTGTCCCGTCCGCAAACAATCGGAGTCGTTCGTTTTCCAAACCGGACGACACAGCGGTCGTCCCTCCATCACAAAACAGGCCCCGAGGTATCGAGCCTGTTTTGAATGAAAGCGAAGGGCGGAGGCGAGGGCGCGCGCAAGGCGCGCCCCTACGGGTTACCAGGCGCGGCGGTAGCCGAGGTTGAGCGACCAGGGGCGCTCGTAGTAGGAGGCCTTGTTGTATTCGTAATCGAAATACACCTGGCTGCGCGCGTCGATCAGGTAGCCAACACCCGCGCCGGCTTCCATGCGCCAGCCGTCGAACCAGGGTTGGTAGGAGCGGCCTTCAACCGTCACCCTGCCGCCGCCGGTGTCGCTCTTCACCGCGGCAAATTTCAGGTAGGGCTGCCAGCGGCCGTAGTCCGCGCCGGTGCGCACTTGCCCGCGGTATTGCCAGGCGTCGGAATCGCCGATGTGCACTTGCAGGTCGCGGCTCACTCCGTTCGAGACGGTGTAGTCCGCGCCGTTGATCCACGCAACCGCCACTTGCGCGCTGGGCTCAACCCAGTAGCGGCCGTTCATGAGGCGGCGGCCAAACTCAACCGAGATGCCTTGGGTTTGGTTGGTGTATTTGCCTCGCGAGACAAAGCCGTCCACGCCGCGCGCGCTGAGTTCGTTGGTCGCGCGGTCGAAGCGCAGGGTCGCGTCCACGAACCAGGCGTTGTCGTAGAGCCAGAGCGCGTAGAGGCCGGCGCCGATCATGTTGCTCTTGCCGTCGCCGTATTGGTTGCGCGCGTCGTCGAAGGTGCGGTCGCTGCGGCTCATGCCGAGGTAGGCGCCGGCAATGAGCACCGCGTTTTCGCGGCGGAAGATTTTGTCGCCGCCGGCGGTGACGCCGTAGCTGTCCTGCTCGAAGGCGCTGCCGCCGAGTTGCGCGGAGGCGTTGAGGCGGTAGTTGTTCACGCGAGCCCAGACGTTGCCGGTGTCAACGGGCAGGTTCACGCGGATTTCGCCGAGGCGTTTGTGGACATTGTCGAGGTTGTAATGCCAGTCGGCGCCCATCACCCCGGCGGTGAGGAGGATCGCGTCGGCGGCGCGGCTGAGGGCGTCGCCGCCGGAGAGGTAGTAGGCGTTTTTGTCGGGCATGATCAGGCCTCCGTCACCCTTGTGGAGATGGTAGGTATGCATGCCCGACTCAAGGCCGTCGGATTCAAACACGGCGTCGCCATTTTTGTAGTCGATGACTTTGAGCGCGTAGGTGCGCAGCGGGTCGTCGAGCGGCGTGTCGTTGGTCGAGTTGAGATAAACAAAGTGCGTGCCGCTGGCGACGCCTTGGACCTCGAGCAGGTCGCTCTTTTCGTTGAACAGGTCCACGTTCATGACGCTGGTGGTGTCTCCGGTGAGGTTGCCGGTGATTTTCAGCGAGGCGTATTTCGTGGCGAGTCCGTCGTCCGTGCTGTAGCTAATGAAGCCGTTTTCGGAGTGCAGGTTTTTGACGGTCTGCGAGTAATTGTTCAGGTTGAGCGTGGCGTTGCGCAGGGTCAGCGTGCTGCTGTTCTGAATGGCGTTGGCCGTGCCGGCGCGCAGGGTGCCGTTTTCGACGAGCGTGGCGCCGGCGTGCGTTTGCGCGACGGTGATTGTCGTGACGCCGGAACCGGGGAGGACGAGGCTGCCCGCGCCGATGTTGCTGGCGAGGGTCATGTCGTAGCCGTCGGCGTCGAGCGTGGCGGTGGCGTCCGCGGTGCTGACGAATGGGTTCGAGACGGTGCCGCCGTAGCTGATGTAGAGGTCGGCGTTGTTGGCGAGCGTGGCGGTGGCGACGACGGCGTCGGCGTGCGTGATCGAGAGGCGGCCGTCGTTGGTGAGAAGCGAGGCGCCGCCCATGGCAGAGAAGCCGGTGAGGGCGAGCGCGCTGCCGGCGTCGATGACGGCGCGGGCACCCGTGTTTAGGCCGGAGTTGTCGCGCGAGATCGTGACGGTCGAGGATTCGGCGATGTGCACGGTGAGGCTGCCGTCGAGCTCGTTGCGCAGTTCGTCGATGTAACTTTCGAGGCGCAGGATGGCGTCGTTGCCGACGCCGGAGACGAGCGCGGAGCCAAGCGCGGTTTGGTTTTGCGCGCGGAGCGTGCCGCTTTCTTCAATCCAGAAGGCGGCGTTTTCGGTGAGGCCGGTGTTATTTCCTGTGAGGAGCACGGTGCGGTCCTCCTTGATGATGACGACGCCGCTATTGCTGGCGAGATCCTTGCTGAAGGTGCCGCTGGCGTCGAGGTAGAGCCATGAAAATATTGATCCGTCGTTGAGAAACACGGTGCCGGAGTTGCCGAGGCCGGCGAGGTTGGTGAGGTGGAAGTCGCCATAGGAAGAGGCGTTGCCGGCATATACGTTGCCTGTGAAGCCGGTGTTGGCTCCGTGGATGTAAACATCGGAGTAGCCGGTGAGGGTGATCGTGGAGGCATCGCCGCCGGTCAGCGCGTTGTCGCCGTGCAGCGTGCCGGAGCCGTGGATATTGAGCACGCCGCTGGCGCCGAGGTTGATGTTGGCGGTGTCTGCTATGTCAACGTCGCCGATGGTTTGCTCCTGATTGTTGAGATCGAAGACCGACTCCGCTTCGATCGTGAGGCTGGAGGTTTGGCCGAGGACGTTGTCGGTGAGGGCTTTCACGGCCGTGGTGCCGGTGATGAGGCTCGCGCCGGTGTAGTCGTTGCCGGTGTGGCCGAGCGAGAGGGTGCCGCCGCCGATGAAGGTGAATCCGCCCGAGCCGCTGAGTTGCGCGCTGAGGGTTTTGTCAACCGAGCCGGTGTGGTCGAGCACCACGCCGAGGCCGTCGGCGATGGAGGTGGTGCTTTCGATTTTGCTCACGCCGTAGCCGAGGGCGATGCCGGCGGCGCCGAGGGTGCCGCTGGCGTCAACGACGGTCGCGGTGTAGCCGTAGTGAATGTTGCCAACCGTGACGCCGCCGGCGTTTTCGATCGTGGTGGAGGCCGTGCCGGGCGGGTTGGCGATTTCGTTGCCGTAGGCGTCTTTCACGGTGAAGGAGACACCGTCCGTGGCTCCGACGCCGAGGACGTCCGCCTTGACGACGAGGGCTTGGTTGTCGCCGTCAACGTCGAAGAGGTGTCCGCTGAGGGCGCCGGTGGCGTCGAGGCCGTTGAGGATGCCGTCGGCGACGTGGATTTGGCTCGCGCCGTTGGTGACGGTGAGCGTGCTGGTGTTGAGCACGGAGGGCGCGACGGGGCTGGTGTTGGTGTTGGTCACGGCGACGAGCGCGCCGCCGGCCATGTCGAGCGTGCCGAGGGTGCCGGTGATGGCGGAATCGACCGTGGTGCTGCCTTTTTCGCCGAGGCTCAGGGTGGCGTTGAGCAGGGTGTCTAGCGCGTTGGAGTCGAGGACGAGGTGCGCGCCGCCGTTGTCGCCGCGAATGCCGACGGTGCCGGTGAAGGCCGTGCCGATATCGATGGTGTAGTCGATGGTGCCGGCGATGGGGGCGGTGTTGGCGAGGTCGAGCAGGCCGACGCCGGAGATGGCGTTGCTAACGGTCGCGGCGGCGGTGGCGGAGATTTGCAGGGTGGCGCCGGCGTCGATGGAGGCGGCGCTTCCGCTGAGCTGGTATTCGTCCCACGCGACGTTGAGGGTGCCGGTTTTCACGAGTGTGATTTGTTGTTTAATGCCCGCGCCGGGATCCTTGTCGATTGTCCATGCGCCCGCGCCCTGCTTGACGAGCGTGCCGGTGAAGGTGGTGTCGCCGAGGACGGCGTCCGAGTAGGTGCCCGTTGTGAGCGCGTTGCCGTTGAGCGTGAGCAGCGAGGCCGCGCCGGCGATGTTGAGGTTGCCATCGATCGTGCCGCTGTTCCAGAGGTGGACTTCGTTCGCGGCGTCGGCGGTGAGGTTGATCGCGTTGACGGGGCCGCTGACGAGGCCGCCGGTGGTGTTGGTGACGATGGCGCGGCCGCTCGTGCCGGCGTAAATGCCGGTGGCGCCGCCCGTGATCGTGCCGGAGTTGGTCACACGGCCGCCGTTGGCGAGGTATGCGCCGTTGTCATTGCCCCGGATAAGGCCGGTGTCGTTGTTGACAATCGCGACCTGGCCGATGCTGTCGGCGTAGATGCCGTGGCTGGAGGCGGAGGTGCCGGTGATTTCGCCGGAGTTGGTCACCGTGCCGCTGCCGTTCAGATACGCGCCGTAGAGTCCGCCCTCGATCAAGGCGTTGGAGGTGTTGGTGATTTCGATGGTGCCGAAGGCGTGGATGCCCGCGCCATCGGCCGCGAGGCCGCGGATGGTGCCGGTGTTGAGCGTCGTGCCGCTGCCCGCGAGGTGAGCGCCGGTGCCGCCGCCTTGGACGAGGCCCGTGTTTGTGAGCAGGGCGGAACTGTTGAAATAAACGCCCAAGCCGCTGCCCGACACGCCGAGGATCGTGCCGTGGTTCGTCAGCGTGCCGGAGGTCTTGATGAACACGCCGACGGTGCCGCCGGTGATGAGGGCGGTGGCGGTGGTGTTTTCGACAAGGACGGTGCTAGTGACGGAAACGCCAGCGCCGGTGCTCCCTGTGATGGTGCCGGCATTGGTGAGGGTGCCGCCGCCGAGTTCCACGCCAGTGACGGCGCCGGAGATGAGGCTGTCGGTTGTGGCGTTGTTCACAATCGCGCCGATCTTGGTGTGAACTCCAAGGCCGGCGGCCGCGGAAGTGCCGGTGATCGTGCCGGAGTTGATCACCGTGCCGCCGTTGTTAAGGAAAGCGCCATACCCGCCGCCCTTGATGAGGCCGCTGTTTATAATTTCCCCGTTTTCTTTCAGTTGGACGCCGATGTGGTCGCCGGTGATCAGCGCGTGGTTGGCGACGGTGCCGCCGAGTTTAAGAAAGACGGCAATGTTGGCACACTCGATCAGCGCGCCCGCGCCGGTGTTGGTGACGAGGATGCTCGTGCTCGAGAAAACCGCCGTGTCGCTGACCGCGCGGATGGTGCCGGTGTTGGTCACCGTGCTGCCCGCCGCGCCCGTGTCGAGCGAGATGCCGGACGTGTTGCCCTCGATGAGCCCGCTGTTGGTGATGTCGACACGACCGATGGAATACACGCCGATGCTGCCGGCGCGGGTCGTGTCGCTGACGATGGCGCCGTGATTGGTGATCGTGCCGCCGGCAACCAGCCGCACGCCGTAGGTGCCGCCCTGAATGAGGGCGCCGGTGGCGTTGGTGACGAAGGCCGCGTTGCCTTCGGAATTGACGCCGATGCCCACGGCGGAGGTGCCGGTGATCGTGCCGGAGTTGCTCACCGTGCCGCCGGCGAGGAGGGAAACGCCTCTTGCTCCGCCCTGAATGAGGGCGCCGGTGTCGTTGGTGACGAGCGTGGCGTTGGCGTTGGAAAAGACGCTGGTGGAGTTGGTGGCCGTGCTGATGATCGTGCCGGAGTTGCTCACCGTGCCACCGGCGAGGAGGGAAACTCCTCTGTAGCCGCTCTGAATGAGGGCGCCGGTGGTGTTGGTGACGAAGGCTGCGTAGACTTCGGAATTGACGCCGTAGCCTGAGGCGGAGGTGCCGGTGATCGTGCCGGCGTTGCGCACGGTGCCGCCGGCGGCGAGCAGCACGCCGTAGAGGTCGCCCTGAATGAGGGCGCCGGTGGTGTTGGTGACGAGCGTGGCGTTGGATGCTGAATAGACGCCGGTGCCACCGGTGATCGTGCCGGAGTTGCTCAGCATGCCGCCGGCGAGGAGGGAAACGCCTCTTGCTCCGCCCTGAATGAGGGCGCCGGTGTCGTTGGTGACGAGTGTGGCGTTGGCGGCGGAATAGACGCCGATGCCGTTGTAGGCGGTGCCGATGATCGTGCCGGAGTTTGCAACCGTGCCGCCCTGGTTCAGATTCACGCCGTATCCGAGCCCTTGGATGAGGGCGTTGGTGGTGTTGGAAATGAGCGTGGCGCCGTTGTCGGAATAAATGCCGATGCCGTTCAAGGCCGAGGCCCCGATCACGCCGCTGTTTGCCACCGTGCCGCCGGCGGTGAGGGAAACGCCAACCGCGACGCCCTGAATGAGAGCGGCGTTGCTGTTGCTGACGAGAACGGCGCCGGACGTTGTCCCGACACCCGTGCCGCCTGTGATCGTGCCGGAGTTGGCCACCGTGCCCTGGCCGATGCGCACGCCGTGCCCGTAAGCGCCGCCCTCGATCAGGCCGTCCGTTTCATTGGCGACATGGATGGCGGTGTTGCTGCCGGAAACACCGATGTTGCCGCTTGTGATCGTGCCGGAGTTGCTGACGGTGCCGCCCGCCAGCAGCTCGACGCCCGTGCGGGACGCGCCGATGAGCGCCCCCGTCTTGTTCTCGACAAACGCAGGCGCGCCCGCCGCCGCGACGCCTGTTGTTGAGGCGGCGCTTATCGTGCCGGAGTTGCTGACGGTGCCGCCCGCCTCAAGCATCACGCCGTAAGTCCCGCCCGAGATGAAACCGGTGGCGTTGTTCGTGATCGTGGCCGCCCCGCTCGCGCGCACGCCGGCCTCGCTGGAGCCAATGATCGTGCCGGAGTTGCCCAGCGAGCCGGTGCCCAGCAAGTGCACGCCCATCTGACTGCCGTTGAGAGTGCCCTCGTTCGTGTGCGTCTTGGTGGCCGCCAAAATCAATGCGGTGCCGCTGGTATTGATTGTGCCGGTGCCGGCGAGCGTGGAATCCGCGCCGAGATAAACACCGTTGTTGCCGTTGATCAGACCGTCGTTGCGAAGGGTCGTTGTGCCGCCGGCGTAAATGCCGCCGGTGATCATGCCGTTGGCCTTGTTTTCTATCCACGCCTCGCCGCCTTCCACGCGCACGCCATGGCCGGCGGCGCCGCCTTCAATCTCGCCGGAGTTTACAATGGTGCCGCCGGCGGTGAGCCTGATGCCATTATTGGTGCCGCCCTGGATCAGGCCTTCGTTGGCCACGGAGCCGCCGGCTGTGAGCGTGATGCCGTCAAGGCCGCCATAAATGGTGCCGTTCCCATCGTTGGTGATGAGCGCGGCGGCTCCGGAGGAAAGGATGCCGGAGTTGCTATCACCCTCTATATTGCCGGAGTTGTTCAAGGTAAGGCCGCCGGCTGCGGTGATGCCGTTCTGGCCGCCCGCGATCAGTCTGAAGCTGTTATTTGTCAGTGTCAGGGCGCCGGTGCTTTCAATGCCGATGCCATTGATGCCGGAACCCTTGATTGTTCCGTCGTTTGTTATGGTGCCGCCTTCCGCCAGGTTCACACCATGGCCGAACCCGCTGATCAACGCCGCATCACCCGTGTTTGTGAGCACAAGGGATTCCTCGGCAAAAATGCCTTGGCCAAATGAAAGGGATGTATTGGCAATGGTGCCGCTATTGGTGATCGTGCCGCCCTTGGCCAGATTCATCCCTGTCATACGACCTTCGATCAAGCCGCCATCATTATTGGTGATTGTGACGACATCCCCGGCATTGATGCCCGCCCGATTCGTGCCGATTATCGAACCGTCATTGGTCACCGTGCCGCCGGCATTCAAGTCGATGCCATGGGTTGAGCCGATAATCGAAGCACCCGCACCGGTATTCGTGACGACGATGGCGTCGTTGGTCCCGGTGATGGCGAATCCCCCTGCAATCGTGCCGGAGTTGGCAATCGTGCCGCCGGCCGCAAGAAAGACGCCGTGTTCGCCGCCCTGGATGAAGGCGTTGGCGTTGTTGGTGATCGCCACCGACCCCGCCTTGGCCTCCACGCCGATGTCGTTTGTGCCAATGATCGTGCCGGAGTTGCCCAGCGAGCCGGTTCCCTCGAAAGACACACCCGTCTCACTGCCCTTGATCAAGTTCGCGTTGGCATGGCTCGCCCCGTCCAGCAGGACCAATGCGGTGCCGGTGACATCGATGACGCCGGTTCCCGTAAGCGTGGAATTCGCGCCCAGCCTGATGCCCAAGGTGCCCGAAACGGTGCCGTCGTTCACCACGCTGGTGGTGCCGCCCGCGTAGATGCCACCGGTGATTGTGGCGCCGGCATTGTTTTCCACAAGCCCCACCCCGTCTAGAATACTCACGCCGTAACCGCCGGCGCTCGCGATTTCACCATGGTTCCTTACCGTGCCGCCATTCTTCAGATACACGCCATTGAAATACGCGCCATAGCGAGATCCGTCAGATCGAATCGTGCCGCCGGCTTGGTTGGTGATGAGCGCCGTGCTGTCTGAATAGACGCCATGGTCTTTTTCACTGATAATCGAACCTGCATTCGCAACTGTGCCGCCGGCACTGATATACACCGCATTGCCCGTGGAGGAGATAACCGCATTCGTCGTGTTCGTGACCAGTGAGGAAGTGGTGCCGCTCACAAAAACACCCCAATTCCCCTTGATCGTGCCGGTGTTTGCGACGGTGCCGCCTCCGGAGAGGGATATCGCCTCATCACCGATGCCACGGATGAGCCCGTTGTTGGTGACCAGGGTCGATACACTGCCGGAGGAGCTTATGCCGTCGTTGGAGCCTATGATTGTGCCGTTATTGGTGACAGTGCCGCCGCCGACTTTAAAGTGAACTCCGGTGGGGGTGCCCGATGCGAGAGCGCCGGCGTTTATGGTGAGGTTCACACCGGTCATCGTGCCCGACATGCCGCCGCCGCCGCTGACGGTGCTGGTAAGGACATACTCTCCGGAACCGGTGAAGGTGTAACTGGTGTGGAAGTTGTCGATGGTTATCGGCAGCGCGGTCAACTGTGCCGGGAGCGCCGCAAAAACAGCGAGCGAAAACAGCGCAACAGTGTTACGCGCGAGGAAACGGATCGGCCGGTGAGTGAGGCAATTGGTAGTATGCATGGAGGAAATATGATTGTGGGTTGGTGTGCGTCTTCAAAGTAATGCCCTGGCCTGTTGAAGACGCTGAGGAGAAAGCTTTTTTATTTCACGTTCACGTTTTTACTTACAGGAGATTTTTGCAATCCTCTAATGCGGGTTTAGCGGGCAAGTTTTCAAAAATTTTAATGGACTGAATACGGTCCAATAAAACCCGGGTGAATTTTCCAATGCGCGTTCCCGGTGCGGCAAAAAACCGCTCGCGCTTCGAAGGATTTTATTTGAACCTCGCGACCTATGTTAAAAGTCGGAGTCATTGGAGCATCGGGTTATTCGGGCGAGCAGCTGTTGAAGCTGCTTCTTGCGCATCCGCGCGTCACACTCGCGGCCGTCACCTCGCGCTCGCAGGCGGGCAAGCCGCTCTCGCAAGTCGTGCCGTTTTTGCGCGGGCAGGACCGGGGGCTCGCGTTTGTCGATTCCGACGCCGCGGCGCTTGCCGCGAGCGACATCGATTTGTTTTTTCTCGCCCTTCCCCACGGCGCCGCGGCGGAGTTTGCCAAGGCGCTCGTTCCCGCGGGCAAGCGCGTGATCGACCTGAGCGCCGATTTCCGCATCGCCGATCTCGCGACCTACGAAAAATACTACGGAAACCATCATGCTCCCGAGTTGCTGCCCGGCGCGCGTTTTGTGCTTCCCGAGCTCGCGCCGCCCTCCTGGAAAACCGAGGCCAAGTTAATCGCCGCGCCCGGTTGTTATCCGACGAGCATCCTCACCCCGCTCCTGCCGCTAGTGCGCGCGGGCAACATTATTTCTCTCAAGCATATCGTCGCCAACTCCTACAGCGGCGTGAGCGGCGCGGGCAAAAAAGCGCAAGAAATGTATCTTTACGTCGAGCGCGCCGAAAGCATCAAGGCCTACGGTCTGGTGAAACACCGCCATCTCGCGGAAATCGAGGAGCAACTTTCGCTCGGCGCCGGCGGCAGCCCCATCGCGATCCAGTTCAACCCGCACCTCGCCCCCATGCGCCGCGGCATCGCGACAACAATCACCGTGCCCGCCGCGCCGGGGGCGACGATCGACGCGCTCTACGCCGAGTGGAAGTCCGTTTATGACGGGCGTCCCTTCGTGCAAATCCTCCCGACGGGCGAAACTCCCGACACCGCGCATGTGACGGGCACGAATCGCGTGGACATGTCCGCCGTGCTCGACGAGCGCACGGGCAATTTTGTGATTACCTCCGTCGTCGACAATCTCGTGAAAGGCGCGAGCGGCCAGGCCGTGCAGATCATGAACCTCTGGTGCGGTTTCGACGAAACTGCCGGACTGGTGTGAGGCGAAAATCCGATCAGGTTAAGCTGATTCAAAGGTAGGGCGAACCGTCCCGGTGAGCCGGGATGGCAGAGGCGGCCCACCGGGATGGATCGCCCTGCCCTGCCCAACCATCACTTGATGAATTTCTTCAAATCCCACGCCCTGATATCCGTGGCGCGAACATTCCCCTTTCCGTCGAAAATGTGTCCGCTCCACTGGCCGCCGGCAACCAGGCGTTGATAGAGCTCGCCCTTGGTTCCCTTGCCGTCGAAATAAACGGGCATCTTGCACTTCGTTTTTTTGATGAAAGCCTTCACCTCGGCGCTCTTGTCTTCCGGGTCGATGCACACCGCCACAAACTCAATCTGCCTGCGGCTGTAATTGTAATACTGGTCGAGCATCCGGTCCATTTCGCCCGCGGCGTTTCGGGAAGTCGTGCTCCAGGTGAAAACATACAGCAGCGTGTCGCTCTTGAGCTTGGCGGAGTCGAACGTCTTTCCATTGATCGTGGTGAACGCGAGCGTGAAAGGTGTCTTGCGCATTTCGCCGACCCGGATCTCCCGCTTGGCCCAGTTGGCGAGGTCCTTGATCTTGCTTTTTGAACATTCCTCAAGCTGCGCGTCGATGACCTTTTGCGCCGACGGCATCCGGGTTTTCATGCGGTTCAAGACCAAGTAAAAGCCCCTCTCTCGATCCAGCATGTAAGTGTCGCTGCCCGGGGTTTGCGCAAGGTCGTCGATATGCCTGCGCCAGTCATTGATCGCGCTCAAGGAGGGCGCGTCGAGGGTTTCGCCCTCGGCCATCGCGGCGCGAAGCGCGGCAAAGGCGGCCTTGTTCTTGGCGTTGACGGCGGGCTGCTTGTCTATGAGCGCAAAGTTTACTTTCGCATACCAGTCGGATCGCAGCGCGTCGTTTTTGGCGAGAACGCCCGTGCCGAAACTGAGCATGTCGTTGACAACTTCCCTCGCCCGCTTTGCCGCGTCCCCATGGTCGGCGAGAAAACTTACGCCGGCATCGCACAATTGCTGGCTGAATGCGACGTCCTGCTTGGGGCTTTTGCGCATGTTCTTGAATTTGTTAAAGGACTCGTCGGCGTTTTGCGCCCAAGCCGTGGTGACAATAAAACATGCGAGCGTGAGGGTGATGATACGGAGTGTGTTTTTCATGGTAAAATTATTCGGGGTCGGGCGGAGGGTGAGTTCATGAAACAACCGCGTTGCGCCATTTCAATATTTTTAAGGCTGGAACTTTCCCTGAAAAAACCAACAACGGCGCGGATGCGCAAGTTTCACAATCGGTTTACTTTTTGCCCGACGCAAACGCCTCCATCGCCTCGCGCGTAATGATATGGCGCGCGCCACAGCGCGGGCAGCGCATCTCGATTTTCGGCTCGTCGCCGAAAAGCCCGCCGGGGTCGCGTTTCATCGCGGGCAGCAGCACCTCCATCATGCGGCTCTGGTTGCATCCGCAGTGCCAGCGGTAGATTCGTTTTTCGAGCAGCGCGAGCGTTTCGCTTTTGTCGATCTCGCGCATGGCGTCGGTCGTGAGCGCGTCGAACCACGCCTTGTCGCAATCGGGATGCTCCGCGACCATCACAAAATCCTCCTCGCCCAGCTGAAAAAAACGCGCCGGACGCTGCTCGCTTTGCGCGTAAAACTTTTCAACGCCCGCGAGCGGATCGCCGCCATCAAACTCGACCGCGCTGCGGCGCTTCGGCTCGCCGGGCCGCACCGTGTCGGCATAAAACAAGTTGCCCTGCATTTCCTTCACGTCCTCGTCGAACACGCGCCCGGTGATCGCGCCGGTCTCGTTGTCGCCGGTGAGAAACAGGTTCAAGAGCGGCTGCTGAAAATGAATCGTCCACGCGGTCATCTCGTTCCACGGGCGCGACGCCATGTGAAGAGCAAAGCCCGCCAGCGCGCGCTTGAACAATTCCGCATGTTCGGGCGCGACGTGCAGTTTTTGTTCGCCGGCGTGCAAAAAGTAATCGACATACAACTCGCTGAACATGCCGCGCGCGACGAGTGCGTTGCGATTGCGGACAAAATACGTGCGAACTTCGTGGCCGGCGTCTTTCAGGTTGGGCGGTGTGTTTTCAGGCATGCAAACAGGCAACGCGAATTCCCCGTTTTTGAAAAGCCGCAATATGCGGCCATTGAGGCTAATTGGTTTGAAATATTCGCGCCTGTTCGCGTTCATTCGCGGTTCAAAACATGGGCACCCGCATCACTCGCACGAATCGTATTTTTTTCATCGGTTTCATATTTCTTGCCGCCCTCGCATCCGCGGCGAGCGCCGCCACCGTGCAGCAGCGGGTCAACCAATACGGCGCCGCGGTTCGCGCGCGCATGGAACCGCACTTCAAGGCGGCCGGCCTCACCTACCCCGCCGCGCGCCTTACCTTCATCGTGCTCAAGGACGTCAAGCGCCTTGAACTTTGGGCGGGCAACAACACCTCCAAGGACACGCCCATGCGCCTCGTCAAAACCTACGATATCAAGGCCGCCAGCGGCACCGCCGGCCCCAAGCTCCGCGAGGGCGACCGGCAGGTTCCCGAGGGCATCTACGCCATCGAATCGCTCAATCCCAACAGCCGCTACCATCTCTCGTTGCGAATCAATTATCCGAACACCTTCGACCGCGCCCGTGCCAGGGAGGAGCGTCGCGCCAACCTCGGCGGCGACATCATGATCCACGGCAAGGCGGTGTCCATCGGCTGCATCGCGATGGGTGACGAGGCCGCGGAGGAACTCTTCGTGATGGCCGCGCAAACCGGCGTTAAAAACATCCGCGTCCTCCTCTGCCCCTGCGATCTGCGCTCGCAGGAAAACTTTCTCCCGCCCTTCACCGCCCCCGGGTGGACCGCCACAATCTACAAAAACCTGAAGCTCGCGCTCGAGGATTATAAATGAGGAGCACAATCACACCCGGCGCGAGCCGTTCTTGCGCAATGGTTGGTGCATGCGCCGGCGGGCAGGCACGATCATTTGTCTGACTTGAACGCCCCGGCGGGAATCGGCTGCTTGGGCAGGCCGGGCGCGCTCCATGAAACATCCAAGCGCGGCGCGGTGCGATCCTTGGCATTGCGGCAGACAAGGCGGAACGGATGCAGGCCCGCCTTGAGTTTCATCGCGCCGGTTTTTTCGGTGTCTCCCTGATAACCATAGTCCGCGTCAACAACCGTGGCATCGTGGATGCGCAGCGTGGCGCCGTTGCGGGCGAGCAGGTGGAATGTGTATTCACCGTCAGCGGGGATTTGCAGGTAGCCGGTGAAACTAATCGCGCCGGCGACATGCTGTTTTGCCGGCTTGGTGTCGGGGCGCGGGACCATCCCGCTGTCAGCCGGCGCCATGCCGTCGAGGGCGGGCACCCACGGGAACTGGCCCGGATAAAACTTCCACGCGAGACCGTCCGCAAGCGGCGCGGGCGCGTCGATTGCGGGAGCAAACTCATTGTCGTAGGGACGCGGGGCGGGCGCCGAGGCGACGCGCATTTGCAGGACTCGCGCCTTCATCTCGGCTTGAAGCGCGGGTTGCCCGGCGGCGAGGTTTTGTGTTTCCTTCGGGTCGGTGACGACGTTGTAGATTTCAAAATCGTCGGCGTGCGATTTGATGTCGTAGCGCACTCCCATCATGTCGCCGATGCGGATGGCCTGCATTTCGCCGCGCAAGCGGCCGCGCCTCGCGGGTTCGAAATCGGGATAGTCCGGCGTTTTGCTTTTGTTGACGTATTCGAAATAGAACGCGCGGCTTGGCGGCGCGCCTTTGTTGGAGAGAATCGGGAGCAGTGAAACGCCGTCCGTGCGCGCGGGCGGCGTGAGTCCGCTTGCGTCGGCAAACGTGGGCATCCAATCCCAAAACGCCGTGGGCGCGGCGATGACGCGATTGGCCGGGATTTTTGCGGGCCAGCGGGTGATGGTGGGCACGCGCAAACCGCCCTCGAGGCAGTCGCGCTTGATGCCGTCGTGCGGACCGTAGGTGCCGAAGAAGGCCGGCTTGTAATCCTCGGAAAGATAGGACTCGGCGGCGGGGCCGTTGTCGGAGGTGAACACGACGAGCGTGTTGTCGTCGATGTTGAGATCCTTGAGTAGTTGAAGGAGGTCGCCGACGGCATCGTCGATGCGGCGCACGCTTGTGGCGTGGCGTTTGTAAACTTCGGTCCAGGGTTTGTCCTTGTATTCGGGGTGAATCCAGGAATCGGGCGTGCCGCTTGCGGTGGTGATGGCGCGCCCGGGCGTGCCGAGCCATTGCATGCCGCCGTGAAGTCCGCCGCCCGCGGGATAGGCTTGCGCGGGCAGTTCGAGGACGGCGTGCGGAGTGTCGTAGGCGAGGTAGAGGAAGAAGGGTTTGCTCGGTGCGTTTTGCTTTTGCTCGACGATCCACTTTTTTGCGCGGGCGGTGAACAGGTCGGTGGTGTAACATTTGTCGAGTCCGGCGGTGACGTCGTTTCGATTTTCCCAAACGATCAACGGGCCGCGCTGCCGGGCCTTTTTCTTAAAATAGATCGTCTCGACGGGGTAGTGTTCGTGACCGTCGATGTGCCGAATGTAGCCGTAATAATAATCGAAGCCGCGATTGAGCGGATGGCTGGTCCAGTCGGGGCCGTTGCCCGTGCCTTGCAGCCCCCATTTGCCAATGGCGGCGGTGGAGTAACCGGCCTGCCGAAGCACGGTGCCGAGGGTGTGGTTTTCCTCGAGCGCCTTGTCGAACTGGTTGTTGCGGACGGTGGCGTGCCCTTGGTGGACGCCTTGCATGAGCGAGGCGCGCGAGGCGACGCAGACGGGCGCGGCGACATACTGGCTGGTGAAGCGCGCGCCCTCGGCGGCCATGCGGTCGATGTTGGGCGTGCGATGCCAGGGACGCCCGGGATTGTTGTCGGCGCGCCGCTGATTTTGGTAAAACACGCCGAGGTCACCATAACCGAGATCGTCGGTGAGGATGAAAATGATGTTGGGTTGTTGCGCGGGCTGGGCGGTTGCGGAGGCAAGCGCTCCGAGACCGATGGCGGCTGCGGCAGTGAGGCGGGCGGCGGGATTCATGTTGGGTTGTTTTTTGGAGAGGCAATAAAAAGAATGATGACTCCGGTCGCGCCAGACTGAATGCGCATGGCGGCGCGCCGTTTTTGTGAACGCCTTTTGAGCGGCTCAAAACCGCTGCAATTGCGGAAAATATTTTTTGTCGTTCACGATCGGCCTGGTCGGCTCGGTGTCTTTTTCGATTGGCTTGATCTTCAACGCGGCGTGCTCGGGAATTCCCGTGACAACCGGCGCGGACGGCTGATCGCCGACACCCTGGAAGGTTGTTTCCGCCGGGGCAACGGGCGGTGGCGGTGGCAGCACAATGCTCGGGCCCGTCGCCTCAAGCATGGGCTGTCCCATCATCGCGGCGAGATCGGCACCGCCCGCCGCGCGCGGCGACATATTCGACGGCGCGTCGCCGGCGCCGGCATCCGCCGCATTAACGACACCGCCCGCGTTTGGGGGTGTGTCTCCGGAAACTGCATTCTGCGCGGCGGCGGCGATGCCGGCGGCCGCGGGCGAGGCATCCGCCCATTTCTGCAAATACTGCACCAGCGGATCATTCGCCGCGACGGCGTTTCTATTTTCGAGATTAGTTTCGATGTCGCGGTCGCGCTCCGATTTTTCGTTCAACGCATCACGCGCGCTCCCGTCCTCGCGCCTGCCGAAACGCGCCTCAAATTCCTTCTGCCGCTTTTCATCCGCCTCGAGCTGAGCCATGCCGTCAACCAGCCAGTTGGGCGAGTAGGCCGCGCTTCCCGGCAATTGGTGCGCGACATTGTTCGTCGGCGTCGGAGTCACGCGATCACGCGGGGTCGGCGCGTATTCGTTGACGGAGGGATGCACGATTGAAAGGCCGCCGATCCGATCCGGGGCGAGCGCGGAATCATCGGCGCCCGCGTTCAGGCCGGTTTGCGGAACCGGCGCGGGAGCCATTGCCTGCAATTCCTTGCCCGCGTTCGACGGCGCTGGCTGCGGTTGCGCATTCGCTTGCTTTGGCCCCTCGTTGTCGGGCAACGGTGTGAGCGCCATTACGAGGACAGCACAGACGGCGAGGACTTGGACGCGAGGGAAAATCATATGGGCAATCATTGAGCTTGCCCCGAATATGCACAATCCCGCGCCCCGTGGCAAGCCGCCTCACATCGCGCGCTAATTCGAAAAATCATGTCGCATTGATTCAAATGGATGCTTTTGTTGATGGGAAATTCTCTTAACAACATCCGACATGAAACTGCGTCCACTCACAGGAGCCATCACCGCCCTCGCAACGCCATTCAAGAACGAAGCCGTCGCCTACGACGACTTGCGCAAGCTGGTCGAGTTTCAAATCAAATCGGGCATCAACGGCCTCGTCCCCGTCGGCACCACCGGCGAGTCCCCCACCCTTCTCCACGACGAGCATCTCGACGTGATCCGCGCAGTCATCGAAGCCGCGCGCGGCCGCGTGCCCGTCATCGCCGGCACCGGCTCCAACTCCACGCACGAGGCCGTAGAATACACGCGCTTCGCGCACGAGGCCGGAGCCGACGCCATGCTCCTCGTCGCGCCCTATTACAACAAACCCAGCCAGGAGGGGCTCTACCGGCATTTCGCCGCCATCGCCGAGGCCACCAACCGTCCGCTCATCCTCTACTCAATCCCCAGCCGCTGCGGCATCGAAATCGGCGTGCCCACGGTCGAGCGCCTCCGCGCCAAGTATCCGCACGTCCGCTACATCAAGGAAGCCGGCGGCTCGGTCGATCGTGTTGACCAGCTCAAAAACGCGCTTGGCAAGGACATCACCGTGCTCAGCGGCGACGACAGCCTCACTCTTCCCTTCATGTCGGTCGGCGCCGAGGGCGTCATCAGCGTCGCCTCAAACCTCATTCCGCGCCAGGTTGTGAAACTCACCGCGCTCGCCCTCTCCAACAACTACGCCGCCGCCACAAAGCTGCACCGCAAACTCTACCCGCTGTTCAAGGCGCTCTTCATCGAACCGAATCCCGTTCCCCTGAAAACCGCGCTCGCCCGCGCCGGCATCATTAGCTCCGCCGTCGTGCGCTTGCCTCTCTGCGAAATGTCCGCCGCCAACGAAAAAATCCTGGCCGCCACGCTCGACGGACTCGGCAAAGCATAAGGAGTCGGAAGGCCGGAGCGCCAAAAGCCTAAAATAGAATAACCACGGAGGACACGGAGATGCACGGAGACGAAGAAAAATCACCGACAGTTTTCCACGATTTCTCCGTGTTTCTCCGTGTCCTCCGTGCTTAAAATCAGAAACTCTTAACCTCCAATTTCCAAGTTTCAGCTGAAAGTTTAAGATTCAGGTCCTCTGGTCTCTGGCTTTCCGGCATCTTCCTCCTGACTCCTGTATTCTGACTCCTTTCTCCTTTTAAAAAAATGTCACTACGCATCTCACTCTTTGGCTCCAACGGCCGCATGGGCCATGCCATCATCAACGCCGCGCAACAACTCGGCCACACCATCGCCGCCACCGTTGACCTCGGCGACGACTTCGACGCGGGCGCTAAAGCCGGCGACGTAATCATAGACTTCAGCTCGCACAAAATCACGGGCGACATCATCCGGCTCGCCGCCGCCAACAACAAGCCGCTCATCATCGGCACCACCGGGCACACCGACACCGAGAAAAAAGCGCTCCTCGTTGAGGCCGCCAAAATTCCCTGCGTGTGGTCCGGCAACTATTCCATTGGAGTGAACCTCCTTTTCGCGCTCACCCGCCGCGCCACCGCCGTCCTCGGCGCCGACTACGACACCGAGGTGATCGAGATGCACCACCGCTTCAAAAAAGACGCCCCCAGCGGCACCGCAGCGCGCCTCCTCGAAATCATCCTTGAGGAACGCAAACTCGCCGCCGACGCCGTCCGTCATGGACGCGAAGGCATCACCGGCGAACGCACGCAATCCGAAATCGGCATGCACTCCCTGCGCGGCGGCGACGTCATCGGCGACCACACCGTCATGTTTGCCGGCCTCGGCGAACGCATCGAACTCACGCACAAAGCCAGCGACCGCGCCATCTTCGCCCGAGGCGCCCTCCGCGCCGCCGAGTGGATCACCGGCCAGCCAAACGGCGTCTACGACATGCAGCGTGTTTTAGGCCTGACGGCCTGAAGAAGGAGCCAGAAGAGCAGAGGTCAGAGTGATAGAAAACCAAAATAGAATAACCACAGAGGACACTGAGATACACGGAGGTGGGAGCAGAATTCCCCGTCGATTTCGCCCGAATTTCTCCGTGCCTCTCAGTGCTCTCCGTGGTTAAAAAATCCGAAACCCTTAATTCAGGATAATCCCTAAACTCCAAGTTTAAGATTCAGGCGCTTCGGCTCCTTTCTCCCGTCCGCCGCCATTCCGCACTCAACATTCCACATGATCGTTTCAATCCAAGGCACACTCGCCGCCGCCACACCGCTCCACGCAACCATCGAAATCAACGGCCTTGGCTACGGCGTGAACATCCCCGTCACCACCGCCGAAAAACTCCCCGCCGCCGGCTCCAATGTGAAACTGCACACCGTGGCGATCTACCGCGAGGACTCGCAAACGCTCTACGGGTTCGCAACCACCGAAGAGCGCGATTTTTTCCAGCTCATGATCAACAATGTGAGCGGAATCGGCCCCAAAAGCGCGCTCACAATCATGAGCAAGCTCTCGCTCGCCTCGCTCGAGTCGGCGATTCGCATGGGAGACATCGCGACCCTTTCAAAATGCCCCGGCATCGGCAAAAAAACCGCCGAGCGCCTCGTCGTCGAACTCCGCGGCAAACTCGGAACCGGCACCGCGACCGGTGATTCGCCAATCGCGACAAACGCCTCCGGCGAGCCCCAGGCCGCCGGCGATTCGCGCATCCGCGACGCAGTGCTCGCACTCGCCGCGCTCGGTTACAAAACCGCCGCCGCCGATGAAGCCATCCGCCGCGCGAACCTCGCCCTCGGCCCCAAGGCCACCACCGAGCAACTCATCAAAAAAGCGCTCGGTTAATCCGCAAGGTAGCACGGACATTCCTGTCTGTGCGCAGTGGGTGCATCTTAAAATTTTGACGAACTCACGCGTGCGACAAGGAGTGGCTGCGTCTCGCTGCCGGACGCGAGCAAAGCGAGCGCCCCTCGCGTATCCGATTTTCGAATACAAAATGACCTCATCTGCGCGTTTGTATTCGCACGCTCACAGCCGAAAGGCGAGGCCGCCAGCCTCGTCCGGCGGCGGGACGCGCGCCGCTCCTTGCGCAAGCGTCCCTTCGCGCCTTGCGCGATTTTGAAATGCGCCCTGCGCAAGACATCCACTGTTCCGACAGGAAAAGCCCGCGGGGGCGCAGCATTACGATTCACTCGCATGAAACCGGCACATCCGCGCGAACCCCATTGTTTTTTCACCGCATCACCTCGCCTCGATCCGCACGCGACGAGCGTCGCTGTTGGCGCGAATTTCCGGCACATACATCGCCTCGACCTTCACCGGCAGCGCGCGGAAATCGCCCGGCGTGACCGCGCGCATGGCGAAGCGGATTTCCCATTCGCCCGCCTCGACATGATCGAGGAAAAACGCGCTGTGATCATCGTGCTCCTCGCGGTAAATGCGGCGGCTCACGGGTGGCGTTGAATCATTTGTTGCACTCACTTGAATCAGTTCCGCATCCCAGCCGTTCAGCGGATTAAGAGGTTCGCAGCCTGCCGGTTTTGGCACTGCGACCATCATATATTCCAGCGAATCCGGCACGGATAACGCCACGCGCGCGGTCACCTCGTCGCCCGTCTGTGCAATTCCGGTTTCCGCCATCGCCGTCGCGCGCAATTTCCCATCGCCGCCCAAGGTCGGCTCGATGCGGCGTCCGCTGAAATCGCGCGCCACCGACACCAAATTGGCCTCCGGTTTCACACTGTCACCGCGCGCCCAGGCTGACGCCAGTGCCGTCGCATAAACATCACCCTTCCCTGCCGCGCTCCGCTTTAGCTCGATGCGATTGTCCCCGCTTCGCAACAACGCCGCCGGCAACGCCACACGCGTCGCCCCCGCAAGCAATGCCTTCTTCGAGAACATCACGCTTTTCAATTTTTTCCCGTTGAGAAACACATCGACGCCTCCCTCAAACGCTTCGTCGCCCGATCTTGCCGCCGCGCGCGCGAGCGCCAGCACTGCGAAGGAGGACGCGCGCGTATTCTGCCAGCCGTTGCCGCGTCGATTCATCACGAGCCAGTCGAGTGCCGGTTCCAGTAGCGCGTTGCCTGGGTCGGTTTTCATCAGCGCTATCGCCGTCTGCGCTGTCGATTCCACCGCGCCCTCGGTCGCGCGCCAGTAGCCGTTCGTCGCGCCCCAATGCACGCCGTGCGCCGTGCGTTGCATGCCGTTTTTCAAATTGCGCAACAACACCGCCCGCTCCGCATCCGCGCCCCAGCGCGCCGACGCCGCCAGCAAACACGCGCGCCCCGATGCAGACAAATTTTCGCGCGCGGCATAAACGCGCGCATAGGTTTTCTTCAATGCCCCAAAATCTTTCATCGCGATCTTAAATGTCGGAACCTCCGCCATGACAAACAAAGCCCATGCCAGGCGGTCATCGACGTTTTCATGTCGTTGAATCATTTTCGCCAGCACTTTCCTGACATCATCGAGCCATCGTTCATCAACAGTGACGCCCGCCTCGCTCGCGAGTTGCAATCCCCACGCCACGTATGCGGTCATCCACAAATCCGATGAACGGCTGTTTGGCCACCAGCCGAAACCCTCTCGATAGTGTCGTGCCTCGCGCAAACTACCAAGCGACTTTGCCACCACATCGTCCAGTTTTTGCAAACCCGCCGAGCGCTCGCGTCGGGCTTTCGCCGCATCCGATTCAGGAGCGAGTATCCGTTTTTCAACCGCGCCCGCGTCGAAACCGAAATCGCAGAGCGTCTTCTTCACAACAACTGCCGGCAAAAACCGGCTCATCGTCTGCTCCACGCAGCCATACGGATAATCAATCAAATACGGCAGCGCGTTGATCATCACATCCGCCCGGCCTTGCGCCACGATAACCTCCGCGGCGAGCCGTTCGTGATTGAGCGGATTCGGTAGCGCGAGCGTCATCGACGCCCTCCCCTCGCCCGCTGCCAGCCGTGCGCACGCCGCCATATCCTGGCGAATGCCGTCTTCGAGCACGGGTATTTCCTGAGCCATTCCATCCGATTCCGCACCTGCTTTGGCGGTGAGTGAGATCACGGCCTCGCCCGGCCCGCGCGCCTTTGCCTGCCACGATGCGCGCGTCTCGGCCTGCCTTGGCACGAAGACATCTCGCTGAGCGGAAACCAAGTCCACCGCGCCAGTGGCCTTCATGTTTGCCGACACCCGCAAATCCGCGTCCGTGCGATTGACAAACAATCCCGACAATGCCGCCTCGTCGCCTTCAATTAAAAATCGTGGAGCCTGCGCGCGCGCCTGCAACGGCAGCGATGTGCGCGTCATCACCTGAGCGGTGCCAAACGTGTTCCCATCCTCGCCCACCGCGTATGCCGCGATGCGCCACTGCGTGAGGTTGTCCGGATAAGTGAAGTTCACCGACGCCCGGCCGTCCTTGTCCGTCAGCAATTCCGGTTCCCAAAACGCAGTCCACGCAAAATGCCGGCGCAGGCGGATGCCGTCGGTTCCGTCTTTGCAAACGCGCCCGTCATCCAAATCCCTCAGATCAAACGCAGCCCCCATACTGTTCCCCACCCTGTCTGATTCCGATGGCGGAGGTGGAGTCATCTGCTGGGTAAATGAATCCACTTGGATTATTCCGGGATTTTTATCCCAAATTAATTCGCCATTCATTTTCCCGCCTCCGAACATTGCCAGAATGAGCGCGCCATCCCGAGGATCGGCACTGCGAGAAACTGTATGCCTTTCACGCCCGGAATCCGATGCGTGCCAGTTTATATGCACCGAGTTTTTGAACAACGAAAACACTGGGGCGTGAGTTTGCGAATACCGCGCGCCCCTCAGTTCGACCAGCGCGTTGTCGGCGGCGGCCAGCGTCAGTTCCACGGATACAGGTTTGCCTGTGGAGTCTTTCGCCACGATGTCCGCGCGAGCACTTTCCCCGGGACGTTGCTTTTTCGAGCCCGGACTAATTTCCAGTGCAATTTGAGTGCGGACGTCAGCAACTGACACGTTAGCTTTGGCAACCGTCTCATCATTTTTGAAATCAAAAACCGCCGCCTGCATTGCCGACATCAGTTTTGGAGCTTCATCAAAAATGACGACGCCCGTTCTGTCCGAAAACTTGAGACGTCGAGTGAGCACCTGTTGTTCACCCGCAACTGAAAAATACGCATCGGAGCAGTTTTCCGGCAGCACAACCAACGCCTTTAGCGCTTTCTCACCGCGATAGTCTTCAAGTCCGAGGATGAGTGCTTCATCCGGTTTGAACGCTAGCGTTTTTGTCGTTTCGTCGGCGGCGACAAAAACCCATTGCCCTTGCCGCATCTCGGCGGGCTGTCGGTAAAAGTCAACTCTCCCTCCGTTCCATTGCAGGGTTCCCTTTTGTGATATGAGCGTGCGGCCCTCCTTCTCCACACGCACCTCAAAAATGCCCTCATGCGGAGGTTTGAATTTCGCCTCGATGCATCCGTCCGCTCCGCAGGAGACGCGCTGTTCGGAAACGGGTGTGATCACATAATCCGCAAAAATCTTTTTCCACCCATCCGGCATGAGATCGCACGTCCAGCCGTCGTTGTAATACCAGCCGTTGTTGTCATGAAATTCACGGGGTAAATTTTTGCGCCGATCCGCCTCGATTTTTCTGGCTTCAGCCAGTGTGGCGCCACGCACCTCGCGCCCCTCTGGATCGAGCCAAATTTCCAGCCAGCGGCGTTCCGAAAAAACGATTTTTCATTCAAAGGCGCACGGTTTCCCGGCTGCATCCGCCATATCGAAACAAAACACATTTTCCTTGGATGGCCCGACCAGTCGCGGATGTGTTTCGGTGCGGGGATTTGCAAACACCCCTGTCTCGCTCACGCAAAATCCCGCTTCCGCGCGAATGTCCGGCATTCCCTCCGGCTTTGCCTCCGCAAGCACATATAATATGGTGCCAGCGGGCACCGTCTTTGGCAGTGACAAGAGAAATTCTGCCTCGCCATCGGCGTTTGTGACACCATGCAACAATCGGCGCCCTTGCGACATCTTCCACTCCTCATATTCACGATGGGCAGCCTCCGATCCCTCGGAATAATCAAATCTGTCAAAATCCGGACGTATCGTGCACTCAACCGGCGCGCCAACCACCGCGCCGCCGGAATAGTATCGGGCGCTAAATCGCACCGTCATTTCCTGTCCCGGTCTCACCGATTCTGAGGATGACGCCAGCTCGATACTCGCCCGCATCGCAGGTGGAGTGAAATTATCCACCCCGAAGGAACCGCGTAAATGCGCATCCTTGTCGCCCAGCTTGAGCCTCCAGCGAGCATCGCCAGGACGCGTGCTTTCGGGAATGACAAATTTTCCATGCGCCGTGCCAAACGAATTAAACTTTATAGGTTCATCTTTCAAAAACTCGGCGTTGATCGTCGAAGCCGACACTGTTGCGGGCAGTGAGCAAACATCGAATCGTCCCTCCTTGCGCTCCCTCGCGATGATTTTCCAATGCACGGTTTCGCCCGGGCGGTAGAGCGGCCTGTCGAGAAACAAATCCGCCACGAACTTGGTGTCGTCCTGATAATTACGAACATGGGTTCGCAAGTATCTCGTCACCACCGGGTGTCCGCCCGCAACAATGGTTGCGAAATCGTTTTCTTTTGACGATGCGGCCAGCCGCAAATGTCCGTCCGCATCGGTTCGCCCCGTCCATGACTGAACGATCCGGCTATCGCCATTCCGCGAGTGCTGCCATTTGGAAGCATAGGCGTCCATGTTCACTTCAGCATTCGCCACGGGCGCGCCGTCGTGTTTGTTGAGCACATACAAATCAATCATCGCATTCGACGATGTCATGCCAACCACACGCACGTCGGAAACCACAAAATGGCAAAGCTTCGCCACCGTCTCTCCGTCTCCATAATCGCCGGACAAGGCCAGCATATAAAAACCCGGCTCAAGCGGCTGCTCCAAGTGAAACACCTCCGATTGCCACGCAAACGAATCCTCTGGCGGCGAGACAAACAACGGCATCGAACGCAACAATCGCACGCCCGGCACCGCACGGTATTTCTCAAGCAAAGCTGTCCCTTGCAATTTATCCAAGCCCGCCTCCATTTCCAGCAGCGCGCGGTAAGTTGTCAGGTCGTAAGAGTGGAGATCCGCCTTGATATTGCGCACCCGCGCCGTGCCCACGCTGAATTGCACCCGATCCGCGGTGCCAAAAGTGGATGCCATGTGACCGCGTAAATAGGGGAATTTCCACTGTCCGATCAAATCGTTCAACGCATCGGTTGCGGCCAGAAAAACGTGATCTTGCGTTTTTTTCGGTAATTTAGCGCGCAGCTGTGTCGCCCGCTCCAGCAAACCCGCATAGCCATCGCGAAGTATCTCGCGATTGGCAGTCACCGCATTCAAAATCGTTTTCGCATCGCGGCACCGCATTTCCTTGGAAAAAATCAACGCATTGGCGGCCGCTTCATAACGGGTGTCCGCGCATAATGTTGCGAGAACCCTCATGTGGCGCGCGGCAATATCAGGCTCGCTCAAACCATAACTCGCCAATGCACACCAAGCCCTGTCTTCCCTCGGCAACACCCCGGCATGGGCAATGTGGCCAAGCACCTCGGCAAACCTTGCCTTGGCTTCAGGCTCATCCGAGGAAGATGAGTTTCTGAAATAATTCATGCCCCGAACAAACGCCATGAGTCGTGCATTTGCTTTTTCGGACGGCGTTGCCGACGCCAAATAATCAAGCGTCTCCCGTCGCAAATCCCAAAGTTTTCCACGCTCTGAATGTTCAAGGCGCGCCTCCATGCAACATTCCACGATGCCTAGCCAAAATTCATCCTTCGCACGAACCGCATTCTTGCCCGCCACATTTGCGCCGGAGTCCCTTTCGTTTGTTTGATAAGGGGAAATCCACTCGTTCAGTTTCTCATCAAAATTGTGTTGCACAGACCAGTTTTTGGGGCCTTTCGCCCGCCACTCCGCTCGCGCCTGCCACAACTCGCACCAGCGTTTTGCCTCGTCGTCGGGCGCGAGCTTGAGCGCCGCGCCATAGGCGTCGCGTGCCAGCGCCCAGGATTTTTCATCGTCGAAACGTCGCGCCTCGGCCAGTTGTGCTTCGTATGTTTTGTCCGCGCCTGCGATTGGAGCCTGCGAAAAAACTACGACGAAAAATAACAATGCGAGGCGACGAGTGATTGAGGGGAATTTCATGAGGCGAGGAGTGTCTGATGAGAAGACGCGCGACTTTCGCTTTTCTTAATCACAAAGACAATCGCAGACATCGCCCCTGCCCTTCCCCGAACCAACCACCCTACTCGCGCACCTGGCCGGTGCCTTCGACCAGGAACTTGTAACTGCAGAGTTCGCGCAGGCCCATGGGGCCCCGGGCGTGGAGGCGGTCGGTGCTGATGCCGATCTCGGCGCCGAAACCGAACTCAAAGCCGTCGTTGAAGCGCGTGGAGGTGTTCCAGAAAACAGCGGCGCTGTCCACGGCCGCGAGGAAGCGGCGGGCTGTCGGCTCGTCGCGCGTGATGATGGCGTCGCTGTGCGCGGAGCTGTCGCGGTTGATTGTTGCAATGGCGGTTTCGAGCGAATCAACCACGCGCACGGCCATAACGTAATCGAGAAACTCGGTGCGATAATCCGCCTCGGTCGCGGCGGTGTGAGGAATATTTTCCCTTGCAAGAATGGCCGCGCTCGCGGGGTCGCAGCGGAGCGAGACGTTTTTGGCGACCAGCGCGCGCGCCACCCGGGGCAGCAGCGTTTCCGCCGCGTCGCGGTGCACGAGGAGTTGCTCCGCGGAATTGCAGACGGAGACGCGGCTCGTTTTTGCGTTCACTGTCACGCGCTCGGCAATGTCGGCGTCGGCCGCGGCGTCCAGATAGACGAAGCAGATTCCGTTGTAGTGCTTGAGCACGGGCACGGTGGCGTTTTCGGTGACAAAGCGGATGAGCGACTCGCCGCCGCGCGGGATGATGCAGTGCACGTATTGGTCGAGCTTGAGCAGCGTGTTGAGCGCGGCGCGGTCGGTCGTGGGGATGAGCTGCACGGCGTCGGCGGGCAGGCCGGCGTGGCGAAGCGCGTCGGGGATGAGCGCTGCGAAGGCGGTGTTGGTGTTGAAGATTTCCCTGCCGCCGCGGAGGATCGAGGCGTTGCCGCTCTTGAGGCAGAGGATCGCGCAGTCGATGGTGACGTTGGGGCGCGCCTCGTAGATGATGCCGATCACGCCGATGGGCACGCGGACGCGGCGGATGCGCAGGCCGTTGGGACGCGTGGCATCCTCCAATACCTCGCCGACCGGATCGGTCAGCGCGACAACCTGCCGCACGCTTTCGACGAGCTGGGCGATGCGCGCGGGTGTGAGTGTGAGCCGGTCGATTTGCGCGTCGGTCAAACCGTTGTTTTTCGCCTCGGCGAGGTCGCGGGCGTTGGCGGCGAGAAGCGCGTCCTGTGAAGCGGCGATCAACTCGGCCAGGCGTGTGAGCGCGGCGTTTTTCTGTTCGGGCGTCGCCGTGGCAAGGGCGAGCGATGCGGCGCGGGCGCGTTGGGCGATGGTGGTGACGAGTTGTGCGAGATCGGCGGACATGATGTTGAAAAGCATGCAATTTAGCGTTGCGCGCCCCACATGCAAGCGGAGAGCGGAAGCCGCGCTTGCGTCGGCGGGCTGGACGGGTTTGTTATGCTTTCTTCATGAGCAATTCCGCAGATTCCACGAACACCGCGCCCGCGCCCATTCCCGTCACCGTCCTCACCGGATTTCTCGGCGCGGGCAAAACCACGCTCCTCAATCGCATTCTCACCGAGCAGCACGGCAAAAAGCTCGCCGTCATCGAAAACGAATTCGGCGAGGTGGGCGTGGACAACCAGATCGTCGTCCAGACCGATGAGGAGCTTTTCGAGATGAACAACGGCTGCATCTGCTGCTCGGTGCGCGGCGACTTGATCCGCATCCTCACGCGCCTCATGAAGCGCAAGGACCGGCTCGACGGCATCATCATCGAAACCACCGGCCTCGCCGATCCCGGCCCCGTGGCGCAGACGTTTTTCACCGACGACGAGATGCGCGCGAACTTCCGTCTCGACGCGATCGTGACCATCGTGGACACGGCGCACATACTCCGGCACATCGACGATTCGCCCGAGGCGAAAAAACAAATCGCCTTCGCCGACGTGCTCGTGCTCAACAAAACCGATCTCATTGCCGCCGCCGAACTCGACTCGCTCGAAAAACGCATTCACGCCATGAACGCCGCGGCTAAGATTTATCGCGCCCAAAATTGCGACGTGCCGCTCGACGCCGTCATCAACATCGCCGGCTTTGATCCGGCGCGCGCACTGTCGGTCGATCCGAAATTTCTCCAGCCGAGTTATCCGTTCGAGTGGGCCGGCGCTTACAAACTTCCCGCCGGCACGCACAAGCTCGTGATCGGCCACTGCCATTGCCACGAGCACGGGCATGAGGGTTGCGATCACGACCATGACCATGAGCATGAACACGGCGACGGACATGGCGGGCACGAGCATCACCACCATCATCACCACGGCAATCCGGGCGAGCTCGATGTCGTTGTTGCGCCGGTGAAATCGCTCGACGAGGCGGATATCGAGGCGGTGGTGAAAACCACGGTGCTCACGTTTTCCGATTGGGAAAACAATGTGCGCGACGGTGACACGTTCACGCCCGGCGACACGCTTCAACGCCTGCATCTCGGCGAGCATGAGCACGGGCATTTTAAGTTCACTGTCACCGAGCCCGGTTATTACCTTGTGTTCGAGGGCTGCGGCGAGCATCCGCTGCACATTTATCCCGAGGGCGCGGGCGAGGACGACAATGTGCGCCCGGACTGGCAGCGCGATTTCGAGCACACGCATTCGCACGAGGACGATGTTTCGTCGGTGGGCATCAACACGCCCGGCGACCTCGACGGCCAGCGCCTGAACGCGTGGATCAGCGAATTGCTGCGCACCAAGGGCAACGACATTTACCGCATGAAAGGCGTGCTCAGCGTGAAGGGCGCGAACCGCCGCCTCGTTTTCCAGGGTGTGCACATGCTTTTCGACGCGAAGATGGATCGCGAATGGGCCGCGGGCGAGACGCGCGCAAACACGCTTGTCTTTATCGGCAAAAACCTGGACCGCACCGCGCTCAACGAAGGCTTCAACAAGTGCCTGGCGTGAGCGATGCGAAGTAGCGCGGACTGCCAAGTCTGCCTTCAGTTCCCCCGCCGTTTTTCGGAGGCGGACCAGGCAGTCCGAGTCACGTCTATTGCTTGGCGCCGGGCCGGACCATGGTTGTCGGATCGAGGGCGCGGTCGAGCGTGGCGGCGTCGAGCAGGCCTTTTTCGAGGACGACTTCGCGCAATGTCTTATTTTTTGAATACGCCTCTTTCGCAACCGCGGCCGCGGCATCGTAGCCGATGTGGGGATTGAGCGCGGTCACGAGCATGAGCGAGCGGTCAACAAGTTCGCGGCAGCGCTCGGGATCCGCCTCGATGCCCTTGACGCAGGCGTCGGCAAACTGTCGCGCGCCGGCGGCCAGGCACCGAATCGAGTCGTGCAGCGCGTAGGACATCAGCGGAAGCGTGACGTTGAGCTCGAAGTGTCCGTCGCGTCCGCACATGGCTACAATGTTGGCCATGCCTTGAGTGTAGATGCAGACTTGCACGAGCATTTCGCTCATCACGGGATTGACTTTTCCCGGCATGATCGAGCTGCCGGGTTGCGTGGCGGGAAGTTTGATTTCCTGCAGGCCGCTGCGCGGGCCGGAGCCGAGCAGCCGGATGTCGTTTGCGATTTTTGTGAGCGCCGCGGCAATGGCGCTGAGATGGCCGGCGGCCTCAACACAATCGTCGCGCGCCGCCTGCGCCTCGAAATGGTTTTCCGCCTCGTAGAAAAGGATGCCCGTTCGTTCCGTGAGAATGCGGCAGACTGTCGCGGCAAATTCAGGATGGGTGTTGATGCCGGTGCCAACCGCGGTGCCGCCGATCGCAAGTTCGCGCAGGCAGGCGATGGCTTTTTCCGCGCGGTCGGCGGCCTTCTTGGCTTGCGCGGCGTAACCCGAAAACTCCTGCCCGAGCGTGACGGGCGTGGCGTCCATCAGGTGCGTGCGCCCGATTTTCACAACGCCGTCGAAGGCGCGCGCCTTTGCGTCGAGCTCGGTGTGCAGGTGCTTGAGCGCGGGCACGAGCTGCGCGTGCAACGCAAGCGCAACCGAAACATGCAGGGCGGTGGGAATGACGTCGTTGGACGACTGGCCGTGATTGACGTCGTCATTCGGATGAAGCGGTTTTTTGGAGCCGATCGGATTGCCCGTTATCTGGCTGGCGCGGTTGGCGATGACCTCGTTCATGTTCATGTTGGTCGAGGTGCCCGAGCCGGTCTGGAAAATATCGAGTGGAAAGTGCGCGATGTGCTCCCCTTGGATGATCTCCTGCGCGACTTGTTGGATGAGTTGCGATTTCTCGGGTGAGAGCTGCCCGAGCTGCTCGTTGGCGGCGGCTGCGGCGAACTTCACAAGCGCGAGGCCCCGAATGAAACTCTCGGGCAGCGGACGCCCGCTGATCGGAAAATTCAAAAACGCGCGCTGGGTGGACGCGCCGTAGAGTGTTTCGTCCGGAACGGACATTTCGCCCATGGAATCTCTTTCAATACGCATGGATAAACCAATAACCGCTTTGGCAAAAAAATCAAAGCGGAAGCCCGTTTTTGTCGCTGTTTGCCAAAAACTTAACATCGGGCGCGCCGAACGCGCCTCGCGATTTTGGACCGACTTGAAAGTTACAGCCTTACGGGAATGCCGCAGGAGGCGAGGTAACCTTTCACTTGCGGGACGCTCAGCGTGCCGAAGTGGAAGAGACTCGCGGCGAGCACGGCGCTGGCGTGCCCCTCCGTCACTGCCTCGGCAAAGTGCTCCAGTTTTCCCGCGCCGCCGCTGGCGATCACGGGCACTGTCACGGCGTCGCTCACCGCGCAGGTGAGCGCGCAGTCGTAGCCATTTTGCACGCCGTCGCAATCCATGCTGGTAAGGAGGATTTCGCCCGCGCCGAGCGCGACGGCCTCGCGCGCCCAGGCAACCGCGTTGAGTTCGGTCGGGTTGCGTCCGCCGTGCGTGTAAACGCGCCATGTCTTGCCATCGGGTTCGCGTTTGGCGTCGATGGCGACGACGATGCACTGGTTGCCAAACCGGTTTGACGCGTCGGCAACGAGCTGCGGGGTTTTGATTGCGGCGGTGTTGAGCGAAACCTTGTCCGCACCCGATTTGAGCATTTTCTCAATGTCATCGACCGTGCGAAGTCCGCCGCCGACGGTGAGGGGCATGAAACATTTTTCCGCGGTGCGGGCGACGACATCGTGCATGATGTTGCGCTCCTCATACGAGGCGGTGATGTCCAGAAAGACGAGTTCGTCGGCGCCTTGCGCATCGTAAGCCTTGGCGCACTCGACCGGATCGCCGGCGTCGCGAAGCTGCTCGAACTGCACGCCTTTGACGACGCGCCCGTTTTTGACATCCAGACAGGGAATGACTCGTTTTGAAAGCATTGTGAAAATCAGGATTATTAGTTTGTAATGATGTAATGCTAAAGCCTGCGCGAATTGGAAATAAAAAACACAGAGGCGCGTGTGCCTCTGTGTTCGTTCTTAATAAAATCTGAAAAATATCATTCTTCGATTCGCGCAACGTCGGGTTCGAAGTTCACGATGAGGCGGTAGACGTTGCCGGGGCGCATGATGAGCGGATGGTCGCGCACGAGGTGCTGCAAGTAGTGGATTTTGCCGTAGTTCGTGCAATAGCGCGAATCATCGCTCACCACTTCGGTTTCCTGCCAGGAGGCTTGGAAATCGTCCTTCTGAACGGTGCAGCGGTGCGCTTGCTCACCGAGCGCGAGCGAGCCGGCCACGCGATAGCGCGAATGCGGCGCCGCGATGGCGAGCATGTAGCGGAACTTTGTGAGCGTGACCTGCTGTTTCACCGTGTAGGCGAATTCGCAGCTGATGCTTGGTCCCGCAAAATTCCACTGCACTTTCACCGAGCCGAGGTTTTTTGTGAGTTCCTCGTCCTTGGTGATGAGCTCGGGTTGCTCGTAGCGGAAATAGAAGCTGTTGCGCAGTCCGAGGCCGGTCACGCAGTTTTTGCCGTAATACGCGGGGATCGTGACAGTGTCGTCGCCGAAGGTGAGCTCGGGGAGCATGATCGGCGCGTAAACATTGCACGGCCAGTCGAACACGCCCGGGCAATGCGGGAAAGGCAGCGTGTCGGCGCTCGGCACCTTGCCGGAGCTGACGAGCGGGATTTGCGCATGGATACCGCTTGAGGGATCGCGGTAAAGGAAGAGGCCCTGTTCCTTGCGGTTCGACTTGTCGAAGATGACGAAGCGTCCGGTGGGATTGGTGCGCACGGGCTCGGGTTTGATTGGCGCGGCGGGCATTTGCACGGTTTTGGCGAGGCGCGACCACTGGCAGAGGAAGCGCGCGGCGTCGAAATTGGCGATGCGCGTGGTATGGTGCGGATTGGCCGTGCGCTCGTTGTCGCGCATGTCGAGGAAGCCGTGCTCCTGGTCGAGATAGGTCTGGTAGAAGAACAGGAAGAGGCGGCGCAGAATGTCGAAATACTTCGGTTTTTGATCCTCGGCAATCCAGCCGTCGCGCAGTCCCTGAAGAATGAGGCTGATGCAGTGCATCTGGCCGTAGGCTCCCGAGTAGCGGCCAAACGCCCAGCCGAGTCCGTCGCCGCGCACGAGGTCGGGCATCATTTTGATGTATTTCTCGGCATAGGTGCGAAGCGTGGGGAGCTTGCGGTCGCGCACTCCGGAGTTGGCGTGGAGCTGGAGCGAGGAGCGGATGAACACGTAGGTCATCACGCCGTAGAGCGAGAAGTTGCCGCCGATGCCGGGAGCCGCGTCGTCGAAAAATCCGGTGGAGCTGGTGTCGTTGATGCGCTCGACCATGCGCTCGATGAGGCGCGAGGTTTCGTCCTTCTTGGAAAGGCCGAAGGAGAAACGGGCGACTGCCTTGGCGACATTGAACGCCTGCCAGTGATTGTCGTAGTCCGAGCGGTGGAGCAATTGTTTGTCGATGCGGGCGCGGGTTTCGTCGACGAGGCGCTCCCACACAAGATTGCGCTCCTTGGACGGGCCGAAGCAGAGCAGGCCGAGCGAGGCGTAGGCGAGGCCGTTTTCGGCGGCGGGTTCGGTGAACATCTGCGCGGTGATGCAGCGCGCGGTCAGGTCGACGAGGTCGTAGCCTTTGAGCGTGGTGGCGCTGGTGGCGCGGTAATACTCGCCAAGGGCAAGCGCGGCGTGACCGGGTTCGTCGGGCCGGGAGAGCTCGCCTTCAACTGGAAGAATAGTGCCTTCCGGCTGTATTGAGGTTAAATTGTGGGCCAGCATTGTGCGGGCCATTTCGAGACATTGCTCGGAGAAGCTGTGCATGAAGGTAGTAGGCTGATCTGTCGAGCGCACCACGCGCGCAACAATGAAGTCGTAAGTTTTGCCAGTGTTTTGGATGCGTGTGCAAGAGGTAATTTTTCGTAAAGTTAAAAAAATATGCCGTAAAAGCTGTAATCGCGAGCGTTTCGCAAAAAAAAGCGGGAACCGCCCGAAAGCCGTTCCCGCATGTTGCAAGAAATGGATTGTGTGCGCGTTGCCTACTCGAAGGTGGGCTTGAGAACGAGTTCGTCGCCCGGTTGCGCAATGTAGTCCTCGCCATCGCTCCAAGAGAGGTCGTTGACAAGGAATTTAAACGAGACAGGTCCGCTGACGCCGACGAGCGTGATCGACCAGAGGTCGTCGTTGACGCAATTCATCGAAATACCCTTGTCCCAGCTCAGGCCTGCGCCGAGACCGCGAATTGTGAGCGAATTGCCGAAACCGATGTCGATCTGCGCCTTGATCTTGATGATCGCGGGCCTTGGCTGGCCGACGGACGCGGGTGCCGCGGCTTTTTTCACTTGCGGTGCGGGCGCGGGAGCGACCGCCGCGGCCGCCGCTTTCGCCACCTTGGGCGAAGTGACTTTAGCCGAGGATACCGCTTTGGTTTTTTTCTTTTTTGCCGGAACGGGCGCCGGCGCCGCTGGGGTAGCTTTGGCTTTTGTTGTTTTCTTCATGATTTGTATTCTCCGTTTTAATTAATCAGGCAATTTTTCGCCCAGACTGCGTTTACTCTTAATTAAATGCCCTTCTCTGCAATAGTTATTTGCAGTCAACCGTATTTGATATTCGTTTGCGCGGCCGCGTAAAAAAATTACTAAAACTAAAACGCGCGCGAAGCCGCCCTGCCTTACTTTAATTTGCAATCCACCACTACCGGGCGGTGGTCCGACAAAAATGATTTCACCACACTGCACGAAGCGTTGGTGCAGGACGGCGGCAGAAAAACAAAATCCAGCGTGCGCTGGGGCAGCGGCGAGGGATATGTTTTTTCATCCATCGGAAACAAACGGTAATCGCCGTGCTGCGAGAAATATTGAAACAGCGACCGCGTCGCGTCCGCCGTGTGCGAGGGATTGTTCAAGTCGCCGCACACAATCGGCTGCACCGTCCACTTCGGACGCATCTCGGCGGATTTTTTTGTGAGATACCCCATGAGCATTTCCACCTGCTTGATGCGGTGCGCGCGCGACCGGTGATGCAGGTGCATGTTGACCATGGGGACGCGTTTCCCGCCCACATCCAGCTCAACGAACAAGAAGCCCTTCTCGCCCAGTGTTTTTTTTCCGAACGCAATATTCTCCGAGTCCAGAATCGGATGCTTCGACAAAAACGCATTGCCGTAGTTGAAGTGAAACAACCCGTCCCTGCGCGTGTTCACGCCGAACACCGCATACGGAAACCGCGTGAACCGTCTCAAGTATTCCAGGTGGTCGAAATGTCCCGCCCACGACGAGTCCTGGTCAATCTCCTGCAGCGCGACGACGTCGGCCTTGAACGTGGACAACAGCTTCGCGATCTTGGTCAGTTGCGAACGAATCCGGCGCTGCGAAGACAATGCCGAAAACGGCCGCAGCCCGCGGCCATGGGCGATATTGTAAGTGACGATGCGCAACGAGGACATTTGTGAAACGTGAAACGCGGGGTTTTAATTTTCGGAATTAAAAATGAATCCGAGTGAATACTCCGCCCCGCGTTTCATCTGCAATGAGAAATCATGATTATTTTATGCGACGCCCGCCGCCGGGTGTGATTAAGAATCCGAGGGCGGGGCGGTTGCAGACTGCCGCTATCGCTCGAAACACCGTTGCCGAGCGCGCCCCACGGCAGAGGCAGTTTACGGTTTACAGTTTTCAGTTAACAGTTTCGGCTCCGCAACCTCCACGGCACAACAGCGCCAAACCGCAAATTCCGACTCCTGACTCCTTTTTTCATCCATGCAACGCAACGACAACCGCACACCCGATCAACTCCGTCCCATCACGCTCGTTCCCGACATCGCACCGCACGCCACCGGCTCCGTGCTCATCGGCTTCGGCAACACTCGCGTCATCTGCGCCGCGACCATCGAACCCAACGTCCCCAACTGGATGAAACAGCAGGGCGTGAAAGGCGGCTGGCTCACCGCCGAGTATTCGATGCTCCCCTACTCCACCCTCGACCGCAAGTCGCGTGACATTTCCAAGGGCCGCATCGACGGACGCACCGTTGAAATCCAGCGACTCATCGGTCGCTCCCTCCGCGCCATCATCGACCTTCAGAAACTCGGCCAAAACACCCTCTGGATCGACTGCGACGTGCTCCAAGCCGACGGCGGCACCCGCACCGCCTCGATCACCGGCGCCTACCTCGCCGCGCGCCTCGCCGTGCAAAAACTCATCGACGCCAAAAAGCTCGCCGAAAATCCCCTCCTGGATTCCGTCGCCGCCGTGAGCGTTGGCATCCACGAAGGCAAGGAACTGCTCGACTTAAACTATCTTGAGGACAAGGACGCCGAAGTCGATTTTAACGTCGTGATGACCGGCAAGGGCCAGTTTGTCGAAGTGCAGGGCACGGGCGAGGAAGCCACTTTCAGTAACGACCAGCTCCAAGGCCTTCTCGTTCTCGCCCAAAAAGGCCTCAAGGATTTGGCCGCGCAACAAACCGCGTTTTTGACGAAACAACTGCTGGGAACGGTGAAGATCGGGTGAGGTGTGAAAAACACTATCGTATTAATCGTTTCATTGAATCTACCGGAACAGTATACATCGAACAGGTCTGTGGTTTGCCAAGCGATTCAATGTATATCGACTATTTCAGAAAAACATCTGATTAGGGCAACGGGAGTAGATTCAAAATGAAAATCTAAATTGCTGTAACAATTTATATGCCTCGCAAAAAACAGATTCCCTATCGCAATCAAAGCCCCACCGGTTGGTGGATATATGAAGAGATCGAGCAGTGGGTATCAAATCGACAGAAAAGACTAACGCCAAACAGTCGATGCTTGGTATGGCAAAATACGCGTATCATAATGGCTAAAAATCGCCATGAGGCCTTTCAAAAGGCTATGCGTTTGAGTAAAAAGACATTTCCATCAAAAACAGACGGTGGAGAATGGCGTTTTGCAGGTATCTCAATGCTTTTACCCATCTATGAAAAAATGAAAGATGGTTCAGAGGTGTTATGGACTGAACGAGGAAAAATGTCTCAACGACAAATACAACGATTGGTGAAATCTAAACAACAACTCTCTGTGTTTGATGATGAATATCACGATGAGAGATAAGTTTTTGAAGCGAACCGCACTTCTCTTTTTTTTGCTCGTCATCGCCGCAAGCGCCTCCGCCGCACTCCCTAAAATCACCCCATCCCAAACCATTGCCGCAGCCCGCGCGCAAATCGGCGTCACCACTTCCTATGATCCGGCGTATCGAAAAATCGGATACCCGAACGGTGATGTGCCCATCGACACCGGCGTGTGTGCCGACGTGATCGTGCGCGCCTTGCGCAAGCAAAACGCCGACCTCCAGCAACTCGTCCACGAGGACATGCGCGCCAACTTTTCCGCCTACCCAAAAATCTGGGGGCTCCGCAAAACCGACAAAAACATCGACCACCGCCGCGTTCCCAATCTTTGCACCTATTTCAAACGCGCCGGGAAATCCGTTGCCGTCACCGACAAAGCCGCCGACTACAAGCCCGGCGATATCGTCGCGTGGAATCTCCGTCCCAAGGGCTCGCTCCCGCACATCGGCATCGTCTCCGACAAAAAAGCCCCCGACGGCACCCTGCTCATTATTCACAACATCGGCTCCGGCACCCGCGAGGAAAATATCCTTTTCCAATACCAAATCACCGGGCACTTCCGGCTGTGACCAACCTCACACCCATTGAGCCATCCCACTTTGAGGGAGGCGCGAAAGGTTGAGCGGTTTGTTTCGGGTTAAAAATTAACGCGATTGCGCAAACACCCGCATCGCATTTCCGCCCAAAACCGCGGCTAGTTCCGGTTCAGCCAGTCCTCCCGCGCGCGACTCGGCGATCAACGACGCCATCGAATCAGCGGCGCTCGCGTCATTGTTTTTTGGATACAGAACAAGCGGATAATCCGTTCCAAACAAAATCCGTTCCGCGCCCGCGGCATCCGCCATCTCGCGCCAAATGCCCGCGCTAGTATTCGCGCCATACGTCAGCGGCGACGCCGCTGTGTCATAAAAAATGTTTCCGAGGTTTCGCACCGGCTCACTCCATTCCGCATCCAGCGGCAACCGCGCCCCCCAATGCGCCAGCACGAAGCGCGTCCCCGGATGCCGCCGCGCCCAGCGCACAAAATCTCCGAGGGGCGTTTCCACCTTTCCCGGATAATTTCTTCGTCCCGCCTCGCCCGCCGATTCGGTGACGTGCATGCACACCGACAACCCCAGCTCGCCCGCAAGCGCCAGCGCCGCATCCATCGCCTCCCGCGCCGCCGCATCGTCCATCACGCCCTGCGAATGTGGTGACAATTCACCAAGCCCGACAAACCCGGCCTCCGCCGCGCGCCTCACCGATTCGCGCGCCGCATCCGCTCCCGCGCCCGGATGCAGGGCCGCGCACGCGCTCAGCCGGTCCGGATGCGCGCGCACGCATTTTTCATAAAAGCCATTCTGCCATTCGCATGTCTCCGGCCGCTCCCAATACCATCCTTGGAGCACCGCGCGCGCCACGCCCGCCGCATCCATCGCGCGCAGCAATTCATCGACGCTTGGAAACTCCTGCACGCGCCGCCCGTCCTTTCGCGTGCGCGTGCACAGCACCGCCCAGTGCGCCTCGCCGCGCGCCGCCGCCCATTCAGTCGGAGCCGCGTTCAGCTCCGGCGGATACAAATGCACATGCGAATCGACGATTTCCATTTGCTTGGTTTCAAGACAAAAAAGTCATGCGGAGCCACTCCCAATTCCAATCTTTCAAGACTGTGACCGCCCTATCGTTTCAGCGGACGCTCCGGATCAAAATCGGGCGCCTCGAAATCGCTTTGTTCCACCCACGAGGTTCTTATCTTGGCGCGTTCGTTTTTGTCCATGAAGCGATTGTATAAATCCCTGTTTTTCGACGCGTAGGGATATTGGTCGAAAACATAGCCGCACCCCTCCATGCGCGGGTCGTTTTGCCTGCGCAACTCGGCAAACAAACACTCTTTCATTTGCGACAACCGCGCACTGTGCTCCGGCGCGCGAGCCAGGTTGTTCATGCAATCGGCATCCGTTGACAGGTCATACAATTCCTCCTCCGGGCGCATTCCGAAATTGAGCTCCCACATCCAGTGATTAACGCCCCGTCTGTTTTGCTCGAGGATTGCGGTCTTGGTCGGGCCGCCGTCCGTGTTCAAATATCCGGTTACCGGATCGCACATGGGCCAGCGCGCGGGCTCGAAGTTTTTCAAATATAAAAAGCCGTCCATGAGCAGGCCGCGTATCGGGTATCCGGTGTCATTCGGACGCCCCAGGTCGTGCCGCTCCTGTCCGACGAGCAACATTTCCCGTCCCCGCGCATTGTTCTGAAATATATCCATCAAACTCCGCCCCTGAACCGGGGCCATGGTTGCCGCCTGTGGAGCTCCGCTGGCGGCCTCGATGATTGTCGGGGCGAAATCTATAAAGCTCACATAATCGCGTGAAACACGCCCGGGATTTTTTATGCCGCGCGGCCAGCAAATCGCCAGCGGCATGTGCACGGATGCCTCGTAAGCGGTCCCCTTCATCCGGGGAAACGGCATGCCGTTGTCGGAAGTGACGACGATGATTGTGTTCTCCAATTCGCCCACTCGCTCCAACGCCTCCAGCATGCGTCCGAGGTGCCTGTCGAAATGCTCCACTTCCAACGCGTAATCGAGCATGTCGTTGCGCACGGTTTCGGTGTCGGGCCAATACGGGGGCACGCGGTCAATCTGCGCCGTGTTTTTGCCACCGACAGCGACACCGGAGCCGTATTCATATTTGCGATGAGGCTCGCGCCCTCCATACCAAAAACAAAACGGTTGGCCGGGTTTTCTCGATTTTAAAAACGACTCGAAGTTCCCCGCGTAGTCGATTGGCGAAATGCCTTTTGTCGGCGGGGTTGTTTTCCCCCCATTGTATTCCGCGCCGGTTAATTGCCGGCGCGTTCCATCCTCCGCGATCCCCGGATCGCCCGGACTCCACCCTTTTCCCGTGAAGCCGGTTTCATACCCCATTCCGGAAATCGCCTCCATGAATGTGCGATATTCCACAGGAAAATAACACCCGTGGTTCGCCGCCGCTCCGAGCTGCCAGCTGTTGCGCCCCGTGAGCACCGCCGCGCGCGACGGCGCGCACTTGGCATTCGGCGTGTAGGCGCGCATGAACAAAACACCCTCCCTCGCCACGCGGTCAAACGCGGGCGTGCTCACCCACTTGCAACCATATGCCGACATGTGCCCGAACGACGCGTCATCGGCGATGCAAAACAATATGTTGGGCCGGCCTGCATTGTCGGCGTCCGGCTGCGCGACCGCGCCGGACGTGAACAGCAACGGCGCGGCCATCGCGCACAAAACGCCGCCCGCGGTATTTTTGACAATCTTCATGCCGGTATTATTTTTTGCGCTCCTTGATAATCTACTCCCTCGGCGCCTTGATATCCCCGCCGATCGTCTGGTGAAGCGCGGCCATGCTGCCCTGGTTGATGATGATGACGCCGCGGATCGGGCGGTCGAGGTCGAGGATGATGGTCAACACCGAGCAAATGGCCATGACCAGAACGACGTTTGGCCAGAAGATGCGCGTGCTTTTCAAGCCGATGCCGTAGGCGAGCGTGCCGGTGGCGCAGGCCGAGACAAATATCAGCAGCCAGATGATCGCCTCGGGAATGTGATTGCCGCGCGCGGCGGTGCGGTCGTTTTCATCGGAAAACACGCGGGTGAGCGTGTCCATGAAGTTTACGATTTGATCCGCGCCGACGCCGGCCTTTTCGGTGTTGGCGCGTTCGAGCAATCGCACGGTCTCCGTCCACATTTCATTTTGCAGGATGTTTGTGCGGTCGATGTTGTCGCGCATCTGGTCGGCGCGCGTGCCCGGCGTGTAATACTCGGCGCGCAGGCCCGTGTATTCGTAAATCTGCGACTTCATTTTTTGCGCGCCATCCCTCGGCAGGAGGTCGGCGAACAGGTAGGAGGTTTGAAGGTCGTTGACCTCCTGCCGCAGCAAATCCTGCCGCGTGTTGAAGCGCCCGAGCGCCATGCCGAAGGCGAAACCGAGCATCAACGCGACAAGCCCCAGCAGCGTGCCGCCGAGCGCGGTGACCTGGCCGCTCAGATGCTCGCGCGCATTTGCGGCGCGCCGGCGCCCGTAGCGGAACGCGCATTCGGTGACGAGCAACAGAAGCGCGACCAGAACAATAAAAAACGCGGCCTCGTGGAAATAATGGAAAACTTCAGGCAATGGCTTGGGCATGGCGAAAAGGATGAAGTTGAGGGTTGTTGGTGAAATACACAGTTGATGGTTTGCCGGGAGGCTGTTGTTTGACAATCCCTATCACCGCGCGGATGCCGGTGTTTTGGCGAGCATCTAAAAAGTTAAAAATGAAAATTAATTGACAAAAACGACTATCTTAATGACCTACCCATAATTCTTTACGATGAGCCATAACGCCCCCCTTCCCCACCCTCGGACTTGGCCGATGTAGCCGGACAATTCATGCTGCACGGGCAGTTCCTGGACGCGCAACCCTACGGTTCCGGGCATATCAACGACACCTTCGTCGCGCGATTCGACCAGTCGGGCGCGCCGGTTCGCTACATCTTTCAAAAAATAAACCAAAATATTTTCAAGGATGTCGCGGCGCTGATGGACAACATCGAACGCGTCACCAGCCACGCCTCTCGCCGCGCAAAGGAAAAAGGCGCCGACGCCTCGCGCCGCGCGCTCACCCTTGTGCCGACCCGTGACGGGCGCTCCCATCTCAATGCCGCCGGCGGCCACGCCTGGCGGTGTTACCTTTTTATCGAGAACGCGCGCACCTACGACATCGTCGAAACCCCGTCGCACGCGCGCGAGGCGGCCCGCGCCTTCGGCACGTTTCAAGGCCTGCTGAACGACCTGCCCGGCGGGCGCCTGCGCGAAACCATCCCCGATTTTCACAACACGCGCAAACGCTTCGAAAACTTCCAGCGCGCGCTCGCGGCCGACGCGCACAACCGCGCGGCGAATGCGCGCGATGAAATCGACTTCGCGCTAAAAAGCGAATCCATGGTGGACGTGCTGCTCAACCTCCAAAAAAGCGGCGCGATCCCCGAGCGAATCACGCACAACGACACCAAGATCAACAACGTAATGCTCGACGACGCCACGCACGAGGGCATTTGCGTGATCGACCTCGACACCGTGATGCCCGGCCTCGCCCTCTACGACTTTGGCGACATGGTGCGCTCCGCGACAAACTCGGGCGCGGAGGACGAGCGCGACCTCTCCAAAATCTCCATGCGCATGCCCTTTTACGAGGGGCTTGTCTCCGGCTACTTGAGCGCCGCCGGCTCATTCCTGAACGAGGCCGAGCGCGCGCACCTCGCTTTTTCGGGCAAACTCATCACCTTCGAAATCGGTCTGCGCTTTCTCACCGATTACCTTGAGGGCGACGTGTATTTCAAAACAAAACGCCCCGGCCACAACCTTGACCGCTGTCGCACGCAATTCGCCCTCGCGCGCAGCATCGACTCTCAACAATCCGCAATGGAAACCATCACCACACGCATCGCAAACAAGGAGACCTCACAATGAAAGTGCTCATCACCGGCGGAGCCGGATTCATCGGCAGCCACATCGCGGAACAATTGCAAGGCCGCGCCGAAGTGCGCGTGCTCGACAGCCTGCGCACGGGATTCGAAAAAAATCTGGCGGGCATGAACGTGGAGTTTATCGAGGACTCCATCCTGAGCCGCGACGCGCTCCGCGCGGCCATGCGCGGTGTCGATTATGTGTTTCACCTCGCCGCGCTGATCAGCGTGCCCGAATCCGTTGAGCGTCCGCACGAATGCGTTTCCCTCAACGTGACCGGCACGCTCAATGTGCTTGAGGAGGCCGCCGCGGCCGGCGTGCGCAAACTGTTCTTCGCCTCGTCCGCCGCCGTCTATGGAAACAACCCCTCCGTGCCGAAACTCGAGGCAATGCTTCCCGAACCGCGCAGCCCCTACGCCGTCACCAAGCTCGACGGCGAATACTACTGCCGCCAGTTCGCCGAAACGGGGCGGCTCGACACGGTCGCATTCCGGTTCTTCAACGTGTTCGGCCCGCGCCAGGACCCCGGAAGCGCCTACGCCGCCGCGGTGCCGATTTTCATGCAAAAGGCGCTCGCGAACGAACCGCTCACCCTCTTCGGCGACGGCGGACAGACGCGCGATTTCATCTACGTGAAAGACCTCGCTGCGGCGTGCATTCAGGCCGCCACCACTCCCGGACTGGCCGGCGTGTTCAACGCGGGTTACGGCGGGCAGATCACGATACTCGAACTGGCGCAACGCATCATCGCCATGTCCGGCTCGCGCTCCGAAATCCGTCACGCGCCGGAGCGCGCCGGCGACGTGCGCCATTCGCGCGCAAACGTGGACGCGCTGCGCCAGGCCGGCGTTCCGCTGTCGGGATCGCTTGAGACGGGGCTGCACGAAACGCTCGCGTATTACAAGGCATGCCACGACGAAGCCCGATAGAAAAGAGCGGCGCGCGCGCAAACGACCAGGTTTCGCTCAAGGCAGCCTGCGATCGAATCGGCAAATCGCTCACCCGGCTGGTCAATCCGGCCGACTTGTTTTCCGGCGCGAAACTGGAGGACGCCGCGGTTGCCGACAACATCATCATTTTCAAGCGCACCTCGCCGGACATGCTGCGGCCGCGCGGCGTGACGCATAATTACCATCATCGCTACGAATTGGTGGTGCCGCTTCAGAAAACCGGACGCATTCATGTGGACGGCGTGCCGTATCAACTCACACCCGGCATGGCTTGCCTGATATTTCCGCACCAGTTTCACCATTATCTGGACATTGAGAAAGGGCCGATGAAGTGGGTGTTTGTCACCTTCGAGATGAAAAGCGCCGCCACCCTGCAGCTCCTGCGCAACTCGCCGCGCAAACTCGGCGCGTGCGAAATCGAAGACCTCGATGCGCTGATCAAGGAATATGTGTCGCCCCCCTCCGGCCCCGGGCGCGGCTTGAATTTGGTGTTCAAGGTTTCCAGCTTTTTGCAACGACTCGCCAAATGCCGCGAAGCCGATTGCGTGATTCGCAACGACGGCGAGGAGTCGGACACGCGCGGCGCGATTTTGGAAAAAATCAACGCCTATGTGCGTTCGCACCTCGGCGAGTCCGTGAGCATATCCGATCTCGCCGCGCACACCGGCTACTCGATTAGTTATTTGCGGGCGATTTTTCGCAAAAACCTGGGCGTGAGTCTCGGCAGCTACATGCGCGAGTCGCGACTGTTGATTGCCGCGTCAATGCTCGGCGATCCGGAACGCGGCAGCATTGAGGAAATCTCAAGGGCATGCGGATTCGAGTCGATCTTCGCGTTCAGCCGCGCATTCAAAAACGCCATGGGCATGTCGCCGCGCGCCTACGGAAAATTCGTGCGAACAACCTCCCGCGAATAAATTTGGCAGGGCGAACCGTCCCGGTGAGCTGAGACTATGCGCGATTCACCGGGACGGTTCGCCCTGCCCCAAACAGACTGCGCCAAACATTAATAAATATTTATTCTGAATGTTTTAATCGACTCAGCAATTCCTTGCGTTTCACATGCGCGCTATGCGCCCTCTTAAAAACCTCCTCCTAGTGCCTGCCCTGATTGGCTGTGCGTTATCCGCCTTCGCCGGATCTTATGTGCCGAAGGACAACGAAATCCAGTTTCGCATCCTGCAAACCACAAAGGACAAGGCCCTGCGCGAAGTGTCGTCGACACCTTTCACGCGACACGAATACAGTTTGCTCAAGTCGATCGACTTGGATGCCGCCAGGCCTTCGCACGAATATTTCGGCATCGGGGTTTCAATGACCGACGCCAGTTGCTGGCTGCTTTCACAGATGGATATCGAAGCCCGCCACAAAGTGCTCAAGGAAGCGTTCAGCTCCCGCGGCATGAACATCTCAATGATACGCCTCAACTGCGGATCGAGCGACTACGCAACCGAGCTCTACAACTACAACGATCACGAGGGCGATGTTGAGATGAAGAAATTTTCCGTGGCGCGCGACGAGGCCTATATGATTCCGATCATCAAGCGCGTCCACAGTTACCGCTCCGACCTGTTCACCTACGCGGCCGTGTGGAGCGTCCCGGGCTGGATGAAAGATTCCGGCGCCATGTGCGGCGGCAGCCTGCTCGACAAATATTTGCCGTCGTTCGCGGCCTATTGGACAGCCTATCTCAAGGCCTACAAGGAACGCGGCATTCGCATCGACGCCGTCTCGGTGCAAAACGAACCGGGAACCGACCAGCGCGGCGGCTGCCCCGCGACGCTTGTCTCCGCAAAACAGGAAATCGAACTGGCCGGAAAACTGATGCCCACGGCGTTCAAGGATGCGGGACTCGACACGGAAATATGGTTGTATGACTGGGATTACGAAGGCCGTGATCGCGTGAACCAGATGCTCGCGGATCCCGATGTGAAGCGCAACGCGGCGGCCGTGGCATGGCATCCCTACGCCGGAAAGCCCGAGATGATGCGGGAAGTTTTGAAACAAAATCCGGGCACGAAAATGCACCTGACCGAGCGCGGCCCCAACCTGGCGCTGAAAGACATCCAGACTCCGAAATGGTGGTCGGAGGTGATTTTTGGCGCCCTCAACAACGGCTGCTCCTCCTTCACCAGTTGGAATCTGCTCTTGGACGAGGACGGCCAGCCCAACACCGGAAGATTCCCTTGCGGCGGCCTGATGTCGATCGACACCGAAACCGGAAAAGTGAGCAAGAGCACGCAGTGCGCAGTGTTCTACCACTTCAGCCCCTACGTAAAGCGGGGCGCGCAGATCATGGCCATTGAGCAGCCGGACGACGCGCTGACCGCCATCACATTCAAAAACCCGGACGGCCAGTTTGTGATCGTCGTTGCCGCCGGTGAAAACCCCAAGGTGCGCCAGCGCTTTCAGGTCAAATTCAAGAACCAGTATCTGGCCGTCTGCCTGCCGCTGAACAGCTGGTCGCTGACAACCGTCATCATCGACAAACAATAATTATCTCATCGCAATGCCGGGGGCGCGCGCTGTGGCGCGCCCTTGCGTGCGTGCTTATCAAGAAAACTTCTTGATGCGGTCGGCGACGTCCTGGCGGAAGCGGTCGATGTAGGCGAGCGTGTATTCGGAAATTGAATACTCGGGGTTTTCCACGAGCGGCGTCAGGTCCATGGCCCAGTTGATGCCTTCGTAAACATCGGTGGCGTGCGAGGTGTGGTAGGTGGCGTTCGCGAGGCGGCGGCCCGCCGTGGCGAGGTCGTAGCGCTTGCCTCCCGTGATCTGCGAGTCGAAGACGCCGACGAGCGAGGCACCGATGTTCGGGTGCGCGCCGGTGTCGAGCGCGTGCTTGTCGGTGTCGCACAGCCAGTCGAGGTCGCGCCAGACTTCGCAGCCGATCACTTTTTTCGGACGACGCTCCGCTGGAAGCGCGCGCAACGCCTTGAGGCTGTGCGAGAGCACCGCTATGTGCGTGTCGTGCTTGTCGGCGGGCTGGTGCAAATAGACGACCTCGGGCGCGCATCCGGCGAGGATCGCGGCGAGGTCGGCTTGCACGCCGGCGTCGGCCGGGTTCTTCACCGCCGCGCTGGGATGCGCGAGCTGAAACTGAATCGAATAATCGCCGACATAGGCGGCCTTGCGCTGCTCGCGGCGGCGGATGCCTTGCATGGCTTCGTCTGTGTAATCCTTGTAGGGGCCCGAGCGCGGGCTGCCCGCGCCGTTGGTGACGACGACGCCGGAAAACCATTTGTCGTCGCGGCCAAAGCAGGCGGCGATGCCTTGGTAGGCCATGATTTCAATGTCGTCCTGATGCGCGGCGATGCACAGGTGCGTGGTGCGCTTGAGCGCGTCGGCGGGCGCGAGCGCGGATTCGGGAACAAAGGTGTCGGCTTCGTTGCGTGTGAATTTCATGATGCGTATGTGTGGTTGTTGGTTGTTGAAAATTGCCTGTTTTGGAGTGCGGCGGCAGAGGGCTCAGAGCCTGGCGACGCCGCTTTCGAATGCGGAGAAAATTCGCAAATCGTTCAAAGCGGTGTCGCCGCTTCGCTCTGCCACCGCACTCCAAAGAAAAATCGTCGTCGTCATTTTTGCATGTCAGTTATCGCCGGCAGGCTGGCGGCGGCGATGGCCTGGCCGTGGCGTTTTTCCTGCTCGCCGGGCGTGCGCAAGGCGAGGCGCGAGGAGAGTTCGGGGAACTCCGCATCCAAGACGGCGCGCGCGCGGTCGATGATGACGCGGCCGCCCTCGCCGGATGTCACGCGGCCGAGGATGAGGATGTTGCGCAGCTCGTAGAAATCCGCGTAGTGGGCGAGCGAATAGCCGAAGCAGTCGCCCACGGTTTCGTAGATGGCGCGCGCGCGCGGATCAGCCTTTTTCATGGCCTCCTGCACGGCTTCGAGTTGCTCGGGCATCGGCATGGTTTCGGGGAATCCGAAACCGGCGGCGCGGGCGAGGCGCGCCACGCCTTGCTGCGAAAAATACTGCACGCCGCAACCGCCGTCGCCCGACCATTCATCGCGGGGCGCGTCCTCGCGGTAATCGACTGGCACGAACGCGAGCTCGTTGAGCCAGGGCGTGATACCGCCCTTGGTGGTGACGTAGCCGCCGGCCTGGCTGGTGCCCATCGAGACGCCGAGCACGGCGTTGTCCTTCATGAACATCGAGCCGGCGAGCGCGGTCACCTCGCCGTCGTTGACGACCTCGAAGGGCACGCCGCCCCAGCGTTCGCGCAGGTCGGGAAACATGCGGCGGATTTTTTTCTCAAAAAGCTCGGGTGTGATGTTGCGGAAAAGCGACGCGACACGCACCTCGTTGTTCACATACACGCCGGCGGAGCTGCCGCCGATGGCATCGACGCGCGGCAGGTGCGCGGCGGCGCGAACAAGCAAATCCTGCACGCCGTCGATGTGATACGAGGGATCTTTTTCGAAATACGGACTCCACGGGATTTCCTCGGAAAACACCACGCGTCCGTCGATGAGCGCGGCGACTTTGCGATCGCTTCCGCCGAGGTCGAAACCGATGCGGCAGCCGTCGAGATGCCCGCCAACCGAAAGCTCGTCCTGCGACTCGAATGCGGACGCCGCGTTCGACTCATCCGCGCGGGCGACCTCGAAGGGGTTTCCGTAAATCTTAGCCCCCATCATTTCGCAGTCGAACGCGCGCTCGCCCTGCGCTCCGTAAATGCGCTTGAGCGGCTCGACCAGTTCGTCCGCGCCCGCGATGAGCACACGGCAGCCGCCGCGCTGCCAGAGGAGAAACTTGATCATGCGCTCGATGTGGCGGAGCGTGAGCGCGGCCCGCGGATGACCCGCGGCGAGTGCGCGCGTGCGATGGGTTGTGCGGCCGCCATCGCCGCGCACGAGCGTGATTTCGACGTCGCGCGCGCCGTTGTCGTTTGCCACCAGCCGGCCGTAGGCGCGCGTCCAAAGCGAGGCGGGCACAAAGGCGGGATCGAGGGGAGGTGTGATTTTCGGACGAATGTCTGTCATGGGAAAAATAGATTTTTGAAATTTGTAGGGGCGCACCTTGCGTGCGCCCTGGTGTCAGCCCAGCTTGATGCGCGTGGAGAGCCGCAGCGTGGCAAGCGTGGCGAGCACCGCGACGACGCAGAGCACGATGCCCAGCGTCGAGCGCCCGTAGAGCAAATTGCCGATGCCGAACAGGGCCGACCAGATCGCAAGGCAGCCGACCATCATGCACAGCAGGCCGGTGGGCACGTCCCACTTGCCCTTCGCAACCGACGACGCGGGCATCGCCGCGCTCACCTTGCGCCAGCCGGGACCGCCCGCGCGAATTTTTTCACAGAACTTCGCGAGCACTTCCTGCGGCTCCGGTTGCGTGAGGAACGTCACGGTCAGCCAGCCGGCGGTTGTCAGCAAAATGCCGAGGACGAGTTTCCACGCACTGTAATCCATGATCGAGAACCAGCCGCTCTCGCGCATGGCCGCCTCGATGCCGAGATGCGGCGCGCCCCATTGGAAGAAGCAGGCGACGGCGAAGGAGACGATCATCGCGGTGATTTCGCTCCACGCGTTGATGCGCCACCAGAACCAGCGCAGGATGTAGAGCAACCCGGTGCCGGCGCCGATTTGGAGGAGAATGTCGAAGGAATCCTTCGCGTTTTGCATCCAGAGCGCGACCACTCCCGAAAGCACAAGCAGCGCGAGCATCGAGAGCCGACCGACGAGCACGGCGTGGCGCGGGCTGGCGTCCTTGCGGATGAAGCGCGTGTAGAAATCCTGCACCACGTAGGAGGAGCCCCAGTTCAGGTGCGTGGCGATGGTGGACATGTAGGCGGCGATGAGCGAGGCGACGATCAAACCGAGCCAGCCCTTGGGCATCTTGGAAATCATGCCGGGATACGCGATGTCGTGCCGCAAGAACTGCTCGTCCACCCGGGGAAACTCCCGCGCGAGGCTGCCCGTTCCGGCGGCGTCGGCGCGCGCCTGGCGCACCTCGTTGCGCACGGTTTCGCCGAGTGTCGCGTCGCCGCTTTCGTAGCGTGTGACGAGATCCTGATTCGCGGCGAGCCACGTGCGCGCGGCGGCCTGCTGGTCGGGCGGGGTGATGGGAAATTGCGTCAACGAAACCAGCGCGACGATGATCCACGGCCAAGGTCGGACGGCGTAGTGCAGGAAGTTGAACAGGAGCGTGGCGCCAACGGCGTTCTTTTCGTTTTTCGCCGAGAGCATGCGTTGCGCGATGTAGCCGCCGCCGCCGGGTTCGGAACCGGGATACCAGACGTTCCACCACTGCACGGCCACGGGGAGAATCAACAATGTCATCAGTGTCGAAAGTCCGCCCTCGCGGTCGGGAAACATCGCCATGCGCGCCGAGACGTCGGCGTTGGAAAACAATTCACCCAACGACGAGATGCCGCCGACCTCGGGCGATTTGACCGCGTAAACCGCCGCAAAAATCGCGCCTACCATCGCCACGGAGTATTGGTAAAAATCCGCCCAGATCGACCCGGTCAATCCGCCGAGCGTCGCGTAAACCGCCACGCCCGCCATGGCCCACAGCAATGTTTCCACCGGCGAAAGGCCGAAGAGCACCTGCCCGATCTTGATCGCCGCGAGCGACACGGTGGCCATGATCATGACATTAAAAAACACGCCCAGATACAGCGCGCGAAATCCGCGCAGGGCCGCCGCGGGACGCCCGCTGTAGCGGATCTCGTAAAAGCCGAGGTCGGTGTCGAGCGCCGAGCGGCGCCAGAGTTTCGCATAGACAAAAACCGTCAGCATGCCCGTCAGCAGAAACGCCCACCACACCCAGTTGCCCGCCACGCCGTGCGTGCGCACGATGTCGGTGACGAGGTTCGGCGTGTCGCACGAAAACGTGCACGCCACCATCGAGACGCCGAGCAGCCACCAGGGCATGGAGCGGCCGGAGAGAAAGAAGTCGCCGGCGCTGCGGCCCGAGCGGCGCGCGGCGGCGGAACCGACGAGCACCACCGAGATCAGAAAGCCGGCGATGATCGCCAAATCGAGAAACGAGAGGTTTGTTAGCATGGGGAGTGTGTGGGTTTTCTTCTACAACAAGGAAGCAATGATGCGTATTGAGACAATTAATTATCGCGCCCGCGCGGGCGAGCCGTCGGGACGGCGGTAGTTGGCGTTGACCTTGTCGAGATAACGAATCGCGGAAGGCAGGCGCTTTTGGAAGCAGCTCCAGTCGCGCGCCTCCTTCGGGCTCCACGCAACCTCCGCCAGCGCGAACATGCGCGGATACAGGTTATACTCGGCGCGGTTCCAATCGAAAAGATATTCGCCCCAAAGGTTCGCCTGGCAGCCGAGCACTTGCTTCTCGCGCTCCGGCGGCGTGCCCTCGGGAATGGGCTCGAAGTGATACGCCTTCTCCAGCGTGACGAGCCGCTGCGGACGGTTGCCGGAACGATTGAGGGCGGGCTGCTCGTAATAGGGATCGGCCAGCTTGTCGTCGGCGGAGGCGAGGTAGTCCAGATAACAATGGGAGTTTGGCGTCATCACGACATCGTTGCCTTTTTCGATGGCGAGCCGCGCCCACTTCCAATCGCGCCAGACCATCATCGTCGCGGTTGGCGACAGGCCGCCCTCCTGGATTTCATCCCAGCCGACGATGCGGCGGCCGCGCGCGTTGAGATATTTTTCGATGCGCGCGAGGAACCACGATTGCAGCTCGAACTCGTCCTTCAGGTTGTTTTCACGAATGATTTTTTGCGCGAAGGCGGACGCCTTCCATTGTTTTTTCGGAGCCTCGTCGCCGCCGATGTGGATGTATTTTGAATTGGGGAACAGCTCGCAAACCTCGTCGAGCACATCCTGCAAAAAGCGAAACGTCTCATCCTTGGGCGCGAAGACGTAGGGCTTGACGCCCCAAGTTTCGACGACCTTGGGCGCGTAGCCTTCGATGTCGCTGTTGCCAAGCTCCGGATAGGAGGCGATGGCGGCGGCGGCGTGCCCCGGGATTTCGATTTCGGGGACGACGGTGATACCGCGCTGGTGCGCGTAGGCGACGATCTCGCGGACCTCGTCCTGCGTGTAATAACCGCCGTGCGGCACGCCGTCGGGCTTGTTGCGGTCGCCGGGCGTGGGAGAGTTGGCGCGCCACGCGCCGATTTGCGTGAGCCTGGGATATTTTTTTATCTCAATGCGCCAGCCCTGGTCCTCGGTGAGATGCCAGTGCAGCGTGTTGAATTTATACAGCGCCATGGCGTCGATCAATCGCTTCGCCGCAACCGGGCCGAAGAAGTGCCGTCCGTCGTCGAACAACACGCCGCGCCACTTGAATCGCGGCGCGTCGTGAATGCGCACGACTGGCAGCGTGACGCGCGCGCCGTCCCGCGCCACGAGTTGCGCGAGTGTTTGCAACGCGTAAAACGCGCCGTTGCGGGCGGACGCCTCGATGCGCACGGCGCCATCCGCGGCGACCTCAAGCGCATAGCCCTCGGGATGCGCGATGTGCGCGTTCGCCGAGCGCGAGGCGGAATCAACGCTGATTACCGGACGGCCCGCCGCGGTCGCCGTTGTCGGGTGCACCGCCAGGCGCAAGCCCGTCCATTCCAAAAGCGTGTCCGCATACACGCGCCCAAGCGCGGCATCGGCGCACACAATGACATGCGCCGCGCCCAACGGCGCGTCCGCCTTCGCATCGTCGCGCACGATCTGCGCGGGACGCGGGATGACATTGATTTCACCGGCGGCAAGCCCGCATGAAAGGACAACGCACGCAAGCGCGCCGAGGAGTAGTTTGTGTGGAGTCATGGATCTGTGATGGGAGGGAAACGGAAACCAACTATTATTCCATCCACTGCCGGAACGGTTCGATCGCCTCGTAGTTGGCGAGGCCGAACTCATCGTAGGCGCGGGCGACGGACTGGTTGTGCTGCTCGGCCTGCTGCCACGCCTCGCCCGCCTGCTGGCTGCGCGCGGGCGTCTGGCTGCGCTGGCTTTTGTGATGGCAGATGGATTGGATCTTTGCGGACAACTCCATCGGGCTCATCGGCACCGCCATGTCGATTTCGGCGATGTCCCAGATTCCCGAGGCGCCGCGATAAATCCACACGCGGCAATCGCGCCGCCACGCGTCGCCGCGCGTTTTCTCAAGCGCCTGCCGCAACACGCTGAAACAAATCGCGGGCAGCGAGCTCGGGTCCTCGGACGCGCCCGTGGCAAAAATCTGATGCGGCTCGATCTTGCGCAGAAGCGCCACAACCGCGTCCACATCCGCGTCGCCGATTCGGAACTGGCGGTAGCGGCCCTGTTCGTAAAACGGCAGGTCGAGGAAGACCGAGTTTTCCTTGGTCACGCCGCACGCGCGGACGGCGGCGCGCTCCTCCTCGCGACGCAGCGCGCCCTTGAAGCGGCGCAGTTCCGGCGGGTCGATGTCGAACGCGGATTTCTCGTCGAGTTGCTGCCTGATTTTTCGGACAAATGTATTGCTGGCGCCCTTCGCGTCGGAGTCCTCCAGCTCGATCATGAAGTCGGCATACGAGGCGGCCTCCTCGTCGGGCACGCCGAGGTTGCCCGATGTCTGGCAGGCCACGGTGACCTGGTGCCCCTGCTCGACAAGACGGCGAATCGTGCCGCCCATGCCAATCACATCGTCGGAAGGCTCGGGGCTCAAAACGAGCACGCGCTTCGGATGCGGCGCGGCGCGCTCGGGACGATGCGTGTCGTCCGCGTCGGGCTTGCCGCCGGGCCAGCCGGTGATGGTGTGCTGGAGTTCGTTAAAAATGCGGATGTTGAGGATGTAGGCGGGTCCCTGCTCCGTGAGCAAATCGGTCATGCCGTGCTCGGTGTAGTCGTCGTCGAGGAGCTTGAGCACGGGCTTCTTAACCTGCCTCGAAAGCCACACGACCGCGCGGCGCGAAATCGCCGGAGTCCACTCGACCGGGCCGACCAGCCAGGGAAGTTTTATGCGCGTGAGCTCCGACGCCGAGGCGCGGTCAACATGGAAGGTGACGTCGCCATGCTGCTGGAGGAAACTCGCGGGCAGCGCCTCCGAGGGCGGCTTCTCCGCTGCGTCGGCAACCACGCGCGCCTTGGCCCCGCCCCACGAAAGCAGGACGATGCGGCGCGCGTCGAGAATCGAGCCGACGCCCATGGTGATCGCGTGGCGCGGCACATTGGCCTCGCCGATAAAATCGCGCGCGGCGTCGCGGCGCGTCATGCTGTCGAGCGTGACCAGGCGCGTGCGTGAATCCGCGCCGGAACCCGGCTCGTTGAAACCGATGTGTCCGGTGCGCCCGATGCCGAGCACCTGCAAATCGATGCCGCCGGCGTCCTTGATTTTCTGCTCGTAGGCGCGGCACCACGCAAACACCTCCGCGCGCGGCACCATGCCGTCGGGGACGTTGATGGCGGATGCGGGAATGTCGATATGGTCGAAAAGCTGCTCGTGCATGAAGCGCCAGTAGCTTTGCGAATGCTCGCGCGGCAGGCCGTGGTATTCGTCGAGATTGAAGGTGACGACGTTTGCGAAACTCAGCCCCTCCTCGCGGTGCATGCGGATCAGCTCGCGGTAAAGGCGCACGGGCGTCCCGCCCGTGGCGAGCCCGAGGACGACTGAGCGCCCGGCCTTGGCGCGGGCGCGGATTAACTCGGCAATTTCGCGGGCGAGCGTGCACGACGCCTCGTCGGCTGTATCATAAATCTGGATACGGATGCGCTCGCGTTGCTGGCTTTCGGTGGTGACTTGGTTCATGTGTGGCGTGTGACGTTAATGACGTTAAAAAAGCTTGCCCATAATAACCGCCGTCGTGTTCATGTGAAATGGCAAAAACGATTATGTTTTTAACAAAAATGACAAAAGCTGTGAACGCCATGAACGGCAGGGCGAACCCTCCGGGTGAGCCGCAACAATTTGAATATCGTTATATAATTTCGGCTCAGCCGGAGGCTTCGCCCTACCCCCTGCCCTATTCCGCACCATGACTCCCGATCTTAAAAAAATGATCGCCCTGCTTCCGTCGCCGAAGCACCCGCTGCGCGGACGCCGGACGGTGCCGCTCAACCTGCCCGAAAACATTATTTGTTTTGGCCGGCGCGCGGCCTCCGCCCTCAACCAGCCCCAGCGCGGACGCGCGCTGCACCGCCGTTTCGTGCTCATGCTCGCGCTTCAAACCGGAGTGACCGTGCGCGTGGACGACCGCGAAATCACATTAAACGAAGGCGAGGGCCTGATGGTGTTTCCGTTTCAATTTCACGACTACACAAACCCCGGCGACGAGACGTTGCAGTGGTTGTTCATCACGTTCGACCTTGTGGACGACGGGACGATGCAGGCGTTGCGCTACCAGCCGTTCGCGATTTCGCCCGCGATGCGATCCCTCGCGACGGAACTGGTCGCGGCCTATTTAAAAACCGGCCCCGCGGCCAACGACCTCATCACGCTGCAACTCTCGCTCCTGCTCGCGCACATCCGGCAGACAAAACCCGCCTCGCAACGCCGCGCCAAACCCACGCTCGCGCCCGGCCTCTTCACCAAGGTCAACGAAATCGTCGAGGACAAGGCGCAGCCGCCAAACGTGAAGGTGATGGCATCGACGCTCGGAATCAGCGTGAGCCATCTGCGCGCGCGTTTCCGCGAATCGTGCGGCGTGAGCCTGGGAAAACACCTGCGCCGCCTGCGCTTGGAAAAAGCGCGCGGCCTCCTGCGCCTGAGCACGCGCCGCGTGACGGAAATCGCCGAAATGTGCGGCTTCTCGTCGGTCTACACCTTCAGCCGCGCCTTCCACACCGCCTACGGTGTCGCCCCCCTAAACTACCGCAAGGGCGGCCATGTGAAATTGCAGACGAATCAGAGGAGGAAAAAGTAATCCGTTCCCTTGCGCGGCGGAATCGTCGCCATGTTACGTCGCCCGCGGATGGGCTTTTTTATAAATGTCGCGCAAGCGCGCCACGCTCACATGTGTGTAAACTTGTGTCGTGCTCAGGCTCGCATGGCCGAGCAACTCCTGCACGAGCCGCAAGTCCGCCCCCGCGTTGAGCAAGTGCGTGGCGTAGCTGTGACGCAGCTTGTGCGGCGAAATCTCCAGCGGCAAGTCGGCCAGCGCGAGATAGCGCTTCAACAACAACTGCACTTCGCGCACCGTTATGCGCGCGCCGCCCTTTGTCTCGAGCACGGGCGAGCCCGGTGTTTTTCCCTGCGCGAAATCGGCGCGAAATTTATTCAACACCGCCATCGCCACGCGACCCAGCGGACAAAGGCGCTCCTTGTTTCCCTTGCCCAGCACGCGGGCGACTCCGCTCTCAAAATCGATGTCGCCATAATTGAGCGCCGCGAGTTCGCTCACGCGCAATCCGCCCCCGTAAAGCAGCTCCATCGCAAGCCGGTCGCGCCACGCCATGAACGGGTCGATCGTCTCGTTTTCGAGCAGGAGCATAGGCCCGTTGAGCAGGCGGCGCATTTGTTCCTCGGTAAGAAATTTGGGCAGCCGTTTTTCAACTTTCGGCAGCGGAACGCTCGTGAACGGATTCGCCGCAAGCCGTCCCTGGCGCATCCAATACCTGTAAAACGCGCGCAACCCCGACACATGATTGTGCAACGTCTTGCGATCAAAGCGCGCCTGCGACTCGATTACAAAGTCGCGCACATCGCGCGCGGTGAGCGCCGCGAAAGTATCGTCACCGCGCGCCAGTTTCGCGCTCTCAATCCAGCGCCAGAAATCCTCGAACGCCTGCCGGTAGTTACGCACCGTGTAGCGCGAGTAGCGGCGCTCCTTGGCGAGAAAATCGAGAAACGACGCAAGCCAGTCGCGGGCGATGGTATCGGGGATGGGCGGGAGTTGGTTCATCGCGCGGATCAAATCTCAAGTCTGGAAATCCCAAGATACGGCAATCAAGCGCCGGTGTTTTTTGTGATTCCAGAATTCGCGAGTTTCTCCTCCACCGCGTCCATCACCTTCGTCGCGTGCAAGCGCAACGCGCCCTCCGGATCAAGTCCGCGCTGGCGGGCGGCGGCGGCGATCTCGAAAAGCATCTTGCCGAGCGCCGCCTCGTCGAGCTGGGCGGCGATCTCGTTTACGCGCGCATCATCGACGATGTCCTTGCGCGGAAGTTTTTTCTTTTCGATTTGTTTCCAAACTGCCTCGGCAAACATGAGCGCGGGCAGGCGCGGCGGCAGGTCCTTGAAAAGTTTCTCCTTGGTCGCGTCGGCTCCCTTCGCGGCCTTTTCCTGCAACTTGATCTGGTCCCATTGCGTGATGACCTTGTCCGGCGTGTCCACGCCGCCGTTGTCGGAGCCGAACACATGAGGATGCCGCCGGATGAGCTTTTCGTTTATGTCGCGCGCCACATCCTCGAGGTCGAACAACCCGCGCTCCTCGGCGAGGCGCGAGTGAAACACAACCTGGATAAGCACATCGCCCAGTTCCTCGCGCATGTGATTCATGTCGCCGCGATCGATTGTTTCAAGCAGCTCGCTCGTTTCGTCGATGAGGCAGTGCGCGAGCGTGGCGTGCGTCTGCTCCTGGTCCCAAGGGCATCCGCCCGGCTCGCGCAGGCGCGCCATTGTGCGTTTTAGTTTCTCGATTTCGCTGAGTTCGCTCATGTGCGGAGTGATACGCAGGCGCGCGCCGATTTCAAACGACAAAAACGCATATCCCTCGCAAATATCAAATCTCCAAAAAATCCGGCACAAAATCCGCCGCCCATGCGTCCCATGCAGCATGTTTCGTGCTAGATTATCCTTTCATCACTTGCCAGAGTCCAAAACCCTCTTTTCTTAACATTCATGCAGAACCTCAAACAAATCTCCACCGAGCTGCGCTACGATATCGCGCGGAAAATCGCCGAAGGCGGCATGGGCATCGTCTATGAGGCGGCCCAGCGGGGCGCGGGCAATTTTTCGAAAAGCGTCGCGCTCAAGGTCATTCGCGAGGAGTATTCCGCCATCCCCGAGTTTCAAAAAAACTTCATCGGCGAGGCGCGCCTCGTGGCCGACCTCATCCATACCAACATCGTCCAAACCTACCACCTCGGCAAAACCGGCAACGGCCTCTACTACATGGTCATGGAGTTCGTCCGCGGCCCGCACCTTGAGCAACTCATCGAGCGCCATCATGCGCTCCGCCAGCACATCCCCATCGACATTGCCGTGTTCATCATCTCCCGCGTCGCCCGCGGCCTTGCCTACGCCCACGGCAAAACCGACAACGACGGACGCCCCCTCAAAATCGTTCACCGCGACATCGGCCCAAAAAACATTCTCCTCACCTTCGAGGGCGACGTGAAACTCACCGACTTCGGCATCGCGAAAGCCCTCGACCTTATGTATAATGAGGAAGGCAAGGTCATCGCGGGCAAGGACGAATACCTTTCGCCCGAGCAGGCCACCTACGCCGTCACCGACGCGCGCGCCGACCTCTTCCCCCTCGGCATCGTCCTCACGGAGCTTCTCCTCGGACGAAACATATTCCGCTCCGCCGACCGCCTCGAATCGCGGCGCAACATCCTCTCGATGCGCATCCCGAAATTCGCAACCCTCCGCTCCGATATCGACGAACGTCTCGAGGTGATCATCCAAAAAGCCCTCCACCGTGATCGCGAAAAACGCTATCAAACCGCCGAGCAAATGCTCACCGACCTCGAGCTCTATCTTTACTCGGACCGCTACGGTCCCACCAATGAAAAGCTCGGCGTTTATATCAAAAAAATCATGAACTACGCGCCGCCCGGCACGCGCTCGCCCCTTCCTCCGCGCATGGGGCTGCATCAAAATAATAACCTGCAAAGATAAAACGAACCTCGCGCACACCGGGGCAGTTTACACTCCGCATTCACGCATGAGCGGCAACCTCAACCAAGGACTCCAGCAACGCCAGACGCAAAACCTCGTTCTTGCGCCCCAGCTCCGCCAGTCCTTGAAAATCCTCCAGGTTGCCGCCCTTGATCTCCGCTCAGTCATCCAAGAGGAACTCCAGTCCAACCCCACCCTGGAGGAACTCGCCAACGACACCGGATCCATCTCGCTCGAGCGCGCCGCCGAGGACGCCGCCAATCGCGATGATCCCGCGGGGGACAACACCATCGACCGCCCCAATTCCGACGACCCCGGCAGCGACGACGCCACCACGCACATCCTTCCCGCCGACGACACTCCGGACGACAACTCCCGTCCCGAAGCCCTCGATTTTTCCAACGGCAAGGAATACGAAATTCTCCAAAAACTCGACCAGGACTGGCACGACCACATGGCCAACGCCGGCGGCGCCCAGCCCTACACCTCCGACGACGCTGAAAAGCGCCAGCACTTTCTCGAATCCATCACCGCCGAAACCTCCCTGCAGGAACACCTACGCGAACAAGCCGACCTCGCCGACCGCTCGCCCCAAACCACGGAGGCTCTCAACTATCTCATCGGCTCGCTCGACGACCGCGGCTACCTCACCCAATCCCCCAACGACATCGCCCTCCAAACCGGCCTTCCCCTCGACGCCGTCCAGAAAGCCCACCGCCTCCTCCAAACATTCGACCCCACCGGCATCGGCGGTGAAAACATCCAGGAATGCCTCCTCATTCAGCTCGCAGCCAAAAACCGCGCGGACAGCCTCGCCGCGAGCATCATTCGCGACCACTTTGACCTCCTCACACGCCGCCGCATCCCCGAGCTTGCGCGAAAGCTCGCCGTCCCCGCCGACGATGTGCAGGCAGCCATCGCGGAAATCGGCGCGCTCGACCCCGCTCCCGGACGCCGTTTCGCCCACGACAGCAATCGCGTCGTCATCCCCGACGTCACCGTCACCAAGGACGGCGACGAATGGAAAATCGAGCTCAACAACGATTATATTCCCCGGCTCCGAATCTCCAACACCTACCGCGAACTCATAGCCAAGGGCGGCCTCACCAAACAAGAGCGCGACTACATCCAGGAACGCATTCGCTCCGGCAAGTTTCTCATCAACTCCATCGAGCAACGCCAGCAAACCATCGAGCGCATCACTCGTGAAATCCTAAAAATCCAGCGCGAGTTTTTCGAGGAGGGCGTTTCGAAGTTAAAACCCCTCACCATGATCCAAATCGCCGACATTGTCGGCGTGCACGAAACAACCGTCAGCCGCGCCATCGCCAACAAATACATCAAAACCCCGCACGGCACATTCGAGTTCAAATACTTTTTCACGTCCGGCTACCAAGCCGGCGACGGCGCCGCCGTATCAAACACAAGTGTGAAGGAAATGATCGCCGACCTCATTGCCGTCGAGGATCGCGCGCACCCCCTCAGCGACCAGGACCTCGTTGAAAAACTCGCCGAAAAAAGCATCACAATCGCCCGCCGCACCGTGGCGAAATATCGCGAGGAACTGAACATCCTCCCCAGCAACCTCCGCCGCGACTACACCGGATAAAAAACCAATCGCGGAAACGCGAAAGGGCGGAAATGCCTTGCTCCACAAACCATGATTTCGGCGGAAACTCGCGGGATCAAATGTCGCTGGAAATCATTTATCACCGAATCATCAAAACACGAGATTGCGCTCTCGTGCTTTGATTCTTTTCCGCGCTTTTCACTCTTCAGCGTTTCCGCGATTAAAAAACACTGCGAACAACTTTTTCGCATAATCGCTCGACGAATCCGCGCGCGCTCGCACAGTGACCGTCACTCATGCGCAGTCTCGTCAGCAAATTTCCGGTTTCGTCACTCATCCCGCTCTTCGCCACTTTCGTCGCGCTTTTCGGACTCGCGGGCTGCACCTCCGAACCCACTCCCGCCGACACGCGCATTTCGCCCGTCACAACCGCGCAGACACCAGTCATCACCGCGCCCTCCCAGCAACGGCCCTCAACACCGGTCACGCCCGCAAACGCCGCATCGCCCGTCATCCCGCGCAACACTGGCCCCAACATCATGCTCGGCATCGATGTGCTCGAGGAGGGCGGCTTCAAGCAAATCGCCGGCAAACGCGTGGCGCTCCTCTCCCACCCCGCCGGTGTGAACCGCTACGGCGTCAGCACAATCGACGTCCTCCGTCGCGCCAAAAACGCAAAACTCGTCGCGCTCTTCGGTCCCGAGCACGGCATCTACGGCACCGCGCGCGCCAGTGAAAATGTTGCCGACACCATCGACAGACGCACCGGACTCCCCGTCTATTCGCTCCACGGCAAAAATCGCCGCCCCACGCCCGAGCAGCTCAAGGGCATAGACGCCCTCCTCATCGATCTTCAGGACAACGGCTCGCGCTCCTACACCTTCACCACCTGCATGAAATACGCGATGGAAGCGTGTTTCCAAAACAACGTCGAAGTCATCATCCTCGACCGCCCCAACCCGCTCGGCGGTCGCAAAGTCGACGGCCCCATATTGGACAAAACCCTGTTCAGCGGTGTCGGCCAGATGCCCATTCCCTACGTGCATGGACTCACAATGGGCGAGCTCGCGCGCATGGCCGCAGGCACGCCGGGCTGGCTCGATGTTTCCGCCAACATCAAAGGCCGCCTCACCGTCGTTCCCATGCGCAACTGGCGCCGCGGCATGCGCTGGCCCGAAACCGGCCTGCGCTACGTGCCCACCTCGCAATACGTTCCCGACTTCTCCGCGTGCGTCGGCTACGCCATGACCGGGCTCGGTTGCGAGATCGGTGGCTTCAGGCACGGCATCGGCACGCAATTTCCCTTCCGCGGACTCTCGCACAAGGCGCGCCCCGTCGATCCACTCCTGCGCGATCTCAACGCGCTCAAAATCCCCGGCCTCGGATTCCGTAAGATCACCCTCACCGCGCCCAACGGCTCGGCCAAGGGCGACGGTATTTTTGTGGAGGTGACCGATTGGGAATCCTGGCGCCCAACCGAACTCAGTTTTCACCTCATGCGCCTCGCCTGTGTTTACAATGCGCAAAACCCCTTTGCCGCCGCCAGCCCGGTCGTCGCCCGCAGATTCAATATCCACACCGGAAGCCATTGGTGGTGGAACACCATCGTGAAGGAAGGCGCCAGCATCGACGTCAACCTCTTCCTCCGCGCATGGCACCGCGAGTGCCAGAAATTTCAGCACGCAAGCAGACAGTTTTGGCTGTATAATTAAAAACAGAATGTGCCGCCAAATGGCGGGATCAGACGTGGGGAAGCCGGGCTAATTACAAAAATACACCGCCATTGTAATGACATTGCTGTTTCATAACGATCTACTTCTGACAAGGTTTCCGGCGTCCACCAACATAACAACCGTAAACACATAACAACATGAGCAACGTCCCCGCATACCCGAAAGACCTCACCAAGGCCGCCTGGAAAAAACAAAAAAGCCTGTTCGCCAGCGGAAAGGAAATTGAAAAAAAATTGGATGCCTGCGAAACCAACTGCAACGACCTCCTAGCAACCCTTGGAAAATGCGAGGATGAGCTAAACTCCCGTAACAAGGGCAATATTGATATCAGGAGAATTCGTGAATCCATTTTGGGACCATTTCAAAAATTCACGGGGGAAATCAAGGAGGTCGGCAAATTCATGGAGATGATCGCAACCAATGCGGCCAAAAAGGAAAAAGGGAAGACCTCAACCGACAAGAGTGTCGTCAAGTTCAATGCGTCATTCCAACTCGCCGCCAAGGGCTATATCTCCGACATGGAAAGATACAGGGACGAGCTTATTGATAAGCTCAAAGACGCCGAGAAGGGCTTCATACAGGCACTCAATGATTTCGACGGCCTTGTGAAACGATACAGGGATTCGGAAAAAAGATTCGACGCGATCATAGTCAAGGGCAAGAAGGCACTCCAGGAAGTGCAAACGGCATCCAAAGATGCCGCCATGCGTATCCGGCTTAAGTATGAACAGGATTTCATTAACTTAGCCCATGCGCACTTTAACACAAGCGAATCCCAGTTTGAAACCTTCATGGAAAAGCATGCCGCGTGGAAAACGCATTACGAGTTGAAGAAAAAAATCGTGGAATGCACCACCCTCAGGGCGAAGCAACAGGGGGTTATCAAAGTGATTCAAAACATCATAAAAACGCTGGGCAATCTTGCAAAGAAGGCAAATTAAGAGGCAAGTTGCAGATAAACGAACAAAGACCGGCGAATTAGAAACGCCGGTCTTTGTTATTGGGAAATTTTTGAAGTTAAAAACACATCCGCCACCGGAAATCGACACACACGGGCAGGGCTTGATTTATTCATCAACACCGGACGGGGCAAATACTGAGGGGCTCGCGCGCCATGCGCCTGAAAATAATTCTGAATGCTTGACTGGCATTCGCCGATGCGCACGGTTGGAGGCTCATGACAAACAATTTAGGTGAGTCCGCAAAGTAATACACGCACACTGGTGAACACTGTGAGCGAGAGAAGGTCTGGTTATGCCCCGGCAACCATGGCGTCCCGCTCCGCAAAGTGGATCAGTGGCGTGTAAACATAGGTAAGGGAGCCTGCGCGCAACGCGGCTCCAGTTTATTGCCGCCGGGGTGTTTTTCACACCTATGTCTCACTTTACTGATCCGTCGCAGCGTCGGCGGTCGAAACAACACACTTGTCATTCATCGCCAGCCGCGTGGTTAAAATGCCGCCATTGCGGAGGGGAATTCTCACTAAACGCGCCGGGCACGCGACATCGCAATCACTGCCCATGGTGCCTTTGGAGCATCCATCTCGACGACAAACCGGGCGACCGAAACTCGGATTGTCATGGAGGAATGGAGCCCATCGCCGTGAGCGCGTGTCCCGATGGCGAATGGCTGATCGTGCACCAATGCAAAACCTGCTTCGTCGTTCACATAAACCGGATCGCCGGCGACGACAGCGAACGGGAGTTGCTAGGGCTCGCCGTGCGTCCGCTCAAGCTATCGCCATTCCCAATATGATTGATGACGGGATGAGCAGGGCCGCACGAAACCGCGCCCTGCTCATCCTGTTAATCCCATCCCAAAAATCAGTCGTCCAATTATCCGCAATCTTTCACTTCTTCTCCGTGTAAACCAGCTCCGCCGAGACAAAATAATGGTCACTCGGATAGCGCCGGACACCATCGACGAGGCGGCTGTCCTTGATGATTTCGGCGGCGACGGGTTTGAGGAATTTATTGATGAGGATGTGGTCGATTTTCACCCGCTTCTTCTCGCCTTCAGTCCCGTGAAAAGCGTGGAAGGTTGCGCCCGGCTCGGCGGGGCCGTGCACGATCGCGTAGCTGTCCATCCAGCCGTCCGCCGTTGTTTTTTTCATGGGCCCGGAATTCATGCCGCAATTAAAATCCGCCGTCATGAACGCGGGGGTGCCCGGCGGGAGCGTTTTGGCAAAATCGAGCATGATATCCATCTGCAGCATGCGCACGGAATCGGAGTCGTGCTGCAAGTGGGCGTTGATCACGCAGAGCTGTTTTCCGGTGACCTTGTCCTTCAGCAGCACCCAGTTTGCGACACGGCGCGTGGCCCCGGGAAACATGGAATTTTCGACATGCGGCGTGGGTGAAAGCCAGAAGCCTCCCTCGTTCATTTTCTTGAAGCGCTTGGTCGAATACATGATGGGGTTTATGGGCTGCTTCGAACGGTAGATGGTGTTTGAAAGCGTGAAGCCGGGCATGGCTTTCAGCAGGTAATCGGTGATGGCGGAACGGTTTTCCTGGATGCAATAAATGTCCGCGTTTTGGGCCACGATGACGCTTCGGCAGATTTCCTTTCGCTGATCCCAGCCATTGCCGGTTTCGTAGTCCTCCTTCATCATTTGCCGCACGTTGGCGGTGACAACCCTGAAGCCGTCGGCTGTCTGCCTTTTGCGAAGCGCGAACTCACCGGATGGCTGCGCCCAAATCGATCCCGATATCATCAAGAAAGCCAGCGCGACTGAGATTATGAAAGGGAAGCTTTTTTGTTTTTCCATGATGTTGCGGAGACTGATTTGAAATGAGGACTGAGGTTGATTTGAGGCGTTTGGTCAATTGACGGCAAACATGATGACGCTCGGAAAACCGAGTCTCCTTCCGCTCATTTCACCTTCACATTCACCGTAAAGGTTTTTAACGGCGGTTTGTCTTTTTGGGCGGCGTGCCGGTATATGAATTCGAGCGGTTGTTCGCCGATGTGGATTGTGCGCATCAGATAGGTGAACTTGCCCGGCTTGCCCGCCTCGGATGCCTTGGAATACCGGCCTTCGATAAGCGCCATCCCCGCCACGTCCGGTGGCAGCGGACGCAACTCCCACACGTAGCCCGCCGCCATGTCGCCGGGCATCTCGATCACGAGTATATCGCCCAAAACAATGGTCACATCCTTGGATGGCTCGTCGTTTTTCAGCACAACACTCACCTGATGCGGCATGCGCGCGGATTTTGGGCATCCGCACAGCGCGAAAACGGCGGCGGCAATGGAAATTATCAAAATCAGTTTTTTCATCGAAATAATTTTTAAACGGGTGCGAATTCTTATTTTTGCCGGTCGAGCATCGACGCGATCAGTTCGCGCAGAAAAGTCGTGTCGCCGGGCAACTGTGCGAGCGCGGCCAGCGCGGCTTGCGTGTGCGTTTCGGCGTGACGGCGCGCGCCGTCGATTCCGTAAAGGCGCACATAGGTCGTCTTGCCCGACTTCGCGTCCTTGCCGGCGGTTTTGCCGAGCGTGGCGCTGTCGGCAGTCGAATCGAGAATGTCGTCAACAACCTGGAATGCGTGCCCGAGTTCGCGACCGAGTTCGCGGAGCGCGTCGAGCTCGCTTTCCGACAGCAGGCCGCCGCACATGCCGCCCATGACAAGCGACACGCGAATCATCGCGGCGGTTTTGTTGAGATGGATGTATTCAAGCTGCTCACCCGTGGCGTCGACTTTTTTCTCGGCAAGCAAATCCTCCATTTGTCCGCCGATGAGCTGCTCGCTTCCCGCGGCGGCGGCAAGTTCGCGCACGAGCGAGCGCGACAATTCGGGATCGGCGGAATAATGCGTTGCCAAAAGCAAAAACGCGTGCGTGAGCAACGCGTCGCCCGCAAGCAACGCCGTGGCTTCGTCATATTGTATGTGCGCGGTGGGGCGCCCCCGGCGCATGTCGTCGTTGTCCATGCACGGCAGGTCGTCGTGGAGCAGCGAATACGTGTGGATGCACTCGACGGCAATCGCCGCGGCGACCGGATCGTGGAGCGGGTTGCCGCGCAAATCGGCCGCGGCAAGGAGAAGCACGGGGCGCAGCCGCTTGCCGCCCGCCTGCATGCCGTAGCGCATGGCCTCGTGCAAACGCGATGGACGCGCCGCGGCGGCGGGCAGGAGCCCGTCGATTGCCTGTTCGACGCGGGCGATGTAGGTGTTGAGCTTTGTTGAGAAATCCATGGGGGCGGTATCCGGTTCTTGCAATTTGCGTTATTGTGTCAAAACAGATCCCGCAATGCCGGCACTCCGGCAAATTTGCAAACGCCTATTCACACGATTCGCCGCGGCGCGAGTTTTCACTCGAAAACATTTTTGCGCACCTTCAAACACTCGGCTCGCATGTCGTAAAAAAATTACTATGAAAGGAGGTTTTTTATGCCAACCTACGATTACGTCTGTCCGAAATGCGGTTTCGAATTCGAGGCCTTCCAGTCGATGAGCGACAAGCCGCTCACCAAGTGTCCGTCGTGCAAAAAAACGGGCGTCAAGCGGCTTATCGGCCCCGGCGCCGGTTTTGTGTTCAAGGGAACGGGATTCTACGAAACCGACTTCAAAACAAAAAAAGGCAAGCCGCCCGTCGAGTCCGCGCCCAAGGAGACAAAGGCGTGCGAAAACTGCGCCTGCAAAAACGCCGGCGAATCAAAATAACGCGTGCCCGCGCCCGCCTCCCGATTCCCCCTCCTCCGGCCCGACGTCATCCTTGCCGCCGTCGCATGGATCGCGGGCGTCGCGCTCGCCTGCGTTTGCCTGGTGTTCAAGCCGGTCGTAATCATCGCGGGTGATTCGCCGGTGCCGCAAAACACACGCGAGGTTTATTACGCCCAAGGTTCAAGGGACCGCGTCAAGGGCGCGTCGTGGGTCCGCAAACGCACCGCGCTTCTCGTTGCCGCGCCGGGCGCAATCGCGTTAACCGAGGACGAGCTCAACACCTGGTTCGCCGCAAGCTCGCACATCCGGCAGGCTCGCCGCTCCGGAACGACCTCGCTCGCCACCCAACTCGACTTCCGCATCGACAACAACCTTCTGCAAGTGGCCGCCCCTGTCATCGTGCAAACGCCCGCCGGCAAACGAACGGTGCTCATGCAGATGCGCGGCAACTTTGAGCGCGTCGCGGCCAATCCCGACACCGGCATGCCAAGCGTGATCATGTATGCGCCGCGCGAGGCCCACGCCGGATCGCTGCCGCTGCACCGGATTCCCGGCGCGACTGCGTGGATCATTTCAAAAATACTCCAGACCCAAACACCGCCCGGCGAGGCGCTCGCGGCGTGGCGAAAAATCGATCGCGTCACAATCACGGGACGCGAGCTGCGCGTCATTATTTCCGGCGCGAGCGAATAAAATTGCTGACAGCCGGGGATTGACGCCAGAAACTGCGCCTGCAGAAAAACTTTACGACATGCGTTTGCTCAAATTACTTGCCGCCCTTTTGATCCTAGCCGCGCCCACCGCGCTCCACGCACAGCGCGAAAAGCTGCCGCCCGCCGATCTCGAATACGTTGAGAAAACATGGCCGGACGCCCAAATCACCTCCACCGGCATGCGAACAATCGTCATGCAAACCGGCACAGGTGAAAAAGCCGAGCGCGGCGACCGTGTCAGTGTTCTCTACAAAGGCATGCTGCTCAACGGAACCGTTTTCGACCAGACGCGCGGCGCCGATCATCCGTTCACATTCCGCGTCGGGCGCGGCGAGGTCATCGAAGGCTGGGAGGAAGGCATCCCGATGATGCGCGTCGGCGAAAAACGCCTCCTCATCATCCCCTTTGAACTCGGCTACGGCACGCGCGGCGATCCCCCGAAAATTCCGCGCCGCGCGACCTTGGTTTTTGAGGTTGAATTGGTAAAAGTCGTGAAACCCGATCCGGAAACCCAGATCGAGAAAACCCCGATTGCGCCGCGCAAGAAAAAGAAGGACGCCGGTCCCGTGACCAACGTCCCTCCGGTGAAAAACTGACGCAAACGCGCCTGCTCGCCGGAAGGCGCCGTCGGTGAAAAGCTCGCGTTTCGTCCGCCAAGCCGGAGCGCGCGAGGGGAATTGCGTCCGAAAAAACAAAACTCGATTCGTTCCGCCATCGCCTGTTTTATTCAGGCATTTCCTTTCGCCGTTCGCACAAGGAACCCTCCGTTTTCCGATGCCCGATTTCACCAACATCAAACATTCACCCGACGCCACCACGCCAATGGGAGCCGACACCTCCTCGCTGCTTTCCGCCAGCTCCGGAATAATCGCCCCGGCATCAGGCACGCGCGAACCGCTCTTCAACTGGCTCACGCAACGCGCGGCCGGCGTGCTCATGCACCCGACCTCGCTGCCGGGCGCGCAAGGCATCGGCGTTCTCAGCGACGCCGCCATCGACCCGTGGCTCGCGTTTCTGGGCGACGCCGGATTTCGCTACTGGCAGGTTTGCCCGCTCGGCCCGACCGGTTACGGCGATTCGCCTTATCAGTGTTTCTCAGCTTTCGCCGGCAACCCGTATCTCATCGACTTGCAGGTTTTGCAAAAACACGGGCTTCTCGACAGCGCCGACATTGCGCCGCTCGCGGACCTGCCCCGCGACCATGTCGATTTCGGCTGGCTCTACGTCACCAAATGGAAAGTGCTGCACCGCGCCTACGAAAATTTCAGTGACAAAACGAGACTCGCGCGCGCCGACTCCGCCCTTCCCTACGGTGATTATGACGAATTTCTGAAAAAGCACGCCGACTGGCTCGAACCTTACGCGCTCTTCCAGGCGCTCAAGGAACATCACAATCCGCTCCCGTGGTGGAGCTGGCCGGAGGAAGTTCGTTTCTACGACAAAGCGCGCGCCGCCGCCCTTCCTCGGGACGTTTTGGTCCGCGCCAAGGCCCACGCGTTTTTCCAATACCTCTTCTACGGCCAATGGGCCGAAGTCCGGGCCAAGGCCGCGCGCCTCGGCATCGAAATCATCGGCGACGCGCCCATCTTTGTCGCCCGCGACAGCGCCGACGTCTGGGCAAATCCCGAACTCTTTCAAATCGACGAAACCACGGGCGAACCGCTCGCCGTCGCCGGAGTGCCGCCCGATTATTTTTCCGCCGACGGACAACTCTGGGGCAACCCGCTCTACGCTTGGGAAAAACACGCCGCCACCGGTTACGCATGGTGGATTCGCCGCCTCGCGGTGAACTTCGAGCTGTGCGATGTCCTGCGCCTTGATCATTTCCGAGGCTTCGACACCTACTGGTCGATTCCCGCCGACGCGCCGACCGCCAAGACCGGCGAATGGCAGCAAGGCCCCGGCCTCGCCCTTTTCGAAAAAGTCCGCGCCGCCCTGCCCCGCGCCAAAATCATCGCCGAGGATCTCGGCGAGCTCATGCCCTCGGTCATCGAGTTGCGCGACGCCACGGGGCTCCCCGGCATGGTCATCCTGCAATTCGCCTTCGGGGGCAAAGCCGACAACCTCTACCTGCCGCACAACCATCATCACAACAGCGTCGTTTATCCCGGCACGCACGACAACGACACGACACTCGGCTGGTATCGCGCCGTCGGCAACGAATCCGCCGCCGACCACGTTCGCCGTTACCTCCGAGTCAACGGCAGCGAAATCGGCTGGGATTTCGTGCGCTCCGCCTACGCATCCGTGTGCAACCTCGCCGTCATTCCGCTGCAAGACCTCATGAGCCTCGGCAGCGAGGCGCGGTTTAACACTCCCGGCGTCGCCGCCGGCAACTGGCAATGGCGTTATACCGCGCAGCAACTGGAAAACGTGCACAGGGAAAGCGCGGGGTATTTGAAATCAATCGGCGAACTCCACGGACGAGTTGAGAAATAATTAAAAGTTAAACTATTAACTTCATGAAACACAATCGGCGGCTCCTCGTTTTATTTATTGTTGCAATAATCTCGGCGCCATTATCGACCGCCACCCTTTCAGCAAAATCAATTAAGATTCCGCCAACTGTGTTCAAAATTGTCGATGAAGATACAGGTCGCCCAATAGAAGGAATAAAGCTTCGATTACTCTGGTGTTATTCCCAGCCTAGATTCAGGAGCGGAATGGCCAAGAACATTTCAATGAAGAAATATTGTTCTGAGGATTATACATCTGATAAAAACGGAATGGTTTCCCTTTCGGGAAAAACCATTCACAGTTTCAAGTATGGCGATGTTTTTGAAACATATTGGGTTAATTTGTCGGAATATTTTAATGAATATACACTAGGAAAGGGTCACATGAACCTCTTCGACAAAGAATCCGCTCACAATCCCAACAAAACATATGGCGGCATAATTTTACACAGAACCAACCGGGACATTCACGTGAAATCGTATTGGGATATATCGAAACCAGGGAATGCTTTGGTTTGGCAACAATGGTTAAAACGTGACGCGTCTAATGAAACAGAAGCCATTGTTTTAAAATTACGTTTGCGTGATAATTCGGGAAGATTCTACCCATATTAAACAAACATAACCAAGGGTAATATTTCACAATGATCGAAGTCCGAAATCTCACGCGCGTCTTTCGCACCTATAAAAAGCGGCCCGGTTTTCTGGGCGGCATTTACGGGTTGTTCAAGCGCGACTTCGAGGAAATCGCCGCGGCGAAGGATGTTTCTTTTGATATTTCCGAGGGCGAGTTTGTCGGGTTTCTCGGACCCAACGGCGCCGGAAAAACCACGACGCTCAAGATGCTCTCGGGGCTCATTTTTCCGACGAGCGGCACGGCGCGCGTCGCCGGTTTCGATCCCACGCGGCGCGAGTCCGCCTACCGGCGCATTTTTGCGCTCGTGCTCGGGCAGAAAAACCAGCTCTGGTGGGACTTGCCCGCCATCGAGTCGTTTCAACTGCTCCGCCATATCTACGGGCTGCCCGCCGACAGCTTTAAAAGCACGCTCGACGAGCTCGTCGAACGGCTCGGCGTCGGCCACAAGCTCAACGTCATGGTGCGCGAACTCTCGCTCGGCGAACGCATGAAAATGGAACTCATCGCCGCCCTGCTCCACCGCCCGCGCGTCCTTTTTCTCGACGAGCCGACCATCGGGCTCGATGTCGTTTCGCAAAAAGCCGTCCGCCAGTTTTTGCGCGAATACAACCGCCAGCACAATGTCACCATCCTGCTGACGAGTCACTACATGGCCGACATCCAGGAGCTCTGCGACCGCGTGATCGTGATTCATCGCGGCACAAAAATCTACGACGGCGCGCTCGACCGCCTCGAGGCCGGTTCAGGCGCCCGTGGCAAAATCATAAAATTTCTCCCGCAACCCGGCGCGTTTCCCGAAAACTGGACGTCGCGCCACGGTAAGGCCGTGCGCGACGAGGACGGACACATCACGCTCAGTGTTCCCGCCGCGGACATTGTTGCCGTGTCGCAGGAAATCCTCACCGCCGGTGCCGTCGCGGACATCACCATCGAGGACGTCCCGCTCGAGGACGTGATCGCCGAGCTGTTCACCTCGCGGTAATACGATTTGCGAGATGTCTTTTGGTTTTTAACGGGTAGGGCGTGCTCGCCGAGTGCGCCGAGAACTACGGGAGGCAACCGCCCTGCCTTTGACGACGCCTAAAGGATGAATCCCATCCATAAATGGGATAACGCGAGGCAAGCTTTGCGGGCTTTTGGGTATTTCGGAAATTGAAATTTGCCCCGGCAGATATGTAACGCACGCATTCGCCTGCGCCGCGCCACAGCCGTGTCATTACAAAAAAATGCCAAGTTTGTAATTACCTTCCCATTGACGATATTTGCCCCCGGTAGCTTTTTTGCAGGAATCCCGCACCTGAAAAACCTCCACCGACCGTGTTCACCAATTTCATCAACACGCAATTTCATCAATCGCCACTTAGGGCTGCCACACGATGGAACTTCCCGACAGGGAAGCGGGTGGATGCGGCCCTTGCAGGGGGGCCGCGGGCGGCTCCCCTGCAGAATTTCTCACAATCACAAATCATTTACACTCCAATGACATAAACAAATCTCGACGACCTTAACGCAGCCCTTTAAATATGTGCGCAACCTAGGGGCCTGTTTTCCCAATAGTCTTTCTGCAGAGCGCCTTAAATCCACCCTTCCATCCATCATCATGAGCGACGACGATAAATCACTCGAAGACCTCCTCGCCGAACTCGGCGATTCCAGCGACGATTCAGCTTCCTCCTCCGCATCGGACGACACTTCACTCGACGATCTCCTAAAAAGTCTCGGCGGCGACGACACGCCCTCCGACGACAGCGCATCGAGCGACTCCGACCTCGACAGCCTTCTCGCCGGGCTCGGCGGTGATGACGATTCATCGTCGTCCTCAGATAGCGATACCTCGTCCGGCGGCGATTCCGATCTCGACAGCTTGCTCGCGGGTCTCGGGGGCGATGACGACTCATCCTCATCCGATTCATCGTCCTCCGATTTATCCGACCTGTCGTCGGACTCGTCCGATGACGACTCGCCTTCCGCGCCCGCCGCTCCGCCGCGCGAGGCGCCCAAGGCCGCCACCGGCTCCGGCGTGAAACCTTCACTCTCGGCCACGCTCGGCGTCCGTTCCGCGCCGAAGGCGCATCCCGGCTCGAAGCAACCGCTCGTCATCGCGCTGATCGGCGACTTCACCGGACGCGTCAGCCGCGGCGTTGTCGAGCCGCTCGCCGAGCGCAAGGGCTATCTCGTCGATCTCGATTCGCACGACGAGCTCTACGAAAAACTTTCCCCGACGCTCACCATCGAGGACCCCGGCGCGCCCGGCACCAAGGTCGAGCTCACGTTCAGCGAACTCGACGATTTTCATCCCGACCAGTTCTACAAAAAGTTCCCCGGCATCCAAAATCTCCGCACGCTGCGCCCGCAGCTTCTCTCGTCCGCCTCGCTCGCGAAGGCCGCCGCGCAACTTCAGAAACTTCTCGGCACACCGCTCCCGAAAGCCCCACGCCGCAGTTCCGGCGCGCGTCCCGGCGAGACCACCGAGCAAACCCTCGAGCGCCTACTCAAGAAAAAGCCCGCCGCCAAAAAAGCCGCGGCCCCGGCGGCAAAGGCATCCACGGCCACGCAGGCGGTCGAGGCGCTCATCAAGCAGGCCGTCGCCGACAACGTCGTCAAAAATCCCACCGCGCACCAGCAGCAACTCGTCGCCGCGCTCGACGCCGCGTGCGCCGTGCGCCTTCGCGCCATCCTCTCGAACCCGCGCTTTCAGACGCTCGAATCCGCGTGGAGATCGATCGACATGCTCGTGCGCCTTTTCGACGACGGCGACCGCATCAAGCTTCTCGTTTACGATGTCTCGAAGGAGGAAATCGCCTTCGACCTCACCAAGAACGGCGACAACCCGACCGAGACCGAGCTCCACAAAATGATCCGCGACACCATCGCGGAAAATCAGTGGATGGCCGCGTTCTGCATGCACACCTTCGGCGATTCGCCCGACGACCTCGAGCGCACCAAAAAGCTCGCCGCCGTCTTCGCCGCGAACCAGACGCCCATCATCGCCGCGGGGCATCCCTTCGCGCTCGGTTGCGCCAGTTTCGCCACGCAACCCGATCCCGACAACTGGACGAAAACAAAGGACACCGACATCGGCGCCGCGCTCAAGGCGCTCCGCGAATGCCCGGGCTCCGCCTACCTCGCGCTCGCCATGCCGCGCGTCCTCATGCGCCTGCCCTACGGCAAGACGACCGATCCCATCGCGCCCTTCCCCTTCGAGGAAATCGAGTCGCCAGACCAGCACGAGCAATACCTTTGGGCGAGCCCCGCGGTGCTTGTTGCCCGCATGTATCTCGAGCGATTCAAGCAAAAGGGCTGGGGCATGGACCTCGATGCGGGCGAAACGCTCGGCGACATTCCCGTTTTCCACTTCAAGGAAAAGGGCGAGTCGAAGATGATGCCCTGCGCCGAGGCGTGGCTCACCGAGCGCGCCGCCGTCGCTGTTTCGAACGCCGGATTCATCCCGATTCTCTCGATCAAGAACTCCGACTCCATCCGCATCGGTCGCATCAACTCCATCTCCGTTGACAACGCGCCCCTGGCGCTCCGCGTGCCGAAATCCTGAACCAACGACTCGCATTGTCTTAAATCGACTTGAGTCGATTTAAGACGGCGCATGGCGCGGCAGCGCCCAATCCAAAATCCGCAATCCAAAATTCAAAATCGCCACATGGGCTTTTTCTCATCAGTCGCCGACAATCTTTTCGGAGCCGCCACGCCTCCGTGCGTGTGCCCCGTGAAGATGCTCGACCAGTTGAAAAAACTCATCCCGATCCTGCCCGACCTTCCCGAAATTCCCATCCCCAAGCTCGACCCGCTCACGCCCATCGCCACCGCCGCCCCCAAGCCGGCGAACAACTTCATCCGCTCGAGGCTCGACATCATAAACAAAATGCGCGTGCCCGATGTGATCGCGCGCCTGCCGCTCGACCATATGAGTATCGGCCGGATGGAAAGCATACCGCCGGTCATCCGCGCCTTCGAGCAGGCCACCGGCGTCAAAATCGACGACCCGTCATTCGAAACAAAAATGCAAGGTTCGCTCCTCGGCCTGGCGAAGATTCCGCTCGCCGTCCCCACGCTGGCCACGATGCCGCCGCCTCCGCCTCCGGTCATGCAAAAAGTCTCCGCCGTCGTCACGCAAATGCGCATGGCCAAGGCCGACCTCTCCCTCAAGCTCACCCCGCTCGACCCCTCCGCGCTTGCCAAGGTTCGGCTCGCCGCGAAAGCCGTCGCCATAATCCCGCCCTTCCCCATCGATCAGCTCAAGCCGCTCGCCCCGCTCGCCACCGTCGCGCGCCTGGCCACCGCGATGGGCGTTGATTTGAAAAAACCCGGTGGCGTCCTCAAGCTCGCCAATAACCTCACGCTCATCGCCAAGCTCCCATCCGAGCCGCCCGCGCCCGCCATGGCCGCGCTCCCCGCGATGATGCAGGTGCTCAGCATCGCGCAAACCAACGCCAACGTTCTCCACTATTTTAATCTCGACCTCGCCAATCTCACCCCGCCCAACTTCATCGCCAAGATCGGCGTGCCCTTGCAGCCCTTGGTCGAATTCGGCAAAAACATCGCCGAGGTGCTCACCCCTGCGCAGGCTGCCAACGCGCAAAGTTGGGCGGCGGCCTCGCAGTTTTTTCCAGCGCTCAGATTGATGGAGACCGTCAACCTCGGGCGCCTCGACCTCACTCCGCTTTGCGACGTGCCGCCGCTGCCCAATTTCGGGCCCATAAGCTCCGCCTTCACGCTCGGTGAGGCCGCGAAAAATGCCGTCGGCAAAAAAGCCGCCTCCAAAAAATGCCCGCAATGCCCGCTTGCATGAACATGATCTCACAATTCTGCCGCAACTTGATCGCGCGAACGACCTTCGAGGTCGCCGTCGCCATAATCATTTTGGCGAACTGCTTTTTAATAGGCCTGAACACCTATCAATTGCAGCTGCACGACACCATTCACAGGATTCAAAACATCATACTCGTTTTGTTTACCATCGAGTTCGTCATCCGTTTTTTCGCACGCACGAGCCTCAAGGAATTCGTCACCTCCGGCTGGAGCATTTTCGACTTTTCGCTGCTCGTCATCAACTACATCCCCGAGACGGCGTTCGACAACGGCCTCTCGCTGCTTGCGTTGCGCGTGCTGCGTGTTTTCCGGGTGCTCCGCCTGCTTCGTCTTTCCTCCGAAATCCGCCTCATCGTCAGCGTGCTCCTGCGCTCGCTCCGCTCGCTGCTCTGCAACGCCGTCGTGTTTTTTGCGTTCATGTATCTGTTCGCCATTCTGGGCATCTCCATGTTCCGCCTGCCCGAGCCCGCGACCCTGCCCCCGGAAAAAGCCGCCGCCTACGCGCAGCTCGTCGAAGTCGCGCCGCCCACGCCATCCTGCTCGCCCGACCCCTACGGCACGCTCGGCGAATCCATGTTCACCCTTTTCCGACTCCTTACTGGAGAGGACTGGACCGACATCCGCTACAACCTCGTCAAGGCCTCCGAATACGGCATCATCCATGTCAGCCCCCCTGTCGTGACCGGCTTCCACGTCCTCTGGTATGTCCTCGCGGCATTCCTTCTGCTCAACCTCTTCGTCGGCGCCGTCCTCACCAACTACCAAACCATTCTGGAGCAAACCAAACAGAAGAAAAAAGAAACCTCCGCGCGCTGATTTTCTTAATTCACATTTTAAAACACGACGACACACTCTCCACTAGCCAACGCGACCTTCAGCCTTTTTCCCACCATGCCATTTGCCGCACGACTCACAGACATGCACACCTGCCCGATGGTGACGCCCGGCGTGCCGCCCGTCCCGCACGTCGGCGGTCCCATCACCGGCCCCGGATGCCCCACAGTCATGATCGGCAAAATGCCCGCCGCCACCGTAGGCAGCTTATGCACCTGCACCGGTCCCCCGGACAGTATCATCAAAGGTTCCGCAACAGTCATGATCGGCAAAATGCCCGCCGCGCGCATGGGCGACAACACCGCGCATGGCGGCGTCATTACGCTCGGCTGTCCCACCGTGAACATCGGCGGCTGACATCCACACCCACGCACCAAACTCCGAACCACAGCCCTTCAGCCTTTCATTCCTTCAGCCCTTTTTCTCATGCTCCCTTCCAACCACGTTTTTGTTCCCATCGACGCCGCGAGCGCCGGTCAGCCGTTGCGCGTTTGCGTTGTCGTCAACAAAAACCCGCCGGCAAGCACGACCGCGCCCGCCAGCCCCTTCGTGCTCCTGCGCTCCACGCTCGACGCCCGCGTTTACCTCGGAGCCGTCCTCGACGCCACCGGCCAGCACCGCGAATGGCTTGAAATCTGGATACAAACCATCGCGCCCCTCGCCGCCGCCGAATTCAAAACCATCGCCGGCAACGATCCCCTCACCAACGCCATGCTCGACGCCCGCTGGGACGTGATGACGCGCACCTTCATCGAGGCCGATCCCGCCGCGTGCATCCAGACCGGCGGCGAGCAACAACACCCCCGCCCCGCCTACATCGATCTCGACGCGCTCGCCCCCTGGCATCCCGCCGCGCCCGAGAACCAACCCTACACTCTCGCCACCGACGACGCCGAACTCCTCGCCGCCGGGCTCCCCGCCTTTTCCAGCACCACCACCCGCCACTGGCGAGCCACCGCCCCCGACGGCAAACCGCAATTCATCCCCGCGCCCCTCACATCCGAGCAACTGAACACCCACAGCGCCAAACTCCAAGCCCTCCCCAAAAACTACATCCCCTAAACCCCGAAAGCGGTTTAACATTTCTCCGACGCCTCGCCCCGATCGCGCTCGACGACTACGCCGCCTTCCTCGGCGGACGCCCCTGGAAAGGCAACGCCAGCGCACGCGAAACCTATCCGCTCGACGCCCCGCTCCGCGCCCTCTCCGATTGGGACGCCGCCCAGCAACACGGCCTCCACCTCTTCTCCACCGCCGGTGGCCGCTGCGGACGCTTCATCGAATCGCTCCACCTCAAACTCTCGCTCCTCCACCAGGCGCTTCACCACGCCCGCGCCGCCATCAAGCAACGCCAGCTCCCCTACCTCAACCTCTCCGCCGACTCCTTCCGCGTCGCGCTCGACGCGCCCGACACCACGCTCCCCGCGCTCTGGACCGCGCGCCTCGTCCCCGTGCGCGTCGGCCAGTCCATGGCGCTCCCCATCAAGACGGCCGATGTCCGCTACTTCATCGCCCTTGAGCAACCCTCCGCCTCCGTCTATCGCCCCGCGCACATGACGCAGTCGATCCGCGGCTTCGGCGACGTGCGCATCCGCCGCGTCTTCACTGACACCGGCGACCGCATCTGCGTCGAAGGCACGCTCGTCACGCCCGACCGCGTCGGCCACTCCGCGTCCGACATTCTCTGGCTCCGCCTCCCGCTCCCCAACATCGCGCTCGACCTCTTCGCCCGCCTCGACACCGCCGAGGGACTTGCCGCCGGCGAAGCCCGTTTCCGCACCATCCCCCAGGATCTCGCGCCCGAGATCAACGAAATGCTCCGCAACACAGAAGGCGCCGTGTTCCCCGACACTCCCTTCGAGACAATTCCCCTCCTCAGCGCGCCCGCCGACCTCTACTCGCTCGCCGTCCTCGGCGCGCTCCTCCTCCTCGTCAATTCCGGCAACACGCTCGGCGTCGCCACCGACGACCTCATCGGCTACGCCCGCAAGCTCGGTCAGGAAGCCACCAAACCCGCCGCGCCCGACACCGTGCTCGAACCCTTTGCCGCGCGCGCCATCCAAGTCGCCGAGGCCGACCCGCGCATCCGCGCCGCGCTCGGCCCGCACCGCCTCGCCTACGACGGCGTCACCGCCGAGGACGCCGCCGCGTGGGTGCCGCCCGACCTCTGGTGGCACATCATCGGCACGCTCGCCCGCCTCATCCCCGGCGCCGGCCCCGACAGCTATTGCAAGGACTACGGCGACGCCTCGCCCTTCAACTTGGAAAAAGCCCTCGACGCCCCGCTGCGCGACCTCGGCAACCTCCTCCTCCGCACGCGCGGCCTCATCATCAGCGACTGGACCAGCAACCGCGAAGTCGCGCGCGTTATCAAAAAAGTTCACACGACTTAAATCGATTTAAGTCGAATCACCGTTTCACCTTTAAAATTTGAACTCTGAAATCTGAAATTTATTCCGCATTCCGAACTCCGCATTCCGCATTTCCACCACATCCATCAATGAATACCAAAAGCATCCTATCCATCATCGCGGCGCTCAGCGCGCTCTTCATCGCCGGTTGCGGCAGCACGCCGAAACCCGTTGCCCACGAGATAAAAATCACCGTGGACAAGTCGCTTGAAAACACCTCGCTGCAAATCGACATCATCGGCGCCAACGCCGTCTCCGACCTCCCCAAGTGGCAGTCGTATTCGATCACCGACTACTGGCAGCCCGGCAACGCCACCCGCCGCGACACCGACCGCATCACGCTCGACTACGGCCGCGGCAAACCCTCCGCGCAAACCGTCGCCGCAACCGACGCCAAGTGGAAACGCTGGCTCGACCAGGGTGCGAGCAACGTCGTCATCATCGCCGATCTCCCCGGCATCGCCGCCGACCGCGGAGGAGCCGCCGACCCGCGCCGCCTCATCCTTTCCCTCGACGCCAAGGCGTGGAAGAAGGACAAAAAAGCCCCCCTCGAAATCCTGGTTCAGGAAAGCGGCCTCCGCATCCTCACCCCGCCGGCCACGGAAAAGAAAGGCTTCAAGCTCTTCTAATAAATTTTCGATTTTCGATTCTCGATTTTGGATTGGGAGCTTCCGCTCCATTTCCAATTTCGAGCACGCGCGGTAGCGCGCAATCGAAAATCGAGAATCGAAAATCGAAAATTCCTCCCCCATGTCCGGCAAAACCATCAACGGCTACACGCTCGGTGCTGAAATCTCCAGCACCGCGAGCGCCACCGTGCATTTTGCCGCCACCCCCGAAGCCCCTGACAAACCGCAGGGGCTTGTTTTCAAAACCTACGCCACCGACCAGCCGCCCGGTCCGCGTCGCGCCGCGCTCTTCAACGCCTTCCAGTCCGCAATCGAGGCGCAGCAAGCCGCGCACGCCAAGGCCCCCGGCCGCTGGGTCGCCGTCCGCGCCACCGGCCTCATCAAGGCGCCCCCGAAAATCCGCGGCATCGACAACCCCGCCGTCACCGCCGCCTACCTCGTCACCGATTATTATCCGCGCACGCTCGCACGCATCATCGACGCGCGCCTCGAACTCGACCTGCGCGCCATCCATGCGTTCACGCGCGGCGTGATCGACGCCCTCGTCGCGCTCGACGCCGCGGCGGGCCGCTCCCACGGCGCGCTCACCGCCGGAAACATTTTTATCGGCGGCAACGGCCCGCTTCGCAAATCCCCCATCCTCCTCACCGAACCCGCGCCCCTCTCCGGCGTCACCCCGCAGCAAGCCCGCGTCGCCGACAACCGCGCACTCGGCACGCTCATCGCCACGCTCATCCGCCGCCGCCAGCACACCGGCTGGCCTATCGAGGACGGCCCCGAATGGACATCCCTCGGCAAACACAAACGCGCCTGGCTCGACTTTTGCAATTACCTCCTCGACCCGCACCCCGCGCCCGAGGCCGCCACGCTCGATGAGCTGCAACGCCGCTTCGCCAAGCTCGGCGGACGCGGCATGCGCACCCGCACCAAAATCCTCATCCCCGTCGCCGCGCTCCTTGTCCTCGCATCCCCCTTCGCCGCGCTGCGCTTCGCCCCCTTCGAAAAAATCCCCGAGTCACTGCAAGAGTTCGCCATCAAGCTCGGCAACCTTCCACCCGACGTCGAGGAAGTCCCGCCCGAGTTCGCCCAGCTTTGCGACATCTGGTATGACTGGTTCGGCTCCCTCTGCGCCGAAGCCGGCAACACCAGAAACGCCGGCCGCTGGGGCGCCGATCCCTGGCTCCGCGAACACGTCCTCGTCCACACCACTCCCGAGGCCCGCGCCGCGCTCGACCCGCGCGTCCTCACCGACGACAACCGCAACCTCGAAAACCTCCGCGCCAACCCGCCCGAGTCCGCCAAGCGAGGTCTCGTTGTCCGCCGCGTCAAGCAAGCCCACGCCACGCTCGAAAAACTCGCCGGCAGCTTCGTCGAGTGGCCCGGCGCGAACACCCTCGCGCAAACCGCCGAGCGCTTCGAAAAACTCGGCCTCGCCGCCGCCGCCGAGGAACTCCGCGCGCCCGAGTTCATCAGTCTCCCCTCCATCAACTCCGGACGCCTCCCCGCAAACATCACCCGTCGTCTCAGCACCCTCGAAACCGCCGCCGATGCCGAGCGCGCCTGGGCCGCTACCTCCCAAAAACTCGACACCCTCGACTCAACCAACGACCCCGTCCTCAAAGGCCTGCGCACGCGCGAAATCGCCCGGACCGCCGCCGCGCCCCTCGCCGGCATCCCCGCCAAACTCGCCGAAACCGCCTCCGCGCTCGACGCTCGCGTCGCCTTCGTTCGTGTTGATTGGGCCGGCAACATCGGACGCCAGCGCTGGCTCGCCGAAAGTTTTGTCCGCAACCACACCGGCCCCGCAACCGACGAAACCCTTGCGCGCTGGGACTCCGAAATCCGCGACTACTACATCGTCACGCCCGACGAGGATCCGCGTCGCGCGCCCGCGCTCGACACCGCCGTCACCGCTGCCGACACCGCCCTTCGCAACCTCGCCAACGAGGAAGCCAACCTCGGCAGCGGCACCGAGGTTTCCGCCCCGCTCGCCCGAGAGCAAACCGCGCTCGCCGCCGACCTCAACACCCTGCGAGCCGAGCAAGTCCTCAAAAAAGACATCCCCGTCGCGCGCGAAAAAACCACGGCCCTGCAAAACCGCTACACCGCGCTCGCCGCGCAAATCGCCGCCGCACTGGACGAACTCCACCCCGACCCCGTCGAATGGCTCGCCCGCATGCGCGCCGCCAACGTCGGCCCCAGTGCCGTCCTCAACGCCGAATGGGCGCGCCGCCGCGAAACGCTTCTCACCGACATCACCGCCGACCGCCTCGCCGCCAACGAAAACGCCTTCCGCGACCTCCGCACCCGCGTCCGCCAAACCCGCGAATTCCTCTCCGGCCTGGACGGCCCCCAAGTCGCCGGCGGTGTGAAACCGACCGACCTGGCCAAAACGGACCCGGCGATCACCGCCCAAACAAACGCGGCTGACGCGGCGCAAAAAGAAGAGCTGTTCACAAAACTGCTCGCTGAAACGCAATGGACGGCAAACGGAACGCCCGCCCAAACGCTTGCGGAATTTGCCGCCACAACCGCCGTTCGCGGCAACACCGAAGCGCTTGCTGCATGGCGCGAGGCAGCGACCAGACTTGCCCACGAACTCCAAGGCCTTCAATCCGCGCTAAACCAGGGTTACGCATGGAATGAAAAAATCGGCGCGACCGACCAGACACTCGGCGACAACTTCGCGCGCGCCTCGACAAATGTCACGGCCTCCACGGTAACCGCCGGGGGAAGTCCCTCGAAAATATTCGGGGAATGCAGGCTGATTCAATCCCTCCAAAACGAAACCAACCGCGCCACGCTTGCGCAAACCGCGGCATCACCCGCCTCGCTCAGTGTCCCGCTGTCGGCATGGCGGCGTCTTGACGCGCTTCCCGACTGGCCTGCAAGCGTCGAGGAACTCGATACTGAAAGCACATTGGAAAAAGACCTGATTGAGCATATCGAAAAATCACCAGCCTTCTTGATACCGCCCAACGATTCATCATCGGACGAAAAACAAAAAACGGAAGCATACCTGGCCGAGTTGAAAGCCAAACGCCTCGCACTTATCACCGACGCCGCTCCAAAACGCTGGTGTCGCGGCTACGCGCAAATCCCCGTCGAGCACACGCCCGACGTCATCGCGCGCATGGATGCCTTCGGCGTGAAACCCGAGGACCTCACCGGACTCGACCGTTTCGACTACCTCCTTGCGCAAGCCAAGCAAACCCGTTGGGCGCGCCTCACCGAAACCGACGCCCGCGACCAGCGAAACACATTTGTCACCAACGCCCGCGCCGCGCTTTCCGGCAGCTCCGATCATTCCGCACTCCGCACTCCGCATTCCGCATTGGACGGCTTCCTCACCGAAGCCGCCGGCATCAACCTCGAACCCACCGGCGAGCGCACAACCCCCGCCGACATCGGCCCCGGACGCATCGGCTGGACGGGCGAGTTTTCCGACGACATGCGCGCCGCCACCTACCGATGGACCGACCTGCGCGGCAACGAGCACATCCAAAAATACCTCCTCGTCGAACCCGAGGCCGGCGTTCCATTCTTCCTGTCCACAACGGCGGTATCCGTTGGCGAGTTCATCGCGCTCATCGAAGGCCGTCCCGAGGGCCGCGCCGTGATCGACGCCATGCCCGCGTGGATTGCCGATGTCTCCGGCGGCATCGACACCGACTTCCGCCCCGGCCCGCAACCCTGGCGCGTGCTCGCCCCGCGCCGCCTCACCGCCACGCGCCTCAACGACTCGCGCATGTCGCTCAACACCCGCTGGCAGGCGTTCCTCGACCCGCGCTGGCCCGAGCCCTATTACGCGCCCGGCATTACGCCGCCCGCGCCGCCGACGCCCAACGCCCCGATGCAAAACCTCCCGCCCGCCGCCGCCCGTGTATTCACGGAACGGATACTCGGCGCGCGCCTCCCCACCACCGAGGAATGGTCCGGCATCGTCGAGCTCTTCGCCGGCAAACTCGCGCGCCCCGACGCCCCCGGCGCAAACTTCACCGACGCCACCTGGCTCGCCCAGCGCGACCACCTCGTGAAAAACGGCGCGCTCTTCGAGTTCCCCTGGCCCGACTCCGGCGCCTACGCGCCGCCCGGCTCGCCGCCCTCGACCGTGCAAACCCATTCCACCGCCCCCGCCTACGCACCGCAACAAAACGACGGCATGCTCTGGTTTGCCGATGTGAACGCCGACGCCGCGCAAAACGAGACCGGCTTCGCGCATCTCTTCGGCAACGTGGCGACCCTTCTTCACGATCCCCTCGCCGCCGCGGGCGGCAGTTATTCCGTGGCCGGCGGCTCCGCCATTTCACCCGCCACGATCGACCCGAAAAAAACCTATCCGCTCCCCGCCGAAAGCGAAGGCTACGCCGACATCGGCATCCGCCCCGTCTTCGACGCCTCCAAATCCATGATCATCCGCGGCCAGCTCATGATGCTCCTCCGCAAACAACCCTACGTCCGCCAATCGGCCCGATCAGACTGATCCACCAATTCCGCATTCCGAAATCCGCACTCCGCATTTTACTATGACAACACCCACCTCCACCGCCTCAAACTCGCAGCCTCTCACCGACGCGCCCGCCTGGGCCGCCGCTGCAGCCACGCGCCTGCGCTATCTGCAAGCCAACTTCGCCGACGATCCCGCCGAAAGCCGCGAGGCGTTCCTCGAGGACGAACTCAAAAAACTCCTCGATCCCGTCCCGCTCGGCAAGCGCCAGCTCTACCTCGACACGCTCGCGGAAAAATTCCCCACATGGGAATCACTCTCCTCCGCGCCCGCTGTCGCCACCAAGGCCGCCAGCGAGGAGCGCACGCCCGACGAAGTCTGGGCGCTCTTCCTGAAAACGCTGCCAAAGTTTTCCCTCGAGCAACGCGAAACGATCAAGGCCCGCCTCGCCGACGCCGGCTTCGTGCGCGTCTCCGGCGACTCGATCGACGGCAGCTCCACCGCCGACATCGTTGAAAAACTAAAAATCCCTCCCTCCGACAAAATCGACGGCTCGCGCCTCGGCAAACTCTACGCCGCGCTCGCCGAGTTCGCCATCATGACCGACCAGCTCGCATGGAACGTCTGGAAGGGCCTCGCGCCGAAATCCACCATTCGCCGCGACGGATCAGCCGGCGACCTGCGCACCGCGCTCCGCCGCTCCACGACCGGCGACCCCGAGGTTTCCGCCGCGCAAATCGCCGCCCAGCTTGAAAAAAACCGCCAGCTCATCGCCGGCCTCATCGCCGCCATCGGCCCCGCGGGCAAGAACTTCACACGCCGCTTCCAGTCGCGTTATTCGCCCGAGGCCATCCGCGACATGGTCAAGCTCGAAGGCGCCTCCGTCTTCGGCAACGCCGACGCCCGCAACTGGAAAAAATACACCGAGCTCGCCCAGGAAATCAGCGAGGACACCATCCAAACCGACATGATGGACGCCGTCGCCAAATACGCCGAGGAACTCATGAAAGGACAAAACCGCTGATGAAATGCGGAGTGCGGATTTCGGAATGCGGAATGAAAAAACCACAAACCGACCGCCCCGCCGCTTGCGTCTGACACTCCGCATTCCGCACTCCACATTCCTCATTTCCCCTCCATTCTCAAAGCACACAAACAACCCAAAACCTCAACCACGCATACCATCTCCCAAATGAGCTTAAACATCCATTGGCACGAAGGCCTTTTTCTTCAACCGCACCACCTCCAGCGCCTCCAGCACGGCGTGCTCGCGCAAAACCAATCCGACCGGCGCCTCTCGTGGACGCACCCCTACGGCATCATCGAATCGAAACTCTCGCTCGACGACCTCGCCAACTTCCGCGTCCGCTTCGACAAGCTCCACGCCGTCATGCCCAGCGGCCTTGAGGTCAACTATCCCGAAAACGCCGAGCTGCCCTCCATCGACCTGAAACCCCTCTTCGCCGGCAGCGGCGCCGTGTTTAACATCTACCTCGGCGTGCCGCTCTGGAAGGAAGGCCGCGCCAACTCCGGCGGCGAGTCGCCCTCCGAGCAACCCGACGCCACCGCCAAGATCATCTACCGCGTCGAGGAAAAAACGCTCGCCGACGAAAACACCGGCGACAACTCCAAGCCCCTCCTCATCCGCCGCCTCAACGCCCGTTTTGTCACCGACGACGAGGACAAGTCCGACCTCGAGCTCATCCCCGTGCTCCGCCTCGTGCGCGGCGTCGGCGAGCAACTCGGCCAGCCCAAGCTCGACCCCGAATACGCCTCGCCCTGCCTCTTCCTCACCGGCTCCGCCACGCTCCACAACATCGTGCGCGACCTCGTCAACCAAGTCGAGGCCTCGCGCCAGGAACTCGTCATCCAGATCAACCGCGGCGGCTTCGCGATGGACACCCTCCGCGGCGCGCAAATCGAGCAAGTCCTCCGCCTGCGCACGCTCAACCACTACAGCGCGCGCCTCACCACGCTGCTCACCGCCGCCAACATCACGCCCTTCGACTGGTATCTCGAACTGCGCTCGCTCCACGCCGAGCTTTGCGGCCTGCATCCCGACAAGGACGATTACGAAATTCCGCCCTACAATCACGAAAACCTCTTCAACGGCTTCGACCAGCTCAGCACCAAAATCCGCGCCCTCCTGCGCGGCGCGGTCGCGGCATCGTTCCTCAAGGTTGACTTTGCCACCACGCCCGAAGGGCTCGAGGCCACGCTCACCGAGGAGCATTTCACGCGCCCCGTCGAATACTACCTCGCCATCAAGTCGAAGGAGGACCCGCGCCAGATCGCCCCGATGATCGAGGACGGCAACCGCTTCAAACTCATGCCCAAGAGCATGGCCAACCGCGCCGTGCGCGGCGTCGAGCTCAAGGAGGAACGCTTCCCCCCGATGCAGCTCCCCGCGATTGGCGGCCTGAGTTTCTACCGCCTCAACCGCGCCGAAAGCGCGCGCATCTGGCAGCAACTCCAAACCGAAAAAGTCGCGGTCCTCCGCTGGCCCGACCAGGAAAAATCCGACTTCCAAGTGGCGCTCTACATGACACTCGCCGACTAATCTGAATGCGGAATGCGGATTTCGGAATGCGGAATGAAAAACCGCAAACCACCCGCCCCGCCGCTTGCGTCCGACATTCCGCAATCCGCAATCCGCATTTCCACCCTCCCCGCCTTTTCAATCCACAATGAACACATCCACTCTCGACACCAAGCCGCCGGCCGTTCCCACGCTCCACGAACTCTGCGATCCGCTCTTTCAGGAAATCTGCCGGCTCAACCGCATCGGCCGCAAGGCGCCCGCGGGCGAATACGCCATCACGTATTCCGAAATCAAGGGCATCTTCGCCAACATGGCCGAGCGAGCGCGCAAGGACGTCCGCCTCAACCTCAACTACGAGAAAGTCGAGCTCGCGCTCGTCTTCTTCGTGGACTTCATGATCACCGAGGCGAAGCTCCCCTACTCCGCCGAGTGGAATAAAAAACGCCTCGCCTACGAGCGCAACGAACTCGCCGGCGACGAAAAGTTTTTCGACATGCTCGACGAAACCCTCGCCGACACCAAGGAAGGCGCGGTCGAGCGGCTCGTCATTTATTACATCTGCCTCGGCCTCGGATTCAGCGGCTGGTATATGGGCCAGGACGAATACCTGCGCAAAAAGCAAAAGGAAATCCTCCCCCGCATCCGCCCCTACCTCGACACCGACGAGTCCGGCCTCATCTCGCCCGACGCCTACAAGAGCACCAACACCGTCAACCTCCCGCTCCCGATGGGCTCGACGCTCATCCCGATGCTCATCTGCCTCGTCACGCTCATCGTCGTGGTGATCGCCGCCAACATCGTCCTCTTCAAAACCGCCTCCAGCGAACTCACCAAGTCCGTCGACGAAATCCGCGCCCACGAAAATGCCGCGGCCGCCGAGCAACAAGCAGCCACGCCCGCCCGCTAACCATCACGACTTAAATCGAGTTAAGCCGACTTAATTCGAAACCCAAAAACTCCGCATTCCGCATTTCCCATGAAAGACTTCTTTAACAATATCTCCGACAACCTGCGCTACGTCGCCATGCTCCTTGCCGGCACGGGCATCGCCGGCTCGGTTCTCTTTGCCGACCGCGCCATCTACACCGTCTTCGCAATCGGCCTGATCGTTGTCGGCAGCTTGCTCTTTGTCTTCGACGCCATTCGTCGCGCCAAAAAATCGAAGGCTGAAAAACGCCTCGCCGCGCAACTCGCCGACAACTCCTCCGGCAACGCCGGCATCTCCGAGGCCGCCCGCCGCGCCCAGCTCGACGCCCTCCGCGAAAACTTCCAGAAGGGCATCGCCAAATTCCGTGCCGCCGGAAAGGACATCTACACGCTCCCCTGGTATATGGTCGTCGGCGAACCCGGCTCCGGTAAAACCGAGGCCGTGCGCCGCTCCAACGTCGGCTTCCCTCCCGGCCTTCAGGACGAAATGCAAGGCGCCGGCGGCACCATCAACATGCACTGGTGGTTCACCAACCACGCCATCCTCCTCGATACCGCGGGCAAGCTCCTCTTCCAGGAAGCGCCCCCCGGCACCACCACCGAGTGGACCGAGTTCCTTAACCTCCTCACCAAGTCCCGCCCCAACTGCCCCATCAACGGCCTCGTCCTCGTCATCCCCGCCGACTCGCTCCTCAAGGACAACGCCGACGACATCGCCAAGAAAGCCGGTAAAATCTGCGAGCAACTCGACCGCATCCAACGCACCCTCGACGTTCGCTTCCCCGTTTTTATTCTTGTTACAAAGTGCGATCTTCTGAACGGCTTCCGCGAGTTCTTCTCCGACATGAAGGACCCGCACCTCCAGCACCAAATGACCGGCTGGTCCAACCCCGATCCGCTCGACACCCCCTTCAAGCCCGAGCACGTTGACGAATACCTCAACACCATCGCTCAAAAAATCGCCCGCCGCCGCCTCGGCCTCCTCGCCGACCCCGTCGCCACCGATCCCAGCGAACGCCGCGCCGACGAGGTCGATTCGCTCTTCGCCCTGCCCAACTCCATCCAGTCGCTCGCGCCGCGCCTCCGCCGTTACCTCGAAACCGTTTTCGTGACCGGCGAATGGTCCGCCAAGCCGCTCTTCCTGCGCGGCATCTACTTCACCTCCGCGCTCACCGAAGGCAAGGCGCTCGACCTCGAACTCGCCCAAACCCTCGGCGTCACCCCCGACTCGCTCCCCGAGGGCAAACTCTTCGAACGCGAACGCTCCTTCTTCCTCCGCGACCTCTTCATTCAAAAAATCTTTAAGGAAAAAGGCCTCGTCACCCGCGCCTCCAACACGCGCAAGCAGCTCAAGCGCCGCCAGCTCATCCTCGGCGGCACCGCCGTCGCCGGCCTTGCCCTCACGCTCACCCTCTCCATCTGGGGTTATTTCTCCGTCCGTGACAGCGTCGGCGCCGAATCCGCCTACTGGAAAGCCGCCGCCGCCGACTGGACCAAGGACCACACATGGAATCCCATCGTCACCCCCGAATTCCGCGGCGCCGAAAAATACAAATACAACGGCGACAACCCCGTCCGCGTCGGCACCGAGCAAATCCCGCTCCACGAATTCCACGCCCGCCTGCAATTCCTCGTCACGCGCGACCTCTCCGTGCCGCTCGTCTTCAAGCCGCTCGACATCTTCGGCACCACCACCAACGCCGGACGACGCGAGGCCCAGCGCGTGCTCTTTGAAAGCAGCATCATGCGCCCCGCCATCGCCGCCGCCCGCACCCGCATCGCCAGCGAGGACGCCCTCGCCACCTGGACCGCACGCGACACCGCCGCCCTCGCCACGCTCATCCAAATGGAAGGCATAATCCACTACCCCATGCTCCCCGGCCAGACCGTCGAGTTTGCGCCCAACGCGTTCCTTACGCCCCTCCTCGGTCTCTGGACACCCGACGGCAAAATTCCCGCCGACCTCAACGGCGCATTCGACGCCACCTACTACGAACGCGGCGGTTCCGGCTACAACAAATGGCCCAACGTCACCTACTCCGCCGGCATCTCCTTCCGCGAAAACACCCCCATCGCCAAGGCCTGGCTCGCCTTTGCCAAGGCGCAAGGCGCGGGCGCGGTCAGCCAGAAAACCGAATTGGGTAATCTCGCCAAAATCCGCGACGCCGTGAACACGTTCGCCACCACCGAAAAGGACTACCAGCTCTACGCCTCGCGCGAAAGCAACATCGCCGGCTGGCTCACCGAGGCGCGCCGCACCTTCACCGAACTCACCGCCGCCAAAACCATGCTCGACGGCGCCATCGAGCAAGGCCGCGCCAACGGCATATTCGCCAAGAACGCCCCACCCGCCCTCGCCACCGCCTACAACGACCTTGTTCAAAAAGCCCGCGCGCAAAACGAGGCCGGCGGCAAGGCCATCCGCGACGTCATTGGCAAGTTTACAAAACCCGACCTCGGCGCTCTCGCGGAAAAAGCCGGCAGCACCGGCGTCATCGGCGAGCTCGGAAGCCACATTACAGGCCAGGCCGGCACCACCGCCGAGGATCTCGCCAAGAAAGTGAAAACCAGCTTCACGCCCGAGTTTCCCATGTTGCAGGAAATCACCGCGCGCCTTGATCAGATGGAAAAAGTAACCCTCGCCGAAACCCGCGCCGTTTTCGGCGACACCAAACCCGAGGACCTCGCCCTGCTCGATACAAACTACCTGGCCATCCACGAAAAGCGCCCCCTCTACGAAATTCGGTTCACAGCATACAATCGTAGCATGGATCTTTTCACGCTCGCGCCCTCGACCGCCGAAACCCTCGTCGGCGAACTCGGCAGGCACATCGAGCAAGCCGCCGCCACCGCCGCCGCGATCGACGCTGAGGGCACGAAATACATGCAAGCCCTCACGCTTGAGTTCCGCAACACCCTCCGCCAGGTCACCCGTGCCGGAAACCAGGCCCGCGAACTCGACCTCTACAAACTCCACCACGACACCATTGCCGACTACCTCCGCAAAAACGTCGGCTTCCCCATTCTCCTCGACGCCACCGACATCACCACCACGACTGATACGCTCAAGAAAAACGTGGACTTCATCAAGGCCGCCCACGCCGACCTTGCCGATTCCCGGGCCCCCAGCGCCGCGCGCACCAATCTCAACCGCAGCATCGAGCGCATTAACAAAATCGGCGGCATCCTCAACGCCCTCGCCGCGCCCGACGGCGCGCCCGCAAGCGTCAAAATCCAGATCGCAAAATACGAGGACCAGAAAAAGTTCATCACCGAGCGCGGCATCTCCAGCGATTTCGGCGCCGTCTTTGCCGGAAACCTCTGGCGCACCGCGCGCATGAGCGGCCGCGCCGCGCGCACCCAGTCGCCCTCCGACTCCGAGCTCGCCACCATCCGCGTCATTGAGGCCATGCCCCCGCTCGAACTCTTCCTCGCCGCCGACGCAAAGCCGACCCCCGACACGCAGGCCACGTTCTCCGACACCTGGACCACGTTGCGCCTCATCTCGAAAGCCGGCTTCCGCAAATCCGACGGCAAGACCTGGCAGGCCCCCGTGAGCATCCGCGACAACACCGTCGCCGAAGGCGCCCCGCAAACGGATCTCTTCCTGATCCTCCAATTCCAATACGACAAACAACTCCCCGAACTCGCCGACTGGCCGACGCGAGCGAGCTTACAGCTCTAATGGAAAATGAATAATGTATAATGAAAAATTCCAAACCACTCCCCCGCCATTCATTCGTGGCGCAGGCTTTCAAGCCTGCGCCATTATACATTTTTCATTATAAATTATTCATTAGCGAAGCGTAACCATGCCTGACTTCCCCAAAGATTTCCTCCACCAAGAAATCACCGCCCTGTCACGGGGCGCGCCACCCGTCGTGCATCTCGCCGCGTTCGGCAAGCACCCCGCGTGGAACGACCACATGGAGGACATTGGCCTCAACACGCTCACCCTCCTCGAAGCCAAACGCTACATTTACCTCCAAGGCATCTCCGGCAACATCGACAGCGGCGCATGGAACCCTCCCTCCTCTCCCGCGCCGTCTTCCGATTCAGCCATTCAGCCCTTCAGTCCTTCAGCCCTTTCTTCAGCCGCCCTTTCCTTCAACCACTGGCTCCTCTGGCAACGTCCGGGCGAAATCCTCCTCGGACGCCTCCTCGCCTCGACCGACGGCAAAGGCCGCACACGGTATCCCTTTGTTGTTCTCGCGCATATTATAAACCTGCCGCTTGCGGCCGCGCTCGAAACCTGCGCCCCGCTCATCGACGAGGCTGCGCGCCAGGCACGCGAGGCGACCACGCCCGATGCGGTTCGCCAAGTCATTGCCCAAGCACGAGCGCGCCTCTCCGCCACTGCCGAGGCGTCCTCGGATTCGCCAAACCCGCTGCCCCCCGGCCTTCGCCCCGCCATTGATCCGACCGGCTGGGCTCGCATTTATCACGTCATTGAAAGCCAGCTTCACCAATACGGCCCCGGCGCGCGCCCCGAACATCCATCCTGCCGTCACCTCCGGCTCCCCTCCGCCTCGCCCCGCGCCGTGCAAAACCTCCTCTGGTGGGCAACCTACTGGCTCACCCAACTCGACACACAAATCCCCCTGCTACTCATCGCCCCCGAAACCGCCGCCTGGCTCGACCTGATCGTCGGCGAACCCGCCAGCCAGCATTTTCGCTGCCTCCTCGTCGATTCCGCGGCGCTCCCCACGGTCACGGACACGCCCTATTCCGTGCCGTCGCACATCGAGCAAGTCACAAACGAACTGCTGCTCAACGCCGACGAATCCTCCCTGCCCGCGCGCAGCCTTTTCCACCTCAAGCCGCCCACCCGCGACACAGCGCTCGCCATCATCGGCACCCGCGACGGACTCACCAAGGCCACCCGCCCTCCCGGCCTTCTCAAAAAACTCTTCGGCTGAGTCTGGGAGCGCGGGCGTCCCGCCCGCAAGACGGCGCGACGCGCCGCACAAACCTCCAAACCTGCGGGCATGATGCCCGCGTTCCCGGGCGCACACAAGGTGCGCCCCCACAAAAATAGACCGCGCCCGCATGGCTGGTCGGGCGCGGCCATCCCCTGTTCAATGCTCGCTTCACGCGATTCAAAAACTCTGAAACGCGCCTGCGGCCAAATTTTAATCGGGAAGCGGAACGGTGAGCGCGCCAATTTGTTGTTCAATATCCTTGGCCAGCGCCACGGCCAGTTTTTCCACGTAGGCTATATCATGCGACAGATCCTTGGCCTTGCTGGAATGATCTTTTGATTTTACGAGGGTTCCACTTCGCCACTTGCCCAATTCCGCCGCGAATTTCAGAAGCCCCTCGGGCAGCCCAATAAGATCACCCACCTTGCGCTTGCCCTCATAACGGGATATATGTTTTTTCTTAATATGAAGAATATAATTTTTTATGGAGTCATAACCATTCGGCAATACTGAGTCCGCTTTATCAATCTTTGATTTTATTGCCGTCTTGATACAACTCTCTATTTCTTGCGCCAACTCCTTATCGACCTTTTCCGCAAGTGCCTTGAGTTTTTTGTCGTCTATCAGCATTGGCCCCCCCTTGGGGCCGGTCTTTTTTTTCTTTTCAGCGTCGAGAACGATTTTTTTTATTTTCTCGCATTCGTCAGCCATGAGATCCAGTCCGTTGCAATATGCCTTCAGATGCTTCGACCACCCGTAGTGCTCAAATTTCTCGGTGCGCTTTTTCTCGGCGTTCAACACTTTTATGTAACCATCGCAGATCATGAGCACTGTTTTGGGATCCGTTGAATCCTTGCAGTATTTTCGCACCGCGTCGGGTAATTTTTTGGCATAAGGAACGTATTCCTTGACGAATTGCTGGTAGTCTTCCTGGGTGAATTCCCCCTCCCTGTATGCTTTCGTTGCAGCCGCGTGCATGCTCTTGTGCATGTGCCTGCCGTGGGATAAAAGGCAAGACTCCAGATCTTTGATTGTTTTTTTATCGAGTGACATGATTTTTATTATATTGGTGGTTTGCGTTTATATTGAGGGTTGTTTGTTTCGACAAATTTGAGGGGCGGCACACGCCGCACGCGGCGCGGCCGCCCCCTGTCCGGCATTACTTTTCATGCGCGCGCATTTCGGTTCCCGTCCAATTGTTCACACTGGGGGAGCCCATCACAAAGTTTTCGTTGTATTCAAAGATCGCGTTTTTCAGGGGCGAACGCTTGGGGTGATCATGAAACTTGGCCTCCAATGCTATATTGAAGGAGCCCGCCGACGCAAAACGACTCCTCAAGGTTTCGAAATTTTTCTTGTCAGTCACCCAGTCGCGCTCCAGCGCCTTCATGTGCTTTAGCATTTCCGCTGCCGACGTCTTTTTGAGGTCGTCAAATTCCCTTGCCAGTCCCTGTATATTCCAGCGGGGCTTCCTCACAACCCCAAGCAATGTGGACATTTTTTTCATGCCGGTCGCAACTGCCGCGCCCATTTGATCATAAGCGCCCTGCGCGCCCTTTGCGTCCGCCTTCAGGCCGGCATCCGCCTTATACACATCGGAGATAAGTTTCGGTATTTTCATGCAATCCGGCAGCAATGCTGCCAGCGTGTCAAGATACCCCATGGGAAGCTCGTTTTTTTTCTTTTTCTTTGCGCGGCCAATCTCCCTCTTGATCAATGCGACGAGGTCATTCGCGGCCTTTTCCTGGGCGGAGCCTTTTTTTATGTTACTCCACAGTGTTCCGGTGGCCTTTACAAATGCCGTGACGTCCCTGTCGTCGCTTTTTATTTTGAGGATGCTATCTATTATATTCTGGCAATTTTTAATATGGGTTTGGGCTGCCTTGAAGACATCCAAATCCGTCGCCTTCACGGCATCCTTCCCGCTTGCCTTTTTATCATACCATTTTTTTATCTCAAAAACATAAGTGTATTGTTTCATGACCGCGGCTTCAGCATCCTTTAGTGTCGTAAGCATGCCGCCTGTCGTCGTGATCAGGGCGACATCCCGGAAATTCGAATTGTTTTGCAATTCGGTCAACACCTTCGCGCCCGTCTTCCATCCCTCGGGATCCTTTGCCTTGATCGCATCGGACGCCTTTTGTATCTCATGGGGAACGTCACTGATCGTATTATAAAAGGCGATATACGCGACGATCATCGCCTCGTAGTCTTTTGTAACCGCCTCCGCGAGGCGGTGCGATTCTTTATTATATTTCCAGGCCAGATCATACATCTTCTTGAATTCCGCGTATGCTTTTTTACTCATGGTGTTTATTGGTGTTAGTTGGTTGGTGTTGTTGGGTTTGTTTATGTGTTTGTATTAATCGAAAATACCGATTTTTTTATTCGCGGATGGACACAGATAAACGCATATAAAGAAAACAATGTATTTTGTGGTTCGATGGTTTGGATATCCGTGTTTATCTGCGTTTATCTGCGGTTGGTTTGGTTTGCTTGAGTCACGACATGGAGGAATGTTGCCGAAAAAATATCCCCGGGCATCAGTGCATTGGGATTTATGCGCAAAAGGTTTCGAAAAAAATCCTCGCGCACTCGACAGGCCGCACAACTCTTTAAATACCAATAAATAAAAAAACGGCTCATGCTCCCGTTTAAAATTCGCAAGATTTCCCGAAAATTTTCCGAACATTTTTCCAAAAAAATCCCAATGCATGGGTAAGCGGAAATGTTTTTCCGCCTTTGCGACAGGGACGCTTTTCCCCGGCGCAATTCACGACAACCGAAATAACACACACACAAACACCATGCCATCATTCACAATACCCGTATTTCCAAATGTCATCACCGTGGACGAGTGGGTGAAAAACGCCGGAGACGCCCCGGAAAAATACAAGGACGCCGCAATCCTCACGAAAAATCTCGATACCCTCCACAAGGCGTATAAAAAAATACCGTGGGCCCGAATAAAGGAATTCTGCGAGCGAAAACCCGAATACAAGGACATCGCGCACGCTGTGGATGCAGCCATGGATTTGAGAAAGGAATATAAAGGACTGCGCGAAGCCTTTGCTAATAGCAGATTTACAGAGGCCATAATGGCCGCCAAAAATTTCAGCGGCATTTCAACCGCATCCAAATTCAAAGCCGCCCACCCTGATGCGGCGGACTACTTGCATAAAAAAATGCGACCGGCCCTCGAAAGCTTTCATCTCAAGACAACCGTTGTCGCGATCAAAGAGCAATTGCTCGCCGGCGGCGTGGAAAAGCACAACTTCATTAAAGCGAAGGCTCTCAACGAGGAAAAACAATTGAGGTTCATGTTGGATCAAGTGGGGAGAACCATCAACGAACTCGAAAAAATAATATGGTAATCAACGCCGGGGTGCCGTTTGCGGCGCCCGGTTTGCCAACCAACATCAACCCTCAAACCCAACAAACACCATGTCCGAGCCCATGCTAAAAAAAGGAGACAAGGGAGACCTCGTCAAAATCCTCCAAAACACGCTTAACAAGGAATTCCCCCAAAAGCACCCGATCCGCGCCGACGGAGTCTTTGGCTCGGCGACCGAGATCGCCGTCAAGGGGTTCCAAAAGCAAAACAAACTCCGCCCCGACGGCGTCGTTGACCTCAAGACGGCCGGCAAGCTCGGCAGCGGCAAGTTCACCGCCGCCATGAAAAAATGGCAGCAACTCAAGGAGACGACGATGAAGGCGCTCAAGGATCGGGCGGAGAAGGACGCGGAAACGAAAAAAAGCGAGCCGCAGGTGGAACTAATGGTGCTCGCGGACGGCAAGGTGGTCACGAAAAAGGATTATGAGGAAATCAGGGCCAACGCGATCAAATCACTCAAGGCCACGGCAACCCATCTGGTCAACAACGCCGGCAGCATCAGGTATGGATGGAAGTGCGCGGTCGAAATCTACAATGACGCGCCTTGGTTTGTCCGCGCTGTCGTGCCGACTCCGCCCAACGATGGATTTGTCAGGAAAGCCGAGGCCGCCGCGGCGGAGGCCAAGCGCGCGGTCGATGCGGGCAATCTCAACATCGTCGAGGCCAAATTCAAGGCCGCTGCCGACGAGATCAACCGCGCCGGCGAGGTGCTTTACAATCACCGGGAAAAATCCATTGGCAGAAGCGGCGGCGCTGTCACCGTCCTCGAAATCACCCGCGATGTGAGCTTCGAGACCGTCAGGCTCATCGCCAACGCCAAAAGCGGGGGGCGGGGCTCGGTGGTCATCGATGCCGGCATCGCGGCAGTGAAACGCACGGCGACAGAGATCGGCAAGGGTGTCGCCGGAACGAGTAGCGGCTTCGACGACGCATTCAAAAATGTGGCGGTGGACACCTTCGTCGCAGCCGGAACCAGCAAGTTTTTCGCCGACAAGGGCCTTGTCCAAAACCTCACCAACAATGTCGCCAAAAATGCAATGGGCGCGCTTGCGAAGCATTTGCCAAGCAAGCTGGGCGGTGTGTGCGAGAAATACATCGCCAAATGGCTGGCCAAGGGCGGCGCCAGCCTGCTCAAGACCGCAGTGCAAGACACGTCCAAGGTGCTGACCGGCGACATAGGCCTGGACCAGCTCGGATCGACAATCGCGAAGAACATGCTGACAAAAATCCCGCTTTTCGGCCTCAACAAGGCGATCGACTCGAACCTCGCGGCAAAACTATACGGCAAGCTGCCGAAAGACATTACCAGTCGCCTGACACACGATCTGTTCAAAAAAATCATGGCCAGCGGCCCGGTCGGCGTGCCCCTCGACAAGGCGATGGGAGCGGCAATCAATAATCTGAACGGCAATGAAACCTCGGCGAACCAAATCGTTGACATGATCGCCATCGAAGCCGCCAGGGACAAGCAGTTCATGGATCAAATCCGGGCTGAAATCGCCAAGATCGAAAAGAAAAAATGACCCGCAAAACCGGCCGTGTCATCCGTTGCCAAGCCGGAGCCCCGCAAAAGTCTCCGGCATGTTTCGCACACACTCCGCACACACGCGTTTTTCCATAAAATTGCATTAAGCATCCATGCGATTACAAAAAAAATCGTGAATTGTAATCACCTGCCCGTTGACTCATTGCGCGTCCCCGCAACTTGATTATCCAGTTCGCAGGCAATCAACAGCCACCCGCCATCCATTCTCTCCATCGTATTTGCAAACACCCGTTTTGTCTTTTAAACGCCGCTTGCGTTTTTGAGTGAAACCGCATGTATGTGAATACCCCCCTGAAGACACCTAAAGCCTCTGAAATATGAACCCGAAACCATTCGGCTCGCCACGCGTTACCACCGCATGCATTCTCGCCATCTGCGCGCTTGTATTCACCCCAAACCTGCCCGCGCAAGCCGACGCCCCCGCCGCGGGTGAAATCTTCAGTGCCGAGTCATTCACGCTGGGCTACGGCTCGGAAACGGAAAACATCATCCCGCTCGACGCGCTCCGTTCCATCAAGGTTAACATCGAGTTGCGCGACGGCGTTTATTATCCGGCAACCGGCCCCGTCGCCACCGCGCCCTGCGCCGTCGGCCAAACCTTCCCCGACGGCAAGTTTTCCGAGGCCGCGCTCTTGAAAGTTTTCCAATCAATCGCCGAATACTACAACACCCGCGGCATCTACGGCGTGTTTGTCGTGGTTAATCGCGACGACATAGACCCTCAAACCCGCGAGGACTACCGCCCCGCCGGGCGCAAGGACCTGCGCCTCACGATCTGGGTCAGCCGCGTGAGCGAAATGCGCACCATCGCCAAGGGCTCGCGCATCCCCGCCGCCAGCGCAATCGACAATCCCGCGCACAAACTCATCTCGAAATACTCCCCCTCCAGCCCGACCCGAACACAACAAAACCCAATTCCGCGCTCTGGAAAAAACGTCTCGACAACTACCTCCTCGACCTGAACCGCCACCCCGCCCGCCGCGTTGACGCCGCTATCTCCGCCGGAGCCAGCCCCGGCGAAGTCACGCTCGACTACCTCGTCTCCGAAACGCGCCCCTGGTTCGCCTACGCCCAACTCTCCGACTCCGGCACCGACGAGACCGACGACCTCCGCGCCCACCTCGGCTTCTCCTACTACCAGCTCACCAATCACGACGACACGCTCCTGCTCGACCTCTCCTCCACCACCGACGTCGAAAGCGGCTTCTCCGCCTCCGCCAGCTACAACCGCCCCCTCCTCTACCCCAACACACTCCGCGCAAGAGTTTACGGAGCCTACTCCGAGTTCACCGCACGCGATCTCGGCATCGCCCTCGACAAATTCACCGGCTACTCCATCGCAACCGGCGCGGAAGTCCCATGGAGCCCGTTCCGCATTCCCGGCGGCATCTCGTTCGACATCATCCCCGGCGTCACCTGGCAAAAATACCACACTTACGACAGCAACCAAAAGGACGTCCTCCCCCTGCGGGGCAAATCCACCACCGACTTCATCGCCGCCTCGCTCAGTCTCCACTTCGAGCGCAACACCGACGCCATGCGCACGTATTTCCGCCTCAAATACGAAACCAATTTCGACGGCGACACCAGCCTCACCGAGCCCGAGCTCATCGCCCTCGGCCGCTACGAAACCACCCGCGACTACCAGATCCTCAGCTACGACTTCGGCCACACCATGTTCATAGAGCCGCTCCTCTTCGGCGAAAAATTCTATTCCGGCGACAACTGGCGCAAATCCGCCCGCGCCCACGAAATCTCCTTCAGCAGCCGCGGCCAGTATTCCATCACCGACGACCGCCTGATACCGCAAAAAATGATGACCCTCGGCGGCATGTATTCAGTTCGTGGATACCCCGAGTCCACCACCTCCGGCGACAATGTCTACGCCGCGTCGCTCGAATACCGCCTCCACGTCCCCCGCCTCTTCCGCCCCTACGCCGCCCTGCCCCGCGACCGCGGCGACCACACCCCGCCCACCTATTTCGGAATCCCCATGAACTGGCGCGCCCCCAACCTTCACGCCCTGCCCGACTGGGATTTCATCGTGCGCCTCTTCGGCGACGTCGGCCGCTCCCACGTTATCCCCACAAGCAAGGCCTACGTCATCGAGGACTCCCATACGCTCGCCAGCGTCGGCTTCGGTTTCGAGGCGCAATTCAAGGGAGTTTTTAACGCCCGCATCGACTGGGGCTTCGCCCAAAAATCCGTCCACACCAGCGCGCGCGATGTCTCCAGGAATTCCTCGCAGGTGCACTTCACCATTTCGATGCTCTGGTAATTCGAAAAACGTCTTTCACCATGATGAGAACAATTTCGCGAGTCAGTTTCGTGTCAGCCATTATCCGAACGGTCCTCTCCGCCGCGATCATCGCGCTCCCGTGCACATCCGCGCGCGCCGACGCGCCCGTGGGCACGGTGGTCTCGGGCGAGGCCTCCTTCGATTACAACGGCAGCAAGACGACAATCACCGCCGGCAACAACGCCATCATCGAGTATCCCAAGTTTAACATCGATCGAAACGAAACCGTGCAGTTCGTCCAGCCCACGGACACCTCGCGCGTTTTGAACCGCATCACCGGCGGCGATCCCTCGTCGATCCTCGGCAATTTGCAGGCCAACGGCATCGTCTATTTCGTGAATCCCGCCGGCATCTATTTCGGCCAGCACGCCACCATCGACGTCGGCCAGTTCTACGCCGCAGCGGGCAACCTCTCCAACTCCAACTTCCTCGCGGGCCGCGACAACTTCGAACGGCTCTCCGGCCAGGTGCACAACGAGGGCACAATCAATGCCAGCGCGATCCACCTCATCGGCCAGAACGTGCGCAACACCGGCAACCTCAATTCCCCCGCCGGCCTGGTGATGCTCGCCGCCGGCGACGACGTGCTGATCGGCCGCCGTGGCGAGCACGTCTTTGTCAACGCCACCAAGACCACGCCCGACGCCGCTTCCGCCACCGCCGGTGTTGAAAACGCCGGCAACATCAATGCCGATGGCGGCCGCGCCCTGCTCGCCGCCGGCGATCTCTACGCGCTCGCCGTGCAAAACTCAGGTGTCATCAAGGCGCGCAACGTCGAACTCGCCGGCCAGGGCTCCGGCGAAGTCTGGAACCGCGGCACAATCGACGCCAGCAGCGCCGACACCGAAGGCGGCCGAGTCGAAATCACCGGTCAATATGTGGGCCTCGACGAAAACTCCGTCATCGACGCGAGCGGCGCGCACGGCGGTGGCGAAGTCCTCATTGGCGGCGACTTCCAAGGCGCGAATACCGACATCCGCAACGCCACCGCCACCTACGTCGCCGAGGGTGCGGCCATCCGCGCCGACGCCACGACCAGCGGCTCCGGCGGAAAGGTGATTGTTTGGGCCGACGAAACCACGCGCTTCCACGGCAATATCTCCGCGACCGGTTTCACGCACGGCGGCTTCGCCGAGGTCTCCGGCAAGCAAAACCTCCTCTACACCGGACTCGCCGACCTGCGCTCCGCCAACGGCCTCACCGGCAGCCTCCTCCTAGATCCCGACAACATCACCATATCGAACGCGGCAACATCCCCCGGTATCACCGACACATTTGGCACCTTCGAACCACCCGGCGACGGCGACTGGAACCTCAACGTGCTCGACCTCATCGCCCAGCTCAACTCCGCCAACGTCACCGTCAAGACCACCAACGGCGACATCACCGTCAACGACTACATATCATTGGCCACAGGATGGACTGCCGACACGGAACTGAAACTCGACGCCGGCAACAACATCAACATCAACGCCGGCATCGAAGGCATCGGCACCAGCAGCACCCTCACGCTAATCGCGCGCAACAACATCAACATAACGGGGGGCAACAACATCAGTGCAGGAAACATTTCTCTCACCGCCGGACAGGGGATAGATATCAACGGTGATCTATCTGCCGCCAACATCGCCCTCACCGCCACCGCTGGAAATATTCTCATTGCACAAGCTGACAGCGTTACCATCGAAGGCCAATACGTCACCCTCAAAACCCACGGAGGCGACATCATCGTCGGAAACCATGATACGAATTCGCGCGGAAGATTTAGCCCCCATGGCTTCCCCACGCCCGCCGAAGGCTCGCTAACCTTTGACACCTCGCACCCGACGAACACAAGCCTCGTTGGAAAAACTGTCTTTAACCATGTAAGTATCGGCATCGCCGGCGGCGGCTACGAATACCCCGTATCCATTCTCGGCGGATGGGAGGTGAACGGACAGTCGCTGGGTGACTTTTTCCTTTTCGCCGGCGGTCTCGCCGTTGACGCCAAGGGCCGCGACGTCTCGCTCAAGTTTATTACCGACGGATCCGACAGCTATATCAACTACCTCGACTACTTCACCGTCATCAATGCCGACACAATCACATTCAAGGCCGGATCCAACATCCGCATCGGCGGTGTCGCACCCTCGTTTCAAGGCAACAATATCATCGTTGAATCCGGATTCTTTGGGGTCTTCCTCGGTCTCACACTCGACACCACGCGCGCCGCATCAACCTCCGGCACCACGACGATTCACGGCGCAATCGGCAGCCTTGACATGTGGTCCACCGACACCGACGGGTTGAACATCACCGGCGGACTAAACCTCACCGAGACAGGCACCCTTTTTGCCGACAGTGGCGCGCTCGTCATCGATGCGAAAAACTCAGCCATCAACATTGCCGGCCTCGTCACCGGAGGCACCTACATCGGCTACGCCACCACTCCCATCGACCTCGACTCCCTCGCCATCAACAACGCCTCCTCGATCTCGATCTCCAGCGCCATCGTCACCACAAATACCCAATCCTACTCCGCAACCGGCAACATCGCCCTCACCGGCACGCTCCAGACCAGCACCGCCGGACAGGGCATCGTGCTCGACACCACCAGCGGCACTATTTCGCTTGATCCCGGCGCCGCCATCGATTCGGCGGGCGATCTCTCGGTCGCCGGCGGACTCCGGCTCGACACCGGCGGCTCGATCAGCAGCGACAGCATGTTTGTTGACGGCGACAACCTCGACGTGCTCATCAACACCGACCTCAACCTCTCCGGTTCCTTCACCGTCACCAACGCCGACAACCTCACTCTTGCCAGCGCGATCATCACCGACGACGCCCAATCCTACACCGCAACCGGTGGCATCACCCTCACTGGCACGCTCCAAACCCTCAACTCCGACCAAAACATCTCGCTTTCCGCCACCTCGGTTTCCCTCGCCGGCACCTCCGAAATCGATTCGACTGGCACTGTCGCCATCACCGGCGCGCTCAACATGGCCTCGGGCGCAATCGTCTACGCCCATGAGACCATCGTCAACGCCCTCGGCGGCAACATCGTCCTCGGTGGCGAAGTGGACACACTCACCGGCGGCACCTTCGCCAACGCCGCCAACATCACCCTCACCGGCACCGTCACCGGAGTGTCCGGCAACTTCGTTTTCACCGGCAACCAAGCCATGTCCGTCGGAGGCGTGATCGACGCCGGAAGCGGCGGAGCGGTCTCCCTCGCCTCCACCACCGGCACCATAAGCGTCGCCTCCACCGGAACCGTCAACGGCAGCAACATCAACATCACAGGAGGCCTCGACGTCGCCGACGGCGCGGCGCTCACCACGCCCTACGGCGTCGGCAACATCACCATCGACGCCCTCAACCGCGACGTCGTCATCGCCACCGATCTCAACATGGGCTCCGGCACCCTCGGCATCTCGAACGTCCGCGACCTCACCATCGACACCGTCATCACCAACGACGCCCAGGTCTACACCGCCTCCCGCAACCTCACCCTCACCGGCACGCTTCAAACAACCAACACCGGCGAAGGCGTCGCGCTCACCGCGCAAACCGGCACCCTCGTCACCACCGCCGGCGCCGGCATCGACTCCCGGGGCGCCATCACGCTCAACGCCGCGGCGGCCACCCTCGGCGGCATCATCTACACCGACGAGACCCTCACCATCGCCACCACCACCGGCGCGCTCGCCATCACCGGCACGCACGGTGGAAGCATTGTCGGCATCACCTCCGCCACCGGCGTCTCGATCTCCGGCGCGCTCAATTTCAGCGGCGCCAACACCATCAACGCCACCACCGGCACAATCGCCATCGCCGGCGCCGCCTCGGTTTCCGGCGGGACGATCAACCTCAACGGCGGCGTCCGCATCGACAACGGCGCGAGCCTCACATCCGACCTCGGCCTCGTCATCGACGCGCTCTCAAGGGACGTCGTCATCAACGCCGACATCAACCTCCCCGCGCTCTCCGTCCTCGACGCCCGCTACATCGAAACCGCCGCCGTCACCACATTCGACGACCAGGACTACCGTTTCGGTCCGAACGGCGCGGGCGCCATGAAAATAAACGGCGCGCTTGTCTCCGAAACCGGCGACATCACCATCACAAGCAACAGTGGGTTTCCCCCGCCCTACGCCACCATCTTCTCCACCTCGCCAAACGGCATCCTCATCTCCGCCACGCTCGGCAACGTCACCATCGGCCACAACGACACCCTCCTCGCCTACCACGACGGCAGCGCCGCCCCCGACGCCGGCACCATCGTCATCGAGGCCGGCGGCATCGCCTCTCTTGGCAACCTCTCCGCATCGCGCCGGATAAATGTATCCGCCGACCAAATACAACTCGATGGGACCGTTTACCAGGCCCCCGGCATCGCGCTCAGCGCAGTCACATCCCTCGACATCAGCGGCTCCGCCGTCACCATTGCCACCGCCTCCGCCGTAAACGACATCACACCGCCGACAACCGGCTCCTACACCGCCGTCACCATCGCCGACGACGCCATGACCGGCCTCTCCATGAACGCGGGCTACTTCCCGCTCATCGCCACCTCCACCGGCGCGCCCTACGCCAGCGTTTACGAGCGCACCCAATTCTGGAGCGAAATCGTCGCCCCCGCCGTCCCCGACCAGGAAATCAAGCAAAACATCGTCGCCGACGAGGCCAACCCCTCCAACCGCACCGAACCCGAGGCGCAGCAACTTCAAGAAATCCGCGCCGCGGCAACCGCAGCCGCATTCCAGCAAATCGACGCCGAAACCGCCATCAGCGCCGCCACCGCCTCGCAACTCCGCAAACTCGGCATTTTCCCCCGCCCCCTCACCCCGCAAGAACGCAACGAACTCGGCGCCCGCTTCGGCACCCTCAGCCAGATCATTCCCTCCGAAATCCGCGCGCCCGAAAACTACCGGGTCGCCGACGGACGCCTCTCCGAGCAATCCGCCCTCGCCGCCCTCGCCGCCTACAACCGCGCCTTCGAAACCGCCGCCGGCGCATCCCGACTCCCCGACCTTCAGGCCGCGATCCTCAAAACCTACCGCGAATTCCGCGCCGCCAACCCCGGTGCCCCCGCCGCCCAATACGTCCGCTACATCGACACCATCGAACCCGGCACCGCGGAAACCCGCGCCCTCCACGCCTTCTTTGACGACGTCCGCGCCCTCTTCCTGCGCATCGACCGCCTCGGCCTCACCAACAACGAAGTGCTTGTATCCAAAAACGTGATACTGCGCCCCCTCCGCGTCCAGGGCGCCCCCTCCTCCCTCCTCGCCCCCCTCATGCAAGTCTCCCCCGACACCGGCCCGCTCATCACCGCCTCCTATTAATAAATCCCAAATGACGAAATTTCAAAAAGCCCATCGAAGCGCGCTTGCGCCGGAGCGACGGTTTTCAACCGTCGGACGAGGCGCGGCCTCGCCCTTTGAAATTTCCACCCTCTGGCGGTTCCCCGCAGTCCATGCAACCGAAAGCCACCCCCGCCCATGAACACGCGCAACACAATCCTTTCCCGCCTCCTCCTCCGCCTGAAACGCGAGGCCGATTTCACCCTGCGCGTCATCCTCTCCGCATCCATCCTCACCCTTCCCGCGACCGGCCTTCGCGCCGACGCGCCCATGGGCACGGTGGTCTCGGGCGAGGCCTCCTTCGATTACAACGGCAACAAGACGACAATCACCGCCGGCAACAACGCCATCATCGAGTATCCCAAGTTTAACATCGACCGAAACGAAACCGTGCAGTTCGTCCAGCCCACGGACACCTCGCGCGTCTTGAACCGCATCACCGGCGGCGATCCATCCTCGATCCTCGGCAATTTGCAGGCCAACGGCATCGTCTATTTCGTGAACCCCGCCGGCATCTATTTCGGCCAGCACGCCACCATCGACGTCGGCCAGTTCTACGCCGCAGCGGGCAACCTCTCCAACTCCAACTTCCTCGCGGGCCGCGACAACTTCGAACGGCTCTCCGGCCAGGTGCACAACGAGGGCACAATCAATGCCAGCGCCATCCACCTCATCGGCCAGAACGTGCGCAACACCGGCAACCTCAACGCCCCCGCCGGCCTGGTGATGCTCGCCGCCGGCGACGACGTGCTGATCGGCCGCCGCGGCGAGCACGTCTTTGTCAACGCCACCAAGACCACGCCCGACGCAGCCTCCGCCACCGCCGGTGTTGAAAACGCCGGCAACATCAACGCCGATGGCGGCCGCGCCCTGCTCGCCGCCGGCGACCTCTACGCGCTCGCCGTGCAAAACTCCGGCGTCATCAAGGCGCGCAACGTCGAACTCGCCGGCCAGGGCTCCGGCGAAGTCTGGAACCGCGGTGCCATCGACGCCGCCTCCACCGACACCGAAGGCGGCCGAGTCGAAATCACCGGTCAATATGTGGGCCTCGACGAAAACTCCGTCATCGACGCGAGCGGCGCGACCGGAGGCGGCGAAGTCCTCATTGGCGGCGACTTCCAAGGCGCGAGCGCCGACATCCGCAACGCCACCGCCACCTACGTCGCCGAGGGCGCGGCCATCCGCGCCGACGCCACGACCAGCGGCTCCGGCGGAAAGGTGATCGTCTGGGCCGACGAAACCACGCGCTTCCACGGCAATATCTCCGCGACCGGTTTCACGCACGGCGGCTTCGCCGAGGTCTCCGGCAAGCAAAACCTCCTCTACACCGGCCTCGCCGACCTGCGTTCCGCCAACGGCCTCACCGGCAGCCTCCTCCTCGATCCCGACAACATCACCATATCGAATGGCACGAACGACGTTAATTACGCATCCGGCGTTTTCACCGCCCCCTCAGCCGACGGCGATTACATTCTCAACACCGGAACCCTGATCGCCCAACTCGCGCTCGCCAACATCACTGTCCAAACCTCCGCCGGCGGCGCCATCACCGTTGCCGACGCGCTTCCCTATAACTCCACCAACTCCCTCACTCTCGATTCCGCCGCGGCCATTTATATCAACGCCGCGATCACCAACACCAACGCCGGTGACATCAACCTCAACGCTGTCACCGACACGATTTTCTCAAGCGCGGGCTCGATCACCACGGCAGGCGCCTTTTCGTCCGTGTCCGGCAACTTTGCCACAAACACCGCCGCCAACACCATCAACGCCGACGGCGGCATCGCCATCACCGCCACCAACGGCGACATCACGCTCAACGGCAACATCACCTCGCTCGGCGGCGACATCACGCTCGATTCCAGCACCAGCCTCTCAATCGCCGCCGCCATCAGCGCGGCAAGTGGATCCCTCACCGCAATCTCCGACTCCGACATGATCATTGGCGACGTCATCACGGGGAGCGCGCAAACCTACATCGCAAAAGGCGCCTTCACCGGCACCGGACAACTCCAAACCACCGGCGCGGACGCCGGCATCACCATCAACGCCGGAAACGACATCTCCCTCACAAAAAAACTCACCTCCGACCAAGGCGCCATCTCGCTCACTTCCGGCACCGGTGGCATCACCGTCGGCAACGTCACCTCCACAGGCTCCCAAACCTACGCCGCTGGCGCCGCCTTCACCGGCACCGGACAACTCCAAGCCACCGGTGCGGACGCCGGCATCACCATCAACACCGCAAACGACATCTCCCTCTCCGGGATCATCACTTCCGGCCAGGGCGGTGTCTCGCTCACCACCAGCACCGGCGGCATCCACGTCGGCGACGTCACCTCCATCGGCGCCCAAACCTACGCCGCTGGCGGCGCCTTCACTGGCACGGGGCAACTCCGCACCACCGGCGCGAACGGCGATATTATCGTCGAGTCCCAAAACGACATCTCTCTCACCGGGGACATCATCTCCGAACAAGGCGGCATTTCGCTTACCTCCGGCACCGGCGGCATCACCATCAATCGCGCCACTTCCAGCGGATCCCAAACCTACGCAGCCGGCGCCGCCTTCACCGGCTCGGGGCAACTCCGCACCACCGGCGTGAACGGCGACCTTGTCATAAACGCCGGAAGCGACATCTCCCTCTCCCAGGACATTCGCTCCGACCTAGGAGGCATCGCGATCACCTCCGCCACCGGCAGCATCTCCCTGACCAGTGCCTTCTCGCCCGACGGCACCCAAGCTTACAGCGCTCTCAACGGCAGCATCATCCACACCGGCACTCTGGATGCCGTCGGCATCACCTTCAATAGCCAGAGCATCACCACAGGCGCCCGTATTTCCGCAACCAGCATTCTTATGGATGTCGATTACGACCTCACCATTGACGGCCAGTTGATGACCACCAATGCCAGTGATGGCGACATCACCCTCATCTCCAAAAACGGCAACATCCTCATCAACGAAAACGGGCGCATCGATGCCATTGGCATCTTCTCCGCCACTGCCTCCGGCAATTTTACCCTTGAGGGCCCCATCAACACCATTACCGCCCAACGCGGTGCTTCAATCCACGCGGGCAGCAACATCAACTTAAACGCCACGATTACCACCGGCGGGAATCTTTCCCTGCATGCCGGGTCGGGCCTGATAAACATCGGCGCAGGCGGAAGCCTGTTCGATGTTCGGGGCTTCACAACCACCGGCACCCTGCGCGGCGCCGACACGATTGCACTCAGCATCAACACCAGTGGAACCGCCAATTCGGGCAGAGCCGGCGGCAACGTCACGATTGCCGGCATCGAGTCCTTCAGCGACGTCACCATCAACGCCGACGGCGGCAGCGGCACCGTGGGTGGGACCGGCGGCAATGGCGGCCAAATCGACGTCACCATCACTGGCAACATTGGCGGAACCATCGACATCCACGCCAATGGCGGCGCGGGCGGCGCGGGCACGAGCAGTATCACATCACCAAACGGCGGCGGCGGCAACGGCGGATCTTCTACGGGAGGCAGCACCTATTTGGGCGGCGACGGTGGCTCGGGCGGCGGCGTGGGAGCCGCTGGTCAAGCAGGGGGCAAAGGCGATAACAAGGCGACTGGGGAAAATCGGGTGGTCAACGGAGGCAGCGGCGGCAAGGGAGGAACCCGCGGTGGCGCGGGTGGCAATGGCGGCTCCATTACGGTGACGCTTGACGAGCTTGCGCAAGTCGCTGGACCCATCGTTTTGGCAAGCAACGGCGGTGCGGGTGGCAAGGGCGGCGATGGTGGCAACGGCGGCAACGGCGGTTCAATGGGCGGCGGCGCGGGCGGCGGCGGCGGTGGTGGTGGCGGTGGTGGCGGCAACGGCGGCAAGGGCGGCAGTGGCGGTTCAGTTTCCTTGCTATTTCCCAAAACGACAACCGTCTCAATAGGCGGCACGCTTTCACTATCCAGCAACGGCGGCGCGGGTGGCACGGGCGGCAAGGGCGGCAAGGGCGGCAAGGGCGGCGACGCCTCCACCTTTCATACCGGTTTTAATTACCTGGACGGCGACGGCGGAGGCGGAGGAGGCGGCGGCGCCGGTGGCAATGGCGGCACTGGCGGCGCGGGCAATAGCATTACAATTGCCGGAAATGCCGATAGCGGTGGTGCGCTCACGGTCTCCAACAGCGCCGGAATCGCCGGCGGCGCGGGAGTGCGGGGCATGGGTGGCGACGGTGGCAAAAGAGCTGACGACGGCTCCGATGGCGGCGCGGGCACCGCCGGCTCCACCGGCATCGTCGGCGGCACTGGCGCCTCCGGCACCATCACCCTGAGGGATTTGATGCTCACCACTGCTTCCAACCAAACTTACAACAGCAACGTCCTCCTCAGCGGCAACGTCACGCTCGGCGCGGGCGCCACGGGCACGATCTCCTTTGCAAACGATGTCATCCGGAAAACAGGAACTACCGCATCGCTTGCTGTCACCGGCGCCAGGGAAATCTCCTTTGGCGGCGCGCTCGGCAACACCGGAGGCACCGGATTTGAATCCCTCAGCCTCACCGGCACGCTCATCAAGCTCGGCTCCAACACCAGCTTCACCACCAACGGCAGCCAGAGCTATTCGGGAACCCTCCAAATCGCGAACAACGCCTTCAACGCCACCAGCAACAACGGCGACATTAATTTCTCCGGCGTTTTCGCATCCACCAACGTTAACCTGACGCTGAGCGGCAAGATGGTTTCCCTTGGCGGAAACCTCAACCTCACCTCGCTCAACGTCACCGGAAACAACGGTATCAACATTGCCGCGTCCTCCATCGCCACCACCGGCGCGCAAACCTACGCCGGCGCGGTCACGATCGACGACGACATCACCTTCGCCTCCCGCAACGACGGCATCTCCTTTAACAACACTATCACCGCCGCCAACAACATCACGATTAACGCTCAAAACGCCATCACCCTCAACGGCAACATCACCGCCGGAACCGGCGGTTCCGGCGGCATCTCCATCACCTCCACCAACGGAAACCTCTCGCTCAAGGGCATCACTGCCACCTCCAACGGCGACCAAGCCTACTCCGCCGGAGGCTCCCTCCTATTGCCCTCCGTCATCAACACCGGCACGGGCAGCATCTCCGCCGCTACTTCCGGCGACCTCACCCTCGAGGCCATCACCTCCGGCAAGTCCTTCTCCTTCTCCGGCTCCAACATCTACGTCACCAACACCCTCGCCACTACCAACGCCGCCGATGGCGACATTACCCTCAACGCCACCGGCACCATCACACTTGTCCACACTGCCACAACCGACGGCCTCATCAACTCCGCCGCCGCCTTCACCGCCTCCGCCTCCGGCGCCTTCATCGCCGCCGTCTCCGACAACTCCATCACCGCCGCTTCCGCCAGCATCACCGCCGGTTCCATCATCCTTGGCGACGTCACCACCGCCGGCACGCAAACCCACACTGCCACAGCCGGCGATGTTAAGATCAGCGGCATCTTCCGGACCACTTCCGGCGGGGATGTCGTGGTTATCGCCAGGGACGCGATCTATCTCACCTATTATATGTCTGGATACGGCGGCGTCGATTCCGACGGCTCATTCTCCGCCACCGCCGCCAACTTCGGTTATAATAATGGGAGCTCGTATGTAGACATTACCGCAGCCGACAACATCGCGATCACGGCCACTGCCGGTGACATCCTATTCTTCGGAACCAGCTTCTCCGGTGGTGACATGTCTTTCAACGCCAGCGGCGACACTACCTTCTTTCAAGTTAACACAGTCGACGACATTCTCACCGCCACCGGCGATATCAGCGTCACCTCCGGCAGCAACCTCTATATCAGGGACGGCATTGTATCCACCGCCGGCGCCATCACCCTCACCTCCTCCAACGGCAACCTCTCGACTGGCAACGTGACAAGCGTCGGCGCGCAAACCTACTACACCGGAGGCACCTTCACTAGCAACGGCCTCCTCAAAACCACCGACCCGACCGGAGGCGACATCACCATCAACAGCCGGGACAAGGTGCAGCTCACCGCCTCCCCCTGCGCCATCGACGCGGCCGGCTCTCTGACGGTCACCAGCACCAACGGCTCCATCTCCCTCTGGAATGCCACAATCGCCGGCGGCGACATCACCATTGGCGCCCTCGACAACATTATCCTCTCCCGCGACATCACATCCGTCAACGGCGGCATCACCCTGACCTCCTCCACCGGCAACATCACCTTCCGCGACAACACCACCGCCACCTCCAATGGCGACCAAACTTACTCCGCCGGCGGTAATATCATCCTGCCCTCCGTCATCAACACCGGCACGGGCGGCGTCTCAGCCAACGCAACCGGCAATCTCACCATCAAGGTCATCACCGCCGGCAAGTCCCTCGCCTTCTCCGGCTCCAACATCTACGTCACCAACACCCTCGCCACCACCAACGCAGCCGATGGCGACATCACCCTCGTCGGCACTGGTAGCACCATCATGGTGCACACTGACACCACAAACGGCCTCATCGACATCGCCGGGGCGTTCTCCGCCACCTCCGCCGCATTCCTCTCCGAGGATAGCGCCAACACCATCACCTCCGCCGGCGATATCGCCATCACCGCCACCACCGCCGGCGGCATCACCCTCGCAGGCGACATCCGCTCCACCGCCGGCTCCCTCCTCCTCGACTCCTACGGCAACACCACCGTCAACGCCAGCGTCACCACCTCCGGCAGTCAGGTTTACGAAACCATGCACGGCGCCGGCGGCATCACAATCACCGGCACCCTCACCACCGCGACCGGCGGCGACGGCGACATCCGCCTCCTCTCCCTCAACGACGCCCTCATCAACGGTGACGCCCTCATCAACGCCGACGGAGCTGTTTACATTGACACCCTCACCCTCGCCACCGCCGGAACCGCCAACACCATCACCGCCGACGGTGGCATAAACATCACCGCCACCGCAGCCGCCGGCAACGCCATCACCCTCAACGGCGCGCTCACCGCCATCAACGACAACATCAACCTCGTCACCGCCGGCGGTAACATCACCGCCAACGCCGGTCTCGCCGCTGCCTCCTCCGCCATCGAACTCGACGCCGGCGCGGGCGCGATCACCGTCGGCGATGTCCTGACCGGCGGAACCCAAGCCTACACCGCAGGCGCTTTCACCGGCACCGGCATCCTCAAAACAACCGACTCCAACGAAGGCAACATCCATATCAACACCACCGGCGCGACCCTCATCACCGGCGCCGCCGGTGCCATCGACTCCGCCGCCGCGTTCACCGTCAACGTCACCGCGGGCAACTTCGCCACCGCGGGCACGGCCAACACCATCACCACGGCCGGCCCCATAGCCGTCACCGCCGGCGGCTTCGGCTCCGGCATCACGCTCAATGGAGCCGTTTCTTCCACCACCGGCGGCATCACCCTCGAATCCGTGGGCGGCATCACCGCCAACGCCCCCATCACCTCCGCCACCTCCGGCACCCACGGCATCACCATCACCGCCGGCGACGGCGCCATACTCGTCGGCGACATCACCACCGGCGGCGAGCAAAGCCACTACGCATGGTATGGCATCACCGGCACCGGCCGCCTCAAAACAACCGACACCGGCAACATCACCCTCAACACCGACGGCGACATCACCCTCACCGGCGACAACGGCGCCATCGACTCCGCCGGCTCCATCACCGCCAGCGCCCAAAACGGCATCACCACCTCCTCCTCCTCCAACACCATCGCCGGCGCCCGCGACATCACCCTCGCCACAAACAACGGCGACATTTTCCTGCGCGGCGACCTCACCGCCGCCAACGCTCCCGGCGCAAGCGGCGCGATCACCCTCACATCGACCCTCGGCGGCATCTCGCTCCTCAACGTCACCGCCACCTCCAACGGCAACCAAACCTACACCGCCGCAGGCAGCATCCTCCTCACCGACATCCTCAACGCCGGCACCGGCGCCATCTCCGCAAACACCGGCGAAGACCTCACGCTCTCCACCATCATCGCCGACAACTCCCTCAGCTTCACCGGCTCCAACATCTATATCACCGGCACACTCGGAACCACCGGCGCCACCGCCGGCGACATCACCCTCGTCGCCACCGGCAGCACCATCATGGTGCACACTGACACCACAAACGGCCTCATCGACGCCGCCGGCGCGTTCACCGCCACCTCCGCCGCCTTCCTCTCCGAAAACACCGCCAACACCATCGACGCCGGCGGTGGCATAAACATCACCGCCACGGGCGCGACCGGCGGCATCAAGTTCGCCGGCGACCTCGCATCCACCGGCGGCAATATCACGCTGATCTCCAGCAGCAGCATCGTCGCCCCCGTTGACATCACCACCGGCAACGGCGACATCACCATGAACGCGACCGGGCATATTCGATTGATCAATCCCGGCTCCATTTCAGTCGCCGGCCTGTTCACGGCAACCGCGAGCTATTTTACGAGCAGCCGGGACATCGCGGCGCAAGGCGACATTTCAATCACCGCCACAAGCTCCCACATCAGCCTCGGCGGAGCCGTTACCTCCGCCAACGGCTCCATCGCATTGCAAGCCGGCAGCCAGTTCCTCCTCAACGCCCTCCTCACCACGCTTGATGACGGCGACATCACGATTCAGGCAACCAACGGCGCATCCATCAGCGGGACCGGGAAAATCAACTCCGGCGGCGCGCTCACGATCAACAACACCCGCAGTCTTCGCACCACCTCATCCACCAACACCATCACGGCGAAGGGCGACATCAACATCAACACCGTGGCGACCGAGGGCATCGTGCTCAACGGCGACCTCGCATCCACGACCGGCAACATCACCCTCGTCTCCAGCGACAGCATCGCATCCACCGCCGCCATCACCGCCGCCGGATCGTTCTCCGCCACCGCCGCCCGCGATATGACCCTGCGCAACGTCACCACCGGCGGCGCGCAATCATACACCAGCAGCAACTTCACCGGCACCGGCCTCCTCCAATCCACAAACGCCGGCAGCGACATCGTCATCAGCACCACCGGCGCGCTCCTCCTCACCGGCGACGAAGGCCGCGTTGACTCCGCCGCCGCGTTCACCGCCACCGCCGACTCCTTCACCACCGCGGGCACGGCCAACACCATCACCGCCGGCGACTCCATCTCCGTCAGCGCCACCGCCGCCACCGGCGACGCCATCACCCTCAACGGCGCGCTCACCGCCCTCGCCGACAACATCAGCCTCAACACCGGCGGCGGCAACCTCACGGCCAACGCGCAACTCACCGCCGCCACCTCCGTCGTCACAATCAACACCGGCTCGGGTGCGATCACCGTCGGCGACGTCCTGACCGGCGGCACGCAATCCTACGCCGGCGGCAGTTTCACCGGCACCGGCCTTCTGCGCAGCACCTTCGCCAGCCAAAGCGACATCGTCATCAGCACCACCGGCGCGATCCTCCTCACCGGCGACGAAGGCCGCGTTGACTCCGCCGGCGCGTTCACCGCCACCTCCGCCGCCTTCCTCTCCGAAAACACCGCCAACACCATCGACGCCGGCGGTGGCATAAACATCACCGCCACGGGCGCGACCGGCGGCATCAAGTTCGCCGGCGACCTCGCATCCACCGGCGGCAATATCACGCTGATCTCCAGCAGCAGCATCGTCGCCCCCGTTGACATCACCACCGGCAACGGCGACATCACCATGAACGCGACCGGGCATATTCGATTGATCAATCCCGGCTCCATTTCAGTCGCCGGCCTGTTCACGGCAACCGCGAGCTATTTTACGAGCAGCCGGGACATCGCGGCGCAAGGCGACATTTCAATCACCGCCACAAGCTCCCACATCAGCCTCGGCGGAGCCGTTACCTCCGCCAACGGCTCCATCGCATTGCAAGCCGGCAGCCAGTTCCTCCTCAACGCCCTCCTCACCACACTTGATGACGGCGACATCACGATTCAGGCAACCAACGGCGCATCTATCAGCGGGACTGGAAAAATCAACTCCGACGGCGCGCTCACGATCAACAACACCCGCAGTCTTCGCACCACCTCATCCACCAACACCATCACGGCGAAGGGCGACATCAACATCACCACCGTGGCGACCGAGGGCATCGTGCTCAACGGCGACCTCGCATCCACGACCGGCAACATCACCCTCGTCTCCAGCGACAGCATCGCATCCACCGCCGCCATCACCGCCGCCGGATCGTTCTCCGCCACCGCCGCCCGCGATATGACCCTGCGCAACGTCACCACCGGCGGCGCGCAATCTTACACCAGCAGCAACTTCACCGGCACCGGCCTCCTCCAATCCACAAACGCCGGCAGCGACATCGTCATCAGCACCACCGGCGCGCTCCTCCTCACCGGCGACGAAGGCCGCGTTGACTCCGCCGCCAAGTTCACCGCCACCGCCGACTCCTTCACCACCGTGGGCACGGCCAACACCATCACCGCCGCCGGAGCCGTCGATATTCGCGCCACAAACAACCTCACGCTCAACGGCGCGCTCGACTCCTCCGCGGGCGGCGTCCGCCTCGCCTCCCAAAACGGCAGCATCACACTCAACGCCCTCGTCGCCTCCAACACCGCCGGAACCGACGGCCTTGTTGTCAATGCCAACGCCACCAACCCCGCCAGCATGATCACCATCGCCGGCGAAGTCGTCACAGGCGGCGCCCAAACCCACACCGGTTACCACACCAATATCACGGGCACGCTCAAGACGCTCGCCAACGGAAGCGCGATCATGCTTTCCAACAACTCCGGATTCGCCCGCATGCTCGGCCAGTCCGCCGTTGACTCCGCCGGTGATTTCAACGTCGGCGCGGGCGGTTTCACCGCCGACGCCGGCACGCGCGTCAACGCCTCCGGCGCCATCGACATCACCCACATCTACGCCACCACCGAGGAAACCCGGCTCGATGGACTCTTCACCTCCACCGGCTCGCAGAAATACACATCGCAATCGCAGGCGGGCATCGTTGTCGGAGGCACGCTCCGCACCACCAACGGCGACATCCTCCTGAACGCCACCCAAACCGTCGCCCTCATCCACACCGCCACCACCAACGGCCTCATCGACTCCGCCGGCAAACTCACAGCCACCGCCGACTCCTTCACAACCGCCACCGCCGACAACACAATCACCGCCGCCGGCGACATCAACATCGGGACAACCAACGACATCGTCCTCGGCGGCACCCTCGCCTCGACTACCGGCGTCCTCACACTCGTCTCCACGGCGGGCGACATCACGCTCGATTCGTCCGCCAGCGGCACCTCCGCGGTCATCACCGCCGCCGCCGGCGCGATTACCGTTGGGGATCTCACCACCACGGGCACCCAGCGCCACACCGCCGCGACAACAATCACCGGCACCGGCCTCCTCAAGACCACCGACGCCGCCACCGGCGACATTATCATGAGCGCGGGCGACGCAATCCTCATCACCGACGCCGGAGCCATCGACTCCGCCCGCGACATCAATATCGCCGCCGACACATTCACCACCGACGGCGCGACCAACACCCTCGCCGCCGGACGCGACATCACCATCGCCACCAACAACGACATCACAATCCAAGGAGACATCACCGCCGCCAACGCCGGCCACGGCGCGATCACGATGACCTCCACCGCCGGCAACATTTCCCTCCTGCACATCACCGCCACCTCCAACGGCGACCAATCCTACGCCGCCGCCCTCGACATCACCCTCACCGACCTCATCAACACCGGCTCCGGCTCCCTCCTTGCCGACGCCGGCGGCCTCCTCACTCTCCACTCCGTCATCACCGGCGGCACCCTCGCCCTCACCGGCTCCAGCCTCCTAATCACCGGCACCCTTCGCACCACCAACCCCGCCAGGGGCTCCATCGCCCTCACCGCCACCGGCGCGGACATCACCTTCACCGACGCCGGCTCGATCATCTCCGCCGACACTTTAGACGCCACCGCGAAAGGCAGTCTCCTCGCCACCACCGTCAGCAACACCCTCACCGCCGCCAGCACGCTCTCCATCGTCGCCGACGCCGGGATGGAACTGCACGGGGCAGTCAACGCCGGCAACGCCATCACCCTCGCCAGCGCCGGTGGCGACATTCTCTCCACCGCGCAAATCACCTCCGCCAACGCCGGCCTCGCGGCAACCGCCGACGGCATCACCATCGATAACGTCACCACGACCTCCGCCCAAACCTACACCGCCACCACCCTCACCGGCACCGGCCTCATCAAGACCACCAACGCCTCCACCGGAGACATCCTCATCAACGTCACCGACGCCGTGCTCCTCACCGGCCAGGGCGCGCTCGAGGCCGCAAACGTCATCACCGCCACCGCCGGATCCATCACCACGGACAGCGCGGCCAACACGCTCACCGCCGCGAAACACATCAACCTCACCGCCGCAAACGACATCGCCCTCGCGGGCAACCTCGCCTCCGCCACCGGCAACGTTTTAATTAACACCACCGACGGCGGCAGCATCATCCTCACCAATCTCATCACCACGCCCTCGGGCGAAATCGCGCTCACCACCACGGGCACCGGCGCGATCACACTCCACAACGCCACCAGCGGCGGCGACCAAACCCACGTCACCGAAAGCGGCAACATCAACGTCACCGGCACCCTCGCCATCGGCTCCGGGGCCGCGATGCGCTTCTCCACCACCTCCGCCACGGCCACCGGCACCACCGTCGTCGATGCGGGCGCGGCCCTCGTCGTCCCCGGCACCACGCTCCTCGTTCAAGGCGGCATGCTCCTCGACGAAACCGGACGCATCTCCGCACCCGTCGGCATCGACATTCAAGGCGCGGGCGCAGGCGTCACCCTCAACGCGGCCCTCGGCGGCGCGGGCAATCCCCTCGCCACAATCAACATCGCCGGAGCCGGAGCCATTGACATCAACGGCGGCATCGAAACCACCGGCGTGCAAACCTACAACACCGACGGCGGTGACATCAACATCACCTCCCTCCTTCGCGCCACCGACAACGGAGCGACCATCAGCTTCGACACCCACAACCCCAGCGGCACCACCGGCATGACCACCGTCCACACCGGCGGCATCCAAACCAACAACGCCACCGTCACCTCCACCGGCGGGCTCACCCTCGCAGCAGACACCACCTTCGACGCCGGCGGCGGCAGCCTTTACATCGACGGACAGGGACGCGCCGCCTCCCTCGGCATCGACCTCGCGCTCCCGCAAATCAACATCCTCAACGCAGGCGACATCCACCTCTCCGGCGTCACCACCACGGGCAACCAGTATTACCACTTCGACGACGGCGCCGCCATGCGCCTCTCCGGCACGCTCCTCGCCACCGGCAACGGCAGCTCCATCACCATCGAAAACACCCGCACCGATCACGCCGACTGGGCCACCATCTTCGCCGTCGGCGGCAACGGCATCCACATCGAGACCCTCAACGGCGACATCACCATCTCCAAATACAACACCCTCCTCTCATACGACCCCGACAACGGCGCCGCCTCCCCCACCGCGGGCGACATTTACATCCGCGCATGGAACGGCCTCGCCACCGTCCCCGACATTTCCGCCTCGCACCAAGTCGACCTCATCGCGCTCGCCATCACCCTCAATGGCACCCTCTACCAAAGCGGCGGCATCAGCATTCTCGGCATGGACGGAGCCCCCATCAGCTCAGCCTTCTTCACCCTCGTCGAACCCTCCGTCAACATCGTCGCCATTAAGAGCCGCGCCCTCTATCCGCCCTTGGTGGGAATCAACTCCTACGCCTACCTCCCCTCCCTTTACGACGCGGCCACCCACCGCGTTACCTCCGACTTCTTCAACACCGCCACCCCTGTTCCCGCCGGCAGCATCTTCAGCGAACTCTACGCAAGCGATTTCCGCAGCTGGATGTATCTCTACACCGAGCGCGTTCAGGTCAACATCGCCGCCAACACATTCGACAAATCCCTCGAACTCTCCGCCGTCGAGGAAAACATGCGCAAGGCCACCGCCGGCTACCTCGCCAGCAACGACGCCGCAAACCGCATCACCGGCGCCACCAAGGAGCACCTCTACAACGTCGGCATCTTCGCCCGCGGCGCCACCGACTCAGAGCGCCTCTCGCAACACCACTACCGCGGCCTCTTCCAGCAAATCATCCCCAGCGAAATCCCCTCGCCCGAGCATCGCAAGGTCGTCGACGGCCGCATCTCCGAAACCAGCGCCCGCGAAACCGTCGCCCTCTATCAGGAAACCTTCATGACCATCGGCGATGACGGACGCCCCGTTTCCCGCACCTCCGAAATCCTCGCCGCGCTCACCGCCACCTACAACGCCTACCGCGTCACCACCGCCACGCCCGGCCCCGTCGGCTTCGATCTCTACATCGACGACAACGCCGCCACAAACGCCGACGCCGCCGTCTCTCAAAAATTCGTCCGCAGCCTCCGCACGCTCTTCGCCGCGATCGAACGCATCGGCCTCACCCGCACCGAAGTCGCCGTCGCCAAGTCCGTCCTCCTCCGCCCCCTCCGCACTCCTGCGATCCCCGGCGCCACCCTCCGCGGCCTCATTGAACCTGACACCATCCTCGCCAGCACACCGTCAACCGAAGCCCCCAAGATCACCGCCAACTTTTAATCCAACGCCAAACTCTAAACCCTAAACGCTAAACTTCACACACATGAACATCGACAAATACCTGTCCCCCATCCCCGGCGACGATCCCGCCGGCGCCGATCTCTCCGCCAGCGGCGCCATTTACGAGCTCGACCGCCTCATCGCCGGCAAACCCGAAACCCAGTTTGCCCCCGCCGAGGAGGCCGACTGGCGCGCTGTCCGCGAAAAATGCGAGGAGCTCCTCACCCAGGCCAAGGACCTCCGCGTCGCCGCTGCCTACGCCAACGTCCTCCTCCGCCTCAAAGGTTGGGAAGGTTTTGCCGCCGGCCTCCAGATCATCCGCAACTACCTCGAAAACACATGGGACGGCATCTATCCGCGCCTTGATCCCGACGACAACAACGACCCGCAGGAACGCGTCAACGCCCTCAACATCCTCGGCGCTCCCGTCGGCACCGCGGGCGACCCCTACAAAACGATCGCCGTCCTCCGCACCACCCCCCTCACCAAGTCCGTGCAAGCCGGCAACTGGGGCCTCGACGCCATCCTCGCCGCGCGCGACAACGTCCCCATGCTCGACGGCAACCCCGCGCCCTCCACCGCCATCATCGACGGCGCGTTCAGCGAAAGCCCGGGCGATTTTGTCTCGGCGACCCTCGAAAACGTCGCCACCGCGCTCGATTGCGCCCAAGCGATCAACAGCTACTTCACCGACACCCTCTCCGCCTCCGCCTGGCCCAACTACGAAATCCTCATCGCCGACCTCCAGCGCATCAAAAACACCATCGAAGCGCACCAAGGCGGCGCCGGCGCGCCCGCCGAATCGAACGACTCCGCCGCGCCCGTTTCCGCCGGCGGCGCCCCCGCCCGCGCCTCGGCGCCCGGCGGCATTTCCTCGCGCGAGGACGTTGTCCGCACCCTCGACCTCATCATCCGCTACTACGCGCAAAACGAACCCGCGAGCCCCATCCCCCTCATGCTCGAACGCGTAAAACGGCTTGTCCCCATGAGCTTTATGGAAATTATCAAGGACATGACCCCCGACGCCATGGACCGCGTAACCCTCATCACAGGAGCCAAACCACCCGAGGAAGAATACTAAGTCCGAATCCCTTTTATGGCGGGCACAATCACCGCCTTAAAACAACTCGTTAGAAAACCAACAAACAACTAACCAACCACAACAACAACCAACCCCCCTAAAACAACATGGCAAAAGCAAGCAGTCAGAAGTTCATCGCGCGCAATCGCGCCCCCCGAGTCCAGATCGAATATGATGTGGAACTCTATGGCTCCGAGAAAAAAGTCCAGCTCCCGTTCGTCATGGGCGTCATGGCCGACCTCTCGGGCAATCCCGCCGAGCCCCTCGATCCCGTAGCGGACCGCAAGTTCCTCGAAATCGATGTCGATAATTTCGACGAGCGCATGAAAGCGGCCAAACCCCGCGTCACGCTCCAGGTGCCCAACACCCTCACCGGCGAAGGCAACCTCAACGTCGAGCTCAACTTCGAGTCGATGGACGATTTCTCGCCCGCCGCCGTCGCCCGCAAAGTGGACGCCCTCAACAAGCTCCTCACCACCCGCGAGCAACTCTCGAACCTCCTCACCTACATGGACGGCAAGACCGGCGCCGAGGACCTCATCACGAAGCTCCTCAACGACCCCGCCCTCCTCCAATCCGTCTCCGCCGCCGCCAAACCCGCCGACGAAGCCAAATAACTCCAAACATAAACCCTAAACTCTAAACTAAACAAAACCATGGCCGACGAAGCCCAACAACAAGCCGCTGGCGGCGGAGCGACCGCCGAATACAGCGAATTCCAATCCCTGCTCAACAAGCAGTTCAAACCCAAGACCGACGAGGCGAAAACCGCGGTCGAGGCCGCCGTGCAAACCCTCGCGCAGCAGGCCCTCTCCGCCACCACCCTCATCTCGGACAACGCCATCAACACCATCGAGGCCATCATCGCCGAGATCGACAAAAAGCTCACCGAGCAAATCAACCTCATCATCCACCATGAGGACTTCACCAAACTCGAAGGCGCCTGGCGCGGCCTCTCGCACCTCGTCAACAACACCGAGACCGACGAGTATCTGAAAATCCGCGTCCTCAACATCTCGAAAAAGGACGTCGCCAAGACGCTCAAGAAGTTCAAGGGCACCGCCTGGGACCAAAGCCCCCTCTTCAAGAAAATCTACGAGGAGGAATTCGGCATGCCCGGCGGCCAGCCCTACGGCGCGCTCATCGGCGACTACTACTTCGACCACTCGCCCCCGGACATCGAAATGCTCCAAGGCATGGCGCAGATCGCCGCCGCCGCGCACGCGCCCTTCTTTGCCGCCGCCGCACCCACGCTCCTGAACATGGAGTCCTGGCGCGAACTTAGCGATCCGCGCGACCTCACGAAGATATTCCAGACACCGGAATACGCCTCGTGGCGCTCGCTCCGCGAATCCGACGACGCCATGTATCTCGGCCTCACCCTCCCGCGCTTCCTCGCCCGCATCCCCTACGGCGCGAAGACCAACCCCGTCGAGGAATTCGCCTTCGAGGAGGACATCACCGGCAACGACCACAACAAATACGTCTGGGCCAACTCCGCCTACGCCATGGGCACGAACATCACCCGTTCGTTCAAGACCTACGGCTGGTGCTCGCGCATCCGCGGCGCGGAATCCGGCGGCATGGTCGAAGGCCTCCCCGTGCACAGCTTCCCGACGGATGACGGTGGCGTGGACATGAAATGCCCCACGGAAATAGCCATCACCGACCGCCGCGAAGCCGAGCTCGGCGCCAACGGTTTCCTCCCGCTCTCGCACTGGAAGAACACCGACTACGCCGTGTTCGTGGGCGCGCAATCGCTCAACAAACCGCAGCAATACGAGGATCCCGACGCCACCGCGAACGCCAACCTCGCCGCGCGCTTCCCCTACCTCTTCGCCACCTGCCGCTTCGCGCACTACCTCAAGTGCATCGTTCGCGACAAGATCGGCTCCTTCAAGGAAAAGGAGGACATGAAGAACTGGCTCGGCAAGTGGATCAACCAGTATGTCACCACCGACCCGACCGCCTCCGAGGATGCGAAAGCGCGCTTCCCGCTGGCCGCCGCGGAAGTCGTGGTGGACGACGTCGCCGGCAACCCCGGCTACTACTCGGCGAAGTTCTACCTGCGCCCGCACTATCAACTTGAAGGCCTGACGGTCTCCCTCCGCCTCGTCTCCAAGCTCCCCTCCGCCAAGAAATAACCATCAACCGGATTCGGCGCGCGGCGTATGACCGCCGCGCGCCATTTCCTTCTTTTGAAATCCGATCCGAGCATAGCGACAGATCCTCACTCGTAGTCGCCACCGGCGATTACAAACAAACCCGCCCATTGTAATCACAAAATCATTTATTCCCCCGCGTTGGTTCCCATCTTCACCCCTCATATTAAAACCTAAACTCCACCATCCGAACCATGCCTCTCATTGATGCTTATATAAAATGCGACGATATCGAAGGCAGCTACAATCTCGATACGACCCGCGATCAATCCGACAAACTGAGCGATATCATAGGCAGCAGCATGGCAAAAGCGAAGGAGGAGCACACAGGCTGGTCGGAAATTTATACATTTTCCTATTCGCTGAACGATTCGCACCCCAGCATCAGCATAACAAAACCAGTCGATGCCGCCTCCAATGAGCTTTTTGTCCGCTGTCTGAAAAAACATTCGAAAAAACGCAAGGAGGGCAACAACACAAAAACCCATAAAATGCAGGAAATGAAACTGCATGTGTGCCGCTGGGTTGACGAGAACAAAGACGGTATTATCGACACATTCCAAACCTTTCTCGAATACACCTTCAGCGATTGCTCCATCACAAGCTACAGCACCGACATTGACCTTGCTGCCAGCGACATACCCGGGGAAAAAATTACCATTACATTCAAAAAAATGAGCATGAAGCATTATCACCCCGAGGAATCCTCTGTGTTCGAATATGACTTCGGAAAAAAAGATAAAAACGCCTCTAAATAATAATAAACTTCTTATTGATAGTCGTCTCGAGCTCCCCCCTTCTTCAACATGCCAATTTACGCCTATATAAAAATTCCTGGAATCCAAAACTCCGAATCCACGGACGATGAGTATGGGAAGGAATGGATCCCCATTCAGTCGATTGATTTTTCAATCACCGCCCACGGCGACGACAGTATCACCCATGATCAGGATGGTTCGGATTCCTCCTCGGCAGCGCAAACCTCAGCCGGATCCCATTCGGCCCACGGCGCAGCGACGCCCGGTGCTCTCTCTGACTCTCAATGGGGTAACTCCTCCAACAAAGAGCGCTCAATGTCTTTCGAAGGTAAATTGGACATGGCGGCGAAAGTCATAAAACACACCATAAACCGCAAGCGCAGAGGAAGAGGCTCGGAAATTGGGCAGCGCGCCGCGGATGCCTCCGGGGAAATAACCATCTCCAAGCAACTCGACGCCACAAGCCCCAAACTCCATCAAATTTGCATGGAATGCCGCAATTTTGCCTCGGACAAATATATTGAGGGCAAGGTGGAGGTTCATATTTGCCGCCAAATTCCGGGGGCGGATGGAGGCTCGGCGGTCCGTGAAGTCTACATGGGATACATATTAAGAAAATGCCTGATGACCGGTATCTCCATCACCGCCAACGAAAGCGACTACATGGAGGAAAGCATCACTCTGACATTTGAAAGAGTAACCTCCTGTGTCAGGCGCCCCAAGCAGGCGGCATTGAACAACGTCGGGTGGGATTATGTCGCCGAGGACACGGATACCCCCGACGAACTCACCCCGCTCACAAAAACATAAAACCACACGAAACTTTCTGGCGTCGCGCCGCCAGTGTAGCAAACAACCAAACTGCCCCGCGCGCGGCACGGGCAAAGCACTCACAACCCAACTAATATATAAAACATCATGGCATTCGATGCATATCTAAAATTCGTGACGCCCTACGTCGTTGGCGAAATCACGCTCGGCGACGGCTACACGCCTGCCAAGGAAACGAACAAGTCAGGCTGGATTGACCTCGAGGAATACAGCTTCTCGGCCACCATGGCGGTCAGCCCCGCCCGCTCCAGCGGCACCGGCGCGGCCACCACCGGCAAGGGAAAACTCGAACCGTTCACCTTTAAGAAATTCGTGGACGCCACCAGCATGCACCTCGCGTTTCATGCGTCGGCGGGCACCGTTTTCGAGAAGATCGTCGTCAACCTCTTCGCGTCGCTCACCGAGGGCGGCTCGTCGCACAAACCCTATCAGTTCCTCTCCATCGTCATGCAGGGCGCGGTGATCAACTCCTGCAAATTCTCCGGCGGCGGCGGCGACGAGCTCCCCACCGAGGAATTATCCATCGCCTACGGGGCCATTGAATATGAATACAAGCCCTTCAAGGTTAACGAGGACACCGGCGCGATAACCCCGGGCGCGGGAGGCCTCACCACGGTCAAATGGAACACCATTAAGAACACCGGCACGAAATCGTAATCGTCCCCACCAACACTCATCAGACAACAATAAATCCAATTATAAAACATCATGGCCTTTGAAGCATATCTTTATATTGACGGAGTTCGCGGCGACTCAACCAGTGCCGTCGCCAAAAACGAAGTTCCCGCCGAAACCAGCAGCGCCGGCCCCATCGAAATTCAAAACTACGGGCTCGGCATCGAAATGCCCCTGGTTGAAAACCGCTCCGCCACCGGCGCGGTGACAGTCGGACGCGCCAACTTCGAGGATTTTGAAACCGCCAAGAACCTCGACATCTCGACGAGCGCCCTCCTCTTCTTCTGCCTCTCCGGCAAACACATTCCCTTTGCCGTTGTTAAAGTATATCGCGCGGTTGCCGACGACGACTCAAGCAAGCCCACGCTCTACATGGAAATAAAATACCAAAGCGTCGTCATCACGGAAGTCAGCGTCAGCGGCAGCGGCGACGAAATGCCGACCGAAACCCTCAAGTTCAACTACGGCAGCGTCGAATACAAGTATTACAAGACCGATGCCAAGACCGGCAAGTCCAACAACCAATTGGCCATATTCTCTTGGGATCGTGGCGCGAACACGGGCACCAAGAGCTGATAGCAACCGCCCTGTCCCACACAAAAATCCATGCTGCGCCACCCGCCCCGCAGCATGGGTTTTAATGTGTGTTCATTTGTTGCCAGCCCAACCACCACCCTCCGCTTTTCCTCCATGTCCGATCCCGCCGACCACCTCAAGCAAGCCGATCTCGACGCCACGCTCGCGGCCGCCAACGCCGCCGTCCGCGCCAACCCCGCCGATCCGAAGGCACGCGCATTCCTCTACCAGCTCAACTGCGTGCTCGGCCGCTGGGAAAAGGCGCTCGACCAGCTCGCCATCTACGCCGGCCTCATCCCCGACGATCCCGACGCGCGCGTCACCACGCGCCTCCACCAAATGGCGATCCAATGCGAGGTTTTCCGCGCGGAGGTTTTCGCCGGCAAACGCACCCCGCTCATCCTAGGCGAACCCGACCAGTGGCTCGCGCCCCTCATGCAGGCCAACCAACTCCTTGCCCAAGGCAACGCCGAGGCCGCCGCCGCGCTTCGCGACCAAGCATTCAACGACGCCCCCGCCACCTCGGGCAAAATCGACGGCAAACCCTTCGAGTGGATCGCCGACGCCGACACCCGCCTAGGGCCCGTCATCGAGCTGCACATGGAGGGCAAATATTATTGGGTGCCCATGAGCCGCATCAAACGCATCGCGCTCGAAGCCCCGGGAAACCTCATCGACCTCGTCTTTGCCCCCGCGCAATTTGTCTGGAGCAACGGCGGCGAAGGCGCGGGCTTCATCCCCGTGCGCTACGCACCCGTCGGGGAACCCAACACCGCGCCCGATCCCAAGTGCGCCCTCTCCCGACTCACGCAATGGACCGATCTCCCCGGCAACTTCACTGTCGGCTCCGGTCAGCGCATGTTCGCCACCGACACGGACGACATTTCGCTCCTCGAGGTAAGAGTTCTGGATCTGTCAGAAAACAAATAACTGGGACCGACAACCATCAACAAAAACCACAAGATCAAGGCGCACATAGTCATGAAAACATACACAATGGTGGAATTCCCCAATGCACTGTCGATTATACTAGACTCCTATTACAAGGACTTCCCCTATGACAAAAAGAAAACATTCCCCATAAACATATCGGTCCAGTTGCAAGATGACGTCTTCAACGCCTTCACCAAAGACCCGTCGTGGATGCAACGCGCCCAGCAAACTATCAGCGTAGGCATTAAAAAATGGCTAAAACTATGCAACGAAGCCGCGAAAAAGGCGGTGACAAAACTGCCCGCCGATCAAAAAGAAGAAAGTTATTTCCGCTATCTTAACAAGGAAATCGACAGCATGATCAAGCAGTTCACCATCGCCGCCCAGAAGGAATGCACGCGCATCATCTCGGAGTATCAAAAAGAACAGGACAAACTAACCGAGTATAGGATCAAGGCGGCCGGGAAACTCGCCGTGACCGGCGTCAGCACGGCCGGCTCCATTGTTCTGACGGTGCTCACTGGCGGCACCGCCGCGCCATTGTTCATCATCGCCATGTGCCGCACCGCCGCAGGCGTAGTTCAGGAAATCGCAAAACTGGCCTCGACGGTGGATACAACGGCCAAATACGTGCAAGGCGAATTGAAAATCCTCTCGGCATTCATGCAGGACAGCAACTACAAGCTCTTCGAGGCACGGGAAAAATTTCTCAAATGCGAGTGCGAACTGGATGAGGCACAAGCCAAAAGCAACGCGTTGAAGGATCGCATCATGGAAGTGCAGCAACGCATAGGCAAGAAGGGCAAAACAAAGGAGCAGGACGAAAAAAACAAAAAGAAACTCGCCGAGGCCATGAAGGAAGCCGAGAAAAATTCCAAGGAAAGGACTGTCCTTGAGAAAAAAATCATCGAACTGAAAAAAAAGCAGGACTCCCTCGAAAAAGAAGTAGGCGCGCCCAAGGGGCTTTTCAGGAAAGTTTTCAAGGACGGGCGTAAAAGCGCAACGGAACTTGGTCTGTCGTCGCTTAGCGGCGTCTTAGGCCTGGAAACGCCAAGCCTTGCCAACTGCGACTCCCACATAGACCTGCACGAGGTTAATATCGGCAAGGTGAGTGGCCTCTCGCACAGGCTGTCTGTGTCACTCTACGGAGCAATGGATAAGCAAAAGCAGACCATCACCGATTCAAAGGATGCCTTTGCAAAAGCCAGAAAGGCGTTGATCTCGAAATTCTCAGAAATCATGGAACAGAACAAACACGACACAAAGAAGCTTCTGGCCGCCCAAGAAAAGGCCCTGAAGCAACTCGACCGAGCCCGCGCCAACTACGAGAAAAAAATAACCGGCCTCGAAACCAAGTTGGGCAACCTCATCGAGCGGATAATAACTGCCAACCAGAAAGTCGATGAATCCAAGAAACTGAATGTTAAATTCAGGACGTCGATCGGGTATCTGAAAAAAGGTGTTCCAGACGCCCTCAAATACACAGCGACTGTGGTCAGCCTAGGCACCGGCCTTGCCATGGGATTCGGAGGAGGTCTCGGCAACGGCCTTGCGGAAGTGGTGGCGACCGTGGGCGACGCAACCCAGGGGCTTATCGCCGAGATTGGCAGCATCGTCATCGATGAATTGGTTTGATGCCATCGTAAAAGATAAACTCACCGCGACCCCACATGCCCGACGACTCGCAATTCAAACGCATCCATCCGTGTCTCCTTGACCGCCTGCTTGATGACAATCCGGCAAGCAAGGTCGAGGGACGCAACGCGCGCGTTATCTCTTCGCAAGCCTATCGCGAGGGCGTCCTGCGCGACCTCACCTGGCTCTTCAGCACCAGCGCGCACCTCCCCGTCGAGGGCTCGCGCTCCGGAACCGAGTTTCGCATTGGCGACTTCCCCGAAGTCGAACGATCCGTTTTCAATTTCGGCATCCGCCACCTCTTCGGCCTGACCGCCCCCGACATGGGCGCGCTCGAGGATTCCCTCTACGACGCCATCTGCGTCTTCGAGCCGCGCATCATAAAAAGCACGCTCTCCGTCCGTGCCACCATGCTGAACCAACTCGTTAGCTTCGAAATTCGCGGCGACCTCTGGGCCAACCCAATCCCCGAAAAACTCTACATCAAAACCCAAGTCGACATCGAAGCCGGCGCCGGTCAGGCCATCAGCAGCTTTAGCGCGCACTGACGGCCTTCGGCCTAATTAAAAATGCATAATGAATAATGCATAATGAAAAACCCTCCGCCAGCCTTCCCTTAATCTTAAAACCCAAGCTCCCAACGGCGCGGTAGCGCCCCATTATACATTATACATTATACATTTTAAATTATAAATTAGACCAAAGGTCGAAATATGGACAAACGCTTCCTCGATTATTACAACAACGAACTCCGCCACCTCCGCGTGTCGGCGGCCGAGTTTGCGCAGGAGTTTCCCAAGATCGCCGGACGCCTCGCGCTCGACACCGCCGGCACCGACACCTGCCCCGACCCCTACGTCGAACGCCTCCTTGAAGGCTTCGCCTACCTCGCCGCCCGCGTCCACCTCAAGCTCGACGCCGAGTTCCCCCGCTTCACCCAGTCGCTCCTCGAAACAATCTACCCGCACTTCCTCACCCCCATCCCCTCGATGGCCATCGTCCGCTTCGCCGCCGACGAAAAGGAGGCCAACCTCGCCAAGGGCGCGGTTATCCCGCGAGGCTCCATCCTGAAAAGCATCCTCGGCAAAGGCGACCGCACTCCCTGCACATTCCGCACCGCGCACGACGTCAACCTCCTTCCCGTCCGCATTGAGGAAGTCCGTTACTACACCCGCGACGTCGCCGCCCTCAACCTCCCCCGCAACCTCGGCGCCAAGGCCGCCATCCGCATCCGCCTCCGCGCCACCGCCGGGCTCACCTTTAACAAAATCGCGCTCGACGAACTCGTCCTCCACCTCACCGGCGCAAGCGACCTCCCCGCCTCCATCTTCGAGCAAATCATCGCCCACCAACTCGGTGTTGTTGTTCAGTCCCCCGCACGACGCGGCAAAATCGTCTCCATCTCCGGCCCGAGCACGTCACTCGCGTCGGCCTTGAGGAAAACGAGGCGCTCCTGCCCCCCAGCCCGCGCTCCTTCGAGGGTTACCGGCTCCTCCGCGAATACTTCGCGTTCCCCCAGCGCTTCCTCTTTTTCAAAATCGGCAACCTCGCCGAAAACCTCGCCGCCGAGTGCGCCATCGACACGCAGCTCGACATCGTCATTCCCCTCGCGCAACAGGAACCCCGCCTCGAAAACCGCATCGACGCCTCCAACTTCGCCCTCCACTGCGCCCCCGTCATCAACCTCTTCCCCAAGTCGCTCGACCGCATCCAGCTCTCCGAATGGCTATCCGAGTTCCACGTTGTCCCCGACCGCAACCGCCCGCTCGATTTTGAAATCTTCCAAATCGACTCCGTGCGCGGCCTCGGCGAAACCGCCGACGAACAGCAAACCTTCAACCCCTTCTACATGGCGAAGGACACAGACCTCTCCTCCGCCGCCTACTACACAAGCATCCGCCAGCCCCGCATCCTCACCGCCCGCGAAAAACAATTCGGCAAAAAGAGCGACTACACCGGCACCGAAGTCTTCATCTCGCTCGTCGATGCCAACGCCGCCCCCTACCGCGCCGACCTTCGCCAGCTCGCCATCCAGGCCCTCTGCACCAACCGCCACCTCCCCATCCAAATGGCCATCGGCGTCACCACCGCCGACTTCACCATGGAAACCAGCGCGCCCATCACCGGCATCCGCTGCATCGCCGGCCCCACCGAGCCGCACCCCTCCATGGCCGAGGGCCGCTTCACCTGGCGCCTCATCAGCCACCTCTCGCTCAACTACACCTCGCTCGTAAACTCCGCCGACGGACGCAACTCCACCGCCCTCCGCGACATCCTCAAACTCTACATCGAGGACGACAACCGCGAGCTCGCCCGCCAAATCGAGGGTCTCACCGCGGTGCAAGCCCGCCCCGTGATCCGCCGCTCCCCCACGCCCGGCCCGATCACCTTCGGACGAGGCCTCGAAGTCACGCTCACCTTCGACGAACCCGCCTTCGAGGGCACCGGCGTGTTTCTCCTCGCGAGCGTCCTCGAGCAATTCCTCACCAAATACGCCACCATAAACTCCTTCACCGAAACAGTGATCCGCACCGAGCAACGCGGCGAAATCGCCCGCTGGAAACCCACCGCCGGCAAACGCGCCGTGCTCTAGCCCCCCATGCACGAACACGCCAACACATTCAAATTTTCGATTCTCGATTCTCGATTTGGCAGACTGTCGGCCTACGGCCTCGAAACGATTGGGAGCTACCGCTCCACTTTCGCATTCGCAACCGCGCGGTAGCGCGCAATCGAAAATCGAGAATCCAAAATCGAAAATTACCACACGCCCGCCTCACCCGTCACCGATGTCAGAGCAGCCACAAACATCCTCTTCCGCGCCAGAGCAAAGCATCACCTCCATGGACTTCTACCGCGCGGTCCGCATGCTTGACGCCGCGCACCCCGACCTTCCGCGCACCGGCGAAGCCTACACGCCCGCGCAAGAAAGCATCCGCTTTGGACAGAAACCCGAACTCGTCTTTGCCCGCACCCCTATCGAGTCATTTTCCCCCGCGACCGAAACCTCCCCACCGCGCCTCTACGTAAACTTCCTCGGCCTCTTCGGCCCCAACGGCCCCCTGCCCCTCCACCTCACCGAGCACGCCCGCAGCCGTGACCGCCACCACGGCGACCGCACCTTCGCCGCCTTTGCCGACATCTTCCACCACCGCATGATCGCGCTCTTTTATCGCGCATGGATGGTGAACCAGCTCTCCGCCGACCTCGACCGCCCCGACGAACAAGCATTCTCTCACTACATCGGCGCCATGTTCGGCGCGGCGGACGATGCCCCCGCGCCCACCGAAAACGACAGCATCCCCCTCAACGCCAAACTCTACTACGCCGGACGCCTCTCCTGCCCCACGCGCAACATCGAAAGCCTTGAGTCAATCATCTCTGAATTCTTCAGCGTCCCCGCAACCATCGACACCCATGTAGGCCGCTGGATTCCATTGCCCAAGGACTGCTACTGCGGCCTCGGCGGACGCGCCACCGACTCCACCCTCGGCCAGAACGCCATCATCGGCACACGCGTCTGGGACACCCAGCTCAGCTTTCGAGTGAACCTCGGCCCTATGCGTTACGCCGACTACAAGCGCCTCCTCCCCCGCGGCGAATCCTTCCGCCGCCTCCGCGACTGGATATTAAACTACGCCGGAGCCGAACTCTATTGGGACGCCCGCCTCGTCATTCGCGCCGATGAAATCCCCATGCTCCGCCTCGGCGACCAAGGCGGCCAGCAACTCGGCTGGACCACCTGGCTCCACTCCAACCCGCCCACCCGCAACCACGGCGATCTCCTCGTCACGCCAAAAAACTGAGAGCCCGTCGCGCCTCGCCCGCTGATTACAAACAAACCTTTCCATTGTAATCACAAAATCATTTCCGATCCCCCGCCCCACGAACAACACTCTTCATCGCGAACAGAGCAAATCCGCTCCACCCAACAACAATCAATAAACACATATATAAGACACCATGTCACTCGTCCCCTCACAAACACCGCCACAGTCTGGAAACGCGGAGCCAAAGGCTGCACCAAGGATTTTAATTTCGAAAAACATCTCAAAAACATCAGCCAATATATTTCCGATTATAATAAAAAATCAGACGAAAAAATTCTCGACAAACTGGAAGTCGAGATACGTCAGGCCGCGGCGGCCGCAAAAAAACTTTTGAACAACATTCGCGGCGGAATCCCCCAAAACATCAAGGATGCCACGCGGGATGCCATTGACGAGCTGGCCGACCTTGAGAGCCTCGTTGACCAGGAAAAAACCAGCCTCGGCAAGGCGCAATCAGCCGGGCAGCGAAGGATTCAACAATACATCGCCTATCGAAGAGGCGCGGTTGCGGCCGCGGAAAAACACAAGAGAAACGCCGAGGCGGACAAGAAAAACTTCGTCGCACAACTTGAGGCAATCAACACCGACCTCAAGGCATTCAAAAAACACGCCCCGATTCCTATGCGCTGGTTGAGAAAATGATGAAAACCATCCGCCAGCGACACGCCAACTTGGTTGTCATATATAAAAATCTCGAAGCCGCCGCAAAAAACTTCACCGACGCGCAAAATAAAGAGCACCGCAACGACAGCACGCCGCTGAAAAAATATAATATCACGGATGAAGCCGAGATATCCATTGCCATGTCGCTCGACCGCCAGGATTCCAACTGGACGCGCATGGACTCCATGGCCAAGCAGGCGGACGTCATTATAAAAAGCATCGCCCCCCTTCTTGATAAACTCGAAATCATCATTGAAGGCGCCGAAGCCCGCATGGAGGAGCGTAACGACTTCTATAATGAGAGCCTGGAGAAAACCATTGCCATGCTCAAAGCCGCGACGACTGGCATAATCAAGGCGTTTAACGCATCAACGGTCATTTACGGAAAAACTTATCATGAGAGCGTCATGAACAAGTGGATTGACGGCAAAACGCTCACGGATGAGTTTGAGAACGCGGTGCCCGCCGAATTAGAAAACAAAAGAAGGGCCCATTTAAAACAAATCGAGCAATTGCGCGCCGAGTTGGAGGGCAAGACGCAAAACCTGCTTGAGAGCCTTCAAATGGCAACCGACATCCGCCGCTCGCGTTAAAAAACTCCCTAAAAAGGGAGTCCCCCCGGGCATGTATAAGGAGCATCTGGATCGGCTTGAGGATGAATATAAAAAGATTGCCGCCCGCGTCGAAGAAGTTCGAAAAAAGAAACCGGTAATACAAAAAGCCACCGAGGCCAAACTTGCCTATGTTAAAAATTACAAGGCAAGGGACGAGCTCGTCGTCGGGGAATATTTCAAGCCCGCGGTATTCGCGCTGAGCGAAAGCACCCTGGCAAAAAACAAATCCCTGCTATCCTTCTGCACCGCCAAGGAATTCACCCAGTGCGCGCTCTCAGGCCAAAAGCCGCGGGTAGACGCCGAGCTCGCCAAAATCCAAAGGACCGCGGCAGCCAAGCTGAACGATCTCAAGGCAGGCATCGCCGCGCTCGGCAAATTGCAGGCGAAGAAAATGAAAAGGGACGCCGCAAGAGACGCGGTGCAGGAAGCCATATTTGCGATAAGCGATTCCATCCTCATCATGAACGACGGCCTCCAAGCTCAACTTCGTTACTGGGCGGGACGCTGCGCGGAAATCTACAGGGACGACGCCCCCGCAAAGAATGCGCACAACAACGGCAAGGTTGCCAAAATCGCGGCCGCGCTCGGCACGGCGCTCAACGATTTTGCCCAGCAAATCAGCAAATCCGAAACCGCTCTCAACCAATCCTAAACGCGCGAAACACGGCGCCCCGCTTTGCCGCGAGTAAAACCATAAAACAGTCATCCGACGCATACCCATGAGCAAATCGTTAATTGAAGAATGGAAAAAAACATCCGCACGGTTTGAAAAGATGACGACCCGGCCGGACGTGAAGCCCGTCGAGGCTGTCAAAAAATGCTGGTTCCGCTCCAACAAAACCCTCTCGGTTACATTGCAGGAATTCGACCAGGCTTATATTAATTGTTTTAAATACGGTGTTGATTCCATCGAAGACGCAAAAATAAAAAAACGCGAGGAAGACACCGCGTTGTTGAAGAAACGGTGCGCGTCCATTGCAAAAATGGCCAAACTGTATTTTAAGGATATAGAAGGCGCTTATGAAAAAGCCTATGGGCTGGACACGCATACCGGAGCCGCGGTGAGCTTTTTGGACGCCAGGCTAAAGGCAATCGTGATCGATGCCGAGGGCAGGCTTTCCGAAGCCGAGAGCATGCTGCGTGAAATGAAGGAAAACAAACGAAGGGCCAAGATGAAGCGGAAGGGGGCCAGGCAGGATGAAATTAACAGCAAATTCGATTCAATTGCCTTCGCAAGGGAGTCGAGGGATTTTTGCACGGCTTGCAAAACCACGATGGCGTATGCTGAAGCGGCCTGCGTAAGACTACTGGAACAGTTGCATGCGGATGTATATGAAAAATCCACGGACACAAATAACTTTGCCCCGCTGGTCGAGGCGTATAACAAGCACATTCGCGTTCGCGGGTTAAGGCCCATGTATCTTTCGGCGAAACATTTGCTCGAAAAATGGGATGTGCATGAATCTGTAATTGGCAATGGCAGCCCGGCCGGAAACGTTTTGGCTTCAGTGCGCCGCATCATCGATCAAATCGAAAAATGGGAATTGAAAAATCCAATAAACTACAAATCGGATTTTAATAATTTCAGGGCGGCGATCACTTCTTTTCACAGGCGTCTTCTAAAAGACGATATCAAACCGACCATAGAAAAGATAAAAGGTAATCTTGGAAAAATAATAAGAGACGCCAAGAAAGCGAAATAAACTCCAAACCATCCGCCACCTTCAGCCATTCAGTCTTTCAGCACTTTCCATCACCATGCCATCCATCCAACGCTCCACCCTCTTCGGCAAACTCAACCCGCTCGCGTATAAGGCACTCGAAGGCGCCACCGTCTTCTGCAAAATGCGCGGCAACCCCTACGTCGAACTCCTGCACTGGATAAACCAAATTTTCCAGACGCAGGACACCGACCTGCACCACGTCGCGCGCCACTTCTCGCTCGACGCCTCGCGCCTCGCCGCCGACCTCACCGCCGCGCTCGACCGCCTCCCGCGCGGCGCCACCGCTATCAACGACTTCTCGCCGCACATCGAAAACGCCACCCAGCAGGCGTGGACCTACACCTCGCTCCTCTTCGGCGAAAACTCCATCCGCACCGGCCACCTCCTCCTCGCGCTCATCAGCACGCCCAGCCTCCGTTCGCTGCTGCTCCAGTTCTCCCCGAGTTCGGCAAAGTCAAGGAGCAGGCGCTCACGGACAACTTCGCCGACATCACCTCCGGCTCGCCCGAGGCGCGCATGTCAGCCCCCGCATCCGATGCCACAGGCGGAGCCGCTCCCGGCGAGGCCAGCGGCGCCATGTCGCCCGCCCAACTTGGCAAACAGGAAGCCCTCAACCGTTACACCACCGACCTCACCGCGCAGGCCCGCGAAGGCAAAATGGATCCCATCCTTTGCCGCGAGGACGAAATCCGCCAGATCGTGGACATCCTCATGCGCCGCCGCCAAAACAACCCCATCCTCACGGGCGAGGCGGGCGTCGGCAAAACCGCCGTCATCGAAGGTTTCGCACAACGCATCGTCAAAGGCGACGTGCCGCCCTCGCTCCGCGACGTCACACTCCGCTCCCTCGACATCGGCCTCCTCCAAGCCGGAGCCAGCATGAAAGGCGAGTTTGAGCAACGCCTTCGCCAAGTCATCGACGAAGTGCAAGCCTCCCCCACCCCCATCATCCTCTTCATCGACGAAGCCCACACTCTCATCGGCGCCGGAGGCGCGGCCGGCACGGGCGACGCGGCCAATCTCCTCAAACCCGCCCTCGCGCGCGGCACGCTCCGCACCATCGCCGCCACCACTTGGGCCGAATACAAAAAGCACATCGAAAAAGATCCCGCCCTCACGCGCCGCTTCCAAGTTGTCAAAGTCGACGAACCCGATGAAGCCGCCGCCATCGCCATGATTCGCGGCCTCGCCCCCGTCCTTGAAAAACACCACCGCGTGCAAGTCCTCGACAGCGCCGTCGAGGCCGCCGTCAAACTCTCGCACCGCTACATCCCCTCGCGCCAGCTCCCCGACAAGGCCGTCAGCCTCATCGACACTGCTTGCGCCCGCGTCGCCGTTTCGCAACACGCCACGCCCGCCGAAATCGACGACACCCGCCAGCGCATCATAATCGCGGAGGCCGAGCTCGAAATCCTCACCCGCGAAACCAAGCTCGGCGCCGACCACGCCGAACGCGAAACCAAGCTCCGCAAAAACCTCGAAGCCGACAAAACCCACCTCGAAAAACTTGAGGCCGACTGGACCAGGGAAAAAGAACTCGTCGAAAAAATCATCGCCCTCCGCCGCCAAGTCACCGAAGCCGAAGGGTCGAGTGGCACGGGCGACTCGCCCGTGGGATCGGGTGACATGGGCGACGAGCCCAAGCCCAAACCTCCCACCGGCAAAAAATCCAAAAAGAAAAAGTCCGCAAAAAAATCCGCGAAATCAGAATCCACAAAAATCGCCACACCCGCCGATCCCCTCATCGCCGAACTCCGCGACCTCGAATCCCAACTCTCCGCGCTCCAAGGCGAAACGCCGCTCATCCTCCCCTCGGTCAACGACCAGGCGGTCGCCTCCGTTGTCGCCGATTGGACCGGCATCCCCGTCGGCCGCATGGTGAAAAACGAAATCCAATCCGTCCTCAACCTCGCGGACAACTTGGAAAAACGCATCATCGGCCAGCGCCACGCCCTCGAAGCCATTGCGCGCCGCATCCAGACCTCGCGCGCCAGCCTCGACAACCCGAGCAAACCCATCGGCGTGTTCATGCTCGCCGGCACCAGCGGCGTCGGCAAAACCGAAACCGCCCTCGCCCTCGCCGAAGTCCTCTACGGCGGCGAGCAAAACGTCATCACGATCAACATGAGCGAGTTTCAAGAGGCGCACACCGTCTCCACGCTCAAAGGCGCGCCTCCGGGCTACGTCGGTTACGGCGAAGGCGGCATTCTCACCGAGGCCGTCCGCCGACGCCCCTACTCGATCGTGCTCCTCGACGAAGTCGAAAAAGCGCACCCCGATGTCCACGAAATCTTCTTCCAAGTCTTCGACAAAGGCTGGATGGAGGACGGCGAGGGCCGCCTCATCGACTTCAAGAACACCATCATTCTGCTCACCACCAACGTCGGCACGGACATCATCACCAACCTCTGCAAGGACCCCGAGCTCATGCCCGACGCCGACGGCATCGCCAAGGCGCTCCGCCCCGCGCTCCTCAAGGCCTTCCCCGCCGCGCTTCTCGGCCGCCTCGTCACGATTCCCTACTTCCCGCTCAGCGACGAAATGCTCCGCGCCATCATTCGCCTGCAACTCGACCGCATCGTCAGGCGCATCGCCGCCAACCGCGGCATCGCGCTCACCTACACCGACGATGTCGTCGCGCTCATCGCCAGCCGTTGCACGGAAAACGAAAGCGGCGGCCGCATGGTGGATGCCATCCTCACCCAAACCCTCCTCCCCGACATCAGCCGCGAAATCCTCACCCGCCTGATGGAAGGCCGGAACATCAAAACCATCACCGTCGAAACCAAAGACAGCGCCTTCGTTTATAACTATAAAGAATAAGGGATATGGCTCTCCTGAGCCGCGCCGTATTTAACAAACCCAAACACAAAGGAGACCACTCATCATGCCTGCCGACCGCCCTGTATGGCCACACACCCACAAAGCCTGGAAAACACTCAAGGCTGGGGATAAAACGTCCAAGTATCCGAACACAGGAACGGGGAACGCCCTGGATAAGATAGAATCGTTATATAAAAAAATAAAGTGGGCGGAATTTAAAAACGCCTTGAGTTATTATAAAAAAAGTGATGTCGGCTTGCAGGTTTTTTATAAAACTCATGCAAAATATATAAATCCATTCCTGAAGGCCGTCGGTGACGCGTGCAAAACAATACGAAAGGCCAGGGGCATGCCGGGCGGGGGTAGAAATTTTGCCGCTCGGATGGAAGACTGCGCTAAAGAATTTGAGCCCGACGGACCTTACTTCAACTCATTACTGGGTGCTTATGAACGCCTTAAGCCGATCAAGGCCAGCATAGACAGTGTCGCGGAAAAAATGACGAAGCTCTCAATTGAGCAGGCGATCAGGGGCGGCCCCACGTATGAAATATTCTCGAAATATGCAAAGACGGCGCATATTGAGGAAAATACTGATTTCCTAAAGGCAATCTTCAATAAGGAAGATCCCTATCGCACATACAAAAATTTTGCTTTGGAGATAAACATATCCGGGCCTGCTTTAAAAAACCTGAAAAGCATGTATGACTCCAAGAAATTGAAACTCGCACATTTTGACGGGGCTGTTGGCGAAATCACCACCTTGTTACGGACAGGGCAACATTGGGAAAACGCAGTCAACGCTTGGAAAAATGAACAATACAAAATCCGCGGGGTAAAGGCGGTGTGAGGACACCACCCCGACATTCAGAACTTCAGGTTTTCAGAACTTTTCTCCGCCATGTCCGAATACACACAAGACAACCGCCTCCTGCGCATCACCACGCCGATCGGCAAGGACAAGCTCCTCATCAAAAGTATCCGCGGCATCGAACGCCTCAGCACGCTCTTTGAATACGAGGCCTTTCTCCTGAGCGAGGACAACGACATCGACTACAAGGATATCCTTGGCAAGGACGTGACCGTCGAAATCGAAAGCGCCATCAAGGACGGCGGCACCCGCTACATCAACGGCATCGTGCGCACCTTCGGACGCACCGGCTCCACCGGCACCCTCGCTTGTTACGTGGCCGTCATCGTCCCCAAACTTTGGCTCACCTCGCTCACCACCGACTGCCGCATCTTTCAAAAAAAGGACGCCAAATCCATCCTCTCCGACATCATCAAAACCGACGCCGGCATAAGCGACTACAAGGACAGCGCCTCCGACTCCGGCACCACCGAGCGCCCCTATTGCGTCCAATACCGCGAAACCGACTTCGCCTTCGCCTCCCGCCTTATGGAGGAGGAGGGCATCTATTACCACTTTGAACACGCCGACGGAAAACACACGCTCGTGCTCTGCGACTCCCCCGGCTCGCACTCCGACGCAACCGCCGCTGCCACCATCTCCTTTCACAACAAGCGCCTCATACGCAGCGAACAAGGCATCCAGACTTGGGGAGCGCGCAACGATGCTGTTCCCGGCAACTACGTCCTCGCCGACTACAACTACAAAAGCCCCTCCACCGTCCTCCGCTCCAACGCCACCGAAAGCCGCGGCTACACAGGCGACGACGCGGAAATGTTCGACTACCCCGGTATTTTCGCCGAAAGCACCGACGGCGACAAACTCGCCAAAATCCGCCTCGGCGCGCACCAGGCCAACCACAACACCTATACCGGCACCACCACCGCAGTCACACTCTCCACCGGCACCACTTTCTCCCTCGAAAACCACCCAAACACCGCCTTCAACAAAAAATACCTCGTCATCGAAAACGAAATTTTCGCCGAAAATCCCCCGTTCACCGACGGCGAGCCCCCTTCCGAGGCGAGCTTCCAGTCCCGCCTCACCGCCATCCTTGCCGACCAACAATACCGCGCCCCTCAACGCACCCCGGTCCCCGACCTACGCGGCCCGCACTCCGCCATCGTCACCGGGGCCGACGACGACGAAATCCACACCGACGAATACGGCTGCGTCAAAGTCCGCTTCCACTGGGATCGCGACGACGAGAAAAAAGGAGAGGACAGCACCGTATACCTCCGCACCGCGCAAATGTGGACCGGCAAAAACTTCGGCACCCTCTTTATCCCCCGCGTCGGCCAGGAAGTCATAGTTGAATTCCTCGACGGCCACCCCGACCGCCCCGTCATCACCGGCTGCCTCTACAACGCCGAAAACCTTCCCCCTTACGCCCTCCCCGACCACAAGACCCGCTCCACAATCAAAACCCACTCCACCCCCGAGGGCGAGGTTTACAACGAAGTCCGCTTCGAGGACAAAAAAGACGAGGAACAACTCCTCATCCACGCCGGCAAGGATCACGAAATCACCACCGCCAACGACCGCGTCGAGCACGTCGGCAACGACACCCACCTCACTGTCATCAACGACCGTCTCGAACTCATCCACAAGGACCATCACGAAGCCATCGGCGGCATGCACAAACTCAGCATCGGTGCCGGCGCCGAGGGCGTCGAGGGAGCCGACGGCCAGACAAAAGGCGAAGTCGAGGAAGGCGGCGGCCAGCACATCATGATCAAAGGCCCCCGCGTCATCGAAATCGGCGGTAAATCCTCGCTCAAAGTCGCCGAGGACGTCGCCGAGACATTCGAGAAAAACCATGCCACCGCCGTCACCGAGCAACGCTACCTCAAGGCCAAGGAAATCGTGCTCGAAGCCGAGGAAAACCTCACGCTCCACGTCGGCGACCATTTTATAGCGATTACCTCCGACGGCATCAAAATCAGCACCACCGCCGACATCGCCATCAACGGCGACGGCAGCATCGCCAACACCAGCGGAGGCGACATCACCAGCGAGGCCGGCGGCAAATTTGGAGTCACCTCCACAGGTGACACCACCATCGAGGCCACGGGCAACTTCAGCGCCAAGGGCACGGCAGGCGCGGCCGTCGAATCCGACATGAACACCGACATCACAGCCGGCATAAACCTCACCCTCGAAGGCACCGCAAAAGCCGCGATGCACGGAGCCATGGCCGAGGTCAAATCCGACGCCATCCTCACCATCCAAGGCTCCATGGTGAACATCAACTGACGCGCCCCCCGCCAACGACTCGCCACCCGCCACTCGCTACTCACAACTAGATTCCCGCCATGACCAAAGCAACCGGCACAGCCATAGAGCTCGACGAACTTGAAGCGCCCACCGCACCCAAGAAGGTCGATGAGCGCAACGACGAATCGGCCGCCGCCGACAGCGCGGCCTCGCCGATGGCGCCCCCCCCGCGGCAGCCGCGGCCGCAAGCGCATCCGATGCCGCCGCAAAAGCCGCAGACAAAGCCGCCGATGCCGCGTCGGACGCAAAAGACGCGGCATCAGCCGCGGCCAGCAAGGCTGGCGACGCCGCAAGCAAAGCCCAATCGGCGGCAAGCGACAAATTTGCCGAGATGAACAAAACCCTTGCCGACGCCTCCGCCTCGCTCGCCGACAAGGCAAACTCAGTCACGGCCGCCGCCTCGGCGGCAATGGCCACCGTCCAAAACAAAATCAGCGAAGGCGTCGCCGCCGCTAACGCCCAAATAGCCTCCGCAACCCAAGCCGTGCGAGGCCAGCTCGACGCGGCCACCGGAGCCCTCAACTCTGCGATGGCCTCGGTCATGGGCGCGGGAGGCGGTGGCGGCGGAAGCGGAAGCGGAGGCGGCAGCCTGCTACCCAAGGATCTGCTGGATAAGCTAAAGGAAATGAAGGAGCTCGATCCCGCCGCCGCGCGCAAAGCCCTCCTGGATCACGCCAAGCCGCTCCTCGTCGAAAACCCGTTTGTGACCGCCGGCAAGCAGGCGGTCGAAAACGGGCAAAAAGTTTACGACCAAACCCTCGGCAACGTGGCCGGCGTCCCCGCCGCCGCCATCGCCGCGACCATGAGCCAGCTCAACGGCGCCCACGCCAGCCTCGTCGAGCAGGGCGCCAAAATCAACAAATTCGCCCAATCCCAGCAGGACGCCGCCGTAAAAACCCTCAACGAGATGAAAAAACAAGTCGGCCTCTCCTGACCGCCCCGCCCCCGCCGCCGCCACATCATTACAAAAACCGTCAAAAATTGTAATCATTCATTACAAACAAACCCGGACATTATAATCACAATATTATTTTAAAAGGCGAGCCACCTGAAAATATAAGCCCCGTAACCACATCCCGCTCGCATCAAAACAATATCAACAAAAAGATAAAATATCATGGCAAATATACCATCGCTCAAGGATCACTGGCTGGACAGCTGCAAGGAATTCGAGTCAATGACACTCCAGAAAAAGCCTGTGGAATCAGTCAAGAAATGCTGGCTTCGCTCGAACAAGACGCTCACGGTGACACTTGCAGAATTCGACACAGCCAGAGTCAGTATGGAACGAGACCTCACCGACTTCTCAAACGGCAAAGTGAGCAGAAAGAAACTCGCCGAGGACCTGAATAAACTGGCCAAGCGAAACGCCTCCCTGAAAAAAATGGCCAAGGCCCATGTCGAGGGACTGGAAGACGATATCATGTCCGAGCTCCTCCGCGTGTCCAAAACAGATGCCTCCGGAAAAAGCGTATATGAAAAAGGTCTCAAATTTTTGAAAAAAGAAATCGACGCTCTCCTGCAAGTCGCGGATGCGAATTATGCAAGCGCCGCCTATTCATTCGCGCATCTCGGCGAACAAATCGATGCGCTGCAAAGAAGCGCCGTCCTGTTCGAAAAGCAAATGACGGCAAACATAGCAAAAGGCGCAGCGGTCGCGGCTAAACTCAAGGCCGCCGCCATGGCGGCCAAGACACCGAAAGATATCGCCGCGGTCGTCACTGCCTACAATAGCCAAATAGTGCAAAACGCCGGACGGGATATTAATGTTCTCACTGTGGGCCTTCAAAAATACTGCAAAAAGGTCAACGCCCCATCCCAAATCGCAGATCCCGTGGATGCATTCTATAATTTTACAAAACCATGGAATGAGCCGGCCACCCATAAGCTCACAGACAATGCCACGGCGGCCCAAGTGCTGGGTAAACTGAAAGAATTCACTGAAATGCTCAAAAAAGCGGCGGTCTTTGCACCACGCGTCTTGCACAATATATAACACGCCCATGTGGGCCCCTCCTGCTCAACAAGCCAGACAGGACAAGAAAGCATCGTAATCGCAATACACTTATAACCATTCAACTCCAATAAATATCATGGGACAGGTAAAAACAGCACTACAAAATTTAACCAAGGCAATAGAATCCTTTGCAAAGGTCGGCTCGGACCTGATTGATGAGGTCGAAGATCGCATTCATAATGTGAAGGCGGGCATGGAACCCGTTTATGGCGGCATCGAGTTGCTTTATGATTATCTAAAGCAAAAGGCCGTGAAAGAAAAATTATCTATATCCGAATTGCATAAAAAAATACTTCGCGAGTATTATGACAGGGAGGCGCATAATCTGGCGAAGGAAATAAACCCTCTTCGTGCAAATGCCATCCGGCTCCGCAAGGAATTCGAAGCCTCAAAGGCCAAATGCCAACAGCTCGGCAAGCTCGCAGGCGCCACACTTGCTGAAATAGCACGCATAGAGGGACTTATCGCCAAAAAGAAATCCAAATGGTTTTCATCGAAAAAATATAAGGCCAAAATTGCCAATTATGAAAATACCCTCAATGACTTGAAGACTCTTTTGGAAAAACAAAAAACACGCATCGGCAATTTCGTGCAACAAGAAGCATTTGCGTCAAATCCGCAAAAATCGATCCCCGAGATCAAAGCCAGCATTTCCATCGGTCTTTTGTCCGATCTCGCATCGCCCGGCCAGCGTGAGATGACTAGGAAATTTCAAAACACTGAGGGGCCGGCACTGCAAAAAGCATTCGCTCGCTATGGGAATTATTTGAAAACTATGCGGGCGTGGGCCTCAGAGGCGGACGAAATGGAACTCGATGACGAAGTTGAAAATGTCGAAAACATTCAGGATTTGGTCGATGTTACCGTGGAACAAGGAGGTTCCGTTATAATCAAAAATGCCACGGCGATTTTTGATACGGAGAAAAAAGAACTCCGCATTCACAAATTTAAATTACTTGGCCTCTACGCAGAAAACCCATTGGGTATCCTTCAGACCACAGTCAAAGTGTCCGCCAAGCCCAAGGATGCCAGTTCCGGTCGTTTTGCCAAGCGCACAATGAAGGTCGCTGGCCTTAAAACGAACCAGTTGCGACTGAAAGAATGATAACCCGGTATCAGAAAAATATATTATATACTTAAAAAAATCATGAAACTAAAACTTCCCCCCAAGCTCAAATCTCCCTACACCTACGCCGAGTGGCTCGACCTTGAATACACAAAAGACCCCAAGTTCACCAAGACGCTGAAGTTCCTCAACCTCACGCTCATCAAGCTCAAGAAAACCAAGCCGCCCACCGCCGAGCTCTTCGAGGAATTCCGCGAACATGTCGCCTATTTGATAAAGCGCATTAAAAAAATGCTCGGCGACTCCAAGATACCGGAAGAGGTGCTCGAATTCATAGAACCGTTCTACATCCTCCTGAAAAAATGGCAGAAGGGCGCGGTCAAGGTGCAGGATCTTCTGATTGAGGAAAGCGTGGAGGAGGCTGCCGAAGCCGCGACCGCGTCGAAAACCCTGCAGCAAAACGCAGCGCTGGCGGCGGCGTGCCTCAAGGACTACACACTGCTCGCCCAAACGGTTGACAAATCCCTCAAGGATATTGCGCAACTCGACACCATCGTCGGCAAGGGCATGGCGTCGCCAAAACTCACGGCCGCTGTCGGCCAGGTGCGCGCGGGCAAATTGCAGGCAACCATGGCCGCCACCCAAGCCAAGTGCGACAAAGCCGGGGGAAACTCACCGATGCCAAGGAAATCGCCCGCATGGGCACCACCGCCAAGGCTCAGGGAAATCGGGAATTGGCCGCTCAATGCGTCAAATTGACCGCTCAAATCCAATCCATTGAAAAAATAAGCAAGGCGGTGGATGCAGGTGTCGCCAAATACGAGTCAATTGCAAAAAAACTACTGAAAGCCTTTGACGCACGCGCCAAAGCATAACACACAGCCCGTAGATGGAATCCCACGACATCGTCAAAGAATTGCTCAAACGAGTTCCTGCAAAGCACGTTGCGCAGGAACTCGGGGTATCTCTTTCGCTCGTGTATAAATGGGCCGAGGCTCCCATCGTCGGCAGCGGAACGAGCAATCCGCTCGACCGCATCGAGGTGCTCACGCGACTGGCGGGCGACATGGCGCCCCTCGAATGGCTCTGCTCGCGCTTTGAGGGCACATTTGTCAAGCGACCCACCGAGGAGATCACAACTGAGGATTTTTTATATCGAATCAGCCGGATCATAATTGAGCTTGGCCATGTGCTCGGCGAATTTTCCGAATCCAACGGCAGCATTGAACTAGTTTCGGCCAGCAAAGCCCAAGAAGTCCGGCAACGCTGGGAAAAAGCCAAGGCGATAATCGAGTCGTTCCTCATCGCCGCCGAGCAAGGCCGATTCAGCAAAACCGCCCCTGCCACGAAGGACGGGGCCGCGCCAAAGGAAAAAATTACCCCCACCCGCTACAAACGCTCACTGGGACTCAACCCGGAACGTCCGCGCGTGCCCCTCAATACCACTGTAACAAAACCAATGTAGAAATCCTCATCATGGCCACCTTTACCGCCCCCGAAATACCGCAAATCCTGACGCTCAAACACTGGCAGGGAGCCAAGGACATTTCCTCCTCGCTGAAGGATAAATCCAAATGCGAAAAGGCGCTCGCCGAGCTCAATAAAGCCTTCAACAAGGCCGGTTTCGACGCGCTCGCGCCCTTCTTCAAGCAAAGCCCCGCATGGGCCCAGTATCATTACAAGCGCTGGAGCAAAACATGCGACGACTTGGTGCGTGAAGTCATTGTGGGGGGAGTCATCAATCTGCGCGAGGCAATCGGCGAAGTGCGCAACGCTGCCGTGCTCGCTGAAAAAAGCGTCGATAAAAAGGATCCGCTCGCGCCCAAAAGCGCCGCGCTGCTTCGCAAAATGGCGCAGGCCGCCGACGCCCTCCTCAAGGAATTGCGCCCCGAGGTCATAGAAACGGCGATTCGCAACAAGGAAAAAACCGTCAACAATGAAATGTATAAGCACGCCGCAGCGCCGCTGGAGGACATGAAAAAACACGCGGCCAAGGCAAAGGCGGCCGGCGCGCTCGTGGCCCGCAATCCCGCCGCACCCATATACAACAAAGTCATCGGAAGCGGAGCTGGGGGTCTCGTGCGCGAAATGGCGGCAACCCTCATATCCATAGCCGCGTTGCCCTCGACCAAGGGAATCGAATACGCCGGTGCCGGTGACGCCGCCCGCTTGGCAAAAGAGTTGATGGCATCGTCCCCGCTGCCCGCCGCCGCCGACAAAAACGCCGTCGCCGCCGCGCTTAAAAATTTCCTGCAAACCGCCACCATCGCCGCCAAGCTTCCAAAACTTAAGTTCTAAGCGACGATTTCCCTCGGTTAAAGCCGCCGGGGAAATGATGGAGAGAGCGGTCATGGGTGGCGCGCGCGCCGCCCTTTTTGTGCAACCATTGCCCAATTGAAACGTCATACACGGGATTCCCGCGTTTTGGCGCAAATCGCCATTGCGCTCCGCCAAAGTTGCAAATAAAAATCTTTCAAAAAACGAACCCTTAGCCAGCCCATTAACACCATCATGGATACACGTCGCGATTTTATTAAAAAAGGCCTCGTGGCCGGCGCAACCGCCGCCACCCTTCCCTCCCTCGGCAGCCTCGTCGCCGCCGGCGCACCGGCCTCCGGAGGCGCCCCCGACCTCATCACCGTCAAGGGCGAGGATCGCGTTGCCATGCTCGACCGCGCGCTTGAGGCGTTCGGCGGCATCGGCGCCTTCGTCAAGAAGGGCCAGAAAGTCGTCATCAAGCCCAACATCGCCTGGGACAAACCGCCCGAACTCTGCGCCAACACCCACCCCGACATCGTCGCGCGGCTCGTCACGCTCTGCCTCGGGGCCGGCGCGAGCGAGGTTTCCGTTTTCGACAACACCTGCGACAAGTGGGACAAATCCTACAAAACCAGCGGCATCGCCGACGCCGCCCGGGCCGCCGGCGCGCGCGTGCTCCCCGCCAATGCCGACTCGTATTACCGCGATGTCGAAATCCCCGGCGGCGTTTCGATCAAAAAGGTGAAAGTCCACACCGCCGTTCTCGACAGCGATGTCTTCATCAACGTCCCCGTGCTCAAGCACCACGGCGGCGCCACCATGACCGCTTGCATGAAAAACCTCATGGGCATCGTCTCGAAGGCCGACCAGAGCTCGTATCACCGCAACGGCCTGCACCAGTGCATCGCCGACATCCTCCGTTTTAAAAAACCCGACCTCAACATCCTCGACGCATTCAGCCCGATGATGCGCAACGGCCCCAAGGGCGTCACCGTCGCCGACCTCGACACGAGCGTGAAACAACTTCTCATCTCGCGCGATATCGTGGCAATCGACGCCGCCGCCTCGCGCATCATGGGACACAAGCGCGACATTGAGCACGTGCGCATCGCCGCCGAGGCCGGACACGGCCGCAACAATCTCGGCGAACTGAAAATCGAACGCGTGCGAATGACCGCGTAAAACAACCCCGTAATTTATAAACGACAGCAAGCAGCCGAACTCCGTGCCTCCCCGAAAAAACGCAAAATCCCCCTCCCCCGCCAAAGGCAGTTCCACGCTCCGACGTCTGCGCGTCGTCGCGGCGTCCGCGTGCCTCCTGATCGCGCTCGCCGCGCTCATCGATTTCCGCGACATCGTCCCCAACCACCTCAAGCACGTCTTCACGTCGATCCAGTTCGTGCCCTCGGCGATCACGTTCGTGACCGCCTTCCACGCCACCGCGCTCGCGTGCCTGCTCATCCTCGCGCTCACGTTTGCGTTCGGACGCGTCTATTGCTCGGTGATTTGCCCGCTCGGAATTTTGCAGGATGTCATTTCGCGCATCTCCGCAAAAATCCGTCGCAAGCCGCCCTACAAGCTCCCTGCAAAAAAAGCGCACAACACGCTTCGCCACGCAATCCTCGCCGTCACGCTCCTCGCCATTGTCGCCGGCTGGGGCGGTGTCGCGCTCGCGTGGCTCGACCCCTACAGCAATTTCGGACGCTTCGCATCGACGCTCTTCCGGCCACTCGCGGTTGTAGCCAACAACATCGCCGCCACTATCGCCACCGCGCTCGGCCACCCCGCCGCCATTCCGCAAGTCAACGTCAGCTTCGCCGCCGCGGGCGCGCTCCTGCCCCCACTCCTCATTTTCATCGCCGTCGCGATCATGGCCTCCGTGCGCGGACGCCTCTGGTGCAACACCGTTTGCCCCGTCGGCACGCTACTCGGCCTCGTCTCGCGCCGCGCGCTCTGGCGCATCAGCATCGACAAGACGGCCTGCGTGAAATGCGGCGACTGCCTGCGCGCCTGCAAGGCGCAGTGCATCGACCTGCGCGCCGGCGAGATCGATTTCTCGCGCTGCGTCGCCTGCTACGATTGCATTTCCGTGTGCGACGAGGGCGGCGTGAAATACCGCTGGCACGGCGTGTCCGCGCGACGGGAGCCGAAGGGTGCGCCAAAAACCGCATCCCGCATTCCCAATTCCATCGCCCGCCCGCCGCCTGATGCCAACCGCCGCGCATTCATTTCCACGGCCACCTTCGGCGCGCTCACAGCCATCGGGGCGACGGCGCTGTCCGCCTCGCGCGACCTTGCGCAAAACGGCGCGCAGCAAGGAACGGGGCCGAAAGGCCCAGGACAGCACGGACAGGGACGCGGACGAAAGCGCGATTTTTCAAAACTCGACAACCCCGGAGTGGTCGCTCCGCCCGGCGCTCAAAGCGTCGCGCGCATCCTCTCGCAATGCACCGCGTGCCAGCTCTGCGTGAGCGCGTGCCCGAGCCATGTGCTCGAACCCGCGTTTCTCGAATACGGAAACCTCGCCGGGCTCATGAAGCCGCGCCTCAATTTTGACAAGAGCTTCTGCAATTTCGACTGCACCGTCTGCTCCGACGTCTGCCCCGATGGAACGATCCTGCCCCTTGCCAGGGACGCCAAGCACACCACGCGCATCGGCCTCGCCTACACTGCGCACCCGCGCTGCATCATTCTCAAGGACGGCACCGCCTGCGGCGCCTGCGCCGAGCACTGCCCCACCGGGGCGTTGCAAATGAAAAAGCCACCCGGCCACGCCGAGGCCGTGCCCCTGGTTGATCCGCACTACTGCATCGGATGCGGCGCGTGCCAATACGCCTGTCCGGTGACGCCGAAGGCGATTGTCATAAGCGGAATCGAAAAACACGAAACCGCCGAAAAACTTGTGCAGGAGCAGGTCGCCCCCACGACGACCGACGATTTTGCGTTCTGATCGTGGATTTTGCGCGCAATTCTGAAAACGTCCCCGCGCGTTGAGCCTCAGCGATTGAGGATTTCGGCGAGCGGGATTTTTTGGAAAACCATGTTTGCGGCGCCGGCTTCGTAGAGGATACCGATTGTTTGTTCGTCAACCGAGGTGAGGCACGAGTAGGCGCTGCGTTTTTCCTCGTTGAGCAAAATCCAGTGACGCGCCGGCCATGTGGCGCCATTGTCGAAACTGACCTTGATCGTCATTTTTTCACGCGCCTTCTTGGAATTCGGATTGGCAAACAGCAGGATGCTTTTTCTTAAGCCGTCGGGGGCGGTGTATTCGTGACGATGAAACGAGCCCATGCAGCCGGGCTCGACCAGCGTGCCGGACGAGGGATGCGCCCTCCACGTTTTCCCAAGATCATGCGTGACCGTGACCGCGCGGCTGCCATGGTCGCGACTCCTGCGGGCATTGAGCATGATGGAACCATCGTCGAGCTGGACGATTTGATTTTCGTTGGAACCGGAATATGCGGGGACGCTGGAGGCCCACGTTTTTCCGCCATCACGGCTCAAGACGATGTTCGAAAAAGCGCGCCCTTTATCGTCCCGCCCCTGGGTGGGCATCACAAGGGTTCCATTCTTCAACATGATGCCGCGTCCAGGCGCGGGTGCGAACAGCCACCACTCCTCCTTTTTTAATGCACGGGTCAGGTTTTCCGGCTGCGACCAGGTGCGTCCGTCATCGGTGCTTTTGGCTAGAAGAAATTGGGAGGTTTGTTTCACGCCAAAACCCGGCTGCGAGCTTTTCGCGCGCCATTGATGTGTCCACTCGGTGGAGTTTTCGTTCAGCCCCTCAATCCAGCGGCCCTCCGCGTCGAGCAGCCCGTGCATCCACAAGCCCGCGACATAAACGGCACCGGTGCGATCATCCACAAGGATGCATGCGTCGCTCACGCCGTTGTATCTTTGCGGGAGGCCGCCCCATTCGCCCATGTCGAGCACGATGCGCATGGGTTCCCAATTTTGCCCGCCATCGGTGCTGCGGCTCAGGCCGATGTCAATGTCCCCTGAAGGTCTCGCGATTTCTCCCTGCGCACGTCGTATATGGCGAGCAGCGTGCCCGTGGGCGTCGTGACGATGCCGGGAATCCGATAGCGTTCGACGCCGTCGTCCCCTGCTTGACGAACCGCAACACCCACGCGCAATCCCGGCGCGGGCATGGGGGCCCCGGCGATGCGTTTTCCGTTGATTTGCATCCATGCGCATGAGGCGTTGATTCGATTGAGCAAACCGGCGCTTGGCTTGAGGCGGATTGAAATTTTGAAAATGCCCGGCGGATTTTTCACCGCCTGCGAGCCCGCAAACACCATTTCTCCAGCGACGGGCGCGAGCGCTTCGCCGAACGGATGGATGTTTTTGTCGCGATCCGCATAGAGGATGCGAACCGATGCGATGTCGTTGAGATCGGTTGTTCCGTCGAGCTTGACCGCGATTTTTTCGACGGTGCACGGGTGCTCGTTGTTGAGCCGGATTTCAAGCACGGTGTTGTTTTGCGCCAGCGTGAGAACCGGCACTTCGCGCCGGGAGAATCGGGGTTCGATATTTTTGGCGGGCGCAAGCGTCGCACAGGCCAGGGTGAATAGTATTATGGTAAGCGTGCGATGAGTCTTCATTTCAATGCGGGTAAATGTGCGCGAAAGAAACTGCGCCGCCCGGGACGGCGACGGGCAACAAAAAACGCGAACCTAAAGTTCGCGTTTTTTTGTTTCATTACGCCGGGTTGGGCGCGGTTTTGGGCAGGCCGCCATCGTCGGAGGCGGGCTTTGTGGGCGCGGGTTTTGGCTCGGCGGTTTTTTCCGCGGGTTTCGACATGGATTCGTTGATCACGGGGGATTTGATTTCTCCGTGCTGCAGGATTTCCATGATGTGCTTGCCCTCAAGCGTCTCGTATTCGATGAGGGCCTGCGCGATTTTGTCGAGCGCCTCGCGGTGCTCGTTGATGATCGTTTCGGCGCGGTCGTATTGAATCGAGATGATTTGCGAGATGGCGTCGTCAACCTTGCGGGCGGTGTCCTCGCTGATGTGCTGCGAGCGCGTGATGTCGCGCCCGAGAAAAACAGTGTCCTGATCCTGCCCGAGCGCGATGGGGCCGAGATCGCTCATGCCGTAATCGCAAACCATGGAGCGCGCGGTGGAGGTCGCCTGCTTGATGTCCGCGGCGGCGCCGGTGCTGATTTCATGGGTCACAAGTTTTTCGGCAATACGCCCGCCCATCGCCATGCAGATGTAATCGAGCAGGCGTTTTTTGGACATGGAACGAATGTCCTTGGTGGGAAGCGTGGCGACAAAACCAAGCGCGCGCCCGCGCGGCAAAATCGTGGCCTTGTAGATGGGGAGTGTGCCGTCGTCGAGGATGGCTTGGAGAACGGCGTGGCCGGCCTCGTGCCAGGCGGTGGATTTTTTCTCCTCGTCATCCATCAATTTGCGGCGTTCGCGGCCCCAGATGACCTTGTCGCGCGCGTCGATGATGTCGACCATCTCGACGCGTTTCTTGTTGCGACGGGCGGCAAGGAGAGTGCCTTCGTTAAGAAGATTGGCGAGATCGGCGCCGGAAAGTCCGGAGGTGCCGCGCGCGATGGCGTTGAGATCGACGTCGTCGGAGAGGGAAATCTTGCGGGCGTGCACGCGCAGGATTTGCTCGCGGCCAATCAGGTCGGGCAAATCGACATGCACCTGGCGGTCGAAACGTCCGGGGCGCAGGAGCGCCTGGTCGAGAACATCGGGACGGTTGGTCGCGGCGATGATGATAACGCCTTCCGTGGTGTCGAAACCGTCCATCTCGACGAGGAGCGAGTTGAGTGTTTGCTCGCGCTCGTCGTTGCCGCCGCCAAGACCCGCGCCGCGCTGGCGTCCGACGGCGTCGATTTCGTCGATGAAGATGAGGCAGGGCGCGTTTTTGCGGCCTTGCTCAAACATGTCGCGCACGCGGCTGGCGCCTACGCCGACAAACATTTCGACGAAGTCCGAGCCGCTGATCGAGAAGAACGGCACATCGGCCTCGCCCGCGACGGCCTTGGCGAGAAGCGTTTTGCCCGTGCCCGGAGGGCCGACCATGAGGATGCCCTTCGGAATCTTGCCGCCCATGCGGGTGAACTTTTTCGGGTCCTTCAGAAAATCGACAACCTCGGAAACTTCCTCCTTGGCCTCGTCGCAACCGGCGACTTCGGCAAAGGTGATTTTGTCGCGATCGCGCGTGAGGAGCTTGGCGCGGCTTTTGCCAAAACTCATCGCGCCTTTGCCCGCGTTGCGGAGCTGGCGGAAAAAGAGGAAATAGATGACGGCGATCAACACGCCGAACATGAGCAGTTGCGAGCCGATTGTCTCGAACCAGCTCGTGCTTTGTTTCTCGGTGTAGAGGCCGGAGTGCTGGAGGACTTCGAGATTTTTGTCGGTGAGCCGGCCTTCGGCAACGAAGCGGGTGGGCTTGGGCGCGCCGGGTTTCAGCGTGAGACCCTCGGGGAGTTTGGCGTCCTGAATGAGCTCGCCGCTGATTGTCATCCAATCGCGTCCGCCGGCGAGCTTGGGCTCGATGACACCGCTCTTGATCTGGTTTACCTGGGTAAGATTGACGACCTGTTGAATGTTGAGCTTGGCAGTTTCACCGCTGTTACCCATGCGCCCGCCAACCATGTAAAGGGCTGCGCATGCGGCAATGAGGCCGAACCAAATGATCCAGACCTTCGGCTGGAAGCCTTCCGGCGGAAGACTTTTCAGGGGACGGCGTTTTTTGTCGTTTTTAGGTTCTGGCATTTTCGTTATTTCAGTGAATTGTGTAAAGACTTTGGAAACAAGGTGCAGGTTCCGCGACGATATGTCAAATGCAGCGCCTTTTGTGTTTGCGGCGTGATCTTCCAAGCGTCGGCGGGAGGAAGGCCCGGAAGCCAGAGAACTTCAGCGACGTCCGTTTGTTTGTCACGGACAAAACAAACAACAGGAAGCGCAAGCCTGCGCGCATGCGGAATTTTACGATTTATGAGCAAATCAGAAATTTTAGCCGAACCGGGCGCGCCAAGCGGTTGATAACGGTCACCGGGCTGCAAGGAGCGGACAATGAAGTCGCCCGGCCCGGTTGGCGATGTCGGCGCGGGCGAAATAAAAACCGTGTCACTCGGATCGTGATGCCCGGAGAGGATTTCGTCGCGAAGTTCGTCGGTGAGTGCAACGAGTTCCGCCGCGAGCGTCGCTCCGTCGGGCAGCACAAGTGTGAAGGGCGCGGTGGCGGAAAAGCAGAATGATGGGACGTCTCGCGCGGACGGCTCGATGCTCAGGATGCCATTTTCAAAAACCGCAACGACATCGCCAATGCTCGTCCGTTTCGCAACAGCGCCGGCGGGATTCTCGCAAATGGCGAGAAGCGCCTCGAAGCCTGCGCGCGCGAGTTCGGAGGCGGGAGGCCAGCGACGAAGCGCGCGACGAAGCAAGGCGCGGGGTTTGCCCGCGAGCACGCGCAAGTCGAGCGAACCGGGCGCGAGCGCGGACGCGGGAAGCAACTCGTCGAGCCACGCATCGAGCGCGGCGGCATCCTCATCGAGAAGCTCGCGCGTGAGCGCGGCACCGGCAAGCGCGTCGTTGTTTTGGGACGCGGCAATGAACGCGGGCAACACGGCGCGGCGAATGCGATTGCGGAAAAAATCCCCCGCGCGATTGGTCGCGTCCTCGCGCCACGCGAACCCGCGCGCTCGAAGCGCGCCGGTGATTTCGCGCTTCGAAAGCGCGAGGAGCGGACGAATAAAAACGCGCCCGTTCGCATGCTCGTGAACCGGGCGCGGCGCGGCAAGCCCGGCGGTGCTGCTGCCGCGCGCCAGCCGCATGAGCTGCGTTTCGGCGATGTCGTCGAGTTGATGGCCGAGCCAAAGCACGCGCGCGCCGAGGGCGGTCATTTGTTGGTCGAAAAAGTCATGACGCTGTTCGCGCGCCTCGGCTTCGCTGGCGTTTGTGTCGGCGCGCTCCCAATGACCAACCCGCAATTCCACGCTGCACCCGGCGCAAACATCGCGGCAAAATTGCTCGTCCCCGTCGCTGGCCTCGCCGCGCAAGTGATGGTTAAAATGGAGCGCGACAATTTTCCGCTCCGGCCAGTGCTCGCGCAGCGTAATGAGAAGGGCGAGCGAATCAGCCCCGCCCGAAAACGCCACGCACCAGGGCGCGCCCCCGTCCGCTTGCCCATCCGCCCGCGCAAGCGCGGCGGGATGCAGCGCGTTGCGGGGAAAAAGCGGCGTGGCGTTTGGATTGAAGGAGGGCATTTTTGGATGAGCTCGAAAATAAACCCCGCAATGCAAACCCGCGAATACCGCCGGGCAAGCAGATACAATCACCTCGGCAAATACGTGCCGCAGGATTCGCGCACGACGAGACGCGGTGTGGCCAGGAACGCGCACGACGGCGCGAGCGGGTTGTTGATGCGGCGCATCATCGCCTCAAACGCCAGCGCCGCCACCTCGTCGCCGGGCTGGTGGATTGTCGTCAGCGGCACCGCGACCAGCGTCGCGTATTTCGCGTCGTCAAAACCGGCCACGCGCAAATCTCCCGGCACGCGGATGCCGAGTTTGATCAGCGACTGGAGCAGTTGCGCCGCCGTGCGATCGTTGGCGCAAATGCACGCGTCCCATTTTTTTCGAGCAAAGACCGACCGCGCGAACTTCGCGTCCGCCGGGTTGCCCTCGATCACCTCGCCCTTGGTTTCGACATTCGCGCGCGCCATCGCCTCCCGCATGCCCGCGATGCGCGCCGCAACCGTGGAGGCGGAATACGGTTTTGTGAAAAACGCGATGCGGCGGCAGCCAAGCAGGAGCAGGTGCGAGGCGATTTTATAACCCGCCGCAAAATTGTCCATGGACGCCAGGTCGAACCCGCTCCGCTGCGGATATTTCTCAATATCACGGTCCGCCAGCACAATTGCGATTCCCGCCTCGGTCAGCCGCGACACAATGCGATGGTTCACCTCCGACTGCGTTTTTGAAAGTTCCAGGGGCGCGAAAAAAACGCCCGCCATCCGGCGTTCGATATAGTCGGAGCACATCCGCTCGGCCTGCTCCGATTCGTCCTTGATTCGCGCGCCGGGTGAAAGGTTCGGCGGAGAGGCTTTGCTCCATGCGATGTCGATGCCATGCGCGCGCGCCAGACTCGCGAGTTGCCCGCAGATTTTCTCGAAAATCTCAGTTGATTCCCACTGGGGCATGAGAATGCCAAGCGTCGGCCTGCCCGTCACCGCCTTGGGCTGGCTCGCAACAAAGGAGCCTGCGCCCGCCCGGCGTTCCACCAAGCCCGCGTCCACGAGATCCCTCAAGGCGCGCCCCGCCGTCGGTCGTGACACGCCGTAACTCTTGACGAGCGCCGACTCGCTCGGCAGCCGATGCCCCGGCGCATATTGGCCGGAAAGGATTTTTTCGCGCAACACCGCCGCGATGCGCATGTATTTCGGGTTGGTGTCTTCGGGAAGTTTTTGATGCCTCAAAGCTGCCATGACAAATATGCAACCTGTCTTGTCAGGAATATGGCAGGCTGCGCAAGAATGTAATTGGCAGTCTTGCGCGCGACGGGGATTTGTGGAGCGAGTTCATTCCCTGCCATGCGCAATCCCATCACGCCCCAAACACATCCCCTCCCCTCGCGCATCCGACGGTTTCTGTCGTTTGTCGCAACCTGTCTCCCAGCATTCCTCATGCCGCCTCTTTTTGCCGCAGTGAATGCGCAAAGCGCGCGTCCCGTTTTCAAAGACACTGTCACCGTCTGGAACATGGACGCGGCAAAATCCGCCGCCGGCGATCCTGTGACAGTTTCCGGCGCGATCACGCTCGGGCAGCCGCTTGGGGGTGGCGACCGCGCGGCCTCGCTCGCTCGCGGAGGCGACGGGATTGCGGCGCGCTTCTCGGGCGGATTCCTCCGTGCCGATCGTTTTACTACACCGAAGGGCGACCGTCTCACGATTCTCCTTCGCATAAAACCCACTGCCAGCCTGACGAACAGCGAGCTCTTTTGCAAACACGGCGGCCATGCCAAAACCTCCTTCAATCTTTACGCCAACAACGGCGCCATCGGTTTCCAGATCGGCGTGAAGGGACGGCCGAATCTTGGCGCGGATGTGCGCCTGCCGGCGTCCGCCATCGAACAGGGTGTGTGGCACGACGTCATCGCCCGCTACGACGGGCGGCAGATCGCGCTGTTCGTCAACGGCCGCCGCGTCGCGTCCGCGCCGGCGTCCGGCGAGCTGCGCGAAAACGCGGAGCCTCTGATCATCGGCAAAGCCATGCGCGGCGACATCGACCACGCCGCAATCTGGGCGCGCGCGCTTTCCGACGACGAAATCGTTGCGTTGAGCGGGGGCGCCGCGCTCGTTGCTAAAAACCAGGAGGCGCTTCGCCCGAAGATTGAGGCCGTGACCGGCAGGGACGGACTCGGCACGGTTGACCAGCTCCGCGCCGCGCGCGACCTGCGCGCCAAGCTCGCCGCCGATCCGCACCGCCCGCGCTACCACCTCATGCCGCCCGACGGCTATTGGAACGACATCAACGGCACGCTTTATTGGAAGGGCCGCTACCATGTCATGTTTCTCGGACGCCAGGCACCCGACACGCAGACCGTCCTCGAGGGGCGCGACAACGACCACCCGCGCGAAATTTGGCTGCACGCGTCGAGCGCCGACCTCGTGCACTGGGTGCACCACGCGCCCGCGGTCGCACCCGTTTTCGACGGCTCAATGCCGCGCGGCATTTACAGCGGCGACGCCGTGAACGACGCGCCCGTGCCCACGCTCATTTACCACGTCCCCGGTCAGGGCACCTGCATCGCCACCGCCGACGATCCCGACGACCCCGAGCTCGTCCGCTGGACGCCCGACCCGCGCAACCCGGTGATCTCCGACAAAACCGCGCCGCCCGAAGTTCGCGTCTTCGATCCCACCGCCTGGCGCGAAGCCGACGGCACCTACTACGCGCTCATCGGCAACAAAAACGGAACGCCCGGTTACGAGGGCGACAGCAACAGCCTCTACCGCTCCACCGACCTTGTGAACTGGGAGTATCGCGGGCCGTTCTACAAATCCGACCGCAAGTGGACCGCCGCGCACGAGGACGCCGCCTGCCCCGACTTTTTCCCCATCGGCAACGGCAAACACATGCTCCTCATGCACTGCCACCAGCCGTTCAACAGCGTGCATTATTACATCGGCGTTTGGGATCGCGCCGCGGAAAAATTCATCCCCGAATCGCACGGGCGCATGAGCTGGGCCGCCGGCTCCGTCGCCGGTCCCGAGACGCTGCTCGACGGCAAGGGCCGCCGCGTCTTCTGGGGCTGGGTGCAGGAACCCTACCGTCCCACGCAGGTCAGGGGGCAAACCGTCGCCTCGGTGACATGGGGCTCCGTCGCCACGCTGCCGCGCATCCTCTCGCTGTTCCCCGACAACACGCTCCGCATTCAGCCTGCGCCCGAGCTCGAAGTTCTCCGCCACAACGAGCGCTCGCTTTCGAGCTTCACCGTCTCCGGCGAGCGCGACCTCGGCGGACTCAGCGGCGACACGCTCGAAATTCGCGCCAAAATCACCCCCGGGAAATCCGGGCGCTTCGGCATCATCGTCCGCGCCACGCCCGACCGCGCCGAGCAAACCGTAATCTGGATCGACCCCGGCAAAAACACGCTCACCGCCGACATCTCCAAATCCACGCTCAATCCCGCCGCGCGCTGGACAAAGGGCCGCGCCGCGTTCCTAAAAAACCTCCCGCGCGACCAGCACCACGTCACCGAGCAAACCGCCCCGTTCACGCTCGCGCCCGGCGAGGCCGCCGACCTGCGCGTGTTCGTGGACAAGAGCGTCATCGAGGTTTATGTGAACGAGCGCCAGTGTCTCACGCAGCGCGTTTACCCGACGCGGCCCGACGCGAAGGACATCGCGCTCATCGCCGAGGAGTCGCCGGTCACCGTCGAAAAACTCCAAGTCTGGGACATGCACCCGATTCAATAATCAATGGAACTCCATCCGCATTGGGTAGGGCACGCTCGCCGAGCGCGCCGAGAATTTTCGGATGACAAACGCGGCGGCCTCGGCGAGACCGCCCTACCAAAGGCACCGCACTATTTTCCCAAAATGCTTTAACATCCCCTCGAAACCCATGACCGCCTCATCAACCCAAGACAAAACTGCCTCGCCCAATTCGTTCCTGCTTCGCTGCTCGCTCGTGGCCGCGCTCGGCGGGCTCCTGTTCGGTTTCGACACCGTCGTCATTTCCGGCGCGCAAAACCAGCTCAAGGAACTGTTCCAACTCAGCGGATTCACGCAGGGCTTCATGACCGCTTCCGCGCTCATCGGCACCGTGATCGGCGCGCTTCTCGCCGCGCGCCCGAGCGACGCGCTGGGTCGCAAGCGTTGCCTGCAATGGGCCGGCGTGTTGTTTTTTGTGTCGGCGGCCGGCTGCGCGTTCGCATGGGATTTTTGGTCGCTGATCGTGTTTCGCGTCATCGGCGGCCTGGGCATCGGCGGCTCGACGGTGATCTGCCCTCTGTATCTCGCGGAGATCTCGCCGGCGCGCTGGCGCGGGCGGTTGGGCGCGTTTTTCCAGTTCAACATCGTGCTCGGCATCCTCGTCGCGTATCTGTCGAACTATCTGCTCGGGCTCGTTGATTTCGGCGCGGCCGAGTGGCGCTGGAAACTCGGCGTCGAGGCGTTACCCGCGCTCCTGTTCTGGCTGCTCCTGCGCAACATTCCCGAAAGCCCGCGCTGGCTCATCATGCGCGGACGCGCCGACGAGGCCTCGCACGTGTTCGCCGAAACCGGCGTCGAAAATCCCGCCGCGCAAGTCGCGACCATTCAAGCCTCGCTCGATGAGGAAACCGGCGCGAAAAAAATCTCCGAGCCGCTCTTCCGGCGCATCCACGCGCTGCCCGTTTTTCTCGCCGTCTCGGTCGCGATGTTCAACCAGCTCGACGGCATCAACGCCCTGCTCTACTACCTAAGCCCCATTTTCGGCATGGCCGGTTTCGACAAGGTTTCCGGCGACCTGCAATCCGTGTTCATCGGCGCGACCAATCTCGTCTTCACCATGCTCGGCATGGCGATCATCGACCGCGTGGGCCGCAAGACGCTGCTCCTCGGCGGCGCGATCGGCACCGGATTGTGCCTGCTCGGCGTGGCGTGGATTTTCACAATCAACCAATACCAAGGCGCGCTTGTCTGGCTGCTCGTCGGATACATCGCCTGCCACGCCTTCGGACAGGGCGCGGTCATCTGGGTGTTCATCAGCGAGGTTTTTCCGAACCAGGTGCGCTCAAAAGGTCAGGTGCTCGGCAGCTCGACACACTGGATCATGGCGGCGGCGATCTCGTGGCTGTTCCCCGTGTTCGCCAAAAACGCCGGCGAACCCGGCGCGGGCATTCCGTTTTATTTCTTCGCGGCCATGATGGTGCTGCAAGTCACCGTCGTGCTGCGCTGGTATCCCGAGACCAAGGGCGTGCCCCTTGAGGAAATTCAAAAACGCCTGTCCGGAAAAAATAAATCCCTTAGGGACGTCGCTTGCGACGCCCGGGTTTTCATCCTTAACCGCAGATAAACGCAGATGGACACAGATATCCAAACCATCGAACCGCGACACACATTGTTTTTCGCATCTGCGGTTATTTGTGTCCATCTGCGGTTAAAAAATCCGGAAATTTTAATTCGAAATAGCTCCCGGGAAAGCAAACACGAATGAACACAAACGACAAAATCCCCTGCAAACCGCCGCTGCTCGTCTTTGGCGAAATCCTGTGGGACATGCTGCCCGCGGGCGCCCGCCCCGGCGGCGCGCCCGCAAACGTCGCCGTGCTCGCGCACGCGATCGGCGCGCACTGTCTCCTCGCGAGCGCCGTGGGCGACGACGAGCCCGGACACGATATGCTCGAGCTCCTGTGCGAGCGCGATTTCCCGACCACGCACGTGCAAGTGATCGCCGGCGCGCCCACGGGCGCGGTCGATGTCACAATCACCGGCACGGGCATCCCCGCGTATCGGATTCGCGAAAACACCGCATGGGACCACATCGCGCTCACATCGGAGCTCGCCAAAACGGCGTCGTGCGCGGCTGCATTTTATTTCGGCTCGCTCGCGCAACGCTCAGGGGAATCCCGCGCGACGCTGAAAAAACTCCTGCAAACCATCCCCGCGAATTGCATGCGTTTCTTCGATGCAAACCTGCGCGAACCCTGGCCGAGCGCGGACGTGCTGCGCGACTCGCTTGCGCACGCGGACATCCTCAAACTCAACCACGAGGAACTGCCGCTGCTCGCCTCATGGCTCGGCCTGCCAACGGAGGAGCGCGCCTTCGCCGACGCCGTCTTCGCGCGCCACCCGGTGCGCACTCTGCTGCTCACAAAAGGCCCCGCCGGCGCCGATGTATTCGACAAAGGAGTCGAACCGGTCCGCGTCCCCGCCTCGCCCGCCGAAAGAATCATCGACACCGTCGGCGCGGGCGACGCCTTCTCGGCGGGTTTCATCGACGGCTGCCTGCGCGGCCTCTCGAGCCGCGAGGCGGCCCAATGCGGCAGCGACTTCGCCGCCCGCGTCTGCGAAAACGCCGGCGCCTGGCTGCCCCCGCGCGCCTTGCGCAAAGACGGCTGACGCCAGCGCGACCAAACCAACACCCGGCGGATTTGCGGGTTGAGTGAGTGCAGGAGCGAAGCCTATTTTCGCCTAAAAATCTTTTGCTAAAAAGGTGCAAAGCATTTTGCCTTGGCGAAATACCCGAGGCTTAATCCCCGCATCATTTTTTCCTGTGAGCAAACACACCACCAACGAAGAACAGCAATTCCTCGACGAGCTCGACAACTCTTTCCGCGACTCGAAAAGCGAAGACTCCCTAGACTGCGACGTTTACAAAGCCGTCGGTTAAGAAGCGGCCATTCGTTGCATCAATTTCGACAAACAACCCGCTGGTAGTTTTTCTTAACCTTCTTTTAAACTGATTTATGGCTATCAAAAAATCCGACCTCTATTCCTCTCTCTGGGCCTCCTGCGATGAACTGCGCGGGGGGATGGATGCCAGCCAATACAAGGACTACGTCCTGTTCATGCTCTTCATCAAATATGTCTCCGACAAATACGGCGACTACGACGGATTCGAACCGCCGGTCGTCATTCCGAAGGGTGCGGGCTTCGAGGACATGGTCGCGCTCAAGGGCAACCCCGACATCGGCAATCTTATCAACACGCAGGTCATCCAGCCGCTCATCGACGCCAACTCGCGCCTCGCCCGCAGCGATTTCCCCGATTTCAACGACTCCAACAAACTCGGCGCCGGCGCGCAAAAGGTCGAGAAGCTGGGCAACCTCATTGCCATTTTTGAAAACCCCGCGCTCGATTTCTCAAAAAACCGCGCCGAAAACGACGACATCCTCGGCGATGCCTACGAATACCTCATGCGGCACTTCGCCAGCGAGAGTGGCAAGAGTAAGGGACAATTCTACACCCCGTCCGAAGTCAGCCGCATTATGGCGAAACTCATCGGCATCTCCCCCGCCAACTCCAAGGCCGGCACCACAGCCTACGACCCCACCTGCGGCTCCGGCTCGCTGCTGCTGAAAGTCGCCGCCGAGGCGGGCAAGCGCATCACCCTCGAAGGACAGGAGAAGGACGTGACCACCGCGGGCCTCGCCCGCATGAACATGATTCTGCATGACTTCCCGACCGCCACCATTCTATCGGGCAACACCCTCTGCGACCCCAAGTTCAAGGACGGCGAGCAGCTCCGCGCCTACGACTACGTGGTCGCCAATCCACCCTTCTCCGACAAAGCTTGGTCCACCGGCCTCACGCTGGGAGAGAGCGGCGGCGGCGACTGCTTCCAGCGCTTCGCCTGGGGTGTGCCGCCCCAAAAACAGGGCGACTACGCCTACCTGCTCCACATCATCCGCTCCCTGAAAAGCACAGGCAAAGGCGCGTGCATTCTCCCGCACGGCGTCCTCTTCCGTGGCAATGCCGAAGCCGCCATTCGGCGGCAACTTGTCCGCTCCGGCTACCTCAAGGCCATCATCGGCCTGCCCGCCAATCTCTTTTACGGCACGGGCATCCCCGCCTGCATCATCGTGCTCGACAAGGAAAACGCCGCCGCACGCAAGGGCGTCTTCATGATCGACGCCTCCAAGGGCTTCAGAAAAGACGGCCCGAAAAACCGCCTCCGCGAGCAGGACATCCACAAAATCGTGGACACCTTCACCCGGCAGGACGAAAGCGACCGGCGCTACGCCCGCATGGTGCCCGTTGACGAAATCGCCGACCCTAAAAACGACTACAACCTCAACCTCCCGCGCTACATCGACAGCACCGAGCCGGAGGACTTGCAGGACATCGACGGCCATCTACGCGGCGGCATCCCGGAGCGCGACATCGTTGCGCTCGACCATTATTGGAAAATCATGCCCGGCCTGCGCGCCGCCCTCTTTGCGCAATTCAATCGCCCCGGCTACGTCACGCTCAAGCACCCCGTCGCCGAGGTGAAGCCAGCCATTTTAGGCCACGGCGAGTTCACCGCCTTTACCGCCAAAGCCGGCAATATCCTCGCGCAATGGCAAACGGACACCCTTCCGCTGCTCAAAGGCTTCGACCGGGACAGCCATCCCAAGCCGCTCATCGAAACCATCGTCGAAAACCTGCTCGCCACCTTCAAAACCGCGCCGCTGCTCGACGCCTACGACGTTTACCAGCACCTCATGGACTACTGGGACGCCACTATGAAGGATGATTGCTACCTTATTGCCGATGTCGGCTGGCGGGACGGCGTCTTGCCCCGCGAAATCAAGCAGATCAAAAACAAGGAGGGCAAACTCGTCTGGCCCGAGAAGGAGGACTTCAAGAAAGGCAAACGCCGCTTCAAGTCCGACCTCATCCCCGCCGCCCTCCTCATCGCCCGCTACTTCACCGCCGAGCGCGATGCTACCGCCGCCCTCGAGGCCGAACTCGCCAACATCGAGCAGCAGCTCGACGAAAAACGCGAAGAACAAAGCGGCGAGGAAGGTCTGCTTGCGGAAGTCATCGAAGGCGAAGGCGAGAAACAGAAAATCACCGCCAAGGCCGTGAAAGCCCGCCTCAAGGAAATCGGGCATGACCCGGACGACGCCGAAGAACGCCAAGCCCTCGAAGACTACGCCGCGCTGCTCGACCAGCAAGCTACCGCCAAGACCCGGCTCAAAGCCGCGCAGGAAAACCTCGAAAACAAAATCGACGCCAAATATCCCGTGCTCACCGAGGACGAGATCAAGACCCTCGTCGTTGACGACAAATGGCTGGCGACGATTGCCGCCGCCGTGCAGGGCGAAATCGACCGCGTCTCGCAAACCCTCACCCTCCGCATCCGCCAGCTCGCCGAACGCTACGCCACCCCGCTGCCGCAACTCACCGACGACGTGGCAACGCTCGCCGCCAAAGTGGACGAACACCTCAAAAAAATGGGGGCCATATGGAAGTGAAACCGGACTACAAACAGACCGAGGTGGGTGTCATCCCGGAGGATTGGGAGGTGAAGCCGCTTGGAGAGATCGGTGGCGTCCGTATGTGTAAACGTGTGCTTAAGCACCAAACCCGAGAATACGGAGACGTTCCATTCTTCAAAATCGGCACTTTCGGCGGTGATGCAGATGCTTTCATCTCTCAATCCCTGTTTGATGAGTTTAAGCGGAAGTATTCGTTTCCGAAAAAAGGCGACATATTGATTTCAGCTGCAGGAACAATCGGAAGAACTGTGATCTATGACGGCTCCCCCGCCTACTTTCAGGACAGTAACATTGTTTGGATTGATAACGACGAGTCGAAGGCAACTAATGCTTACCTTTGGCATCGTTATCAAGTTACTAAGTGGTCATTTTCTCACGGAGGCACAGTAGCGCGACTATACAATGATAATCTAAAGACCAAGATTCTCATTCCCGTTCCCGCTCTCCCCGAACAACGCGCCATTGCGGAGGCGCTGAGCGATGTGGATGGACTGCTGCACGGGCTGAACCAACTCATCGCCAAGAAGCGCGACTTCAAACAGGCCGCTATGCAGCAACTCCTCACCGGTCAAACCCGCCTCCCCGGCTTCCACGGTGAGTGGAATCGTTTGAACATGGCGGACGACTCGACGTTGAAGGCTCGCATCGGCTGGCAAGGACTCACAACAGCGGAGTATCTGAAAACAGGTGACTACTTCCTCGTCACGGGAACTGACTTTTCTGATGGGCACATTGCTTGGTCGAGCTGCTGTCATGTCACTGCCGAACGTTATACGCAGGACCGAAACATCCAACTGCGCCCGAATGACATTTTGCTCACGAAGGATGGGACAATCGGAAAAGTTGCGTTCGTTGAGTCACTTTCCAAACCCGCGACGCTCAACAGCGGTGTGTTTGTAATTCGCCCCAAAGACGAGGCCTACAACCCGCGTTTTTTCTACTATGTTCTCACGTCTCGCATCTTTGAAGAGTTCCTCACCAAGCTCCAAGCCGGTTCAACAATTTCCCATCTCTACCAAAAAGACTTCGTGAGTTTTTCATTTCTCGCTCCCTCCTCCCTCCCTGAACAAACCGCCATCGCCACCGTGCTGACGGACATGGACGCGGAACTGGCAGCGTTGGAACAACGGCGGGAAAAGACCCGCGCCCTCAAGCAAGCCATGATGCAGGAACTTTTAACCGGAAGAATCCGCTTACTATGAAAATCTCCACCATCCTCGACCATATTGACAACGGACACATGGCATTGCCCGAATTCCAACGCGGTTACGTCTGGAATCGCGACCAGGTAAAAGGATTATTTGATTCGCTCTACCGGCGGCACCCGGTTGGCGGGTTGCTGGTGTGGGCAACGGAAGCAAAAACCGCCGCGCATCGCGGCGAGGGGCCGCTGGCTCCCGGTGTCGTCAAGCTTCTACTGGACGGACAGCAGCGCATGACTTCGCTCTACGGTGTCGCACGCGGCAAGGCGCCGAAATTTTTCGACGGAAATCCCGCTGCTTTTTCAGGACTCCGCTTTCATCTCGACACAGAAACCTTTTCTTTTTTCCAGCCTGTCAAAATGCGGGACGATCCCCTTTGGATTGATGTCTCGGCGCTGATGCAACAAGGGCAAGCCGGGCATGAGACACTGGTGGAATCGCTCGCCGAGCATCCCTCCATCGGCACACGCGCGGTCAAGTATTCCGCACGCATTTCGCGCATTCTCGGCATTGCGGACATAGATCTCCATATCGAGGAAGTCACCGGCAATGACAAGACGCTGGATATTGTGGTGGATATTTTCAACCGCGTGAACAGCGGCGGCACAAAACTCTCCAAAGGCGATCTGGCGCTTGCCAAGATTTGCGCCGATTGGCCGGAAGCCCGCGACACGATGAAGTCGAAGCTCAAGGAATGGGCCAAAGCCGATTACCATTTCAACCTCGATTGGCTGCTCCGCTCGGTCAACACCGCGCTGACCGGAGAAGCGAAGTTTCAGTTTTTGCACAACCGGAATGCCGAGGAAATCCAGGACGGCCTCAAGCGGGCAACGAAGCACGTGGACACCAGCCTCAATCTGATCAGCGGGCGGCTGGGCTTGGATCATGATCAGGTTTTCTTCGGACGCTTTGGCGTGCCGGTCATGGTGCGCTATCTCGATCAACAGACCAAACCGCTGAACGAGAAAGACCGGGACAAACTGCTCTTTTGGTTCGTGCAGGCAGGCATGTGGGGACGCTTCTCAGGCTCAACAGAATCATTCATCGATCAGGATCTGGCTGCACTCGAAGGGGCGGACGGCGGGCTGGACAAATTACTGGAGCAATTGCGCCTCTGGCATGGAGGGCTGCGCGCCGAACCGGGACATTTCACCGGCTGGAGCCTCGGCGCCCGTTTTTATCCTGTGCTCTATTTGCTGACCCGCATGGGTGCGTCGAAAGACTGGGGCACCGGACTTCCGCTGAAGGCAAACCTGCTCGGCAAGATGAGCCGGCTGGAAGTGCACCACATCTTTCCCAAAGCGCAGCTCTATAAACACAAATTCAAGCGTGCGGACGTGAATGCCCTGGCGAACTTCTGCTTCCTCACCAAAGACACCAACCTCGATATCAGCGACCGATTGCCCGAAAACTATTTTCCCGAAATAGAAAAAGCGCATCCGGGAGCCTTGGCATCGCAGTGGATTCCCGCCGACCCTGCACTATGGAAGATTGAAAACTACCCGGCATTCCTCGAAGCCCGAAAAATCCTGCTCGCGGCGGAACTCAACAAACGCATGGAAGAACTGCTGCACGGTGACACCAAGTGGCTATCTGGCCCCACCGCCACGGTGCCGCCCATCGCTTTGGCTCCCGGTAGCATCGCCAACAACGAGGAAGAAGCGCAAATCAACGAACTCAATCACTGGATGCAGCAGCAAGACCTCCCGCTCGGGACGGTAGCATTCGACTTTGCCGATGCCGCCACAGGCGAACAGAAAGCCGTCTTTGACATCGCCTGGCCCAATGGCATCCAGGAAGAACTCAGCCAGCCGGTGGCCGTGCTGTTGGGCGAAAGCCCTGAAACGATAGGGATCGCCAGCCAGTCAGGCTATCGCTGTTTCACCAGCGCCGAAGATTTCCGCCGCTATGTGAAAAACGAAATTCTTACGGAGGACACTCATGCCTGAACAACCCCGCTCCGAACGTAAGACGCAAAACCGCGTCATCGCCCTCTTCACCGACCCCGCCCGCCCCGACTGCCTCGGCTACCGCTACCTCGGCGACTGGCACAAACGCGAGAATAACCGTTGCATCGAGGCGGACTTGCTCCGCGCCAATTTGACGAAGCGCGGATATTCCGAGGCGCACATTGCCGCCGCCTTGCAAAAATTGATGGCCGCCGCGGACGCGACCGGCATCACGCTGTATCAGGCAAACCTGCGCACCTACCAACTGCTGCGCTATGGCGCGTCCGTGCAGATTGCCGTTGGAAAGCCGAGCGATCAGGTGCATCTGGTGGATTGGGAGAATCCGGAAAACAACGACTTCGCCCTTGCCGAGGAAGTGACTTTGCGCGGCGGCCACGAACGGCGTCCCGACATCGTGCTGTATCTGAATGGCATCGCCATCGGCGTGATCGAGCTCAAGCGCGGCTCGGTGGAAATCGCCGACGGCGTGCGCCAGCTCATCACCAATCAGGAGGAGATTTTCAACAAAGGTTTCTTCCCCACCGTGCAGTTTGTTTTCGCGGGCAACGATTCCCAGGGACTGCGCTATGGCACGGTGACGACCAGGGAGGAGTTTTTCGTGGAATGGAAGTCGGTCAACACCGCCCCCTTGACAAGCGGAGCACTGCTGGACCGTCCGCTCGCCGAAATGTGCGAAAAATCCCGGCTGCTCGACCTCATCCGCGACTTCATCATCTTCGACAGCGGCGTGAAGAAAGTGCCCCGTCCGCATCAGTTCGCGGCGGTGAAGGCGGCGCAGGAACGCATCCGCCACCGCGAAGGCGGCGTGATCTGGCACACGCAGGGCAGCGGCAAAAGCATCCTGATGGTCTTGCTCGCCAAGTGGCTGCTGGAAAACGATCCGCAAGCCCGCATCCTCGTCGTCACCGACCGCGACGAACTGGACAAGCAGATCGAAGGCGTGATGAAAAACGCCGGCCTCGTCGGCAAGGATTCGCCCGATCCCCGCATCCTGAACCGGGCGGAGTTTGTCAGCAAACTCGGCACGCCCGCCCCCCGGCTGCTCTGCGCGCTGATCCACAAGTTTGACCCCGCCGACCTGAATGGTCCGCCGCCCGCCGTGCATGGCCGTTTCTATGTCTTCGTGGATGAATGCCACCGCACGCAAGGCGGCGACATGAACCGGCAGATGAAGCGTTGGCTGGAAAATGCGATTTTTATCGGCTTCACCGGCACGCCGCTTCTGAAAAAGGACAGGCAGACCACGAGGGACGTTTTCGGCACCTACATCCACACCTACAAGTTTCACGAAGGCGTGGCGGACGGTGTGATTCTCGACCTGAAATACGAGGCACGCGATGTGCCGCAACGCCTCACCTCGCCGCAGGCCATCGAGGCCTATTTCGAGCAAAAAACCAAGGCGCTGAATAATTTTCAGAAGGCCATCATCCGCAAACGCTGGGCCACGATGGAGGAGCTGATGAGCGCCGAGGAGCGAAAGGCGCGCATCGTTGCCAGCATCATCCATGATTTTGACACCAAGCCGCGCCTCAACAACGACCGCGGGACGGCGATCCTTGTCGCCGCGAGCATCTACGATGCGTGCCATTACTATCGGATTTTCCAGGGCAAAGCCTTCGGCCGATACTGCGGCGTCATCACCTCGTTCGAGCCGAACCACAACGCGATTTCCAGAGAACCGGCCAACAGCGACGAGCGCTACAAGTTCGAAACCTACACCCAACATGTTCTCAAAGACGGCCAGACCACCAAGGCCTACGAGGATGAAGCCAAGCGGCAATTCATCGAAGAGCCGGCCAACATGAAGCTGCTGATTGTGGTGAGCAAACTCCTCACCGGCTTTGACGCGCCGAGTTGCTCCTACATCTACCTCGATAACGAACTCCACGACCACAACCTTTTCCAGGCGATCTGCCGCACCAACCGCCTCGACGGCGACGACAAGGATTACGGTTACATCGTGGACTTCAAAAGGCTGTTTAAGGATGTTCAGGAAGCCATCGCCATCTATAGCTCGGACGAACTCGACATTGACGCGGGCAATGGCGGCTCGAACAACATCGAACTGAAAGACTGGCTCAAAGAAGGCAAGACGCGGCTCGACACCGCCCGCGAAGCACTCCACCACCTGTGCGAACCCGTGCCGCCGCCGCGTGAGATGGAGCAGTTTTTGCGCTACTTCTGCGGGGATGCCGCCAACCCGCAGGCGCTTGCCGACACCGAGCCGTTGCGCATTTCATTTTACAAAGCGGTGGCGACGTTCGTCCGCGCCTATGCCAACATCGCGCAAGACCTCGCCGAAGCCGGTTACAGCACCACAGAGGCTACGGCATTACAGACCGAGGTGGGCTTCTACAGCGACATCCGTTCCGCCATCAAAAAACACTCCGGCGAAGAGCTGGATATCAAACCCTTCGAGGCCGACATGCGCCACTTGCTCAACACCTACGTGCAGGCCGACCCGGCGACGGATGTGGGCAATCTTAACGAGCTGTCACTTATGGAGTTGATTGTTGAGAGCGGCATCCACGACGCCATCGCCAAGAAACTCAACGACAAGGGCAAGCTCTCGAAGAACGCCATCGCCGAGGGCATCATCAACAACGTCCGCAAAACCATCATCCGCGACCAGCTCACTGATCCTCAATTCTACGAGCAGATGTCGAAGTTGCTTGATGACCTCATCCAGCAAAGCCGTGAGGATGCCGAAGGCTATGAAGCGTTCCTTCGGAAAACCGAGGAACTCGCAAGGCGCATAGTAAAGAAGGATGCGACCGCCGGCGTGCCGACTGTTTTGCACGGCAAACCGAGGGCTGTTGTAATTTACAACAATCTGGACAGCATCCCGGCGACCACCTTCAAATGCCCGTCGGATAATGACGGAAAAGCGCAACTCGCGCTGAATCTCGACCAAGCCATGCGCGAACACGCCCCGGCTGGATGGCGAGGCGATGAGACGCGGGAGAAGCAGGTGCTTAATGCGCTTTATCCCATCATGGGCCGCGACCGGCAGGCAACGCAGGCTATTTTCGAGATCATCAAGAACCAACGGGCTGCCGATGAGTGAGACGGTCAAACTCGGGGAGATTTCGATTCAGGTGACCCGAAAGGACATCAAGAACGTCCATCTCTCTGTTCATCCGCCCGATGGCCGCGTCACGCTGGTCACTCCGAAAACAACGCGCCTCGAGGTGGCGCGCGCGTATGCGATTTCCAAGCTCGGCTGGATTCGGAACCAACAGGAAAAACTGAACAGACAAGCACGCGAAACACCCCGCCAATTCGTGGAACGGGAAAGCCATTACCTCTGGGGGCGGCGGCATCTGATGACCATCAGACACCGCGACGCCAAACCTTCCGTGGTGCTCGACCACAAACGCATCACCCTGACCGTGCGCCCCGGCAGCGCTGCCGCCAAGCGGTCCCAAATAATCCATGAGTGGCACAAGTCTCTGCTTCATGCCGTGGTTCCTGCGCTTATACGGCAATGGGAACCGAGACTGAAAGTGAGGGTGGCGGCTTACTTTCTCCAACGGATGAAAACCAAATGGGGAAGCTGCAACCACCGTGCCGGGCACATCCGCCTCAACACGGAACTCGTGAAGAAACCCAGAGACCTGCTCGAATACGTGCTTGTCCACGAGATGATTCACCTGATCGAGCCAACCCACAGCGAGCGTTTCATATCCATAATGGAAACACACTACCCCTCTTGGCGCGAAGCGCGGGCGGAATTAAACGAATTGCCGCTTGGTGCGGAAGTGTGGAGGGAATGAAGGGGAATGAGCGGCGAGCCCGGCGATTACTCCAAAATCGTTTCCTTTGTGTTGCGCGGGCGGATGACTGAGGCGGCGTCGCCTTGGTAATAGGCGATGCTGTTGGCGGGCATCGATTGCATCAGCCACACGTTCGAGCCGACGATTGAGTTTTCGCCGATCACCGTGTCTCCGCCGAGAATCGTCGCTTTGGGATAGATGCGGGCAGATACATCAGCATTTGCGGCGCGTTGGAGCACAAGGTTCGTTCAATCATCCGGCGGCCATGCGCCATACAAACGCGACGAGGCTGCAGAGGGCGACGCCGATGGCGATGGGCATGAAGGTGGCAAGCGCCGTCCATTTGGCCGAGCGCGTTTCCTTGTAGATCGTGTAGATCGTCGTGCTGCAGGGGTTGTGGCAGAGGCTGAAAAGCATCAGGTTTATTCCCGTGAGGAGCGTCCAGCCGCCCTGGGTCAGGAGCGTTTTCACACTGGCGTTGTCGGTTTCAAAAATCACGCCGGCTTCGCTTCCGGGCACGACGTGGCCGGTCAGCAGCACCGTCAACATCAGGACTGTCGGGATGACGATTTCGTTGGCGGGTATCGCGATAATGTAAGCGAGCAGGATGACGCCGTTGAGTCCGATGAACCACGCGAGCGGATCAAGCCCGCCGACAATCCACCCGGCGAGGCTGGTGCCGCCGATGGTGACGTTGGCGACAAGCCAGATGACCGCGCCCGCCGGGGCCGCAAACACGATGGCGCGCCACAGGACAAAGAGCGTGCGGTCAATGAGCGAGGTGTAGAGCGTGCGCAAAATATTCGGCGGGCGATACGGCGGCAGTTCCAGGCTGAACGTGGACGCCTCGCCTCGCAGCACCGTGCGGCTTAGCGCCCACGAGGTGAGCAGCGTCAGCGCAAAGCCGAGCACCGCGATCAGGAAAACCGCGAGGGTCGCCGTCACGCCCGCGAGCGCGGCGGGCGCGAGCGCGCCGAGAAAAATCGTGGCGATGAGGATTTGCGCGGGCCAGCGTCCGTTGCAGATGGCAAAATTGTTCGTGATGATTGCGATCAGGCGTTCGCGCGGCGAGTCGATCACGCGCGCGGCGATGATTCCGGCGGCGTTGCAACCGTAGCCCATCGCCATGGTGAGCGATTGTTTGCCGTGCGCGCCGACTCGCTGGAAAAGCCGGTCGAGGTTGAACGCCACGCGCGGCAGGTAGCCAAAATCCTCCAGTATTGTAAACAGTGGAAAGAAGATCGCCATGGGCGGCAGCATCACGCTGATCACCCACGCGGCGGCGAGGTAAACGCCGTCGATCAGCAGTCCCGCCAGCCACGGCCAGAGGTGCGCGTGCGCCAGGTCGTGCAGGAATGGATAGATTTTGCCGAGCAGAAGCGTGTTGAGCAATTCGCTGGGATAATTCGCCCCGCTGATTGTGATCCACAACACGACGGCGAATGCCAGGCCCATGATCGGGAAACCCGTCCACGGCCCGGTGAGGAGCGCGTCGAGTTTGTTTTGCAAATCGACGCGGCGCGACGCGCCCTTGCGCGCAACCGAGCGCGAAACGATGCGCGAGGACTCCGCGTAAATGGCCTCGGTGAGCCGGTCGCGATAATTTGACGGCAGCTTCCAGCGCATGTGCAGGGCAGTCTCGACAATCGACACGCCCTCGGGATTGTCCGCGGCGGGCGAATTGGCGGCGGATTCGGAGCCTGTGTTCGCGGTGGCGGCATGATCGCCGGCGAGCGTGCCGATGCGCCCGTTTCGCACCAAGTCGGCAATGGAGCGGTCGCCCTCGAGCAGGCGCAGCGCAATCCAGTCGGGATGCGCGAGCGCGGGAAATGTTTTTTTCAAGCGCTCCACGATGAGCGGAAGCGCCTCGCGGAGGCCGGGCACATCGAGTTGAAGGCGGCGGGGTTTGCACACCACCGCGCCCGTGGCGACGGCGTGGATTTCGGCGAGCAGTTTATCGATCCCCTCCCCTCGCCTCGCCGCGCACGGCACGACGGGAATGCCCAAGTCGGCGGAAAGGCGGCGCGCGTCGATCACAAGATTGTTGGCGCGCGCCTCGTCCATGAGGTTCAGGCAGAGCACGGCCTTGTCGGTGATCTGCAACACCTGCAAAACGAGATTGAGGTTTCGCTCGAGCGAGGATGCGTCGGCCACGATCACCGAAACATCGGGCTGGCCGAACAAAATAAATTCGCGCGCGACGGTTTCGTCGGGACTCGCCGAGCGCAGTGAATACGTGCCGGGCAGATCGACGATTTTGTAGCGTTTGCCCTGATAGGAAAAACCGCCCTCGGCGCGCGCGATTGTTTTGCCGGGCCAGTTGCCGGTGTGCTGGCGCAATCCCGTGAGGCTGTTGAAGACGGTGCTCTTGCCGGTGTTCGGATTTCCCGCGAGCGCGATGACACAATCCCACTGGTCGATGCGCACGCCGAGCCGCTCCAGCCCTTCGCGCGGAGCGGAAGGGCAAGTTGAGCAGGAGGACGGAGGACAGGCGTCGGACATCGGGAGAAATGATTCTAATTTTGCGCGGCAGGGGCGGTTTCGGGCAGCGGACAAATCAAGACCTGCTCCGCCTGCTCACGGCGGAGCGCGATCAACGTGCCGCGCACACTGAACGCCGCCGGACCGTGAAACGGGCTTTGCATCGCGTATTCGATACGGCTGCCGGGCACGAAACCGAGGTCGAGCAGCCGCGAGCGCTCCACGCCGATGCAGCCGGGCAGCAAAAGCAGCACGTCCGCGCTTTTGCCAATGGTGAGATCGGAGAGCCGGCGCGCGCCCTCGGGCACGCGCTCGTCCGCGGCAACCGGCGGGCGCGCGCGAATCATTGTGGCGAGTTCGGACGGAAGCGATATCTCTCGCGCCTCGACGGAAAGCCGGCAGGCGGCGGCGTTTGCTTCCAACAGGGAGAAACGCATTCCGGCATAAACGCCCGCCTCAACCAGTCGCGAAAACAAAGCCGGCGGTTCGTCCTCGACGTGCTCGATCACTCCGCAATCGCCCGGGCGAAACGCGAGCAGCGACTGCCCCTTGTGCGCCGGCCAGGTGCCCTCGCGGGTCGGTATGGGATCGCCGTGCGGATCGAAGCGGGGATTGTCCAGCTGGTCCGAAAGGCGGTTGACCTCGTCGCGCGAAAGCTGGTGCTCCTCCTCGTGCGCAATCTCGTGCCAGCGCTCGGGCTTGACGCCCGATTGGCGGGCAAGCCGTGTTTCCGTCAACCGGTGCGCGCGCATGATGAGCAGGCCAATTTCGCGCCCTTGCGGCGCAAGCGTCCAGTTGCCCGATTCGGAAACCGTCACCAGCCCGGCCTCGCGCGCCTTGCCCAGCGCGCGCAAGACATCCTGCAAAGGAATCCCCGACACGCCCGCCAGGTGCTCGCCCGACGGCGCGTGATTTTGGTATTCGCATTCGAGCATCACGCGGAGGATGTCCTCGATCAACTCCTGCTCCGCGTTGTGCCGCGACGGGGATGGAACTGGCTGCGATGATGGACCGGTTTCAGGCGGCATGGCTTAGCCAAGGTAGCACAGACATTTCTGTCTGTGCGGAGAGTTCGCGCAAATCACGGCACAGACAGGAATGTCTGTGCCACCTTCGTCGAAACACGTTTTTTGAAAAACGTGTTTCATCCGCGCGCGATTTTTTCGTAAACCTTTTCAACGGCCAGGATGCCCTTCTCCATTACGCCGAGGTGAAAGCTTTCGTTCGGCGCGTGCAGGTTGTCCTCGGGCAGAAACAGGCCGAGCAGCATCGAGTCGAGGCCGAGCACGCGCTTGATGTCCGCGATGATCGGCACGCTGCCGCCCTCGCGCAAATACAGCGGCGCGTTGCCGAACACCTCGGTCACCGCCGAGTCGGTGGCGCGAAACGCGCGCGCAAGCACCGGCGACTGGTCCTTCGGCGTGTTGCTCCGGCCGGGCGGCACCACGACATAGGCCTGCGCGTCGTGCTGGTTGACCAGCTCAAACGTCACATCCTTCGGCATGCGCTCCTTGATCGTGTTGTAAACCAGCTCGCGGATTTTTACCGGGTCCTGATTCGACACCAGGCGGCAGCTAATCTTCACGAACGCCTTGCTCGGAATAACAGTCTTCGTGCCCTCGCCCTGATAACCGCCGCCGATGCCGTTGAACTCGAGCGTGGGTCCGTAGCGCGTGGCCTCGAACGGTGTGTAATCCTTCGCCGGGTGAAACGCCGGGATGCCGAGAAACTCGCGATACTCCTCCTCGCTCTGTCCGAGCTTCGTCAGCTCGTCGCGCTCCCACTGCTCCACGGGCAGCACGTCGTCGTAGAAGCCGGGCACGTTCACGCGCCCGTCGGGCGAGTGCAGCGACGCGCACACCTCGGTCAGCGCTTGTATTGGGTTTCTCAATACACCGCCGTGAAGCCCCGAGTGCAGGTCCATTTTCGGCCCCGTCACAATCAGGTCGAGCAGCATCAACCCGCGCAATCCGCACGTCACGACGAGCTGGTCCTCGCGGGGGCTGCCCGTGTCGGACAAAATCACGCAGTCGGCCTTGCCGAGGCGGTCCTTGTATTGCTCAAGGAACGGCAGGAAACTCGGGCTGCCCATCTCCTCCTCGCCCTCGATGACAAAAGTGATTTGCAGCGGCAGGTCCGGCTCGCGCTCCAGCAGTTTTGTGATCGCCGCGATGTGCACGAGCAGCGGCCCCTTGTTGTCCGCCGCGCCGCGCCCGTAGATGCGCTCGCCGCGAATCTCCGGCTCAAACGCCGGACTCTCCCACAGGTTGAGCGGATCGGCGGGCTGCACGTCGTAGTGCCCGTAAACAATCACGTGCGGCCAGCTTTCATCGCCGCCGCGGTGCGCGTAAATGACAGGATGCACTCCCGACGGAATCGAAACAACATCGACCTTGAAACCGGACGATTTCAGCAAATCGACCACCAGATCGCGCGCCGCCGCCATGCCGGCCTTGGCGGACGAATCCGTGGAAATACTCGCGCAACGAATGAACTCTTTCAGTTTTTCAACAGGATTAAACATGCCTCACACCGTGACGCAAAAATCCTCCCTGCGCTAGCCGAAAGATGGCGCAACACAGTCCGCGTTGCGCCGAAAAATGAGCGAGGGGAAATTCCTCACGCTTTTCCAAGCAGCTCTTGCAGGCGCTCGACGGTCGGTTCTTTTTCGCTGATCGAGGCGAGCGAGACGTAGCGCGGCTTGGGAAGCTCGGCATGCGTATTCGCCTCCTCGGGGCGTCCCGCGGCGAGTTCGAAGGGCACGGCCATGCGCAGTTTTCTCATGCTGTGAATGCGCGAACGCGTGCCTTCCAGCTTTTGCCCGAAGCCCGTGGGGCGTTCGACCGTGAGTTGCACCGAGAGGCGATGGTGGCCCGTGACAATGTTGGCGTTCGTGCGCACGGGCAGCATGTAAACCGCGGCCTGCCCCGCGGCGAGGTGGAACTTCGTGTAGGTGGCCTCGGGGCGTCCGATGTCGGGAAGATGTCCGAGGCGCACGGTCACCACGCTTTGGCGCGAGCGGTAGTTTTCGAGAAAGAGAAATAATGTCGTCTCACCCGAGCGCACCAGCGTGTCGGGAACAAAAAACGCCGTGGCCGCCACGCCGCGGCAGGTGGCGAGCAGGTCGAAGCCGAGCTCGCCGGCGAGCACGTTGTGCGACTTGGGCACGTCCACCCGGTCGCGGTAGCTTCGGTAAATGCCCCAGATGCCGTAGACGCAGGGCGCGCCCAGCGCCACAGCGGGCATCCAGGCCCAGGGCCTGCAGCCCTCCACTTGCACGCCCGCCACCGTGAGGACGATGGCGGCGAGGCCGGCGACGATGGTCCAGAACCACACGGCGGTGCCGCCGCGCCGGATCGGGCCCGCGTCGGGTGTGCGGTCGGGCGTTTCGGTATAAAGAATGTTTGAGTCTTGGGTGTTCATGTCGGTTTCGGTGTTTGTGTTTCGCGCTTCCTTGCTCAACCCGAGTGGCGGCGGCGGTAGCCCGTGCGCACGGCGATTATCAGGCCGAGCATGATGAGGACCTTCGGCACGATGCCGTCGAACATGTGCAGCGGATAAAAGATTCCGATGAGCACCTGGAGGGTCACATAAAACACAAACGCGGAAACGGAGGCGCGGAACGGCGCGTATTTGCCCCACACCCACAGGATCGCGAGCACGGTGCCGACGACAACCATTCCGATGGCCATGCCGAGGTCTTTTTCTATGGCCGGATTGATGTCCGTTATGGCCATGGCGTAGTTGACGCACCGGTAAATGGGAAACAGCGCCGAGATAAACTGCACAAGGGCGGTGGCGAACAACCAATCGCGGCCCGAAAGGATCTGCTGCTCGCGCGCGGAGCGTGACTGGCACTCGCGCAGCATTCGCAATGTGTTTTGTAGATATGTGCTCATGTGGGAATTTTCGATTTTCGATTTTGGATTTTCGATTGGGCGCTTCCGCGCCGTGGGATTTCCGCAAGCGTTTTATATGCCCCGAATCCGAAAACGAAAACTCAAAAAATTGTTAATTGTTATTGTTGCTGTTGCTGGACCCAGCCTCCGCCGAGTGACTTGTAGAGCGTGACGTAGTTGGCCAGTTGCGCGAGGCGGGCCTGCACGAGGCCTTGCTGCGCGGAGAAGAGGCCTTGCTGCGCGGTCAGCACCGTGAGGTAGCTGTCGACGCCCTGCTTGTAGCGGGTGTCGGAAAGGTCGTAGCGGCGTTGCTCCGAGGCGACGCGCAATTCCTGCGCCTTAATTTGATCGACGTAGGTCGTGCGCGCCACGAGCGCGTCGGACACTTCCTTGAAGGCCGTCTGGATCGTTTTCTCATACTGCGCGAGCATGATTTTCTGGTTGGCCTCGGTGACGGCGAGGTTGGCCTTGAGCCTTCCGCCGGTGAAGATGGGCACGTTTATGCTCGGCGCGAAGCTCCACATGAAGGAGTCGCTTTTGAAGAGGTTGTCGAGTTCGACGCTGCCGAAGCCACCGTTGCCGGTGAGCGAGATCGACGGGAAGAACGCGGCGCGCGCGGCGCCGATGCTGGCGTTGGCGCTGCGGAGCGTGTGCTCGGCCTGGAGGATGTCGGGGCGGCGCGTGAGCAGGTCGGAGGGCACGCCGGCGGGAAGCTCGGCGATGATGCCCTGCCGTCCGAGCGGGAGCGGCGCGGGGAGGTCGGCGGGAAGCGGCGCGCCGACGAGGAGCACGAGCGCGTTGCGGGCTTGCGCGAGCTGGCGCTTGATGTCGGCCACGCTGGCGCGCGTGCTGTGGACTTGCGTCTCGGCGGTCTTCAGGTCGAGCTCCGAAACCACTTCGCCGTCATACATTTTTTTGATGAGGTCGTAAGAGTCCTCGACAGTTTTGAGCGTGTCCTCCGCGATGACGAGCTGCTCGTCGAGCGCTCGCTCGGCGAGGTATTGCGAGGCCACGCCGGCGATGAGCGTGATCTCGGAGCTGCGGCGCGCCTCCTCGGTGGCGAGGTAGGTTTCGAGCGCGGCGTCCTTGAGGCTGCGAACGCGTCCGAAGAAATCGAGTTCGTAGGACGCGATGCCTACGCCGACGGTGAACTGGTTGCCCGTCGAGGGCTGCCTGCTCATGGAAAACTCCGCGGGTGTGCGCGAGCGGGTGTAGCCGCCCGAGCCGGCGACGGTGGGCAGGAGCGCGGCGCGTTCGATGCGGTATTGCGCGGCAGCCTGCTCGACGCGGAGCGCGGCGACGCGCAGGTCGCGGTTGTTTTCGAGCGTGAGCTTGATGATTGATTGCAGGCGCGGATCGCCGAAGAAATCCTGCCACGCGATGTCCTTCACCGCGGCGGGCTCGTCGGTCGCGCCGGCGTAGGCGGTCTCGACGGGCAGGGACGGCTGCTCGTATTTCGGCGCCATGGTGCAGCCGGCGAGGAGCACGAGCGCGATGGCGCCAAGGGTTAAAGTTTTCGTCTTCATTGAGCGTTTTGGAAAAATTCTAAAATTGGTTTATTTTTTAACCACGGAGTTCACTGGGGAGCACGGAGGAGGACATTGTTTTATATGTTCATGTTTCTCCGCGTTCGCCGTGTGCTCCGTGGTTAATTCATTGTTTGTTTGGTCAGGAGTTCGCTTTTTCGATCTTGTTCGGCTTGCTGCGGAAGAGTTTCGTGACGACGACGAAGAGCACCGGAACGAAGAAGAGCGCGAGGATGGTGCCGGTGACAACACCGCCGAGCACGCTGGTGCCGATGGCGTTTTGCGAGCCGGCGCCCGCGCCGGTGGAGATGGCGAGCGGGACGACGCCGCAGCCGAAGGCGAGCGAGGTCATCAGAATCGGGCGCAAGCGGAGCTTGGCGGCGTGCACGGTGGCTTCGAGCAGCCCCATGCCCTCGTCAAAGGCGTCCTTCGCAAATTCGACGATCAGAATCGCGTTCTTACAAGAGAGACCGACGGTGGTGATCATGCCGACTTGGAAATAAACGTCGTTGGTCATGTTGCGCGACCATACGGCGAGCACGGCGCCGATGAGGCCGAGCGGCACGACGAGGATGACGGAGATGGGCACCGTCCAGCTTTCATAGAGCGCGGCAAGACAGAGGAACACGACGATGAGCGAGATGGCGTAGAGCGGGCCGGCTTGCGCGCCGGACTGCTTTTCCTCGTAGGAGAGTCCGCTCCAGGCGACGCTGACGCCGGCGGGGAGTTTTTCGCTTACGATTTGCTCCATGGTGTCCATGGCGAGGCCGGTGCTTTTGCCGGGGAATTCGCTGCCCTGGATGGTGACGGAGGGAAAGCCGTTGAAGCGGTCGAGCGCGGTGGAGCCGTATTCCCAGTGGGTGGTGGTGAAGTCCGAGAAGGGCACCATTTCACCCTTGTTGTTGCGCGCATACCAGAGGCCGATGTCCTCGGGCATCATGCGGTATGGGGCGTCGCCCTGGATGTAGATTTTCTTGACGCGTCCGCGGTCGATAAAGTCGCCGATGTAGCGCGAGGCCCAGCCGATGGAGAGGGTCTGGTTCACCTCGGCGATGGAGAGGCCGAGGGCGCTGACTTTTTCGAGGTCAATGTTGAGGTGGAATTGCGGGGTGTCGTCCATGCCGTTGAGGCGCACCGCGGCCAGATTCTGGTTGTAGGCGGGATCCATGTTCGCGGAATAGATGAGTTGCTGGCGCGCGGCGGTGAGCGCGTCGTGCCCCATGCCCTCGCGGTCGAGGAGTCGCATTTCGAAGCCGCCGGCAACGCCGAGCTCGGCGATGGCGGGGGGCGTGAAGGCGAAGGTGAGCGCGACTTTGATCTTGCTGAAGTGCGCCATGGCGCGGCCGACGACGGCGTCGACGCTGTTGTCTTTTTTGTCGCTCTTTATGCCGAACAGTTTGCGCACCTTGGCGGAGAAGCTGCTATCTATGCGCTCGTCCCAGTCATACAGTTTGATGAAGCCGAGGGAGGCGTTCTGGCCGCGGCCGCCGAAGCTGAATCCGCAAATGGTGAAGATGGTTTCGACGGCGTCCTTTTCCTCCTCAAGGAAGTAGCGTTCCACCTCCTTGAGCACGTTGACGGTCTGCTCCTGGGTGGAGCCGGGGGGCAGGATGGCCTGCATGACGGCGTAGCCCTGGTCCTCCGAGGGAAGGAATGATTTCGGGAGGCGCACGAAGATGAGGCCCATGGCGACGGTGATGCCGACGTAGATGAGCATGATGCGCAGGGGGCGCTTGACGATGCCCGCGACGCTGCGCTCGTAACCGTTGGTGCCGCGCTCGAAGACCTTGTTGAACCAGCCGAAGAAGCCGCGCTTCTTTTCGCCATGGGCGCCGGTCTTGACGGGCTTGAGCATGGTGGCGCAGAGGGCGGGCGTGAGCACGATGGCGATGACCACCGAGAGGATCATGGCCGAGGCGATGGTGATCGAGAACTGCCGGTAAATGACGCCGGTCGATCCGCCGAAGAACGCCATCGGGGTGAACACCGCGGCGAGCACCATGGCGATGCCGACGAGCGCGCCGGTGATCTGGCCCATTGATTTTTTCGTCGCCTCCTTCGGCGACAATCCTTCCTCGGACATGACGCGCTCGACGTTTTCGACGACGACGATGGCGTCGTCAACCAGCAGGCCGATGGCGAGCACGAGGCCGAACATGGTGAGCGTGTTGATGGTGAACCCGAAGACTCCGAGCACGGCGAACGTGCCGAGCAACACCACGGGCACGGCGATCGTGGGGATGATCGTGGCGCGGATGTTTTGCAGGAAGAGGAACATGACGAGGAACACGAGCACGATCGCCTCGATGAGGGTCTTGACGACCTCCTCGATCGAGATGCGCACGAAGGGCGCGGTGTCCATCGGGTAGATGGCGGCGAGGCTGGGCGGGAAAAACTTGGAAAGGTTTTCGACCTCGGCGTGGATGCGATCGGAGGTGGCGAGCGCGTTGGCGCCGGAGGCGAGTTTGATGCCGCAACCGGCGGAGGGCTGGCCCTTGTAGCGCGCCTCGAAGTAGTAGCTCTGCTTGTCCTTCTCGATGCGGGCGACGTCCTTGAGGAGCACTTGCGAGCCGTCGGGGTTGACGCGCACCATGATGTTTTCAAATTCCTCGGCGGTGGTGAGGTAGGTCTGCGCGGTGATGGTGGCGGTGAGGCGCTGGCCCTTGGGCGAGGGCGTGCCGCTGAGCTCGCCGACGGAGACCTGGGCGTTTTGCGCCGAGATGGCGGCGAGCACCTCGGATATGCTCATGTTGTAGTTGGTGAGGGCGTGCGGGTTGACCCAGATGCGCATGGCATACTTGGCGCCGAAGAACTGCACGTCACCGACGCCGGCCACGCGGCTGAGAGGGTCGCGCACCTGTGTCTCGACATAGTCGGCGATGTCGGAGTCCGACATGGAGTTGTCCGTCGAGTAGAAGGACACCATCATGAGGAAGTTGCGCGTGGCTTTTTGCACGGTCACGCCCTGGTCCTGCACTTCGTCGGGCAGGAGCGGGAGGGCGAGTTGCATCTTGTTTTGCACCTGCATTTGCGCGATGTCGGGGTCGGTGCCGACCTCGAAGGTGATGGTCATCGAGAGCGAGCCGTCGCTGTTGCTCGTCGATTCCATGTAGCGCATGTTGTCGATGCCCGTCATCTGTTGCTCGATGATCTGGGCGACGCTGTCCTGCACGGTTTTTGCGGAGGCGCCGGGATACATCGCGCTGATCGAAATCGCGGGCGGCGAGACGTCGGGATATTGCGAGACGGAAAGCGTGTTGATGGACAACAGGCCCGCCAGCATCATGAAGATAGCGATAACCCATGCGAACACGGGGCGGTCGATAAAAAATTTGGCCATGAGAGAATCCTCCTCGGAGGTTTAGAAAAACGGTGTGAGTATTGCGGCGCGGTCGCTGTGATTATTCGATGGGCATGGCGCCGGGCGACTGGCCGGCGGGCACGGGCTTGACCGGGATGCCGGGCTGGCGGATGTATTGGAGACCCTCGACGACGACTTGCTCGCCGGCCTTGATGCCATCGGTGATGAGCCACTTGGCGCCGATGGTGCGGTCGGCCTTGAGCACGCGCAGCTCGACGGTGTCGCCGCCGTCCTTGCCCTTGGTGACGACGTAGGCGATGGGCTGTCCCTTGGTGTTGCGCGAGACGCCCTGCTGGGGAACGAGAATCGCCTGGGGCGCGACGCCCTCGACGATTTCAACGTGGACAAACAAACCCGGCAGCAGCTCGGGCACGCCGCCCTTGTATGAATTGGGAAACTCGGCGCGCAACAGGATCGACGACGTCGAGGGATTCACGGAAATGTCGGAGAACTGGATCGTGCCGTCCTTGTCGTATTTTTTCCCGGTGAACATGTGGAGCACCGCCTTGTTGAAACCTTCCTTTGGCGACTGAAGCAGACCCGACTCGCGATACTCCTCGAGCTGGAGCGCCTGCCCCGCCGGCTGCGTGATGTCCACATAGATCGGGTCGAGCTGCTGCACGGTTGCCAGAAGCGTGGCCGTGGCCGCCTGCACATAAGCGCCCTCGGTGACCTCGGATTTTCCGATGCGGCCGGTGATCGGCGAATACACTTTCGTGTAGGAAAGATTGATCTCGGCGTTTGTCACCGCGGCCTCGGCGGCCTTGACGTCGGCGACGGCGGCCTTCGCTTGCGCGACGACGTTGTCGTAATCCTGCTTGCTGACCGAGTTGGTCTTGATCAGTTCCGAGTAGCGATCGGCCATCGCCTGCGAGGAAACGAGGCTGGCCTGCGCGCGGGCGAGGGTCGCCTTGGCGCTTTCGAGCGTGGCCACGTAGGGCGCGTCGTCGATCTGGTAGAGCTGCTGGCCCTCCTTGACCTCGGTGCCTTCCTTGAAGAGGCGCTTCTGCACGATGCCGTTGACGCGGGCGCGCACCTCGGCGACCCGATAGGGGGACGTGCGTCCGGGCAGTTTGCGCGTGAGCGTGACCGGCTCCGCCTTGACTGTGTAAACACCGACTTCCAAGGCGGCCATTTGACGTCCGCCCTGCTGGGCTTTCTTTGAGCAACCCGCGGCGAATGCCGTGGCGACGAATACCGCGAGGAGCGGGAGAATAACACGGGAAACGGAACGGCCGTCTCGGGAGTTTTTGCTAGGCTTCATTGTAGGATTAAAAAATGGATGTTTGTTCGTTTTTTGATGTGAGATGTTCCGTTTCGCAGTAAAAAAAACATGGATGGTCGACGGGGATGCCGGACGGTCGGGCTTGGCGCATAAACGGCGTTTGAAACATGCGGACGCCTAATGCGCGCACGCTCCGTCCAGCGACGCCCTCATGCCCGCCGAGCAAAACGCCAGCAGCCGGCGCAGCTCCTTTTTCACGCTGAGGTTTTTGCCGAGCTTGTGGCAGCGCAGGTCGGCGAAAAGCATGTGGTGGTGCAGAATGGCGAACACCTGGGTGGTGCGCCACTCCAGCTCATCCTTGTTCAGGTCGGGCAGCGCGTGGGCGAGCATTTTCAGGATGCGTTCCTTGAACGGCAGGATGAACGGAGTCAGGAACGCCGTGATCTCGTCATCGGGATCGAGAAAAAAGCGGCTGATCATCTTGGCGGTGTGCGCGTATTTGTTGCGCTCGTCCTGGTCCGTGTGCAGCAACGGCCTGATCGCCGCCTCCAAAATCGCCTCGACTGTCGGCGCGCGGCCGCCCGAGGAGTCCTCGAGGACCTTGAGCAGCGCCATGCGCTCCTCGTTGAGAGCGGTGATCCGGTGCGCGAGCACCTCGGCGATGAGCCGCTCCTTGGAGCCGAAGTGGTAATTGATCGCGGCGAGATTGACCCCCGCCTCCTGGGTGATCTCGCGTATGGAAACCTGCTGAACCCCCGCCCCGCGATCATGCGCTCGGCGACGTCGAGGATGCGCGACTTGGTGTCGCGCTCTGTCTCGGCGGTCTGGGATTTATTTCTATCAGTCATTTGAAACAGTTGTTTGAAACGCACGTTGCAATTTCCGGTTTTCGTGTCAAGCGGCGGTTTTCGTCGGCGCATCAAAACGGCATCGTGCCGCGCCGCGCAACCCCCGCGCAATCACGCTGTTGTCAAAATTATGAAAAAATATTTTTTTGTTTTCCGAATGCGCCCGCCATCCCCCGCCCCGGCTTTGATCAATGCGCGGATGCGCAATCATCGAACCGGCAATCGCGGATTGTTTGGCGCGCCTATTTTTTCAACCCGTGCAGGTAGCTGTCGATTTTGTTGGCGGTGATCACGCCGTAGTTGATCGTGCCGAGCCAGCCGGACATGATGATGCCAACGCTGCCGGCGTGAAAAAGGCCGGGGAGTTTTTCGCTGAGATGCATCGACACGGGCAGCCCCTCGAATTTCGTGCCGAACGACGCGCCTTGGTAATGCCGCGTGTAACGCTCGACCGTGCGCGGCGTGGCAGCCTCGGTCCAGTCGATCTTTTCGCGCACGCCGGGGATGAAGCGTTCGAGCGCGGTGACGGCCTCGTCGATGAGGCGCGTTTTATTTTCCTCGTAAGTGGCGTCGTCCATTTTCTCCCAGTCGGGGTAGCGGCCGTTGAGCGAAGCGACGACGGTGTAGCGCGGCTCGGGCGCGAGGGGGCGCGTTTCAGGGTAATAGACGGAAAAGGTGCGGCTGGTCGTGCGCAGGTCGGTGAGCGCGGCGCTGTCGTATTCGGGTGAGTCGGACGTGAAGATAAGGTCGCCGATGCGCGGAATCGTTTCGCCCTTGCGAATGCCGAGATACACCTGGCACGAGCTCGTGTTGATGCGCACGGCGCGGGCCTGCCCGACAAAATCGGCGGGGAAGTTTTCCGCGCCCGCGAGCTTGAAGATGGTGTTGTGGATGTTGGCGTTGGAGAGGACCGCCTTGGCGCGGATGACGCGTCCGCTGGAGGCGACGATGCCGCAGGCGGTTTTGCGTTTCACGCCGTCCGCGCCGGTTTTTTCCTCGACGAGGATTTTTTCGACGAGAACTTTTTTGCGCAGCTCGACTCCGTTTTTGCGGAGCTCGGCGCACATTTTTTCGATGAGCACGTCGGAGCCGCCGCGGAAGGTGAACACGCCCGCGCCCATGAAGTTCGAAAAGACGATGCCGTAAGTGATCGCGGGGTCGTCGAAGTTGGAGCCGTTGGCGTAGGAGATCGGCTCCATGAGAAGGCGGTGCACATCGGGGCGGCCGGGGAAGAAGCGCTCGAACATCTGGCCGGTCGTCTCGGTGTTGTTGTCGTAGTAATTCATCGCGCGCAGGTGGTCGTAGAACGCCTCGATCTGGGCGCGCGGGAGCTTGAACTGCTCGACGAGCACGCGCGTGTAGTCCTCGCGGGTGAACGTCGTCCACACGTCCATTTGCGGATTCACGAAACGCACGTCCTTGAGCTGCTCGATGGAGTCGGCGATTTCCCTGGTCCAGTAGCGGCGGCAGGATTTGATCATGCCGGACGGGAAGCCGTGGAGCGAGATGTCGAAGATGTGCCCGCCCTTGCGCGTGAACCAGGTGGCGAGCCCGCCGAATTGGTAATGGTGCTCGAGCAGGAGCACGCGATGCCCGGCCTTCGCGAGGACGTTTGCCCCGGTCAAGCCACCCAAACCGCTGCCGATAACAATGACGTCATATTCATCAGCGACTCCTTTAAGCCAATCGTATGCCATGCGGAATAAACAGAAATGCGGATCGAAGGGCGCGCGCCCTCGGAAGAATTTTGGACTGCGTTACTCGACCGCCGCGTCGATCAGGTCGCAGAAATGATGGACGAGAAACAGGTGCGCTTCCTGCGCGCAGCGTCCCGAGTCGCCGGGGATGATCAGGTCGACCGTCGCCATTCCCCTGGCCTTGCCGCCGCCCCTGCCGAGGAAGCTGATGCTTTCGAGGCCGAGCTTTTTGGCCGTTTCGAGGGCGGCGAGGATGTTGGCGGAGTTGCCGCTCGAGGTGATCCCAATCACAACATCGCCCGGTTTCGCGAGCCCCTCGATTTGGCGCGAGAACGCGGCGTCAAAACCGTAATCGTTGCCGATGCACGTGATCAGCGAACCGTCCGAGCTCAACGCGACGGACGGGAGCGAGCGCCTGTTCTTGAAATAACGACCGACGAGTTCCGTTGAGAAATGCTGCGCCTCCGCCGCGCTGCCGCCGTTGCCGCAAATGAGCAGTTTGTTGCCCGAACGCACGGTCTTGAGGATCAGTTCCGCAGCGCGGTCGATTTCGGCGCGGATTTCCTTGAGCGATTCGATGCAACGCGCGGTTGCGGCGATTGAGTTGTCGAGAAGGTTGGTTGGTGTCGTGCTCATGGTTGGTATTTTTTTGAAGGGAAAATTGTTTTTTGCAATTCAGTGCGCAGAAAAATGCGGCGTGGTGCGAGGCAGCCGGACAGGCTCAATCAAAATCGTCCTCGGCGGGCAACTCTATGGCCCCGCGGCAGTCCTCCATCATGCGAAGCGAAATCTCGCGCAGATCAAAAAGCATGCACAACGCCTCGGTGCGATATTTGGCCAGCACGGTCGAATGCCTCGCCGCCTTTTCGTCGAGGATGGCAATGGCCCTGTTTATTTCGCCGAACATACGCTTGAACAAGCTGACCGCCATGGCGAAATCCCCGAAGTCCAGCGCGTGCACGGCGAGCACGGCGTGCGATTCGCCACGGTGCAGCGCGCCTGAAAACGCGACGGCCAGCGGTTGCGGCACGGACGCCGGATTCATGGCAATGCGCTCCCATTCACGCGTGAGTTTCAGGTGGATGGCCCTGAGCGCCACGTAAATGTAATTTTTGTGAACAGTGTAGGGCCCCTGGTCATCGTCCTCGTCGTCGTCATCGTCATCATCCGCCTCGTTTGAGCTGAGCCGCCAGCCCATGTGCGCGGCTGCTTTTTCGAGCCGGTTCTCATCGCGAAGCAGCAACTCGTAAAAGCCGATATAGCGATGAATCGTGTCGTCCTGTTCGCGCAAGTAATGCTCCCAGTCGAACTCATTCCAAGCCACGCCGCCAACATCGTCGTCGTCGGAATCGGATGGGTTGTTTGGATCGAAGCTACTCATTGCGGCATTAAATAACGCAACGTGTTGCGCCATTTAGCAAAAGGCAATGTTAGAAACGCAAAAAATCACAACATATTGTGCTTCAAAGCAATGCCAGCCGTTTCCGTGAAAACGAAAAAGCCGGTTGGCGAATTTCATGCAGCAACGGGGCATTGAGTTACTCCCAAGCTCCCCGCATCCCTTGACGGGGGTAAAAATTGGCGCCCTCACGGGGATGCGCTTTCATAGGGGGATTGTTAAAATTCACACTTAATCCATACAAAATTGCTTTTAGCTGTATTCAATATCTCAATACAGAGTCAATTATTGGGCGCTGGCCGACTGGCGACTTTGAATGCGTTTAGCTTCTTCATTGGCTGCTTTGCGTTTCTTGTTTTCGGCCATCTCAGATTGGCTCAGACCGCCGATGGCACCTCGCAATTTCCAGATGGCTTGCTGCTTTTCTTTTAACGCCGTTTGCTCCTCTCCAACGGCTTTGCTTATCGCGGCGGCAACCTCGGCTTCCATCGCCTCGATTCTGCGGATCGCAGCTTGGCGCTCGTCCCAGTTTGTTATCAGCGCCGCTTGATCGGGGATGCTTTGATGGATTTGGACGGTGTCGGCTTTGATGGCTGCAATCCGCTTGTTGCTCGCGGAGTCGCAGCCTGTAAGAATGAGCAGAACAAGGGCGATTGCGGATAGTGTGAAACGGATCATGCGTGGTGCGGACTTGCATCCAGAGTGGCATTTCATACCTTTCAACTCAACAATTTTTAGGTCAGAGATCCGGCCAAACAGAAAACCGCGAATTTTTCAGATACCACGGCCGCATCCGGCGCCGCCCACCTTGGGCGCGGCTGGGGCACACGCGCAGAATTATGGCATCGGGCGGACCTTCCAAATATAGGTCGCGTGCGAATTTGCAAATATGACACCGCTGGAATGAGACGGTGGAAGGAACATGAGGCGGCCAAAAAGGCGGCGAGGATGAAAGCCGCACGCGAGGCGATGACCGCCTTGCGCCGGGCGGATGACGAGGCCAGCGGGGCTCGCGATTCGCATGGAAAGGAGTGTGCGTCATGACGACGAAACGCCTCGGGCTCGAATTGCTTTACATCACAGATGACGCTCTCGTCGCTCACTGCGAAATGAACGGGGGGTCGCACCCCATCGCCACGCAACCTACGCCTGTCACCGCGGACGCGTCATCCCCCGCGCTCACGCCATCGGCGCCCATAGTCCCATCCGCCACATGAAGCCGCCATCGTCCGCATCCAGCACCCTGCGCGCCGGCGTCGCCATAACCGGCGCCGCCGCGATCACGCGCCTATACCGAGCGCAAAGCCGCGCGCCACGCCGCGGACCGTCAGGCCATCGAAATTAAAAAAACCTGCCCCTTTTTCCCATGAAAACTAAAAATAAAAACAGCAAAAACGAAATCAATGTTGTGGACGAAATTATGGCCGAAGTGACGCGCGCCACGCAAAAGTTCCCCACATGGCCAGATGATCCACTCCACGCCCTCGCCGTCATTGGAGAAGAGTTTGGTGAGCTCACAAAAGAAGCCCTTCAACTCACCTATGAGCCGCACAAAAGCAGCCCCGAGGCTATGCGAAAAGAAGCCATACAATGTGCCGCCATGTCGCTGCGATTCGCGATGAGCCTCGACCGATACAAACACAGGCGCTGCGTGCAACATTCACCAACCCGTTAACTGCCCCGTTCAGTCTTACTGGTCCTATCCGTCCTATTGTTAAAATGAAACTAACACCGGAGCAAATCCACATACTGCAACACTCGCATGGAGTCGATCAATACGGGCGCGGTAAGCAATATAGGAACCGTTATATAATCGGCCCTGAATGTGATGGGGTTGCTGATCTGGTTGCGCTGGTTGACGCCGGCCTCATGATTGACCACGGCCCGCGAAAACTGGCCGGAGGGATGCACTGGTTTGCGGTAACGCAGGCTGGAATCGATGCTGTTGCATTGCAGAGTCCGAAGCCGCCAGAGCTCACGCGCTCACAGCAACGATACAAGCGCTACCTCGAAGTTGCCGATTGCTTCAGCTCGTTCCGCGCTTTTCTGGCGTGGGATTGCAACAAGGAAAGGAGCTGGAACACATGAACGATAACCTGGACCAGCTCTCCGGCACCCAGACCAGCGAGACTTTCGCGGTGAAGGTAGCGGGATGGGCGCGATTCGGTGGCAAGCCGTCACTACAGACGTCCGCGTCACCTAAATGGAGCACGATTATCAATACTATAACGCTGGGATGCGGCAAACTCAGCGTCGGCACGTTTTTGCGCTGCCTCGAAATACGCAGCTCTTTTTTTTTCGGCTTCTTCAGTGCATTGCTTAACGAGTTTAATATACTCTCGCACGGCGCAGCCTTTTTTAATAAAAATCCGACCGCAAGCTGTCTTGATTATTACACGGTTGGCCTTGAAAAGAGGCCTAGCTTCACAGACTCCAATCGAGGAGACAACAAAGTCTCGTGGTTCAATCCGGAAGGGTGGATTCCCCAGACTGCCGAGTGCAAGATTGTTATCAGCAGTTATCTTTTTGTCGCGAGGTCCTATAAAAAACTCTGTAATAGTTATAGGGTGATCATTGAGGTTTGTGACTGTGACCTCGATAGATTCAGAATAATTGCCACTACCATACTTGGTGGAGATTTTCGTTTCGATGCCAATGCGGGTTCGTCCACGACGATAGGCAAGAAAGCCGAAAACAGCACCGGCAATGGCGACGATAAGGGTAACAAAGGCGATGATGTCGTTATGGCTCATTGACCGCAATCAATCGAAGCGCCAGATTTTCATCAAGACGGAAAGGTCTCCCGATGATCCGCGATATTCACCTCGCCGGTCTCTTTTGCGGAGTCGACAGAATGTCCACGGACCTCGTCGAAATACGTTTTTCAAAACTCGGGATTGCCACGGTCAAGCTCTCTACGTTGCGAATCGACTCTGAGTTTAACACTACCGTTTTTTCGATTTTTAGAAAAATCAACGCATGTCGTGCGAGGTGTGAGTTTCTCGTTGTTATCGCACCCTTCCTCAACGCGTTCTTTAAATATTACGATGGCATATCCAATAACCTCGTCGTCGGTTTCAGAGATAATCACGAAATCAACCATTCTTATGGAATCTTCTTCAGGGTGGCCGAACGCACACGCGTTTTCGACCTCTGCTTCGCTGTGCTGAACCTTAATCGAAATCTCTTCTTTCAGCTTTTGTCGCTCTGTCTCCGTCATTTTTCTCATGGATTAGTTGAGCGCATGATACCGTTACCTTGCAATATCAAAGAAAGAGACCCTAACCAGATCGGCAATGCGATTCTCCGTCGTCTTGCCCGCGCACTCTGCCTTGCCGCGCTTTCCCAGCGCTCCGACATCGCCGCCATTTGCCCCTCTGAAATCTGATCCGAGCGAAAGCGAAACCTCCTCAATCACGAAATCCCATGCGCCGCTCCTCCTTCATCACCCGCGACCCACGCCTCACGGATTTCCTTCGCACCCTCAGCGCTGCTGGGAGCAGCATCCCCGACCTTGCCCGCCGCGCGCCTCGGTCGCAGCTCCCTGAGACAGATCCTCCACGGCGCCCGCTGCGGATGCCAAAGCTGGAAGCACATCCTCCCCCACCTCACCGCCGCGCAACTGTTCGTAAGTGACCGGCCGAGAGCCTACGGGCGGGATGTTGACGGATAGATGTGATCAATAACAATGGTTACCATTTGTATCTATTAATGGTGACCATTTCTATGGATGCCTGCTTATCACTTCGCAAAGAGCGCGGTCCAGTTGGACGGCAGCAGTGGCGCGAGGTCGTCCTGGTTGGTCATAGCCGGCAGGCGCGAGAGCACGTCGCGAAGATAAGCGAGCGGATCCTTGCCATGGCGCCGGCAGGAGATGACGATCGAGTAAAGGATCGCCGTGCGCTGGCCGACCTCGGGGTGGCCGATGAACAGCCAGTTCTTCTTTCCCACGGCGCTGGGTCGTATCGAGTTCTCGATCAGGTTGGTGTCGAGCCGCGTGTAACCGCAGCGAGCGTGTCCCATTGGTTGAGCAGGGAGGTTGATGGCCTTGCCGCATTGCGACTGGGGCAGCACTTTGTCACGGTGGGCCAGCGCAAGGGTTTTGAGCCAGCGAAGCGTGCGCGTGTAGTGGCGCGTGCGAAGCCATGCGCGCGCATGGTCGCGGGGCACGCCTTGCTCGTCCCATTCGTTTTCATAACGATAGAGTCGCGCGATGAGTTTGAGCGCCACGCGCGCGAGTTTCGAGCGCTCAGCCTGCGCCTCGAAAAACTTTCCCCGCGCGTGCGCAAAACAGCCAAAGGCCGTCACCTCGTCGTGACTCGCGGGCGTATTTTTGATAACACGGGTATGCGTCCGATTGCAGGATGCCCTTGTAGTTTTCGCCCAAAAGCGCCCCGGCGTGCTCGTGCGCGCGGCTGGGTTTGTGCGTGTAGACGACGTCGCCGCCGGGTGTTCCCATCACCCAGAGGTAGGTTTGCACCGTGCCGTTGTTTTTTGCGCCGGGGTCGTTGCAGCGCACGGGCGTTTCGTCCATTTGTATATATCTGCAACCCAGCAGGCCCTCGCGCATTTTATTGTATATTGGCGAGAACCACTCGGCGGCGATGCGCATCCATTCGACCATGTTTTGCGCCAGGATTTGCATGCCCCAGTGCGCCGACATGCGCTCAAGCCTGCGCAGCGGAAGATGATCAACGTATTTGGCGATGATTATATAAGCGATGAGTCCCGCGGAGGCGTAGCCGCCGGGAACCGGCCGGGCCGGGGCGGGCGCAACCACCGGCGGGTGCGCGCGGTTGCCACGGCGCCGATACTTCGGGCGTATGTAAAGGCGTTTGACGAGTTTGGGCGGGGTGATGTCCAGTTCGACGGTGTGTTCCTCGGAGATTTTTTCATAGGCGGCGGGCTCGGCTTTCACTTCGTCGGGCTCGATGACGAGCGTCTCGGTGACGGGCAGTTTTTCGAAGGCTTCGCGATACCGTTCGCGTTTGTTTTGCGCGGAGGTTTTTTTCGCGGCTGTAGGTGATCGTTTCGAGCTCGGCCGCCTTTTGCACCGCGTTTTCCAGCTCGCCGAGCTCAAGGAGCATTTGCGCGCGATCAAGCCTCTCGCTTTGCCCGCCGCCGAAGAGCTTGCGCCTGTAATATTCGATTTGCGCGCGCAGCCTCGCCAGCTCGAGTTTCAGCTCGATGTTTTCGGCGTATAATTGCTCGGCGGGCGGCATGGCTTGTGTTCATATTATCGACACAAAAAGGACAATGATTTTTTCACGGGCGGACATTATATATAATAATCGTTTTCCGTGATTATTATATATTATGATTCGCCGGCGTTTTTAGCCTCATACCACGCCCTGCGCACGCCGTCCCTCAGGTCGATCCCGGACAGGAGCATCGTGAGCGCCTCGGGCGTGAGCGCGAGCCGGGACGCGTCCGAGCCGCGCGGCCAGTTGAAGCGCCCTTTTTCAAGGCGCTTGGCCAGCACCCACACTTCGGTGCCGTCCCAATATAATAATTTGATCCGGTCTCGCCTTTTGTTGGCAAAGACAAACACCGCGCCGCCCCCCGGGTCGATGCGCAGCGTCTGCTCTGCCGCCAGCCACAGCCCGTTAAACTGTTTTCTCATGTCCACCGGCGCGAGCGCCAGGTAGATTTTGAAGCCTGCGGGAAACGCCAGCATGCGCCCTTAGCTTTCCAAGAGCCGCGCCAGCCCGGCGAGTGAAGCGGCGTCGGCGCCGCGCACGATGCGCCCGTCGCGCAACACGACCTCCAGTGTTGTCGCGCCCATCACGCATGAGGCGGGCGCGCTCAACTCGACGAAACGCGCCTGCGTCCGGGCCCTGCGCGATTGCGACATGCCGCCGTCATTCTCGCGCCGGTATTGTGCCAGCCACGCGACAAACGTGTGGATGTTTACGCCCTCTCGTTTCGCAAAGGCCTTTTGTGTCATGCCGCTTGCATCAAAGCGCGCGAGCAGCTCCTCCCGCCTCCTCGCGTCCACTATGCGCCGGCCTCGCGAATCGCGCCGACTTTTTTATCCTCCACCACTTCCGTGCTGATTGTTTCCATACCTCCCAGCTTACCGGGTTTTCCTCCCGACTGCCACGAGGTCCCCGGATGGTCATTTACAACTGTTCCACCTGAAATAAAGCTCTACGTGGAACGCTCACGCCCAAGCCGCCCTCGACGCCATCGGGTCATCCCGCGCCCTCCGATCCAGCCCTTCAGCCCTTTCCTCCGCCCCCTCCAACCTCAACCGCAACGAAAAACACTATCATGGTTGAAAGCATGTGTATTATGATGGATAGTTAGCATAAGGGTATCCCTTTTTTCTTATATAATTTATCCAAAGGGTGCGTTTTCTCAGGAGCCCGCCGAAATGTAACGGAGTATGCTGCACAGACCTTCCAGTCCGCCAAATCCTGACCTGTTAATTTAACCATTTGGCTACTGACATCTAAATTATAGCGCACACTGATTTGTGGCAACGATTCCCGTATCCTGGCTTCTGAAAAGTTTTTTCCCTTCAAGCGATGCTCTTTCGGCTTTTTTTTGCGGATCAAGTTCACGGTTGTCACTTCATAAAAAATCCACGGGGAAAATGTTTTCTCATCGATCTGTGACGCCGAAAGTGAATTGGGGGTATTCATGAAAAACACGCACTCGCAAGCATCAATCATTTTACTCAAAGCCGTGCTTAGCATCACATGCACATGGCTACTTGTTTTTTTTGTGGCCTCATAACTGTAGTTTTTGCTATCAGGCTCTTTGTAGTGATCGTTCAATTTTTTAATCAACTTATCTGCATGCCCCCATACCTGAGAATCAATAAAAGATGTAAGCCCAAAATTATCAAAAAGCCAGTTGGCTAATCCTGTCGCTTGATCCATGTCCTTGTGAGCATGGGAAATGAAAATATCAGCATGCACTTTTGGGAACCAGTCCTGTTGTATTCCAGACCCATCGAATCCTCCATCTTCAAAAAAGGCTTTGATTTCGCCATCAAAGTCCTGAGTTCGCAGGCAATGAGATTCACTGCCTCCAAGGCCATTGAATTTTGAGTAGTCAATATCTGTCAGGTTAAACGCCTTATACATGGTTCGATTATTGTCCATCGTTGCCCTGAGGAAAGCTCAAAATCCACAACTCGGGTTTTCTCAAAAACATTTTCGGGGCCGAAGGCTTGCCCCCCGCCCCCTACTTCTTGCGGTAGCTAGCCGTCCATATTAAGAGATGACGGTTTGGCAACTCATCCATCATCATCATATTTATCTGAGGTATCTGATTCTCGAATCACCTCTATCCCTAATGACTTGCATACAACACGAACCCGTATTTTTTTCCGAGTCAGTTTGCGTTTTTTGGAGCGAGTTGCAGCAACAGCTAATGCAAATGCGCCAATCATAATGAACAATGGTCCAGCGCTGCTAGGGGCCTCATTGTTGCAAACGGCATTCAGGCCGGTAATGCCGTTCTCGAAATTTAGAATGATACTTATGATATAGTAAAAGACAGTTTTCATTGGAGAGATGTTTTGGGTTTAAATGGCATCTATGCCTATCCAGCACGCCACTACTAATATTCCCTATAGTAGTTAATTGCGGGCTTAATAACCCAACATCTCTCCGCGCTTCGGCAGACCGCGGCGAAAAGAATTCTTTTTTGTTTATGTTCTTATTGCAGATTTCTCTGACAAATCCGTATCGGGTGCATGCAGCACGTAGCTCCTTTATTGTGAAAGACCTGAAACTATAGTATAAAATTTCGTCCATCTGTTTCCTCAGACAATCACGACGATAAGGATCGATGGCTAAACGAGAAAATATCTGGAGGCAATCAAAGTCTATCCAAGATCCACGCTTCTTGAAAGATATAGTAATTTCATAAAATTTTAAAAACTGAGGTTTTGGACGAATAAGCGGCAGTGGTATCTGGGACACGCGCAACCTACCATACACGGCGAGCAATCGACTGTAGAGCCGACCAGAAGTACATGAGGAGGTTTTAGGAGAGCACTGCTGCATTTGCCAATCATTTTCAACAACTCACTATCATTGTCAAGTCACTTGTTTCGTTCGCTCCACCCGGCACGGGCTTTTCGCGCCCCGCCATCCCCCGTCCGCAGCCATAGTTCCGTTTTCACCCTTCATCTTTCACTCTTCACCCTTTCGGGCGTCGCGCGTCGCGCCGCCCGGTTCCGCCCCTTCCCCTATTTATGAACACCCGTGCCCGCATCCGACGCCACGAAATCCGGAGCCATAGGCCAGCGCCTCGCCCGCCTGCGCGGGGATCTCGCCGATGTCCGCGCCACCATCAAGCGCTCCCTCAACAACGGCGCCACCGTCAACCTCCAGGGCAACGTCACCACCGAAATCGCCCTCTCCCGACTCAAAGCCCGGGAGTCCCGCATCACCTCCGCCATCACCGATCTCGAAGCCCGCCTCGCCGGCACCACATGGATGCCGAAACATGGTTCACCGCCGACGAGGCGAAGCAATGGGGATTTGTCGACGAAGTCGCCGCCCCCGTCGAAGCCGCCGCCTGCGCCCGCCGCGCATCCTACAACTTCGCCAAGCCGCTGCATATCTTGCGTGCGTCCGCGAGCTCGCGCAAATCCGACCGTGGCATGAGTGCGGTGTCGATTTCCCCTTGGGCGAGAGCGGTGGCGATTTCGGTCGCTTTTTTGAGTGCCGCATTTTCGTCGGGTATCTGGATGAGTTTCCTTTTCCCGTCGTTGCTCTTTGTGGCAATGGAGTAAACCCAGCCCGTGCGCGAGCGCCTATGTCGTTGACGGTAGATTTTCAGCGCCACATTCCCGAGCATCGGATAATCAATACAAGTCCACACATTAAGAGAGTATTTAAAGGCATTTCAAGGTAATTACTCCCCTATGACAGGGTCAGAATTGGCGCCCTCACGGGGAATCGAACCCCGCTTTGAAGAATGAGAATCTTCCGTCCTAACCGATAGACGATGAGGGCGTTTGCTCTGCAAGAACACAGAACAGTGCGCATTGCCGCGCTCAGGTCAAGCATTGCGTTTCCCTTTTCACTGTGCCAATGCACTTCCCATGTCCCAACCAGCCGCCCGCGAACAATTTTTCGACCTGCTGCGCGCGTCCATTTCCGAAGGCGCGCTTTCGAAACTGACGCTCGGCAAGTATCGTGGAGCCGACGCCTCGCTGCGAAATGTTTTCGTCCGCCCCGTTTCCCTCAAAAGCGGCCCGCACCTCAGTTTCGTTTATCGCCATGCCACGCGCGACATAACCAAAAACCATCAGCCGGACGAGGCGCTCGCCCTTCTTGAAAAACTCATCGGCGCCGAGTTTCTCGACGCGCACCTTTTCACCGCCGCGCAATCCGCGCAGCTCTCGCACGATTCAAACGGAGTCGCGCGCCTTCGCGTCAAAAAAACGGACGCCGCTCCGAACGCGCCGGCATCCGCCATCGGCGGCATTCCCGCCGCGCATGATCGCGCGCGACGGCAGGCCATTCCGCTCGACGCGCCCTGGCTGCACGCGCTCGGCATCACAAACAAATACGGAAAGCCGCGCGAGGGCATGTCGGCGAAACTTCGCCAGATAAACAAATTCGCCGAGCTGCTTTCGCACCTCGCAACGGAGGCCGGGCTCATCGAAGCGCCAGCAATCATTCCGGGGCTTGATGAAAAAACGCATCGCGACGCCGCCTCCGCGTTGCGCATTGCCGACATGGGTTGCGGCAAGGGTTACCTTACGTTTGCCACCGCCGCGCTCCTCGGGCCGCGCGCACGCATTCAAGGCATCGAGGCCCGCCCTGAACTCGTTTCGTTTTGCAACCGCATCGCGCGGGAAACTGGATTTTCCAATTTGAAATTTGTCCAGGGAACCATCGCGGATGCGCAACTGGACGCGAAAGAGGAACTCGCGCACGACGCGCCGCAAAACACACTCGACATCCTCATCGCGCTTCACGCCTGTGACACGGCGACCGACGACGCCATTGCCAGGGGAATCCAATCCGGCGCGCGCCTGATCGTCGTTTCCCCCTGCTGCCAAAAAGAACTCCGCCCGCAACTGACCGCGCCGCCCGTCCTTGCCGAGGCGCTCCGCCACGGCATTTTTCAGGAGCGGCAGGCCGAGTTTGTAACCGACGCCCTGCGCGCCCAGCTTCTCGAACACGCCGGCTACCGCGCCAAGGTGTTCGAGTTTATTTCGACCGAGCACACCGCGAAAAATCTCATGATCGCCGCAATCAAAACCCGCCCCGCGGGCGATGAGGCCACACTGCGCAAACTGCGCGACCTTGCCCGTTTCTACGGCATTCGAAAACAAGCGCTCGCGTCGCATCTCGGCATTGACCTGAACTTTTGAACCACAAATAAAATCACCACATTCATGACACACGAAGAATTCCGCGTCCGTTATTACGAACTTGGCCCCGATGGAGCCATCCCCCTGCACAAGCTCTGCGATTATTTTCAGGACGCGGCCGGCATCGACGCGCACACCCTCGCCTTCGGCAGCGAAGACCTCGGTGACGCCGCCGGGCTGACATGGGTGCTCACGCGCATGCAACTCACCCCGCTTTGCCCCGCCAAGGCCGCGGGCGGCGACACTCTCACCGTGCACACATGGCACAGCCGTTCCGAGCGACTCATGAGCCGGAGGGAATTTTATATAACCAACGGAAAAGGAGAAACCGTTTTGAAGGGGGCAACGTGGTGGCTGTTGATCGACATTGCCACGCGCCGGATCGCGCGCACACCGCAAATGCTCATCGACATGAACCCGCCAACCCCGGAGTTCGTCGTCGAGGAAAACAATCCCAAGATGCCCGATTTCAGCGGAGTCCAACCGGCGGCGACACTTCCAATCATCGTGCGCAACGAGGACATCGACAGCAACGCCCATGTGAACAACACCCACTTCACCGCATGGGCGCTCGAAAGCACGCCGCCGGAAATCGCCTCCAGCCGCGCGCTCAAGGAATTGGTGATCACCTTCAAGAACGAGTGCTTTGCAAAGGACAAGCTCACCATGTCCGTCCACGAGGAACAGTCCGGTCACGGAAAAGCCTTCTGGCATGTTCTCACCCGCGAAAACGACGGCAAGGAAACCGCGCGCATTTACACGCGGTGGGAGTGAGAAAATCGTTCACATGACATTGGCGCGGGAAATTCTTGTTGGCAGGTCGAACCCTCCCCCAAAGGCATTTCCTCGCGACAATTTATGCCGAAAAACTGCTAGCTGCGACGGCCTTTTTTGGCCGCGGCCTTGGGCGCGTAGGATTCGAGCGCAAGACGCAAAATTTCACCGATGCTGACCTTTTTCTTTTTGGCCGCCTTGGTGAGTTTGGTCTTCATCTCGGCGGGCAAACGGACGGAAATCTGCCTGTGCGGCTCGCCGGCGGAAACACAACGATCAATGTCAAAACTCGCGACCGCCTCGCGCACCACTTCGCTTGTGAAGCGGAATCCGTATTTTTTCTGATTGGCGTCAATTTTGGCAATCAACGACACCGGCAAATCAAATGTGAGGGGGCGGTAACGGGATTCTTCTTTTTTCTGGCCATGATGGTGGGTGGGTTTGGTTCAGTGGTGGGTGGGATTCGAGGCGATGGATTTTAAAAGGATGCACAAATCCATTTCCAGCAACGCCAAAACGCAATTCTTATTGATGACAAATTGCGCGCCCGCATGGACGCGCCGGGCGCCGCGCTTTCATCCTTTCCAACCAATCTCCCCGCCTCCATGCTGCGTCGCAACAGCAACCCATTTTCTCCGCCGTCACTCGCCTTATGAAAACACGCCAAGAAATCGTCGAAAACTGGCTGCCGCGCTACACGGGCGTGCCGCTCAACGAATTTGGAGACCACATCCTGCTCACCAACTTTCAGCGTTACGTGCAACTCTTTGCCGAATGGCACGGCGTCCCCGTGCGCGGGCTCGACAAACCCATGTCCAGCGCCACCGCCGGGCGCATCACGATGATCAACTTCGGCATGGGCAGCGCCACCGCCGCGACCATCATGGACCTGCTCGGCGCCATCCGCCCCAAGGCGGTGCTCTTCCTCGGCAAATGCGGCGGCGTGAAACACCGCGCCGAAGTCGGCCAGCTCATCCTGCCCATCGCGGCCGTCCGCGGCGAGGGCACAAGCAACGACTACTTCCCGCCCGAGGTTCCCGCCCTGCCCTCCTTCGCGCTGCAAAAGGCCATCTCGACCACGATCCGCGACTATGCGCGCGACTACTGGACGGGCACTGTTTACACGACCAACCGCCGCGTGTGGGAACATGACGAGGAATTCAAAAAATACCTGCAAAAAATCCGCGTCATGTGCGTGGACATGGAAACGGCGACGATCTTCACCGTCGGCTTTTTTAACGACATCCCCACCGGCGCGCTCCTCCTCGTGAGCGATCATCCGATGACACCCGAGGGTGTGAAAACCACGGAAAGCGACCGGCGCGTTGACGCCGACCATGTCGAGCCGCACATCCGGATCGGCATTGATTCACTAAACCAGCTCATCAACCGGGGCTTAACGGTGAAGCATCTGAAGTTTTGATCGCGCAAAAACGCCCGGGGCTCGCATTCACGTTGAAGCGGTCGAACACAAAATATTCGGCCATGCCGCCAGGCCCGGCTCCATGCTCACCGCGCAGCCCCGGATGAACGCCGCTCAACGAACAGCACATCCACCACGTTGCGCACGAACTGCTCGTTGCTCACGCCGTCCGTCACGCCCTCGGGAAAGTCGGTCAGCGATTTGAAATGGTCCGCGAGGTCGGCAAACAACTCCACGCGCGCCGCGTCATCGAGCTTGTCGCGCCGGGCCAGCGCCAGCCACGCCACGCGCGCCTCGCCCGGTGAAACTGCCTGCCGCAAACGCGCCACCACAGGCGCGTGGCCGCGCAGCGTGTTGTATTTTTCGCTCCCCAGCAACGCCGGATCAGGCGCCGGTTCCGGGGCCTCCCAAATCACGAGCGTTCCCGCCGCCAGGTCGCCGAGCCGCTGGCAGCGGCGGCTCAGCAACGCCGTCGCGCCGCCCGCGAAATATCCGAGCGGGAGCGCGTCAATCGCCCGCAGCAAATTGCGCAGCACCACCTGCCACAGGGACAGGCGCAAGCCGCGTTCGTCGATCACGCGCAACCGCAGCATCCGCTTGCCCGGCGTGAGGCCGCGCCACCGCCACTCGAAAAAAATCGAGTAGCCCTGCGACACCACAAAATATCCGATCACGCTCACCGCGCGCATCGCGTCCACGCTCACAAGCGCCAGCAGGCTGATCGCCACGCTCACAATCCCCCACCCCGCGCTCACGATCATCCAGTCGGCCAGCAGCGCGAGCATCCGCATCACCGGGCTCGCCAGCCGGTGGGAAAACACCGCGCCCTCCGGCGTGCGCACGCGGATTGTATCCAGTCTTTCAATACCGTTCGCGCCGCTCATTGATTTTCATCCCCTTCCCTTTTGCGCCCGCAAAATCCGAAATACCACAACAGCACCGCGCCTTCGATCACGCCGAAGGCAATCTTGATCCAATACGGCAGCACCGGCGCGTGGTATTGCGAAATGAACGCCTCCACGACGCCCGCCCACACAAGCATCAACGCCGCGCCCGCGCACAACGTCACCACATCCGGCGCGGCCGCCCGCAGGCGCATCGCAAGCCCCTTGTTCTGGCCGCGCCCAATCAGCGCGCCCGCCAGCACAAACCCGGCCTGCCCGCCCACGAGAATCGCGGGGATTTCAATCATGCCGTGCGGCAGCAGCCAGCCGAACAAGAACGTCGTCTGCCCCGCCAGCACGTAGTCCGCGACCACCGCGCCGAGAATCACGCCGTTGTAGAACAACAGCACCAGCGTCCCCGCGCCCCACGTCATGCCGAGCGCCATCACGAGCAAGGTCACGCGGATGTTGTGCGTCATCAAATAACCGGCAAACGTGCCCTTCGAGCCGTCCAGCCTATTGTAATCTGCGCCCGCCTCCTCCTTCGCAACGCGCTCCGCCGGGTCGCCGAGCAAGTGCGAAAACGGCATCAACACCTGCTTGGCTTCGGGATCAAGCGCCACCGCGAAGCCCCCGAAAACCGCGCCTCCCAGCATCAACGCCAGCGCGAACCAGAACGCACGTATTCGTTTCCTGAATACACCGGGCAGCGTGACCGAGAACCATTTCCCCGGGCGCCAGTGCGCGACGGAACGCCCGCCCGCGCCGCCGTGGATTTCCGCGTAACCGCGCGCGACAAGATTCTCCAGATACGCGCGCGTCTCCGGCTCCGCGGAAAACGTGGCCAGGCGCGCCAGGTCCGCCGAGGCTCTTTGATATAAATGCTCCATCTCGCGCACTTCCTCAAGCGGCAGCTTGCGCCAGGGATCGTTCGCCAGGCGGTTCAAGATTTTGTCGAGCCGCTCCCATTTCGGCCGCTCCGCCTCGATAAACTGGTCCAAGTTTACGATCATGAAAAATCCTCCAAAAAAGGAACGCAGAATGCGCGAAGAACCACAGGGGCCAATGCGGCCCGTCCCGTTCCCCGTGCTCCGTCTGTTCGAGGGTCGGCCTTCATAGCAACTGCCTCCGCTTCACCTGCAAATATTGCGTCACCAAGTTCGCCACGAACGCATCGTCATCAAGCACTGCCGCCGTGATGTTGTTCTGCTTGAGCGTGCGGATCAGCGCCTGCATTTCCTCCCAGCGCATGTGGCCCGCAAGCCTCGCGTAAAGATCGCCGCGTCCCTCCGCGCCCTTGTTTGCGAAAAGCGGCTCCACGCCCGGCCCGCGCAACTGGCTCACCAGCATCAAATGCTGGCGTGCCAGCAATGGAGCGTGCCTCGCGAAATCCTCCGCCAGCACGGGATCGCTCAGGTCGGTCAGGAAAAACAACAGCGCGCGCTGGCGTTGCCGCAACCGAATGTGACGCGCCACCTCGGCCATGTCGGGTGTCACCTCGCCCGGTTGGAGCGTGTGCAAAGCCTCGCGGCATGCCGCGTAATGCGCTGCGCCGTTGCCCGCGCGCAAACTCACGCGCACGCGATCATCGTAGGCGATCACGCCGAAGCGGTCCCCCTGCCGCTGCGCCGCGAGAAACAAAACCAGCGCCGAGGTCAGGTAGCGTTCGAGCACCGTTTGCGTGACACCCTCGTGCGTGACGAGCCGCCCCGACAAACGCGACATGTCGATCACCACATAAATCTCCTGCGTGCGCTCGGCTTGGAAAACCTTTGTCACCGGATGTCCGCGCTTCGCCGTCGCCTTCCAGTGGATTTCGTCAAACCCGTCGCCCGGCAAATACTCGCGCATTTTTTCAAACTCACGCCCGCGCCCGACCGTGCGCTGCAGCTTCGCGCCAAACTGGCCGCGATCCAGAAAAACCGCCGCGAGCTGACGCCGCTCGGAAAACAAATTCGGATACACGCGCAACTCGCACTCCAGCCGCGCCCGCGCGCGCAACCGCCACAAACCCATTCGCGATCCCGCCTCGCAGCACGCCAGCGCCGCATTCGCAAAACGCCCGCGCCGCGAAGGCGTGCACGCCCACTCGATTTGCGCGCGCGATTTTTTTGCGCCCGCCGGCAGGCGCACCCACAACTCATTGTCCTTTGCCGCAAAAACTTTCGGCAGTCCGAGCGCAAAACGCAGCTCCATCGCGCGCCCTGTCTCATTGGAAAAACTCACCGGGATCACGCCGGGCCGGTCCTTCGAAAACCGCACGACATCCGGGATCGACACCCCGGGCATCCGCACTCCCCGCAAACTCAACGCCAAATCAAGCAACGCCAGCAACACCACGATCGCCAGCGCGGCGAAGCACACCGGCATCAACCCGGGCATCGGCCCCGCCGGCACCGCAAGCAGCACCACGGCGAAGACAAGCCAGAGCAAGCGTGTTGAGGGGAGGAAGGTCATGTTGTTATTTTCGATTTTGGATTTCCGATTTTCGATTGGGAGTTACCGCTCCATTTTCGACTTCGAGACCGCGCGGTGGCGCGCAATCGGAAAGCCCCAATTTCTTCATCTTGGCACCGCCACTTGTTCAAGTATCCGCGAGAGCACTTCGTCGATTGTCAGTCCCTCTATTTCGAACTCGGGGCGCAATATCAGGCGGTGTCCGAGCACCGCGCTTGCAAGGCCGCGCACATCGTCCGGCGTCACATAGTCGCGACCGTCGAGCGCGGCGCGCGCGCGGCTGCCAAGCAGCAACGCCTGCGTGGCGCGCGGCCCCGCGCCGACCAGCATGCTCTCGTGGCTGCGCGTCGCGCGCACAAGATCGACCACGTAGCTCGTCAGCTCCTCGCGCAAGGTCACCGTGTCGAGCGCGGCGCGCATTGAGGCCAGTTCGCCCGCGCCAAGCACAGCGCGCACTTCGCCCGCGGCAAGCGCGCCCTCCGGCGTGTTGTTTCCGACCATGCGCCGCGCCAGCGAAAGTTCCTCGTCGCGCGCCGGCGGCTCCATTTTGATCTTGAGCATGAAGCGATCCTTCTGGGCCTCGGGCAGCGGATAAGTGCCCTCGGAATCCGCCGGATTTTGCGTGGCGAACACGGTGAAGTTCTCATCAAGCGCGTAGGTCTCGCGGTCGATCGACACCACGCGCTCCTGCATCGCCTGCAAAAGCGCAGCCTGGGTTTTCGCGGGCGCGCGATTGATTTCGTCGGCGAGAAGGAACGACGTGAACACCGGCCCGCGAATCAGCGTGAATGAGTTTGTCTGCAAATTAAACACATTCGTGCCCGTGATGTCGGACGGCATGAGGTCGGGTGTGAACTGCACGCGCCCGCTCGGCACGCCGAGCACGTGCGCGAGCGTGCGCACGAGCAGCGTCTTCGCCACGCCCGGCACGCCCTCGATGAGCGCGTGCTGGCGCGACAGCAAAGTGATGAGCGAAAGCTCGACCGCCTCCTGCTGGCCGATGACGACTTTCGCCACCTCGGCACGGGCGGCAGTTAGTTTTTCCGTAAACGATTCAATGGTTGGGTTCATAAAATTGGTTTCTATTTTGGGCGGGGCAAAACCCCTCCTGATTTTCGCAGCGCTTCCCGCGCGGTTGTGTAGATTTTCCACGGCGACGCGTTTCGCTCCAGCGTCGCGAGCGCCTTGTCCACACGCGCAATGTCGGCGGGCGAAGCCGTTTTTTTCCATTCGTCGAGGCACACACGCGCCACTTGCGCGCGGGGCACCGAGCGGCGCAGCAACGCCTCCAAGCCCGCCGTCGGCTCGTAACCCGCGTGCTCATCATCCTCGTCGGCGGGCGGCGGCACGAACAGCGCCATGCGATGCCACACCCACAACACCGCCAGCAACATCGCCAGGCACGCAGCCCCCGTCAGCCCATAGCGCCGCGCAAGCGCGGCCACGCCGTGATCCTCAGTCATGCCGAGATGGTATTCGTCGAAAACAACAACACCGTCGCCGCCCGGCGCGGTCACGAGCCACGCGAGCAATGAGGTCGCGCGCGCGCGTTGCAGCGCCTCGTTGCTCAGGAAAAACGAATCCGCCGCCAGCACGATAGAGCCTGTGCCAATCGCGCGCTCAATCATCACGGGGCGCCCCTCGCGCGTGTAAAGCACGCGCCAGTCCGCGCTTTTGTCCGTGTCGAAATACAACTCGCTCATCCAGTCGAGTCTTCCCGGCCATTCGCCCGGTTGTCCTTCCGAGCGCACCGCGGGGGGCAGCCTGCCGTCGTCGTCGGGTTTGATGATGCGCGTCACGATTTTCACGCCCCATTGCTCGCCCGCATCGACAAACACCTGTTTCTTGCGACTGCCTTTTTTCTCAGGGGGCTCCGGTTTTTCTTCGGGCGCGACCTCGGGTGCGTCGCGCTTCTCCAAGGCATGCGCGGCAAAATCCGGCGCGCCCGCGAAATTGTATTTTGAATAATCGTCATCGGTGCGCGAATCGCGCCAGCGCTTCAACTCGCGCTCGCCGAAACCCGCCTTGAACGTCACGACCACGCGCGCGCCGCCGCGAGCGAGCGAGTCGAGTTTTTTTGCGGTGACGCGGTCCGTCCGCAACCACCCGGCGGAATTCACCCCCGCAAACACAATCGTCCCGCGCATGCCGGCCGGCAATTTTTCCGGCTCGCGCAGCCACCGTTGCGCGCGCGCGCCGGGCACAAGCTCCAGGCTTTCATAAAACGCCTTTGTGCCGAGCGGGTCAGCGCGATAGGTCGAGTAAAGCGGATACACATCGCCGCGCGAAATCCTCATGCGCAGCAATTCGGCGATGCCGCCGAGCAACAGCACGACCAGCGCGGCGAGCAGAATCATCGAGGCTCGGCGCTTCATATTTTCGCTCCTTTCTCCAGCTCGTCGAACCACGCGCGCACGCGCGCCTCGTCCGTCTGCTCGCGGCCATACCACGCCGCCTCGAACTCGCGCCGCCTCGCGGCAAACCATTCCGGCAGTCCCGCGCGCTGCAGCGCGCGGCGACGCAGTTCGCGCTCGTAATCGAGATTCGTCTTGTGCCGCCGCAGCGTCAGCAATCCCTCCGCGCCGAGGCGCGCGAGTTGCGCGAGGTAGAGCGCGCGCAGCGCCAGGCGCCACTCGCCGAGCGCGACCTGCTCGCGCGCGAGATGCAGCCACTCATCCCAGGGCAGTTGCGCCGCCTGCACGTTTTCATCGCGCAAATCCGGTTTTTCCCCGATCTCCGCGCCGCCCGCCGCCGCCTCCACGATCTTGCGCCCGCCGCCGCGCACCGTGATAAAAATCACCCAAACGAGCAGCCCCACCAGCACCGCGAGAAGCGAGTAGAGGAAAAACTTCAACAGCGACAGGTCCCCCATGCCCGAGCGTTCCTTTGTAACAACCGGCCAGGCGCTTTCATTGTCGCGCGAAAGCAACTCCGCCAGCCATCCGATAAAATCCGCCAGTGCGCGAAAAACTGATTTCACCCCGCTCCCCATCCAGTTGAAAAAACGCTCGATTGCGCTCGCCTCGTCATCCGAAGACCGTGCCTTTTCATCCGGGTGCAACTGCCATTGAAAATCGCGGCGCGCCAGCACTTCGTCGATGGCTTGGTCGAGCTCGGCAGGCTGGACTTGTTGCTGCTGTTGTTGATCGGAAGCGGAGTCCCGCCCGGCTGCCGTCGCGTCACCCGAAAACATCAGCGTGCTTGCGACCAACGCGACGAGGGCGAAACCTGTTTTGGCGCGTCCTGTTTTTCGAACAGCGGCGATTTCGATGCGCAAATCCGCGCCGGTGCGCAGGGCGCGCCCGCGAAAAACACGCAGCACGCAAAACGCCTTCGCAAGCGGATCGATCGCGAGCCACGTGAGCGCCGTCACACACATGAGGAATGTGGTGTTGAGCATCGACCAGCCGCTCAGTGACATGAAGTTTTCCATTCCGAGCAACGTGCGCGCCAGCCAAGGCAGCATGTAAAACAACGCCGCCACGTTTGCAAAAACCACAAGCGAAAGCGCACTGATCACGAGCAGCCCCACATGCCCCTGCCGCGGCCAGAGTTTCGCAAGCTGCCGCGCATCCGCCTCAGCCGCGCCGTGTTGCTCCGGGACTTGAGCGGAGCCAAGCGCCGTCGCCGTTTGAAAATACAGCCACACATAACCGAATGGCAGCAGCAGCACACCCGACACCGCCAGCGCCGCCGGTCCCCACGCGTGGATTTTGAATTGCGAAACCGCCAGACGCGCCGCCCTGCGCCATGTGAATTTCTCCGGCTTCGCGCCAAGGCGAAACGCCAGCAACCGCGCGCACATTTCCGCCTGGGCGACCTTCATCCACGCATACAGCAGCACGAGCGCGCACGCGCCCAGCGCAAGCTCGTCGCGCGACGGCCTGAACCACGAGACGTAAGCCCACGCGAACAAAAGCGCCAGCGCCCACGCCCCCGCGCCGAGAAGGTGAAACACAAACACGCCCGCCGGCGCGCGACGGAGCAGGTGCACGGATTCCTCGATCAATGCCAGCGCGGACGGCTCCGTCTCGCGACGGCGTGCGGTGGTGCCCTTGCGCGTCATTCCTCGCCCAGCGCCTCCTCCGCCGCCTGCGCCCACACCGTGCCTTCATGCACCGACTGCGGCAGTTTTTCGATCAGCAAACCCGCCAGGTAAAAACACAACCAGAGCCACGCCACACCCGCCGCGAGCGACGCCGCGCGTTTCACCGAGTTCGCCGTCAGCGCGAAAAGACCGCGATTGCTCCCGTCCGCATCCGCCTTCGCGTTCGCAACGATTTTCTCCAGGCACGCCGCGCACAACAAGCGCCCCTCGTATTCCGAGACGCACTCGCGGCAAAACGGCAGCCCGCACTCCGCGCAACACGCCGCCGCCTCGCGCTCCGAGTGCCGCGTGCAGCGCAGCCTGCGCATCGGTCCGCCGGCCCGCGACGGCAAAGGTGGATTTTCCGCCGTGCTCATGCCGCGCCCGGGCCTCCGTCCGGATTTTGCGAGTCCGAAGTTTGCCGCGGTTGCATTTGCGGCAGCTCCGGCTGCGAGGGCAACTCGGGTTGCGCGGGCAGTTCGGGCATTGGCGATTGTTGCGCGGCGGCCTGATTCTCCATCGCCGTTTGCTCAACGGCGGCATCGACCGCGTCCGACACCTGTTCCGCCATCGTCGGTTGCGCGCGCGTCAAATCCGCCTGCGACGCATTGATCAACGGCGTGAGTTGCGCGATCAATTTGTCCGCCTGCCATTTCCGCGCTACGGAGCGCCACAGCACTGTTTGCAATTCCGTCACCACATAAACTGTCACCGTGCGCCCGCGCCATAGGAAAAAAAGCATCAGTCCAAGGGTAATCGCAAAAAATAACCAAATCACTATTGCGCCTGCTCCAGGGCCAGGCGGCAGTATCGTCAAAAATGAAATCACTCCAAAGACAAATGCGATGACCCCGCAGATAAAACCGCCGACTTTGGACGAGAAAGCTTCGCCAACCATGATCGCCTTGATGTCGCGCAAATAAAAACGCCGGTAGCGCTCATGCAGTCCGACCGAGGTGATTTGCAGCACATGGTCGTCCGCGAGCCACAGGCTCCCGCGCGAAAACAGCCCGCCATTTTGACAGTGCAGATATTTGTATCGCGGATTATTGCCGTCGTTCGCGCTCATTCTGAAAACATCTCCACAAACAACCACACCCATCCGGCGATTTGCACCAGCGAAAGCACGCCCGCCACCCAGCGCTGCCAGCGAAAGCGCTTCACGATGCTTGCGGGTTTGTTCCAGTTCAACAACACCAGCACAAACGCCGCCGGGGCCGTCACAATCGTGAGCGGCCAGGCAATCAGCGGCAGCGCCGCAAGCCAAAACGCGGTGGTGTCCGCCATCCATTTCTCACGATCAACCTTCGACGGTGATGTTTTTCCGCTTGAGATGCATGTCGGGCACAAAATGCGTCCGCCGAAATTGACCGCGCACACGGGGCATAAAAACCGTCCGCACGACGAGCACACGGCCTCAGCCTGGTTTTGCGCGTGGAAGAAACAAGTCGCGTCGTCACCGCCCGTCAACTCGTGCGGTTTCGTCACCACGCGCTCCGCTCGAAACGCCGGAAACTCCACAAACTGGTAGTCATCCTTGCACACCTCGCATTGCGCGCGCCCCGGCGTGAGCAAATAGCGTCCGCCGCAAGAACAGGGGCCGTTCAGTGTTGGAGATTTGTTGCTCACGGAATCAAAAAAAGCGTGGAAAGATTAAACGCGCCCCGGCGGTTGCGATTATTTGCGCACCACGCGCGTGTCGCACATGATGTCGTGCAAGGCGCGTTTTTGATCGTCCCAGCCGGCCATTATGTAGCCGATGCACAGGATCAACGCGCTGACACCTTTTGCAAAATTGCGCCCGATAATCCGGCCCACCGAAAGCTTGTCGCCATCGGCGCGCAGAATCTTCAAGCCCAACGCAAGTTTGCCGGGAGTCGCGTCATATTTTCGGATAAAAAACACGTCATAGGCCAGCGCCACGGCAATTTGCACAACATAGAGGGACAATTGCAGAATCACGACGACCGGTGTCATTCCACCGCGTCCAGACGCGGACGCGAGGCCGCCAAGCGCCATCATCACAAACATGAAACCCACGCTGAAAACCATGTTGATCGCCCACAGGCACATCATGTCGATAATGACCGCCGCGAACCGAATCCAAAATCCCGCATAGCGCACTTCGCCCGGCATCGCAGTGTGGTGCTGCACGCCCTCGCGAATGCGCTGGAAAAACTCGTCCTTGTGCTCGGCGCTCACCCAGCGCCCTTGGTATTCAAGCATCTCGCGCTTCGGGTAAAGACGGCCGCTCACCGCGCACACGGCCGAGTCGCTTTCAGCGGCGATCCGCGCCGCCGTCTGCGTCCACGACAGCCACTCCGTCATGCCCGCGTGCCAGACAAGCGTCTCGCCCGTGATCGTGCCCGCCTGCACAAGCTGGTCGAATTGCTCCTGTGAAACGGGTCCGACGCGCTCGCCGTTTAAAACATAATACCATTGCATGAGATTAAAAATAATTTGGGAAAATGAAACCCAAACGCAAATGTCGGGCGGAAACCTTGGCAACGGTATATTAACGTCGGCTTTACAATGAATTTAGTCGCGTCGCCCGCCTCCGTCCGAGGGTATGCCTTCGCTATCACCCAAAAAACAATGACACTTGAAAAAGGGATTGCTCAACACTCATGCGATTCTAGCGTTGAACCTTTTCGCGTCATGCAAAAGCACGCCGCAAAACGCATCTACAGTCCGCAATCGCTCGAGTTTTGGTTTGAGAAACTCGAAGGCGATTGGTTCGCCGTGTTCACGGACAGCCAGCTCGAACAGGGCCGCCGCATTTACCGCGACAGCGAAATCCGCGAACTCGAGCTCACCAACAAGGACGCCATCATTCACCGCCGCATTGAAAAACGCGATGAATACGCCGTCATCGAATGGGAAAATGGCGAGCTCAACATCCGCGCATCGACTGACGACACCGAAAAAGCCCGCGCCATCGCGGTCGCCGGCATTCACGAAATCGAGGAACTCCTTTGCGACGAACTCCCTCCCCTGCCCGCCGAGCCATCCGCCAACGGCAACGGCAACGGTGCCAACGCGCCCGCGCCGCAATCCTCCGGCGCGGCAACCAACGGCAAAACCGTCCCGGCAACCTCCGATGCGCCGCCTCCGCGCACACTCGTCCTCACCTTCGCCACCAGCCACAACGGACTCTCGTTCGAGGCGTTCTGGAAAGACCCGGCCAATGCCCGCGCGCCCCGCGCCCCGGCCTTCACACCGGGCAACACCGCCTCGTCCGCCCGCCCCGCAACCACGCGGGCGGAACGCGCCAAGCTCATCGGACTCGCCGCCCTCGCGCGCAAATCGCATTTCGCCTACAACGCACAAACCGGCCACTACCTCCTCTCGAACATCATCGAGATTCCATCTTATCTGAAAAATACCCTCCCCGCATGGCGGCGCGCCTACGAAATCGAACTCGCCCCCGAAACGGAAAAACTCCTCCAGAACGCGCAAACCCTCGAAGTCAGCGCCATCGCCACCCGGCGCGCTCGCAAAAAAAACGCGACCAGTGATTCTGAAATTTCGAATTTGAAATCTAAAACCGCCGGGGGCGGCGACAACGATGCCGCCCTCGACTTGCGCTGGATATTCAAATCCGGCGAACGCCTCCTCACCGACGAGGAGGTCGCACTCGTCACCAAGCGCGGCGCCTCGCCCACCCTGCTCCCCGGCGTGGGCATCGTCACACTCCCCGCCGACCGGCTCGAAACGCTGGAAAACTGGAGACGCAACATCTCCGAGGCGGAAAACCCCGACGGCGAGCTTCCCCCGTATCTCATTTTCTCCCTATTCAATGACGCGCGCCTCAAGCTGACTCTTTCGCCCGAAATCGAGGCATGGCGCCGGGCCGTCACCACCCCCGCGCCCTTCACCAAGCAACTCCCCGAAATCCTCCGTCCCTATCAACGCCACGGCGTTGAATGGATGCACCACCTGTGCGACACCGGCTGCCACGGACTCCTCGCGGACGAAATGGGCCTCGGCAAAACCCTTCAGACAATCTCGCTCCTCTCCGTCCGCCCCGCCAACGATCCCGCGCTCCCCACGCTCATCGTTTGCCCCGCCAGCGTCGTTCCCGTCTGGCAGGAGGAATTCGCGAAATTCGCCCCGCACATTCGCATCAAAGTCCTGAAAAACGGAAATCCCTTTGTCGGCAACGCCACCGAAACAAATCACGCCGCCGAGCCCGAAGCTGGAACCGCAAACGGCAAACTGCAGACCGCGCCCCCGCCGTCTCCGAGCGCATCGTCTGGATCGCGAGCTACGCGCAACTCCGCAAACACCGCGCCCGCCTTGACACCGCGCGCTTCGGCTACGCCATCCTCGACGAGGGCCAGTTCATCAAAAACCCCGTCGCCAAAACCACGCAAACCTGCTTCGCCATCCGCGCCCAGCATCGCATCGTCCTCTCCGGCACCCCGCTCGAAAACCGCCAGCTCGACCTGTGGTCCATTTTCCGCTTCCTCCTGCCCGGGCTGCTTGGCACGCGCGCCGGTTTTGAAGCCGCGCTCGCCGCCGATCGCGAAGGCGCGTTCACCCGACTCCGCGCACAACTCGCCCCCTTCATCCTGCGCCGCACCAAAAGCGAAGTCGCCACCGAGCTTCCGCCGAAAGTTGAAATGGAACTCGTCTGCCCGCTCACCGATGTGCAACGCGCCGAATACGCCCGCGTCTGCGCCGAGGGACTGCAACGCCTCGGTGACGATATGGACGCCGCCCTGCGCGAGCGCAGCTTCGGGTTTCTCGCCCTCCTCACGCGCCTGCGCCAGATTTGTTGCGACCCCGACATGCTCCCCTGGCTGGACACCCCGCTCGCCGACTCCGGCAAGATAAACCTCCTCGTTGAAAAACTCGCTGAAATCATCAGCGGCGGGCACAAAGTTGTCATCTTCTCGCAATTCGTGATGCTCCTTGAGCGCGTCCACGAAGCCATCGCCCTCACCTACCCCGACCTGCCTCGCTACGAAATCACGGGCATGACCAAGGATCGCCTCAAGCCCGTGCAGGCCTTCCAAAACGCGAAAGGCGCCGCCGCGATGCTCGTCTCACTCAAGGCCGGCGGCACCGGCATCACGCTGCACGCCGCGGACTACGTTTTTCTCCTCGACCCGTGGTGGAACCCCGCCGTCGAGGCGCAGGCCGTTGACCGAGTCCACCGCATCGGTCAGTCGAACACTGTTTTCGTTTACCGCATGGTGACAGCCGGAACAATCGAGGAACGCATCCAAAGCCTGAAGGACAGCAAACGCGGCCTCTTTGAGCGCCTCGTTGGCGGCACCGAAGGAAACGACCTCGCCGCGCACTTCAAAACCCTCCACGAACTGGTGCAACTCACGACAGCCGAAGTCGTGGAGCCCGAGCAAACCCCCGACTACGTCCCGATCTGATAAAAAACCGGCCTGAGGCGAAACCGGGCTGGTTCAGTTGTGAAAACCGATAAGTGACAAAAAATGATTTTTCTACTTGCGCCAAAAATCAAACCCTCCGTAATGACGCCCCTTCACCGGCTGTTCTGAAAAGGACGGCGGAAGAAACTGATGCCCGGTAGCTCAGTGGCAGAGCAGGTGACTGTTAATCACTTGGTCGCTGGTTCAATCCCAGCCCGGGCAGCCATTTATGAGAAGTTTTGAACTTCTTAACACCTTTCCCCAATGCGTTGGAGAAAACGGTGTTGGAAAAGATGGAAATGATAAGGGAATATCATTTAGTCCGATTTTTAACCGGCGTGGACCAGAAGCGGTGATTATTGATGGGAGCGTCGTTGCGGGATGGATCGTCCGCCAACTGGCTTAAACCACACAGTTTTTACCTCGTAGGCGCGGTAAGGAACCTCAAGTGAACCGGCGTGCCAGCTTTCATCCGTGATGGCTTCAAGAGGTGTTCCCAATGCGCAGGCAGACGCGCACCAGTCCTTGGCGATTTCGAGCCGAGCCTCCCCGGACTCGCCGCCTGTTTCGTGCACTCGCAGGGCCCAGATTCCGTCGCGTCCTGGCTCAGCCCAGCAAGGTTGAAGTGTATTTGTATTTTGGATACCCACTAGTCCGCATTCTACCGCGCATGGCGCATCTGCATCAAACCGCACACACGGTGTGAATAGCGAATCGGCCAGTGCCGGGGCCTGATCGTTCGCGGGCTGGGCGTGATGATAACGCCCGATGGCGAGACTCACGCTTTGCACGCCAATGTCCGAGTGAACGGGGCGATTCGGTGTTTCACGAATCTGCGGGTGATGGTCCGCCTCGGTGACAAACGCGCTCCGCACCAGTGTCACACCCACGGCGCCGTCGCGCACGCTGGCGCCATAACGATCCCGTGTGATCACGGAGAGGCCTTTCGCCTGGGCATCGTCGGTAACCGTCAACCAGCGGCTAAAGGGAACCTCCCACAACGCTTCCTCGCGAGGGTATCCGGGCCATTGTCCTCGCAACGTGCTCCCGAAGGGCGCGCCAAAACGCGCCATGCGTCCGTCGTATCCGGTTTCGAATACAGCCTTCAGGAGAAACTCCGCATCACGCCAGTCGATTTCGTAGTCGATGCGCAAGACCGGCTCGGCGGCACGCACGTGATAAAAAACGCGAGCCGTGCTTGTTTCCGCCACGCGGTAGGTAAATCGCACGCCCGACGACAGTCCGTTTTTGATGACGTCCGGTTCGCCGACGGGTTGCGCGGGCAAACCATCAACGAGTGTGTTGCGGTCTATGTCCCACGCCTCAAACGATGCGGGATGATCCGGGTAGGCGAGCAAACGGTGGCCGGTGCCGCGCAGCGCGACTGCCTCGCCGTCAATCGCAAGCGAGAGCAGTCCGCCCGTCGCGTCAAATGTCGCGCGCACCCGGTCGCTCGCCAGTTCCGTGGACGAAGCGCATGGATTGGATGCGTTAACGCATTCGAGTGCCATCACGGAACCTCCGCTCAATGGTTGCATGCGATAGCATGCATCGCCGTCGATCCAGTTGCGCGGTTGAGGCAGGGGATTGAACCAGCATTTGTCCGTCTGGTTTTCCGTGCCGCAATTTTTCATTAACGCATGCTTCGCTGCGGTGAGTGCCTCGACGGCAAGCCGCTCGATTTCGGGAATGCCCTTTTCATAAACCTCCCAGATTGAACTGCCGGGAATGTAATCGTGGAATTGCGCAAAAACCAACCGCTCCCACGCATGCAAATCAACCGGCCCCATGCCGGCGGCCACATGCGCGGCCTCTTGGATTTGCAGGGCGCGCTCCAGTGAGCGAAACGCTGTTTTCAGCCGCCCATGCGTCGTGTAAACGCCCCTGTGAATTTCGAGCATCAACTCGCCCGCGCACACGGGGAGGCTTTGCGAGATTGAATTGAGTTTTTCATAAAACTCCTCGATTCCGCCCCATTGCGCGCGAGGCGCGCCCGCGAGATTATTGAGACGGCGCACGCGCTCGCACATCTCCTCGGTCGGACCGCCGCCGCCGTCGCCATAACCGGTGGGGACAAGAAACTCGCCGTGCACGGCGGCCTGCTGGTGATGCAGCGCGTCTTCGCGAAGCCGGCGCAGGTTGGCGGCCTCGTTATAGTCGTGCAACAACACGAGGTGCGAGGCGACTTCGGTTCCGTCATTACCGCGCCACATGAAAGATGTGTGAGGCGGACGGTTTATGGAACTCCAGGAAAGTTTTGTCGTGAAAAATCCCGTGACTCCGCAGGCGCGCAACAATTGCGGCACGCAGCCGCTGTAGCCGAAGACATCCGGCAGCCAGAAAACGCTCGCGGGGGTTCCCCGCAGGCGGCTGAACTCGTCCTGCCCCATGCGCAGGCTTCGCCACAGCGCCTCGCCGCACGGAATTTGTGTGTCGCTTTCGACATAGCTCGCGCCCGTCGCCTCCCAGCGATTTTGCGCGATGAGCCCGCGCACTTGTTCGTGCAGCGCGGGCGCGATGCGTTCGACGGCGCGGTAGCTCGCGGGTTGCGAATATCCGAAACGAAACTCGGGATACTCGGTGAGGAGGCGGACTTGCGTGGCCCAGCTATGGACGGCCTTGAATTCGCCGACACGCTCCGGCCACAACCACACCAGATCAATATGCGCATGGCCGGTCAGCACGGCATGGAGCGCATCGAGGTCCGCCGGAAAATCGCGGTAGATTTTCCGAAGCTCCTGCGCAAACGCATTCAGTCCCTTGCGGTCGAAGACGTGCACGGCGACATCGAGTCTGTGCGACAACCGGCGAAACAACGGGCTGGCCCGGAAGACCGGCGGCGTGTTGCGCACCGGATCGGTAAACACTTTTGGCGGCGGCCCGACGGGCGATGGCGGCTGATAGTCCCGGTGCTCGACCTCGAGAAGATCGAGCAGGACTTTCAAATCGTGATAGGCGTTCCAAGCTGCGTCATTGCGTGTGAAAAGACGCGGCGGCGTGTAACGACTGCCTTGCTCCTCCAGATGCGAGGCGGTGCCGTCGAGCCAGATGCCCGAGCGGATGCACACCGACTCGACCAGCGCCTCGCGCGTTCCATCCGGAAGCGGGCAATAGCGATGCGCAAGATCGAGCCCCGAGTAGGGAATGCCATCGATGTATAAGGTCGCCTCCGCCTGGTCGCGCCATTCGAGGTAGCGCGTGCTTTTGTCTCCCGCGGGCGCGTCGGGAAGCACAAGCCGGAACCAGCGTTGCGAATATTTTGGGCCCCAATGGATATCGACATTGGGGGAAACAGGGGTGAAATCGGCCCCTGTCAGTTGCCCGGGCGTGCGGAAGTCCGGATCGCGAAAACTTTCCGTCCCAGCAACCTCGATCACGGCGTCGGGAAGCGGCGTCCATATCCGGGACTGCAATCGCCGCGCCGCCTCGTCGATGCGCGCAGGGATGAGTTGCGTCAGAAAGGTGCGAGGCAGCATTGGCGACGCGAATCGTCAGCGGAAGCGGCGCGAAACGATCCGGCGCAGCCCCATAAGCAGCGCCAGTGCGCCAAGCATCCAGAGGCTTGTCGCGCCGCCGCCCTTCTCGAAACTATCGTCGCTTAGCGGCGGTTCCACTCCGGTCACGAGCAGCACCATGCTGTCACTGCTTTTCCCCAGAGGATTGCTCGCGATGACGGAGTAGACCCCGGCATCGGCGTGCAGCACGTAGGCGATTTCATACGTCGAGCCCGTTGCGCCGGGGATCGCGACGCCATCCTTGAACCATTGATAGGTGGCTCCAGGCGAGGCGCGCACGGCTCCGTCAAGGGTGACGCGTGAGCGTGTCGCCGCTGACGTGTTTTGAAGCTCAACCGTTGTCATGGGACTCGCGAGGATTGCGCTTACGGAGGCGTTGCCGGTGTCGACCACGTAAACAAATCCGTCGCCGTCAATCGCGATGCCCGCGGGGGCATTGAGCCCTGCGGTCGTGTCGAGGACGGTGCTCGTTTTTTTGGAAACCGCATCGTGGACGAGCACCTTGCCGCTGCCCGTGTCGGTCACATAAATGAGTCCGGCGTCATCAATCGCGAGGGCCTCGGGCGTGTTGAATCCCGTGGCGGTGGCGGTGACTGCGCCGGTCTCGGTGTTGATTTCCTTGACGGCATTGTTACCCGTGTCGGCAACATACAGCCTGCCCGTGCTTTCATTGATCGCAAGACCGCCGGGCGCATTGAGCCCCGTGTCGACCAGCGTGGAAACTTCGCCCGCGGGGGAGATTTTTTTGACCGTGTCGCCGCTGGAAACGTAAACGGCGCCCTGGGCATCGACGGCGATGCCGTTGATGGCGTCGAGACCGGATGCAAGCGAAGGCGTGACAACTGTGCCGTCGGCGAGAATCCTATTAACCGCGCCGCCGCTGCCGCCGACGTAAAACACGCCCGGCTCGCCGGGGCTGCTTGCGATGCAGGTCGCCTGGGGAACGGTTGCATGCGTTGAAACCGCATTGTTGGCGGCGGCGATTTTTTTGATGGCGCCGCCATCGACCACATAAAGGTTGCCCGCGCTGTCGCACACGCCCGAAACCGGGGCGGTCAATCCCGTGCTCACCACGGACTCCGTCTCCACGTGGCCGTCGATGGTGATGACGAGTTGCGCCTGGCCGTCGCCGGCGCCATTGGTCGCGGAGAGCGTGACGGTGAACTTGCCGCTCGTGAGTGGTGTTCCAGTAATCGCGCCGGTCGAAGCATCGATGCTCAACCCTTCGGGCAAACCGGTCGCGGCAAAACCCGACGGGAGATAATTTGCGTCAATCTGGTAGGAAAACGCGGAGCCCACGGCGCCCGAGGCCGACGTCGGGCTGGATATCGACGGGGGGTAGCGCACGGGTTCGACGACGAGCTCAAGACTGGCCGTGCCGGTGCCCTTGCGATTCGTTGCCGAGAGCATGATGTTGTATGTGCCGCTTGCGGTCGGTATGCCGCTGATCATCGACGTGGCCGGATCGTAATCCAGGCCCGCGGGCATCGGCGTCGCAGTCAGGGTGTCCGGCTGCTGGCTTGCCGTGAGTTCGTAGAGGAATTGCTCACCCTCGTGGGCGACGGCGGTTGTCGCGCTTGTGATGACCGGCGCGAAGAGCTCCGAGGCGATGTCCAGCAGAAGCGCCGCCGTGCCGGAGCCCGCGGCATTGCTTGCGGACAGGACGACATTATAGGTGCCGGATGTCGCGGCGGTGCCGGAAATCATACCGGAGGTTTGGTTGACAGCCAAACCCGACGGAAGCCCAGTCGCATCGTAGGCCGTTGGCGAATATTGGGCGATGATCTGATAGGAGAACGGCTCGCCGACGACGCCGTTTTTCGTGGCCGCGCTGGTGATGACCGGGCGCATGCTCGCGCCCGCAACCGGATAACCCGGCGCGCCCTCGCCCGTGCCGCCCACGGTCGAGACCGTGTAATAATAAACGGTGTCGGCCTCGGTGCCGGCGTCGCTGTAGCTGGTGCCGGGCACGTTGTCAGCAAGCAGTGTCCATGGCCCGTGTTGCGAAGTCGCGCGGCGCACGGTGTAACCCGTGGCGCCCGTGACGGCAGTCCATGACAGCGCAACCGGCGGCGCGTCTGTCGAGGCGGTCAAACCGGCCGGCGAACGCGGCATGTCGAGCACGAGGCGGACGGCGTCGGCAATGACGTGCCCGTTGGTGCTGTCGTTTTTAATTGTGACATTGCCAGTCGCGCCCGCGGCAAATTTGAAAGTGCCGAGCAGCACCCAAGTGCCGCTGTTGATGCGCTGGTTCACGGTATATTGGTGCGTCCCCTCGCTGTCTGTGACTTCAACCGGCGTGTTGTTGGAGCGGCCGCTCGTGGCGGTCCAGCGAATATACACATTATAATTGCCGGCGGTCGTGATTGTCGGAGTAAATACAACGCTCTTAGTTCCCTTGGCAGTATTTCCGTCGTGGATAAAATTGGTATTATAATAATCGACGGGGAAATTATTATTTCCAAATGGGGCGGCGGTGGAGGCCGTCCATGCGCCGTTAAGCGTCACTTCCGGCAAACCGTCGGCGTTGTCGATAATAGGCTTGAACGGCGTCGCGGCGATGTGCACGGATTCGACACTTTCACCGCCGGGAGCAGTCGCCGTGACTTTATAATACACGGTGGTTCCATCCGTGAGGCCGGTGTCCGTATACTCGGGCGACGCAAGCCCGGAGGCGACCACGGTGAACGGACCGGAGGCGGAGGAAGCGCGTTTGACTGTATAGGATGTGGCTTCAAAAACGGGAGCCCACTTGAGCGCGATCTGCCCGCTTGCGGGAGCCGCGCGCAGCCCCGTGGGCATCGATGCCTCACCGCCATTGCTTGTCGCGCTAAGGCGGACAATCGTAACGCGATCGGTGACGCTCACAGTGATGGCGTTGCCCGCGATGCTTGCCGCGGCGGAAGTCATCGCGCCGGTGTCGTCCAGGATGAAAATGCGCGCGCTTTGGATTTCGGCGGGCAAAGCGAGGGTGACCGACTGCGGCGGATTGTCAAAAATCGAGCCATCCCCGGTGGAATCATAACTGGAAACGCCAAGCCAGAGGCACAGGTAAAAATCGCCGTTTCGCTTTTGGAAAAACGCGGTGTTCACATTGTCAGTTCCGCCGCTCATCGCGTAGTCAAGTGTCGCCGGCTCAAACGACGGGCCGGGGTCTTTCAGGACTGAAAGCATGTTCTTCACCGCGTGATACGCGGGCTTGGGCGTAAGGTCGTTTTTAATGAGGCCGAAGTTGTCCTCTTTGTTTGTGTTGGGAACGCTCGCGCCCCTGCTTTCGTCCACGAGTTCGTATGCGGCCGTCACGGTGAACCCCTTCAGGAAGTGGGTGAGAAAATAACGCGGCATGTAGCGCCCCTGGATCACGGCGGGCCAGATCTGCTTCGATGTTCCGGCTATCGTGCTTTCGCCGCCCTCGGTCGCGATCATGCCCTTGCCGGGAGCCTGCTCGCGCGCGCAGTTTTCCACGACATAATCAATGCCGCGGATCGTGGAGGTCTCGGGCTCCCTTCCCAGGTAATAATGATGAATATTGCTGAAATCGACATGCTGGCTCAGGTCGCCCGCCCTTGTGTAACTTGAGTTCGGGCCCTTTTCAGTCGTCGCAAAAGAAGGCCCGATGAGAGGCACGCTGGCGATTGAACCGTCGCCGGAGGCGGCGAGGGAGGCTTTCGCATCCGCGGTCGCGGCCTTGATATAATTAATATAATAATTCGCCGATTCCGGGTCGTCCGAAAGTGTCACTGTGTCGTTCGGGCGCCAGTATGTGGCGGAGCGCTGGCTGGCCATGTCGAGCTCGTTGTTCATTTCGAGATAGGCTATCACGTCGCGCCCCACGACGCGCACGTAGTCATCGACGCTGTATGCGGCGCCGGCGGCCCAGTAGAGGGAATTCGGACGGATGCCCGCCGCGGGATGGATTGTGATGATGCTCTTCACGCCCGCGTCGGAAAGCATTTGTATCTTTTTAATAAAGTCGGGCGTGCTGCCCGTGTCGCGAATGTGGCGAATGCCAGAATCTATCACCAGGCTGGAGAGTTCGTCGAACTTGGTCATGTAAACATCCGGAAACGGATTGGTGGCGCTGCCGCCCTTGCGCCAATGCGTGGCGACGGCGGTGGACGCCACAAACGCGTCGGCCTGGACAGCCTGGACGGGGTCGGCGGCGAGGGGCGCGATTGTGCCCGCGCATAATGCGGCGACCACTGTTAACCAGATCGTTCTCGGGGTTTGTTTTATATTCATGATGCTCTATGAGGTTTTGTTATTGTTGGAAATGGGGCGCGTTTCAGCGGGATGTTTTTATCATGTCCCCGCTGCGTATGAAAAATGCCATCACGAGCGCCGCGCACGGGTGCAGGCAGCCCATCACGATGAAGAGTGTGTCCATGCCCCAAAGCGTGGCGGCCTGGCCGATGAGCCAGTTGAACACAATCGCGCCCGTGGCGCCGAATGCGCCTGCTATGCCGTAAACGCTCGCGACATTGCCCACGGGGAACACTTGCGCAATGATCGGGGCGATGGAGCCGAGCCAGGCGTTGCACAACACCGCGACAACGCAGAACAGCACGATTGTAGGCATCACGGACGTGTGCGGAATCAGCCAGCATAGCGGCCCGAGCACGGCCGTCGCCATGACGAGGAATTTTCGGCCGCGCAAGCCGGCGAGCTTTGCGCGATAGTCGGACAGCGCGGTGAACGCCAGCCCGCCGATTGTCGCGCACAAAAACGGAATCCAGCCGATCACGCCGAGCATGCCGATGGAAACATGTTTCGATTCCTGCAAATAGCCCGGCATCCAGAACAGGCAAAAATACCACACCGGATCGCTGATCAGGCGCACGAGTATCACGCCCCAAAGCGGGCGCTGCCGCCACAGTGTCGTCCATGGCAGCGCGGCGGGTTTGGCAACGGGCGCCGCCTCCGCGGGTGTCGCCGGCGCGCCTTGCGCCTGGGCCTTCGGCTCTCGATACCACCGCCACCACATCCACGCCAAAACAATGCCGATCACACCGGGCACGACAAACGAGAGCCGCCAGTGAAAGTGAATCGTCAGCCATGCGATGATCGGCACGGCTGTGATGCTGCCGATGCTCGTGCCAATCGTGGCGAACGCCATGAAAACGCCGCGGTTCTTGTCGGGCGCCCATACCGTGGAGACGCGCATCGTGACGGGAAAAAGTCCCGGCTCCGCAAACCCGAGCAGGCCGCGCAAAATCACCATCAGCCACAATGCGTGCGCCATGCCGCAACCCACGGTCACGAGCGACCAGCCCGCCACAAACAGCGCCAGCGCCTTGCGCGGGCCGATGCGATCCACGACCCAGCCGCTTCCGATGTAGGCGATCGCGTAGCACGCCGTGAACGCGTTCACGAGCAGCGCATACCCGGAGTCGTCGATTTCAAACGCCGCCTTGATTGTCGTCTTGAGGACGGAGACGGTCTGCCGGTCAAACTGGTTCAGGTAGCCGATGACAATCAGCATGCCCAGAATCAGCCACCGGTAATTCGGCGAGAGCGGTTTCTCTTTGGGTGCGGGAACGGCGGTCATGGGAGAAATTAACTGTGTAAACGACCCCGCTTAGAACCGAAGCTCCAGCGAGCCCGAATAGGTGCGCGGCATGCCGTAGTAGTTGTAAGCGGAGAAATACTTCTCGTCGGTGAGGTTGTTAACCTCTCCGCGCAAGGTGACGGGCATCCTGCGGAGTTTAAATGAGTATGAAATGCTCAGGTCCAATTTTGTATAACCCGGCGCCTCGATTCCGGGCTGGTCGGCAAGCGTGGCGTGGGTGCGCCGGGCGGACATGTAAACGACGCCGAGCCCGCCGGCCAGTCCCTTGAGCGCGCCATTCGAAATGCGATAATGATTCCACAGGGTGAGCTGGTGCTTGGGGATGTTGGCCACGCGTCCGAGACGCTCGGGGCGGGACGCGGGCGCGGTTACTATCTCGGCGTCAATATACGAGTAGCCGAGCGTGGCCTGCCAGGGTTTCACCGGGTGCGCCTGGAGTGTGAACTCCACGCCGCGGCTTTTCGTTTCACCACTGTTTAGATAATATCCCGAATGATCAAAGTCGGCGATCATGGCGTTGTTTTGCTTCAAATCGTAGGCCGTGAGCGTGCTCGAAAGCTTGTTCTTTATAATGTCGTATTTCACACCGACATCCCAGCCCCTGCCCTTGAGCGGCTTGAGCATGTTGCCTTCATAAGTGAAAAAGAGAGCCTGCGGATTGAATGACTGGCTGTAGCTGAGGAAAACCGACATGTCGGGCAGGATTTTCAAGGACGCCCCATAGGATTGCACCCAGTTGGATTGCGTGTCCTGCACGCGGGGATTGGCGGCCGTGACCATGTCGTTTTTGGCAATATCATCAAGATGAGTGTAACGGAGCGCCTGCATGATGGTGAGGCGTTTGCCAAAGAACTGAATAATATTATTCATCGAGAGCGCCTTGTAGCGGTGCAGTGTGCGGCGCAGGTTGAACTCGTCGTAGTCCGCCGGATTGCCGAGGCTGTAATCATTATTGGCCCGGTCGTCTATAAAAAGGCGCGTGAGCTCGGTTTTTCTGTATATGTCGTTTTTTGTGTCGAAATGATAAAAATCGGCGCCAAGCATCAGCTTGTGCGAGATCTTTCCGTATTTGAATTCGCCCACCGCGTAAACCTGGGGATTCACGGCGGTGCTGATCGCGTCCTTCATGTAAGTGACCTCGGTGCGCGAGACTGCGCGCCTTCCGTTGACCATGACTATTTGCGAGCCGGTGCCGGGCAGGAGGCGGGCGACATCCTGGTTTGTATATATAAGGCCGGCGCGAACGGTCCACGTGTGATTTATTCTGTAGGTGAAGTCGGTCAGCGAGGAAATTTGCGTGGTGTTGGCAAAGGCCTCCGGTCCCTGGCGGTTGAATTCGCGCGGGATGTCGTCCTGATAGGTGCGCTCGCCGTTTACAAGGGTGAAGATGCCCGTGTGGGTGCTCGGAATAACCTCGCTGCGAACGTATTGGAAATCGGTTTGAAGCGTGGCCTTGGACGATATTTTCCAGAGCAGGGTGCCCGCCCCGACATGGCGCTTCCGGTTGGCGAAATCCTGATAGCTGTCGAAATCCTCATACACACCGGCAATGCGATAGGAAAGCGACTTGTCGGTTTTCAGCGGACCGCCGTTGACTATTTGCGCGCGAAAACGGCTAAAGCTTTCATAACGGCTGAACAATGATGTCGTGCTCTTTCCGGGTGGTTTGCGTGTTATATAATTGCGCGTGCCGCCCGGCTCAATGGGGCCGGAAAAAGTGGAGGACGGCCCCTTGATTATTTCGATGCGGTCGATGAGAACGGGATCGACAATAAAGGATGAGGGGAAACCGTTTCGATAGGATGTGTTGGTCTGTATGCCGCGAATTGAGAAACGCCCGCCGTAGGCATCGTCCGAGCCCACATTGTCATCCGCAAGAACAACACCGGGAGTATATTGCAGGGCGCCTGCCATGTCTATTGCGCCAATGTCCTTGATAAAATCGGACGTCACCACATCGACTGTCTTGGGAAGCTCCAGCAGATTGGTGTTAAGGCGCGTGCCGGAGACCGCGTTGGTGGCGGCGTAGCCCCCATTGGCGTCCTCCCTTACCTCGAAGGGGGATAACACGACAATATCATCGTCATCATCCGGAACGACGGGGGCTTCCTGTGCGAATACGGCGCATGGAAAAATCAGCAACGCGGCGAGTATTTTTTTTGGGTTGGGCATAATCATAGTGATATTCGGGGTTGATGTATAAAATGGGGAACGAGCGGAAGGGAGTTACTATAAACGGAATTTTTATTATGTCGCGGGACGGGACAAGGAGATGATTCAAATTATCAAACAAGCGATTCCATTAGCGGAACGTCGGAACCCTCCTTTTATCAACGTCCCCATATCTCGACTTCGTCGAGAGTCCCGCCCGCCTTGGGCCAGGTGACGACCAGCTTCACATGGCGGGCGCGAATATCATCCAGCGCGGCGACATGTTCCAGCGATGGCTCGCCGGGAGTGATCGTTTTTTGCAGCGCGAAGGTTTTGCCATCCTCGCTTGTGAACACCTCAATGCCCTGGGGCCGCACCGGCTCGGGGCCGGAAACAATGTTCACGCGGCGCACGGTGCGCACATCCTTCAGGTCGAACGTCACCTCGACCTTGGGCGTGTTGTAACGCGCATAAAAAGTTTTCACGTAACCACCCCGGTTAAAGCTGTTGCGTTCGCCGGCTATGCTTCCGAAACCGCCGAGTAGCGCGCGCCCGGGCGGCGTCTTGCCCGCCTTGCTTATGGGGTCCGCCTCGGCCATGGCGCTTTTCGAATACGCGTAGGTGGCGCCGGTTTTCTTTTTGTAGGGATGGGTCTCGGGATAGTTCGCGTTGTCGGTGAGCAGCCAGGCAATGTCCTCCGGCAACGGCGCGCTTTCGACATGGGTTGCCGCGATGGAGCGGTCTTTGCCATCAGTGCCCCAGCGCGCGACCAGCGGGTAAATCCAATCCGGCTTCATGCGCTTGCCGTCTTTTTCGGGGATGATGGAAAACTCCACCGAAACGGATTCGCCGGCGGCGAGCTCCTTGGTGCGCACGCGCTCCGCGCCGATTGTCCAGCCGGAAGGCGCGCGCAACGCCATTTCGCCCGATGAAAGCGTCGCGCCCGTCGTGTTAAACAAACGCGCTGTCACCTTGAGCGCGGCACCCGGTGCGATTTTGGGAGTGACGCCGTCAACCGCCACCGCCCCGCCTTCCGCTTCGATGCTCGTGATCCCGATCAGCGGCTCGTGTTTGCGGAAAAAATAAAGCACCCCGGCGCTGGCGATCTCCGGCAGGGACACGCGATGCAACGCGCCGGAAACCTGCGCGACGGAGACGGGGTGCAGTTCGTCCGACTCCGCCGAGCCCCAGAGCCCCGCCGCCCATGCGCCGCCGGGCAGCGGCAGCTCGATTTCGCACGCCCGCATTATTTCCCGCGGTTCGATCTGGGCGCGATTTGTAATGACAACGGCGACGTTTCCGTTCGCATCGACATACGGCTGCTCGATGCGAATGATGCGCGCGTTGTCGCTGTTTTCGCCCGAAATCGCACATGCCGGCCTCACCCCCGCGGTTCTCAACAATCCGCCCAGCCACGCGCCGATGTCGAACTCGCCCGGGAATGATGCGTAGGGCTCGCTGCCCGCCGTGGGGGCGTTGCCCGATTGCAGCGAGTCGAGCGACTTGCCTTTCTCGACATGCTCAAGTGAGCCGAGTTCAAACGGCATGAGCAAAATGCGGCCACCGTGAAACGGGCTCACCAAGGCGAGCGGTTTTCCGGCGGCATCCCGTGCAAGCACCTTTGCGTTGCCGTCTGCGCGCAGGTTGACCGCAACCGGCGTTTTCGCGGACACCTTGCGGCCATTGATATCAAAATGCACCTCGCCCAGATCCGGCAGGCGCGAGGCCTCGACTCCCGCGACTTTCGCGAAGGCATTCAGCACGCGATGATGCTGGTCGAAGTAGCCCGGCATCGTGTCGGCGACAAGGACGCGCCCCGAGGCGACGTGGCGGGCGATTGTCTCGCATTCCGTGGGCGAGAGGTGTTCGGCGCCGACGAGCACAAGCGCATCGTAAGCGGAAAGGTAATCGTCGCCCAGTTTTTCGTAGGGCAGCACATCGACCCAATAACCTTGCTCGCGCAACCAGCGGAAAACCATCCAGCGATGGTTCCGCGCGTAGGAAAACATGCCGGTGTTCTGGTTCCGCTCGGAGCGTTCGCTCAGAAGCACATCGCGTTTCGGCACGAGCATCGCAATGCGGGGCATTCCCGGCGCGGGCACGGCGGCGCTCCAAAATTCCTCCGTGCGGCGGACCATGTTTGCCCAGCGCGCGGCGTAGAAAAACTTGTCCTTCGGACGGCCCGTGTCGCGGTCGATGAAAGAGAAATGATCCCAGTCGCTCTTCACCGGCGCGCCCACGTAGCCGGGCGTGAAAAACATCATGGACTTCAATCCGTTCGCAAGCAGCCGCCACATTGTGCCCGCGAACTGGTGCCCCGGCCCTCCGTGGTTGTTGGCCTCGCACAACATCACACCGAATCCCGGCGCGCGATCATGCGGGCGAATGCAATTAAAAATATAGTTGATTTCATACGCCTGCCTGTCTCCGGCGCCATACATGTCGATGCCATAGAGCCCTCCGCTGTGGGGCCGCGCAATGTCGCCAAAACGCCCGTGGTTTATCATGCGCGTCCGGCTCGTCGCAGGCATTTCGAGCGTGATCTGTGTCGATTTGTGCACGACACCCCGCTTGCGCGGATCGGCCTCGCGCATCGCGGCCATCTGCTCGCCGAGCACGTGCATGAAATATTCGGATTGAAAATCGCACCAGTCGAGAAACCGTCCGGGTTTCCGCAGGTAATCATCCTCGCGCGGCAGCTCCTTGGTCAGCTCCGCGTCGAACGCGGTGAACGACGAGCCCCACGCCCTGTTCAGCTCGGTGATGTTATTCTGGTAGGCGCGTTTCAGCCACTCGACAAACAAGCGGCACGCTTCCGGGGAATAGTTCGGGCGGGCCTCCCACTCGTTGTCGAGTCCCCATCGCGCGATGCGGTTGTCAATCGGCGAGCCGACCCGGGAGCGCACATGCTCCCGCACATAACTGACCAGATACCGGCGCGTGTTGCGGTCGAAAACGTCGCAAAGGTCGATGCTCTTCGCCAGCGCGCGCGTCTTGTGCTTGGGATGCGAATACGGTTTGCCATCCGGCCCGTGCGCGAGGAGCAAAGGTCCGATGCCGGGCACGGGTTTCGTGCCGATGGCATTTTCACCCGCCGCGCTGAGATGCAGCGGCCCCAGGCTGTCCGCGGGCAGCGCCAGGCTGTAATACTCAATGCCCTCCCTCGATTGCAAATAAGCGGACGGCTCCGGATATTTCTCGCCCTTGACCAATGAATCAAACATCGCCACGTCCTGCACCTGGCTAAAGCCAAGCTGCACTGTTTGGGCCGTTTCCCCGCGCACAAACCCCATGGGAAACGCGCCCGGTTTCGAGCTCCCGTCCTCGTTGCGCAACAATGAGTATGCCGCCGCGTTTTCCAACGGTTCCGCGCAATGCGAGGGAACCGCCGGGAAAAACATGACGAAGCCGGCCGCGAACGGAAGCACAGTGAAAATGAAGCGAAACATTCGGAGCCAAGGGTGAGTGGAGTGAGGGTATTCTGTCGCGTTCATAATTTTGGAATGGAAAAGGAGTTGCCTATTTATTGTGGAGATTTTTGGGCAGCAATGCGTCGAGTCCGCCGACCACGCAGTTTGCCGAATTCAAGACGGCGGGATCGCCAATGCCCACCACGCGCATGCCCGCGCGCACCGCAGCCTCCACACCCGCCCCGGCATCCTCGAAAACGACGCACTCGGACGGATCAAGCGCGAGCGCCCGCGCAGCCGTGAGAAACACCTCGGGATCGGGCTTGGCGTTTGCCACCTTGTTGCCGTCGATGACCGCGTCAAACAGAGGGGCGATGCCGAGTCGCTCAAGAATCATGGGCGCGTTCTTGCTCGCGGAACCGAGCGCGATGCGTTTTCCGCGGCCGCGCAGATACCCGAGATAATCACCCGCCCCGGGCAGAATCTCCGACTTGTCCATCCGGGAGATATACTCGACATACCAGAGGTTCTTTTTTTCGGCGAGCCGCCGCCTGGCGTCGTCGTCAAAGACCATGCCTCCAATCTTCAAAAGAATATCCAGCGACCGCATGCGACTGACGCCCTTGAGCCGCTCATTGTCCGTCTCGCTGAACGCAAACCCGAGCTCCTCCGCGAGCCGTTTCCATGCGAGATAATGATACTTGGCCGTGTCCACAATGACACCGTCCAGGTCAAAAATCATCCCGCGCGCCTCGGAAATAAAATCGTGTGCGATCATGGTCATGACAAAACGTCCGTTGAAAGGGTTGCTCCCGGTGCGCACACCGCGCCCGCGCCGCCGGCGAACCTGAACTCGACGCCCGCGCGATTCGCGGCATCCGCGGTCACCGAAATTCCGCCGCGCGTGATTCGCGCGCGAAACCAGTCGCCACGCGCGCAAAAAGAAAATGCCAGCGACTCCCAGCCCTCCGGCAAAACCGGGTCAAGGCGCACAAAGCCGTCGCACACGCGCAGTCCTCCGAAACCAAGCACGGCCGCCATCCACGCGCCTCCATTTGCCGCCGGATGCGTGCCTCCGATGTAGAGCGGGCCAACGTATTGCTTCGAATCGCCCGTCAAATCGATGGTGGCGGTTTTGAGAAAGTAACGATACGCCCAGTCCGTCTTGCCAATGTCCGCCGCCACGAGCGCATACACACATGGGCTAAGGCTCGAACCATGCTCGGTGCGCGGTTCGTAGTATTCCCAATTCGCGCGCTTGACGTCCTCCGAAAACTCGTCGCGAAACAGGTGGAGCATCAACACGACATCGGCTTGCTTGATGATCTTCGTGTTCGCGGCAACACCGTGCGTCGCCCCCCAATACTCGCTGGGCTGGATGACACGCTTCGTCACCTCGACCAAACTCGCGTCCTCCATGCGATGATAGCCGTCGAACTGTTCAATCACGCCGGAATCGGGCGATGGCGAGGGACGGTAAAGGCGCGCGGCCATTTCCCCGAGGCGTCTCGCATCGTTCGCATAATCAAGCCGCGCGACAAGCGTCGCCAGCGCGCGCGCATCGTGATTCCGCATCAGCTCCAGTGTGTCGATCGCGATGCGCAGCGTCGCCGCCACCATGGCGTTTGTGAACGCGTTGTTGTCCACTCGCTCATGATACTCGTCAGGGCCGACCACGTCGCGAATCTCGTGCCGCCCCGTGTCCGGATCTATGCACGCGCGCGACAGAAAAAAGCGCGCGCATTCCAGAATCACTTCCGCTCCGCCCTCGACAATAAACTCCGTGTCGCCCGTCTGCCGGTAGTAGTTCCAGATCGCCACGGCCACGTCGGCGCTGACATGCACTTGCTTGTCGCGAAAATAGGTGCGCAGGGGCCGCCCCGTGAAAACGTCGGTGACGTTGAAATACGTGCACGCATCATCGCCAGTCTCCTGACTTTCCCACGCGTAAAAAGCTCCGCGAAACCCGAGGTCCGCCGCCTTGCGCCGGGCGCCGTCCAGCGTGTGACTCCGGTAGGAAAGCAGCCGGCGCGCCGTTTCGGGCTGCGTATGGGTGAAAAACGGCAGCATGAAAATCTCGGTATCCCAGAACACGCCGCCCTTGTAAACTTGGCCTGACAAACCGCGCGCCGGGATCGACACCCGGTCCGTGTGCGAGGGCGCGACGATAAGCAACTGGTAGATGCCGTGCCGGAGCGCAAGTTGCGCCCCCGGGTCGCCGTCGATCTCCACGTCGGAGCGCCTCCAACGCCCGTCCCACACGTCGCAATGCGCGGCAAACATCGCGTCGCAGCCCGTCGCCAGCGAACCGCGGCAGCATTCGACGACCCTGGCGGCGGCATTTTCCGTATCGCAAAAAAACGAGATGTATCCTGAAAATGAATACGCCGCGCCGGCCCTCGCGCGCACCGTCACGCGCCTTGTGATCGAAGTCGCGCGCGCCGCGATTTCCGCGGGGCGCGTGTTCCCCGCCGGAAGTGTTTCCTCATACGCCACGCCCACGGCCAGCGCCCTGCCCTGTTCATGCGTCCGGGCCCCGAGGACGAGCACGCCGTCCTGCTCGGAGGCCGCGAAGTCCCCAAGGTGGGGACCGTTCAAGTCCCACACATCCCCGTCGATCCCGGCTTCAATCACCAGTTCGCAATCGCGGCTCGCCTCAATGGAGTAGCGCATGACTCCGGCATGCGTTTCCGCCGCGCTCAAAAAGCGCACCGCCTTGATGGAAACCTCGAGTCCGCCGTCCAGTCGAAAAACTGTTTCGCGCCCATGCCGGGCCGTGCGCATATCGATCCACTGCCGATGCGACACAGGTTGCAACGATTCCGCGGAGAGAAGGACTCCCTCGTGAAACGCGCGGACATAAAAAGGATTTGGCGCGTTGACCGGCTCCCTCCACTTGCCCGGAAGCTGGTCGTAAACGCCCGCCAGCGTGCAGGCGGCAAGCTGCTCCTTGGAAAATTCCTCAAGCGTGCCGCGCACTCCCATGCGACCGTTTCCGATCATGAACTTGCAGCCGTTTGTGGCTATGGACGCGCGGTCGAAGGATGTTTCCTCGATCAAAAAATCAGGGGAATCCAATCCGCTTATGTTACTAGCCGGAATCATGTCAGTTATTTGTTGATTATGGATTCGGATGCCTCGCGGCGCCGCAGATTCCCGTCCATCATGGCACGGACTGCCTGCGCCGGCACTGATGACAAAACGGCTCCGCGCTCCGCTGCGATTGCCACCCCCGAACCGGCCGCCTCGCCAAGCCCCATGCAGGTGGGCATGACGCGAAAACTGCCCGCGGCCTCATGTGTCGCGCTGATGCAGCGCCCGGCGGCGGCCATGTTTTCGAGACTGGCGGGCAGCAGGCAACCCCACGGTATGCCGTAGGAATGCTTGCCCGGTATCGATTCAAACTGGGTGGAGGCGCTGTCCGGGCTGTGCACATCGATCGGATAGGCGCAGCGTGTAATGGAATCATCGGGATGTCGGCTTTCGCGCACATCATCCTCGGTGAGCAAGGCGCGCCCGGTGATGCGCCGGCTCTCGCGCACGCCGATTTGCGGTCCGGTGCGGGACAAATGCGAGCGCTCAAAACCGGGCACGTATTTTTTGAAAAACCGCGCCAGTTCGTCCGCCTGACGGCGGCCCTCGATCTCCGCGCGCGTGACATCAAGCGGGTCGCACGCGCTCAGCCCGTTGATGCGCGTGCCGTTGATGGTCACAGAAGTCGGATCGCCGGGGGCTGCCCAGAGCATGGCAATGTTTTCGCGTGGAATTGTCCACTCACCCTCGGCGCGCGCCCGGGCGATGAGATCGGCGAAGCAATCGCATTTCACCGCATAACGCCCGGCCTCGATGGGCTCGCCCGCGCGCTCCCAGGCCCCGGGATCAAAACCGGAAAGTTGCGTGACCATCGACATGGGTTGCGCGCGCCCGTCGCTCTTGCGCCCGTGTGTCATCGCCGCCCCGGCGGAGGCGCACACATCCGCGTCACCGGTGGCGTCGATCACATAATCGGCGCGCACGCGGATGCGCGCGTTTTTCGCGACGAACTCGACCAACCAGCCTCCGTCCGCCGCGCGCGCGGCGCGCTCAAACAAGCTATGATACAACAGCGTCACGCCCGCGCCGATGAGTGTTTTTTCCATCACCACCTTTGTGAATTCGGGATCGATGTAATCTGTGTGTGCATAGCGCACGGGATACGAAAGCCCGGAGGCCCTCAGCTGCCCGATGAGCTCGCGGTATGCCGCCTCGCTCAAATCCTCCTCGCCGCTGCGGTAGTTGATGTAGCAACTGAGATTCGCCGCGGCCCCCATGCCTCCGAGAAAACCGTGGCGCTCGACGAGCATGACCTTGCAGCCGTTTCGCGCGGCGGCGAGCGCCGCGCCATAACCGGCGGGGCCTCCGCCAACAACAAGGCACGGGGTGGTAAAATCACAGGGTTGGGATTCCATGCCCGCAGATATGGGGCGCTTTTTCGAATGACAACGAGCACGGACCGCCGTTGGCGCGCGGATGGATTCCACCAATGGAACGGAAGGATAAAGATTGCCCGCCATCCGGCGAAGCACTTTCTCTAGTGCCAAGATGAGCCAGTCCCCACCCCGGCACGAACGAACAGCGACACCATTGACGCAAGGCATAGCGGTTGTCCGCCTCTTGCTTCAACGAGGCTACGCGCTTGGCGTCACGCAGATCGCCAATGAGCTCGGCATGCCAAAGTCGTCCCTGCACCGGTTGCTCAAGACGCTTTGCCAAATCGGTTTTCTTCAACAAAACCCGCGCAATTATCGCTATGGCGTGGATGCGCGCATCTTTGAGTTTGTGCATGAAGTGGCCGCGCACTTCGCCCACAATATGCGCCTTGACGCCGAGCTGCGCAAAACCGCCGCGGCGCTCGATGCGAGCGTGTATGTCGACATGCTCGGCGGACGTTACGCCTATGTCGTCTGCGCGGCCGGGGACGAGGGCAACACCATGCGCCTCGGGCAAAACAGCCTGATTCATTCATCGTCGCCGGGAAAAGTTCTCGTTGCGCAAATGCCCGAGTCCGAGTGGCCCAAATACGCGCCCCGCGAGGGGGACGAGGCGACCACGCCCCATACCAATCTTTCGCCCGAGCGCTTCTACGCGCAGCTGCGGCAGGCGCGTGAAAAGGGTTTTGCATGGAATATCCGCGAGAGCAGCAAGGACCATGTGTCCATTGCCGCCATCGTGCGCGAGCCGCTTGTGAATCCGCCGCGCCTCGCGGTGGCGCTATTGCTGCGCCACGACGTTTATATCCATCGGGACCAAGCCGAACTCGAACAATCCGTGCTCAAGCTCGCGGCGCGACTGGAACGAATCCTGGCCATGAAACGGTAAGGCCGGCCGCCGTGTGTTTCGCCCGCATCTAGGCAGCGCAAAACCATGGACTCAAGACAGCGTATTGCCTCGGCACATGACAAAGACGATGCCATCGTCAGGGCGCTCGCGGTGATCGAGTTTACACATTGCGGCTATGTTTTATCTCAAACAAAACAGGATGTTTGTCCCGACCAAGGGTGTGGCGAATATGTGAAATCGAACATCAATTTATGCGCGGAAAAGCATTCTCGGTCTTGGTGCCTGTCGCTGCTTGCAACAGTCGGATTCTTTTTGAATAAGCATGATTAATGATCGTGAAATCATGTCAGATCGATTCGCGGGCAGATTGCATAATTAAACCCAAAACTCACAGGCACCCTTCCATGACATCGTTAAAAACCTTCCGGCTTGCCGCCTTTTATTGCATCGCGATGCTCTCCGCCGCATGCGCCGCTCCGCGATGGGAGATCGTCAAGAGTGGTTTCATTGAACCGGCGCCGCCCGTGGCCGAGGTGCACTCGTCCTCAATCGTGGAAATTGCGCCCGGCAAATTCATCGCCACTTGGTTTGGCGGCAGCAAAGAGGGACATGATGACGTGGAGATATGGGTGTCCCGCTATGAAAACGGCGCATGGACACCAGGCGTTTCGGTTGCCAACGGCGTGCAATCCGACGGCAAACGTCACCCGACTTGGAATCCGGTTCTTTACCGGGCGGCAGACGGGCGCGTTATTTTGTTCTTCAAAGTCGGCCCCTCGCCAACGGATTGGTGGGGTGAGTTGCTGGTTTCGAGGGACGGCGGCGCAACATGGGGAAATCGCTCGCGCCTTCCGAAAAATCTGGTGGGGCCTGTCAAAAACAAGCCGGTGCGCCTCAAGGACGGCACGCTGCTTTGCCCGAGCGCGCGGGAATACAACAAGAACGATTGGGCAATCTGTTTTGAGCGAACCGATGACTCGCTCGTCGATTGGAAAAAGAGCGATGATGTCGCCGACCCGAAAAAATTCCGCTCGATCCAACCAACTATTTTAATCCAACCGGACGGCTCACTCATGGCGCTTTCGCGCAGTGCGAACCGTGAAATATCGCGCACGTGGTCGCGTGACGGAGGCAAGACTTGGACGCCCCTTTCCGGCACCGGCATCGCATCGATAAACTCCGGCATTGATGCGATTGCCCTGAGGGAAGGCGGCATGCTGCTTGTGTATAATCCGCGAGTCGCCTCGGACAAATCGAAATGGGGCGCGCGGTGTCCGCTCGTCGTCGATTACTCCATGGACGGAGAGGCATGGGAGCGCGCAATCACACTTGAGAATGTCCCCGTGCGCAACGGTTACGCCTATCCCGCGATCATCCAGGCACAGGACGGACGCGTGCATATCACCTACACGTGGAACCGCGCGCGCATAAAACATGTGGTGCTCGAACGCAAATAAGCAACCGCGCCACCCCACCCTTTTAAACACATCCCCGCATGTCCCCTGAAAAACCAAGCAAACCCCAACGTGTCGTCGGCCCGAATTATAAATGGGCCGTGGTGGCGATGTTTTGGTGCATTTGTTTTTTTAACTACGCGGATCGCCAGGCGATCTACGCCGTTTTTCCGGCGCTCAAAACAGAATTCGGCTTCGATGCGGTGCAGCTCGGCTTGATTGGGTCGGCGTTCATGTGGGTGTATGCATTCGGCTCGCCGTTTGCCGGATTCATTGCCGATCGCGTTTCACGCAAGCACCTCATTCTCGGCGGGTGCCTGTTCTGGAGCGCAATCACGGTGATGACCGGCTGGTGCAGCAAGCTCTGGCATTTTGTCACGGTGCGCGCGCTCGAGGGAGTCGGCGAAACGTTTTATTTTCCATCGGCCATGTCACTGATGGGCGACTATCACAACCGGAAGACGCGGTCGCGCGCGTTCTCGCTGCACCAGTCGAGCGTTTACGCCGGCACCATTGGCGGTGGCTGGCTCGGCGCGTGGTTCGCCGAACACCACGGCTGGCGCTGGGGATTTTATCTGTTCGGCGCGGCGGGCATGCTGCTCGCGCTCGTGCTCTATCGCTTCCTGCATGACCGCGCGCGCGGTGCGGCGGAACGCGAGGAAGCCGAAACATTAAAAGCTGAAAAAGACCGGCAGCCGGAGCAGCCGCAACCAGCGCAGGCCGCGGTTGACGAGACTCCGCCAACCGTGTTCGAAACGGCCAGGATTATATTGCGCAAACCCACCGTGTGGCTGCTTCTGGGCGGATTCATGGCGGCGAATTTTGTCGCGACAATTTTCCTCACATGGACGCCCTATTTCTTGGTTGAAAAGTTTCACTTCCGACTGACAAACGCCGGCCTTTCAGGCAGTGTGTTCATCCATCTGGCAAGCGCGATAAGCGTGCCATTCGCCGGCATTCTTGCGGATCGGTGGGCGGCGCGACATCCCGGCGGGCGCATGCTGGTGCAGGCAACCGGGCTTGTCTGCGGGATTGTTTTTGTGGGGCTTGTCGGGCTGACAAACAATGTCACGCTGCTCCTCGTTGCGATGGCGTGCTTCGGCATGTGCAAGGGTTTTTATGACTCGAATGTTTTCGCATCCGTTTACGATGTGGTCGAGCCACGAGCCCGCGCCAGCGCCGCGGGACTGATGAACATGGTCGGCTGGGGTGGCGGCGCGCTCGGCCCGCTTGCGGTCGGGCTGGCCACAAAATACGGCCGCCACGCCGATCCGGTGGCAAACATGAGCGAGGCGATCGCGTTCGGCTCGGTTGTTTATCTCGTCGGCGCGGTTCTTTTGATTCTCGCGGGCCTGGTTTTTGTAAAACGCGACATAGTTACGCGCGTGGCGCGCCATGAGATCACAACCCATTAAACCTCTCATATTTTCAAGACTTCGATTTTATTATAAAATTTATCATGAGCGAAACGACAACAGCAATTGGTCAAATTTATCAAAACGCGCGAATCGTCGACGGCAGCAAATGGCCCCGCCTGAATTATAAACCGGATCCGTTGTGGCCAAGACTTCCCGACAACACCACTTTCGAGGAAACCCCGGGGATCGCCGTCGACTCCCGCGAGCACGCTTATGTTTTTCACCGCGGGGAAAATCCCCTCATGGAGTTTGCGCCCGACGGCACTTTGCGACGCGCGTGGGGCAACCGCATGTTTGTCTGGCCGCACAGTGTCAAACTTGACCCCGAGGGCAACATCTGGGCGGTCGATGGCGGCGGCCACATGATTGTTAAAATTGATCCCGCCGGCCAAGTTCGCATGGTGCTCGGGCGCAAGCAAACCCCCGGTGAAACCGAGGAAAATTTCAACCAGCCCACCGATGTCGGATTTGGTCCGCACGGCGACATCTACGTGACCGATGGTTACGGAAACTCGCGCGTGGTGCGTTATACAAAAGAGGGGCGCTTCATAAATGCGTGGGGCCGCAAGGGAACCGGCCCCGGCGAGTTCGACATGCCGCATTCCGTCGTGGTGGATCGCACGGGGCGCGTTTATATAGGCGACCGCGAAAACTATCGCATTCAAGTTTTCACACGCGAAGGCGAATATATAACACAATGGGATCAATACGGCTCGCCGTGGGGCATGTGCATAACTCCCGACGATTACCTCTTCATGTGCGACGGACACGCCAACCGCGTTGTGAAATTGACACTCGACGGCAAACTCGAAGGCACATTCGGGGTTCCTGGAAAAATGCCGGGAGAATTCGGTTATGCGCACCAGATCGCCGTGGCTCCAAGCGGAAATATATACATCGCCGAGATAGTAAACTGGCGTGTGCAGAAATTCATCCCGCGTTGAGCGAATAATAAGCGGCCCTGCGGGCGCCGCGAATTGCGACAGTCTGGCAACCGCCCTACCCTCCGGTCCAGTCACAATCGCGCCTGGGTGATCAGAATACCGTGTTTCCTTGCGCGCGCCCGTCCGCCGTCGTGCTTCGCCATTCCCGGGGCAGCATTTTATAATGCCTGCGGAAATGCTGCGCGAAACGCGACACATCACGATATCCCACGCGCCGGGCGATTGTCGCGACCGGAAGGCCGGTCGATGCAAGCAGTTCCGCTGCTTTTGCCATGCGCAATTTTTGCAAATGCGCCTTGAAGCTGAGACCGTAATGCTGCCTGAACAAACGGGAGAGATTTCCCGGGCTGGTGAAGGCGATTTTTGCCGCAACCTCCTCCAAGCGCAGCGGGCAATGCAAATGCGCGGCTATGTGCGCCTCCGCGAAATGAAACGGCTCGGTGCCCTTGCTGGTTTTTTGCTTGCGCGCCGCCAACCGCGCCCAGTTGGCCTCGGCATGGCAGCGCGCCGCATCCTCGGCGGCGGCGGCATCGCTGCGGGCGATTGTTTCGAGCAAATACTCATGTTCGCCAATGAGCGTGCGCGGGTCGGTGACATATTCCTTGAAGCCGCGCTCGTGAAATTCGGAGAGCCCGTTCCACACAATTTTCCAGACTTCGCGCAAAAAGGGAACGCCGGCTGCCTCCATTATTGTTTCGTGCAATTGCGCGTCCGCATTGCGGAAGCCCTCGTAATCACGCTTGCGCGCCGCCTTGTTCAGGCGTTTCGCAATTTCATGCAATGCGTCGATCTGCTCGTGCTTGCCCGCCAGTTGCACCGCGGCACAGCGCGAGCCGAAGCCCTCGATCAGGGATCGGAGCGATGAGAGTCTGCGAAGTTCGTCGTCTGTCATAACTGTAAAATATTTTCGCCTTATAGTTTTTAAAAATATGCGAAATCAAACAATAATATATGCGGGGCTGGGCATTCTATATTCGGACGTTTGTCACTGCTTGAAAATAAAAATCAAATGCTGGATAAAAACAAGCGTAATTACCGAACTAGGCAAATCGATTCAACGCCCGGCAATCAAATCCCCCTCCCAAAACCCGATTCTTACCATGAAATCCCCGCACCCACAGTCGCCAATACCGTCTATATTCTCTTTGTCCGCGGCCCGCGCGGCGCTGACTCTTTTTGCAATATTATTTGTTCTACTGCCGCGCATCCCGGCACAGCCGGCCGGCTCGGGCAGTGGCACCATGACGGGCCGAGTTTCCAACGAGGCGACCGGCGCGTATCTTGAGGGCGCGACAGTCAGCGTCCGGGCGCTGAATCTGCGAACCACAACCTCGCGAGAGGGAGAGTTTTCATTTTATCGGATTCCCGAGGGCACGCACGTGATCGAGGTTTATTACACGGGCCTCATGCCTTGGTCGAAGACGGTTAATGTGACTGCGGGGGCGATGGTGGATTTGCCAATCGAGCTAAAGGACGCGGACGAGATTGTGCGCTTGGAAAAAATCGTCGTCACCGGCGAGCGCGAGGGAAACGCGGCGTCAATCACACGGCAGCGCAACGCGGAGAATGTCGTCAGCGTGATTTCAATGGATGCCTACGGAAATGTGGCCGACGGCAATGTGGGAAATTTCCTCCAAAACCTACCCGGCCTCGCGGTAAATATCGAAGCGGGCGATGTCATTGGCGTCAGTGTGCGCGGCACGCCTCCAGATATGAATTCGGTGACACTTGACGGCACGCGCTCATCCTCGCCGACCATCGGTGTGATGCCACAAGGCGACCGCGCGATGCTTGTCGACCAGATTCCCTCGGACTCAATCAAGGAAATTGAAATCACAAAAGGAAACCGTCCCGACATGCCCGCGGACTCATTGGGCGGCTCGGTGAATCTCGTGACAAAATCCGCCTTCGATTATCGCAACCGGGTCATCGATTATCGCGCGGGCGCGAACCTCAACACCTATCGCTCCAGCACACCGGTTACGCCGACTGCCGCGATCAGCTATATGGACACCTTTTTCGGCAGGCGGCTCGGTATCGCCTTTTCGGCGAGCTATACCGAGACGGTGAGCCATCGCGACCGTGTGCAAGGCGCGTATCTCGTGAAAGGCCAGCCCATCAACAGTCGCGCGCGCTATCTTGACGACACCAACACGAGGAGACGCGGCGGCATAAGCGCCAACTTTGAATACCGTTTCAACAAAACGCTGCGCACTTGGGTGAAGCTCGCCGGAACCTATTATAATTTCCATACTGAACGCCTGAGCTTTAACACAAACGCAACCGGCAGCCGCCGGGTTGCCGATTATAACAAAGTCAGTCGCGCCGACATTGAAGCAGGAAAAACCCCTCGGACCGCGAGTAATCAGACAGCCGGCATCGCCCCCGGATACACCGGGACCTTCACGGAATTGTTAAACGCCACCTTCACATCGTGCGCGGCGGAAGAGCGGCGTTACCAAAGAACATTCAAGGCGGCCCTTGGCGGTGAGAAAAAATTCACGGATGGTCTTGTGACCACTGAGTTTTCCTACAATCCCGGGCGGGCAACCAACAATTACCTTGCCCTTAACGCAACGTTGCCCGGCATCGGCATGGCGATCGACACAACAGACCGCGACCGCCCCAAGTATACGCAAACCATAGGTCCCTCCATCGCATACGGCAGCAATTTTAATTTATACAAGGCCGAGTGGATTGAGCAACCCGACCGCACCAAGGACGACATCACAAACTATCGCATTGATGCGGAAAAAACACTGCGTGTATTTAATAATCCGGTGAAACTAAAGAGCGGTTTCGACATGCGCCACCAAACCCGCTGGATGCTCAACACCTATCGGCCAAAATGGTATTACGTCGGCGTTGACGGAGTGCAGGGCGTCAATCCCGACACCAGCATCAATGACGACAACCTGTCCGGTTTTCTGAAAGGCTCGAAAAGCTACGGCCTTTTTGACGGGCATTACGAGGGAATGGATCAACTCGATTTCGATCGGTTTCGGAGCCACTTCAAGACACATCCGGAGCAGTTTTCCGAAAACGGCACCACGGTTTCAAAAAAGGCGATTCCCGGCGAATCGCGGGAACTGGTTAACGCCGGATACATTCAGGCCACTTCAAGTATCGGACCGCTTACCATTCTGGCCGGAGTGCGCGCCGAGGAAACGCGCGTGAAGGCGCGGGGCTCGCTTTCCGATCCATACAATCCCGACCAAACAACAATTGAGCGAAGGGGAAGCTACTCCAAGGTTTTCCCGAGCGTGCATGTCACCTACAATGTGGTGCGCAATTTCGTGCTGCGCGCCAGTTACTCGACCTCGTGCGGACGTCCGGAAATCAAGGAATTGATTCCCTACACAACCGTGACCTACCGGGGCGGGGTCGATGATGACGGCACCGTGGTTTCCTCGAATCCAAGTCTGAAGCCGCAATACAGCAAAAACTACGACCTTAGCATTGAGTATTACCTGGAGCCGGCCGGCGTTATTTCCGCCGGTGTTTTTCGCAAGGACATTACCGATTTCATCGCCACGACCCATCGCATCATCGGGGAAGGTCCGGGCAACGGGTTCGACGGACGCTATGAGGGCTTTACCTTCACCACCAGGGACAACATGGGAGACGCGCGCATCGACGGCCTGGAGCTTAATTATAATCAATCGCTTCACTTCCTTCCGAAGCCGTTCAAGGGCCTGACACTCTGGGCCAACTACACCCGGCTCAACACTTCGGGCACCAATGCCGCGGGCGAGGAAAGTCCGCTGGTCGAATTTGTGCCCACCACCTATAATGCCGGAATTGTATATAAAATCGGCAAGCTCACACTCCGTGCCACCCATCACTTCAAGGGCAGTTATTATTTCCGCTTCTCGGCGGCGGCAACAGCAGGCACCTACAAGACGGACGACCCGACCTGGGATTTCAACGTCCAATACCGGCTCAACTCGAGGCTCAACTTTTTTGTGGATTACCTGAATGCCTTTAATCATTCGCCCGATTGGTATGTGGGGGATCGCTCCCGCACTTATGTCACCGAAGTCTATGGAGCGCGCCTGAACATGGGCATCAGCGGGCGTTTCTAAATTAACAAATGACGCACCGCCGCCGATTGATTATTGCCTCGCTCGCCGGATTGGCGGGAAGCGCCGCCTCGGCCGCCGGCGCCGCTTCCCCGCCTGCCCTCAAACGTCCGCCCAATATTGTGGTGATATTGGCGGACGACTTGGGTTATGCCGACCTCGGCTGCTACGGAAACCCCGGCAAGCCGACACCGCGCCTGGATAAAATGGCCCGCGAGGGAATGCGTTTCACCGACTTTCATGCCAACGGCCCGATGTGCTCGCCGACTCGCGCGGCATTTCTCACGGGACGCTATCCCCAGCGCGTTGGCATTGAGTCCGCATTGCCGATCATGGAATTTCCAGCGGAGCGGCATGGGTTGCCCGCGAAGACAGTCACGCTGGCGCAGCATTTGCGCGCGGCCGGGTATGAGACAGGACTGTTTGGCAAATGGCATCTCGGACATCATCCCGACGAGAATCCGGTGCGTTTCGGGTTCGGTGAATTCCGCGGGCTCATTTGCAGCGAAGGCGATTACTCGGCCCAAATCAATCGCGCGGGCCTCCCCGATTGGTGGGAAAACGAAGTGCTGAAGCCGGAGAAGCAGCCCGGCAACACCACGCGCCTCATCACCGACTATTCCATTCAATTCATCCAACGGAACAAGGCCCGTCCGTTTTTTCTCTTTGTTTCGCACGCGGCCATCCATTTTCCCTGGATGCGCTCCAGCGACGAGCCCCATCGCAAGCTGGGCAAAGGCTATTACGGCATAACCAATCCCGCCGACAGTCGGCTCGGGCCGCATGTGGGCGGGCCGGAGTTGCGCGAAGTCGTGCAGGAGATGATTGGCGATGTGGACCGCAGCACCGGACGAATACTGGACCCCCTGCGACAGCTGGGACTGGAAGGTGACACGCTGGTGATTTTTACCTCCGACAATGGCGGTTACCTTGAGTATCAAGGGCGGTATCGCGGGGAGATTTCCAACCATGGAGCATATCAAGGCGGCAAAATGTCCCTTTTCGAAGGCGGGCATCGGGTGCCTGCAATCGCCCGCTGGCCCGGACAAATCCCCGCCGGCCGGACGAGTGCGGCAGTGGCGATGACCATGGACATTGTCCCGACTGCGCTGGAGCTCGCGGGTGTGCCTCTGCCCGAAACCAAGGTCCTGCATCCTGATGGAGTCAGCTTGGTGAAACACTTGCAAAAAGAAGATGCATTGCCCGAACGGTCGGTTTTCTGGCGTTTCCGCGGACGGCGGGCCGTGCGTTCCGGACCGTGGAAGCTCCACCTTTCCAAGGAAAATGCGCCCGCGCTGTTCAGGCTGGACCAAGACCCGGGGGAAACTCGCAATCTGGCAAAAACCGAGCCGGCGATTGTGGAACGGCTAACCCGCGAGATAACCGAATGGGAGCGCGATGTTGACCGAAGCCTGGCCAATATCGGGCGAACGCCATGAGGTGTTGCCGAACGCATTCCCGCTTTTCCCCGCATTGTTTCTCCGGACGGCGCGCGCTCTAATGTCAAAAAACGACGGGTTTGAAAAACAAAAAACTCAAGAACTCGTCCAAATTTCACGAACTGGAGCCGCTGGGTTGACATGTGCGCCGCAGTAGCGTTTGACTCTCAGATTCTCAAAACTGAACTGACCATTATGAATTCGGAAGCTGTCAACGCGCTCATCGCAAAAAATCCCACGCTCAAAGCGTCCAAAGCCAAGCTCGAGGCCATGAAAGCCGGCAGCTACGTTATCCACAACAGCTGGGGTTTCGGCCAGATCAAGTCCTACAACGAGGGCTCGCAACGCCTCATCATCGATTTCCTTGAGAAAAAAGGCCACTCCATGGACCCCGCCTTTTGCGTGAACACCATGCAGGTGCTTAACGAGAAACACCTCCTCGTTCGCAAACAGACGGAAGCCGCCACGATCAACAAACTTATCACCGAGGCGCCCGCGGAGCTTATTGTCGAGGCGCTGAAATCCTACCCCAACCACGCCACGACCGCCATCGACCTCGAGCTCACCCTCGCGCAAGTCGTCGGCCAGCCCGCGTTTAAAAAATGGTGGACCGCCGCCAAAAAAGCCATCGCCCGCGACCCGCGCATCGTCATTCCCGAGAAAAAAACCGAGTGCTACATTCTTCGCGAGGTGCCCATCGCCGCCGAGGATGAGATTGAGGACGATTTTAACGCCACCCGTTCCGCCCGCCGCCGCATCGCGCTCGCCGAGGAACTCCTGCACACGCTTACCGCCTCCAAAAACACCAAGAAGGATGTCAGCAAGGTTCTCGACGCGGTCACCGAGGCCGTAAAAAGCAGCAACCAGCTTGACTCCGCGCAAAAACTCTACGGCGCGCACATCCGCGACTCGCTCGCACGCCATGCCGGTGTCGACGTGACCACGCTTGAACCCTCGCAAGGCGCGCTCGTTGCAAACCAGCGCGAACTCGGCTCCATCGCCGAAAAAATCCCCGTCCAGTTCCAGGGCAAGTTCCTCGACCTCGTCAAGGAAACCCATCCGGGCGATTACATTGAAATCACCTTCGGCCTCCTCAAAAACAGCCAGGGCAAGTTCACCACCGAATGCATCAACTTCCTTGTGGAGAACGAGCAGTCGCAAAAACTCGCCGAGACGCTCAAGCGCTGGCAGACCGAGCAAAACCTTCGCGCGCCGGTTCTCCAATGGATCATCAAGAACCGCAACTCGAAGAAATTTGCCAAGCTCCTTCAGGACCTCATCGCTCCCCGCCTCCTGAGCTCCATTTTCTACGCGATCGATTACGAGGCGCTTCAAGCCGCGTCAGCCCGCCGCATTCCGCTGGCGGAAATGCTCAGCGACGACCTTGAGCTCATCGGCGATCTCCTCCGCGAGGCCGACCCCGAAACCGCCCGAGACCTCGCCAGCGCGCTTCTCCTCAACCAAGGTTTCGAGGAGCTCACCAAGAAGTCGCTCCTCGCCCGTTTCATCAAAATCTTCCCGGCCATCCAGTCGCTCGTCGCCAGCGATGCCGAAAGCAAGGAGGAGCAGCTCCTCGTTTCCCGCGAAAGCTACGAGCGCAAGCGCGAGGAATACGAAACCATCAAATCGAAGAAGATTCCGGAAAACTCCCGCGCCATCGCCGCCGCCCGCGAGCACGGCGATCTCAAGGAAAACTCCGAATACAAAATGGCCAAGCAGGACCAGCAGGTGCTCATGGCCCAGAAGGCGCAGCTCGAAAAGGAAATCGGCCGCGCGCGCATCACCGACTTCACCGAGGCCACCACCGACCAGGTCAGCGTCGGCAGCGTCGTGGACGTCAAGACTGCCTCCGGCAAAAATGCGAGCTACACGATCCTCGGCGCATGGGACAGCATCCCCGAGCAAAACATCATTGCCTACAAAACGCCGCTCGGCCTTGCCCTTCTTTCCAAAAAAGTTGGCGACACCATCACCGTAAAAATCGGCAACGCCGAGGAAACCTACACCGTTACCGCCATCTCACGCTACGTGGATGCCAAGTAACACGACCCAGCACTCCCTAGTTCCGCAGGCCAACAGAAAACACACTGCTGGCCTGTTTTTATTGTAACCGGCGCCATGATGGACCTGACACCTTTCGCCCAAGGTTTGGGAGCCGGCATTGCGGTGTGCGTGGCGATCGGGCCCATCGCGATTTTAATCCTGCGCCGCACGATGGCGGACGGCCGGCTCGCCGGCCTCGTGTCGGGCTTCGGCGCGGCAACGGCGGATGCCATCATCGGGGCGATCGGCGCGCTCTTTCTTTCGTGGATACTCCCGATTCTCGACGCGCACAACACCGCGGTGCAGTTCGTCGGCGGCGGCGTGGTCATCTCGATGGGCATCTTCCTGCTTTGCACTCCGCCGCGCATCAAGGAGGTCAAGCGCCCCGTGCATGAGCGCAACCTGATTGTCGCCTACTTCTCGACATGCGTGCTCACCTTGTCGAACCCCATCACGCTGTTCAGTATGACCACGATCATCGCCGCGACAGGCATGGGCGGCCCCGACACAAACCACATGCACGCGGCGATGCTGGTCTCGGGAATCTTCGTCGCCTCAATGGGCTGGTGGGTGCTTCTTTGCATGTGCGCGCACACGGTGTCGCGCCTGCTCGGTCACGGATTCCTGCGCAGGCTAAATATGATCGCCGCCATCATCGTGATCATCTTCGGCGTGTGCATGGTCGTGAACCAGGCACAGAAAAAACTCTACCAAGCCCAGCGCCATCATGCGTCGCCACCGCCGGAGCAGGTGGCTCCGGTTGACGGACAATGAGATTCGGACGCGCCTCGAACGCGCCGCACTCATTTCAGTCCCGATCAAAATCCGCCGGCAAATCCGGATTGCGATGATGCTCAAACATTCTGGCGATTTGCGCCGTTGTAACCCGGCTGATTGACAGTTCAGGGATCTCCTGTTCGCCAAAAAAACCAACCGAATCAGTCTCCTCGCCGGCCGTTTCCGTTCCGCCCACAATGGCGCACAGCATGAACATTTTATAAATGTGAAAGGCATACGGCGGTTCGTGCGCATGCTTTTCGCGATCAAACACCGCCAGAATTTTCAACGCGCGGGTCAGCAACCCGGACTCCTCATGAATCTCGCGCACGACATTCTCCGCCGGAGACGCGCAGACATCCGCCCACCCTCCCGGCAGCGTCCATTTGCCATCCTCACGCTCGCGCACCAGCAACAATTTGTCGTCGCGAAAAACAACGCCTCGAACATCCACCTTGGGCGTGGCGTAACCCGTTTCGTTCTCCAGCAAACCAAGTATGGCGGACTGCTCCATGCCTGAACCCTCGGCGAGCATCTCGGCGGCCAACTGGCGAATCGCCTTGTAGCGTTCAATGTCGTAGAAATCCTGGGTAAAAGTGAGTCCGGTTTGGGCGATGGCTTGAAGCCGCTTGCTCCACTCAAGCCAGCGTGTGTTTGGGTGCGACTCCATGATATCCGACACTCATGGATGAGCCGCTCGTTCGCGACAAATCCAAAAAAGCGCACCATGGCGTGGATGGCGCATCCCTAATCTTGGCAATACCCAAACAGGGCGCTTGCGCCGGAACGGCGATTTTCAAGTCGCCGCTCCAAATTGAAAAACTGCGTCAGGAAAAACGTCTTTGTTTTTTACCGCCGGCCTCCGCGGGAACTCGATCCCCCGGATGAACGCGGCGTCGGGGACGGCGCGCTGCGTTGCGACGGGCCCGATGAGGAGCGCTGTTGGTAGGATGAAAACCTGGATGACGACGATGAGGATCTTGCCTCGGAACCACGGCTCGAGCCGCGGTCCGAACTGCTCGAACTCCGGCTGCTGCTGTTGTCGCTACGCGAACTGTTTCTGCTGCTGGAGCTGGACGTGGTGGTGGTGCTTTGCGTCTCCGAACTGCTGCTCGAGGACGACGTCGATCTTGAAGACGAGGATGAGGAAGAAGACGACGAGCGCGGTGTGTCGGTCTGCTGCTGCGGTGGCGGCGACGGCCTGCGCGTGGCGCCGGAATTGCGCGAGGACGTGGCATCCCTGTTGCCGCGGTCCGCATGCGTTCTCGAAACTTCGCGAGACTGGCGCGGCTGGGTTGACTGGCGTCCGTCCACATCCGTATTGCGGGGCCGGCGCTGGCGCGTCACGCGCGTGCTGCCTGTGTTTTCAGGCGCGGTTGTTGTTGTGGTGAGATCCGTCCGCGAGCTGCCGCGATTGTTGGTGACACGGGCCGGCCTTTGTTTTGAAGACGGGCGTGTCGACGTGCCCGCCTTGGGCTGGGATGGACGGCGGCGGTCGTCGGATTTGTTTACGGAAGGCGGGCCTTTTTTTCCGGACGACGGGCGGCGCTCCGTGTAATTGCCGGCATGCCGCGACGGACGTTTTCCGGAGGATGGCTTGACGGAATCCTTGAAGTGCGGATCGCTGATGACGCGGCGCGGGCGCTCGACGTGGCCGGGGCGGTGCGGAGGCGGCCTGTTGTGCGCGATTCCATGCCCGGGTTTCGGGCGCCATGTGTGCTGATGGACATAGCGCGGCGGATGCGGCCGTCCGGCGTGGTGAATCCAGGGTGGACGATGAAAATGGGTCGGGCTCCACGCGCCGACCCATACGCCGCCCAGCGCCCAGTTGCAATCGTATCGGAGCCACGGGCCGCACGACCAGGCGGGGCCAAAACCCCAATAATAACGCGACACATAGATCACATCGGGATCGTAGCGCGGTATGTAGATTGTCTCCGCCACGGTCGGGATGATGCGGATGTAATTGGGTTCCTTGATGACGGTGAGCTGCGAGGTCGATTTCAGGTTGCCGAGCGCATGGGCGCGCGCGCGAAGGCGTTGAATCGCAGACATCACGTCCTCGGATTGCGCGACAAAGGTCACGCCGAGCTGCCGCGTCCATTCGAGGTTTTCATCCATCCAGTTCAACACTTCGGGATAATGCGCGAGCGTGCGCACGCTTTCATCCCAAAATTGTTTTTCGACCTGATCCAGGGTTCCGCCGTTTTCGAAATAACGCGCGGCAAGCACGATTTCGGTCGCGTATGTGGACGCGGGCAATATGACGCCGATTAACGCGTCGGGATAGAGTGCGATGGGGCCGACCAGCGTCTCGACTTCGGCCGGCGTTAACTTTGGCACATCGACTTGCACGGTATTCGCCGCGAGTGGACATGCTAACAGGAGGCACAGAACAACGAGAAGTTTGGGCGTTTTCATGTGATGCGCGGGTTGGTTGCAGAGTCTGACTCCGTTTCCTCAAAAAAGATGCACGTCATTTTCACCTATAAGCAAACGTAATCGGCCGCGCGTTTTGCAAAGACACGAGTTTCGGGGGCGTTTTGCATGCGAAAAACCGCTTGCGCGCAAGGCGCTTCCCCGCGGTTCGCCTCGTTCACAACCACTTCTTGCAGCGCATGAAAATCCATACGCCAACCGTGCCCAGCAACGCCGCCACGGCCGCGCATAGATAACCGTAGCGCATTTTCAGCTCGGGCATGTCGTCGAGAAAATTCATGCCATACCAGCCGCCGATGAGGATCGTGGGAAACGTGAGCGCGGTGATCGCGGTCATCACGCGAATGCCGGCGTTCGCCTCGTGGTTGGTTTTGTTGAGAAAAATCCGGAACGACAAAATTAACTGGTCGGAAAGCGACGCGGCCTGCGTCTCGATGCGCCCGAGTTCCTCCTCCAAGTCGCGCATATACGGCAGCATCACGTTGCGAATGTATCTGTTTTTGCCCTGCGCGAGCTCAAGCGCGACGGCGCGCTGCGGGCGCACGATCTGGCGCAATTGCGAGAGTTGCTTGCGCAACGCCACGATGCGCGGGAAAAGCTCCTCGGCGTCGATGCGCTGGATCACGCGCTGCGCGAGCCCCTCGACTTGAAGGCGAAGCGTCTCAAGGAACGGTTTGTAGCCGTCAACCATGCCGTCGAGAATCGTGTGCGCAAAACGATCCGGGCCGCGCACCAGCGCGGAGGAGGTCTTCGACATGCGCTCGAGCACGGACTCGATCACGGGCTGCGGGGCGCGATGGTAGGAAACGAGAAAGTTCCTCCCCACAAACAGGTCGATTTCGTTCGTCTTAAAAAGCTCCTCGTCGTCGCAAGTGACCGCGTGCATGACGAGGTGCATGCAGTCGTCATACATTTCGACCTTGGGGACGGGCGCGTCGCTCACGCAGTCCTCGATCGCAAGCGGGTGAAAGTGGAAGGTTGAGTCGAGAATGAATTTGATCTCCTCGTCGGTCGGATTCGAGAGATCAACCCACAGAAGCGCGCCGGGCTCCTCGCGCACCGCGGCAAGCGTCTCCGGCGCGGGATTGAGCGCCGAGAATTTGTTTCCGCGATATACGAGCGAGGTGATCATTCCACATTCTCCATTTTTCATTAGAGCGCGCGGCGCGCGTCATATCCAGCGGCGGCGTTTGCACCAAAACCAAATCACGGCGGTAATCACCAGGGTGACGCCGATTGCGATTGGATAGCCAAACGGCGTTTTCAGCTCGGGCATGTTTTCAAAGTTCATGCCATACCAAGTGCCGACAAGCGTCGCGGGGAGCGTGAGCGCGGTGAGGGCAGTGAGCGTCTTAATGCCTTCGTTTGCCTGAAAGTCCGATTTGTTCAGGTAGAGATCAAACGAGATCAACAGCTGGTCGGCGTAAGTGGCGGCCGTTTCATCAATGCGAATCAGGTTGTCTCGAAGGTCGCGGAAATAAGGCAGCGTGGCGGCGCGTATGTTTTTGCTGCCGCCCATCGTCAGGCGCCCGACAACCTCGCGCAGCGGCCGGATAATCTGGCGCAAATGGTTTATCTCCGAACGCACCTCGATGAGCTTGGGGATGAGGGTCGTGGCGCGCCGTCCGTCCGTTTCCTCGGAGAGAACGTTCTCCTCGATCAGGTCGAGCTCGTTGCGCAACTCGTCCGTGACCGGCTTGAAGTTGTCGATGAGCGCGTCGAGCAAAAGGTGCGCGAGCCGGTCCGGGCCGCGCGCGATCACGCCGCCGATAAAACGGGCGCAACGCTCAAGCACCGACTGGACGACGTGCATCCTGGCGCGGTGAAACGTGACCATGAAGTCGCGCCCGAGGAAGAGATTGATCTCGGTTGTATTGAATTTTTCAATACGCGTGGGATCGACGCAGTGCGCGACCAGGAAGAAGTAGTCGTCGTAATCCTCGATTTTTGGAAGCGAGCTGGGCGCCACGCAGTCCTCGATTGCGAGCGGGTGAAACTGGAAGACGCCCTCGAGGATGGCCTTGGTTTCATCGTCCGTCGGGTCCTCAAGATCAACCCAGATCACAAGCCCCTTGTCGGCGCGCACAAGCCGGAGCGCCTCGACCTCCAGGTCGCGGCCCACGAGCTTGCCTTCGCTGAATATGAGGGAACGGATCATGTGCTCCGGGTTTGTCGCGGACCGCCTTGTCAGGCGGTCAGTTTTGCGTATGCCTCCGCGTCGAGAAGCGCGGCGGTGCTTGCGGGTGAATCCATGCGGATCTTCAGCATCCATCCATCGGTGAACGGCGCCGTGTTCACCAAGTCGGGCGATGCGTCGAGCGCGGCGTTGACCTCGACAACCGTGCCGGCCACCGGCGCGTAAAGGTCGGACGCGGCCTTCACGGATTCAACAACGCCAAAACTCTCGCCAACCTTGAACGCGGCGCCGGCCTTGGGTAGTTGCACATACGTGATGTCGCCGAGGCTGCCTTGCGCATAGTCGGTGATGCCGATGGTCGCGATGCCGTCGGCGTCAATTTTGAGCCATTCGTGGGACTCGGTGTATTTGATATCTTGGGGGAGGTTGCTCATGGTTTGTTTATTTCTTTAGTTGAACAAATGGAGGTTTGACGAGTTGCAAAGCGATTTTTGTTCCGCGGATGTCGGTGAGCAACGGATGCGGCGCCGCGGCCGCCGGAACAATCGCCGAGCCGATGGCCTCGTTGAGCACCGGCGAAAGCGTGCCCGAAAGCACCTCGCCGATTTGCTCCCCCGCCCCATTGAGCACCTGCGCCCCGGCGCGCACGATGCGCCGGTCGCCGGTCTTGAAAAACACAACCTTCCGCAACGCCGCCTGTGCTTGCGGCGCGGTGGAGGCGCGCGACTCCATCTCCGCCGCGAGCGGCTCGCTGCCGACAAAGCCTCCTTCTTTTTTCAACTTCACCGTCCAGTCGAGCCCCGCGGTGAGCGGGGAAATATCCGCCGTGATCTCATGCCCGTAGAGGGGGAATCCGGCCTCGAGCCGCAGGCTGTCGCGCGCGCCAAGCCCGGCGAGCTCCATGCCGAGCGGCGCGCCCGCGGCGAAAAGCGCGTCGGCCAGCGCGCGCGCGTCGGCGGGCGCATGGTAAAGCTCGAAACCGTCCTCGCCCGTGTATCCCGTGCGACTCACAAGACACCGCACTCCGGCAACCTCGATGCCGTCCTTAAAATGATAATACTTGATCTCGCCAAGTCCGGCGGCGGGCGCAAGCGACTGCACGATCTCAAGCGCGCGCGGGCCTTGAATCGCCAGCAGCGCGTAGTCAGCGGAACGATTGGAGACCGTCACGTCATAACGCGCCCCGTCGGGCTTGCGCAACGCAACCAGTTGCTCGCCGATCCAATCGAGGTCCTTGGCGATATTGCCCGCGTTGACGCAGAGAAGATAATCCCCGTCGCCGCGCTTGTAAACAAGCAGGTCGTCCACAACGCCGCCGCTCGGATAGCACATCGGCGAATACACGATACGCCCCGGCGTCATTTTCGAAAGATCGTTTGTCAGGAGGCGCTGCAAAAACGCAAACGCGTCCGCGCCGCTCACATCGAATTCGCCCATGTGGCTCACATCAAAAAGACCCGCGGCGCGGCGCACGGTTTTATGCTCCTCAAGAATGCTCTTGTATTGGACGGGCATTTCCCAACCGGCGAAGTCCACCATGCGGCCGCCATGCGCCACATGAAAGTCGTAAAGAGGTGTGCGTTGAAGAGTCATGCCCACACTACGACGATCCGCGCGCCAAGGCGCAAGCCCGCGATTGCGCAACCCAGCCCGAAACCGCGCGCTCACGGCTTGCCTCGCCCGCGGGAAAATCGGAGACTGCGCGCCATGCTTCGCCCAACCCTGATTGCCCTCGCCGCCGTATTCGCGATTTCACCTTTCGCCAGCGCCCAGCGCGACAAACTTCCCGCCGACGAACTTACCCCCGCGCAACACGAACAACTCCAGCGCGACAAACTCATCATCGGCAGAACAGATTATAACCAAATTTTCGAGCCCTATCTGAAACTCGGCAAAGCGCCCGAATCCATTCGTTTCATCACCAGCGACGCCGCCCTCGCCGCCTATCACGCGCTATTCGAAGATTCGTTCCGCGAACTCGAACTGCGCCGCGCCACCCGCCTGCGCGGCGACGTGGAAGGCCTTTACAATGCATGCAAACCCCACTCTTCCAACAAGCCGACCTATCCGCCCGACCTTATCCAGCATATTCTCGGCCCCGCGATGGTGATTCTCGGCACTCCCGCGACCACGGATAATTTTTCAAAAAAACTGATTCCCGAAATTACACGTCAAGCCGCGCTCATACGCACTGCCGACAAAATGGAATGCCCTCCATGGCTCGATTACAGCGAAGATGATCGGTTTTTCAGAATCGACTACCGTCGCTGCAAGCCGGTGAGTTTCTATGCCGACGACGACGCGCTCGCCGACTACCACCGTGCCGTCCGCTGGTTGCAACTCATCCCCATGAGGGCAACCAACGACGCCGAGCTCGAAGCGTGGGCGCACATGGTCATTGCATCAAGAACACTATTCGTGACCACCCTGCCCGACTTCATAGTCAGTTTCACTGGATTAAGCGCTTTCCTTGGCCCGATTGCAGACCGCACTATTATAGTGAATAATTTGGATATCCTGCGTGCCTGCGCCGCCGTCTTGGGTCCCCGGGAGAAATCTAAAAAGTGCACCCGGTTGAGGGAAGTCCTCCTCGCAAATGCCCGTCAAAATTCAGTGCACACCACCATCAACGATGAAATCCGGGACAAATCCCCAAAAGATACGTCGCCCCTTTCCGAAATCCGTTTTCGCGTGATACCTACACACGCGCTCCCTGACGCCGAAATTTTATCCGCTTTTCTCTCCGACGAAATCCATCCCAACGGCCTCACTGTCGCGGCATTTCTCGGCTCGTCCTTCGCATATGAACGAATGCCTCAAGTCGACACTGGCAAATGGGTTTCCACAAATAAACGTGCCCGGCTCCTTACCTTTCCACAGGACGGACAGCCGCGTAGTCTTTACGCCAATTACATTGATGTGCTTCGCACTCTGAATGCTCCGCCCGTCAAAGAGGCGCCCTCATTCATGAGTAGCATTCCCTGGCAAATCAAAGCATGCCAAACCCAACTCGCCAGTTGGGCGCAAATCCGGCACACATATGTGCTACAATCAAAACTCGGATTAACCTACGGTGGCATAGAGCATGCCCCCCACCGCCGCCCGGTTTTGTCGAGCCCAACCCCGCATTCTGGCGTGAATATGTGCGTTTGGTTGAACGCACAATCACGTTACTTGATGCAGAAACCGTGTTTGAGCCATCCGTAATTGCATTCGTGCAATACCTCCGCGCAACAGCGGACGAAATCGAAACGTCCGGGTTCACCCAAGATGATGCCAGGTTGGATATTTTGAAATCACATAAGAACGAGGCCCTTCTTCGCAAAGCAAGCCAGCTGATGTGGATGGATAAGGAGCTACAGACCCAGAAACTCGTTGATGCATTATCAGGTCCTGCATTTGCCACATCGGAAGAAATGCGCACAGCTTGCAAACATGCCATCGCATTGCTCCGCACTTATGCTGACAAAATGGAACGCGGTGAAATGAAACCTCAATATAAGGATACCACTGATAGCCTATCAGAACGCTGGAACACCCTCGCCATTCTATCGCGCCAAATTGAAACCATTCTTGCAAAACAACTCAGTGACATCGAGATCACGAATTCCGAGCGTTCCATTTTAATTGAATATGGTTATACAGTCGCCAACGCAATGGGCTACCTCGCAGCAGCCGGCGACAACCCCCGCGACAACGCCCCGCGCTGGGCGGAGGTCGCGCATGATCCAAACGTCGATGAATCCCTCGGCGTCGCCACCGGACGCGCGCGGGCATTGTTTGTCCTTTATCCCTGGCGCGGACGCGAGCTGCTCTGCACCGGCGCGGTGCTTTCTTATTACGAGGAATGGGCGCCGACCAAACGCCTCACCGATGCCGAATGGAAAGAAAAACTCGACAGCCCCGACGCCCCTCCCCCGCCCGACTGGCTCGCACCCATCCTCGCAAAGTAAACGCAGCTCTGAGAGCTTCCCGAAACCGCGCGCTCACGGCTTGCATCGACCGCGGGAAAATCGGAGACTGCGCGCCATGCTTCGCCCAACCCTGATTGCCCTCGCCGCCGCATTTGCGCTTTCACCTTTCGCCAGCGCCCAGCGCGACAAACTTCCCGCTTCCGAACTTACCCCCGCGCAACACGAACAACTCCAGCGCGACAAACTCATCATCGGAGCAAAAGATTATAAGCAAATTTTTGAGCCCTATCTGAAACTCGGCAAAGCGCCCGAATCCATTCGTTTCATCACCAGCGACGCCGCCCTCGCCGCCTATCACGCATTGTTCGAGGATTCGTTCCGCGAACTCGAACTGCGCCGCGCCACCCGTCTGCGCGTCGACTTGGAAGGCCTTTACAATGCATGCAAACCCTTCTCCTCCCAAAAGAAGAAACCGGTTTATCCATCCACGCTCATTCAACACATCCTCGGCCCCGCGATGGTGATTCTCGGCACTCCCGCTACCACCGAAAATTTCTCTGAATCCCTGCTCCCTGAAATCAATCGGCAAGTCGCGCTCATTCGCGACGCCGAAGTTTTGGAATGCCCTCCATGGCTCGATTACAGCGAAGATGATCGGTTTTTCAGAATCGACTACCGCCGCTGCGAACCGGTGAGTTTCTACGCCGATGACGACGCGCTCGCCGACTACCATCGCGCCGTCCGCTGGCTGCAACTCGTCCCCATGAGGGCAACCAACGACGCCGAGCTCGCGGCATGGGCGAACATGGTCAGGGTTTCCAACACTTGGAAATGGTATAATGAGAGGGGGAATCCCGAGTTCATAACCAGCTTTACCAGCCTGAGCATCTTTGCCGGGCCCATCGCCGACCGCACAATCATCGTCAACAATTCCGACATTCGATCCGCCTGCCATCCCTCTTCGGATATTGTTAAGAACAAAGTCCAGCCCGCAACGCTTAGACTCGACCGCCTACGCGAAATACTCCTTCAGGACGCGCGCCAGAATCCGCCACGCTCCGCCATCAACGACGAAAACCGCATTGAGCCCCAAGCGAATCATTCGCCGCTTTCCGACATCCGTTTCCGCGTGATGCCCACGCACGCGCTTCCCGACGCCGAAATCATTTCCTCGTGTCTCAAAGATAATATGCGCCCTAACGGCCTCACCGTTGCCGCGTTCCTCGGCTCTGCGTTCGCGCATGAGCGCATGCCCAAAATCAAGGACGATCCCGATGGCGCAGAGTGGGCGTCGTGGTGCAAACGAGCCCGACAAATCACACTCTCGCAGGGAGGCGAACCGCGCAGCCTCTACGCCGATTACATCGACGTGCTCCGCGCACTCAACGCGCCGCCGGTCAAGGAAGCACCGGCGTTCATGGGCAGCCTCCCCTGGCAAAGAAAAACCTGCCAGACCCAACTCGCGAGCTGGGCGCAAATCCGGCACACCTATACATTGCAGGCAAAACTTTCCGTGATGCGCATTACTGGCGTCGGCGATCTCCGTCCGCCTCCGCCCGGTTTCGTCGAACCCAACCTCGCATTCTGGCGCGAATACGTGCGTTTTGTTGAGCGCACGATTGCACTGCTCGAACAGCATGGCGTTTTTACTCCGCTTGAGAACGAAAACGCCGACACAAGTGAATCCCTAGAATACAAACCCGGATTCGGCGGCGGTAGCGAGCGTGTGCAAAACCGATGGAACAAGCTCGCCACCCTTTCACGCCAGTTGGAAACCATTCTCGCCAAGCAGCTCGACGAAATCGAACTCACCAAATCCGAACGAGCCACGCTCGTTCAATTCGGCTACACACTCGCCAACGCGATGGGTTATTTTCATTCATCCACTGAGGAAAAACCCCGCGACAACGCCCCGCGGTGGGCGGAGGTCGCGCATGATCCAAACGTCGATGAATCCCTCGGCGTCGCCACCGGACGCGCGCGAGCATTGTTTGTCCTTTATCCCTGGCGCGGACGCGAGCTGCTCTGCACCGGCGCGGTGCTTTCCTATTACGAGGAATGGGCCCTGACCAAACGTCTCACCGACAAAATGTGGAAAGAAAAACTCGACGGTCCCTACGCCCCTCCCCCTCCCGACTGGCTCGCGCCCATCCTCGCAAAGTGAGGCCATTCATGAGCCAGAGCTTTTTTGGTTTATTCTGTCGCATTTGAGGTAGGGCGAACCGTCCCGGTAAGCCGGAGATGTTGTGGCTCACCGGGACGGTTCGCCCTACCAAAAGGCGTTTCCTCGCGACAATTTAAACCGAAACAGCCCTAGTTTTGGGTGGGGCGCGCTCGCCGAGCGCGCCGAGAAATACGGGAGATGAACACTGCGGTTGACAGATGACGCCTGTGCTCGGTAACGACGGTTCGAGCGTTGGCGACAGTTCGCCAACCGCCCTGCCATTAGCATACTTGGGCGCATGTAAGGTGCGCGCCCCTACTTCCGCGCGGCGGCCACGGCCTGGGCGTTGATGGTCGGGTTTCCAACATTCGGAACTGGCACAACGAGGCACAAGGAGAGAAGGAGCCTTCATTGTTGTCCGGCCGAATCGCGCCCCGGCGCATTCCCCAAAAAACGCCCCCGGGGGTTCCGGGGGCGTCGAAATGGCAGGCGCGGGATTGCCTCGGAATTGCGCGGGGCTTACCAGCCGTAGCGGATTCCGAACATGGCGCGCACGTCCATGTAGTTGTAGTTCGTGCCAATGTGCGCGCCGGCGTCGCCCCAAATCGTCCAGCCGCGGCCCAGATCAGCCTGGGCGCCGAACTTGAAGCCGAACATGTCGCGCGGCACGCTGTATTTCACGCGATGGCTGTCGAAGCGAAGCTCGGCATACTGGTAGGCGTGCCACCAGCTGGCCTCGACGAAGGGCTGGAAGAAGTGCCGGCGCTGCGGATAGACGCGGAGGCCGAGGCGCGAGCGCATGTATTCCGACGAGCGCGAGCGGACGGTCATGCCGACTTCGTCGGTGTGCGTGTCCGTGCTGTGGCGGTTGTAGATGAGTTGCGCCTGGGGCTCGAAGACCATGCCGGTCTTTTTCGGATACCATGCGTAGCCACCCTCGACGCTGAGGCTCATGCCGTGCGAGTCATACTTGAGGCGGCGCATACCGTCGTCATCGACCTGGTTGTCGTAGGTCGCAAACGAGAGCCATGCGTCGGCATACCAGCCACGCTTGCCGGCCTTGTCGGCAAACCAGCTTCCGTAAACGCCGATGTTGAATCCGTCGATGCGGGAAGAGCCCTTGATGGAGATGTCGTCAACCTTGACGTCGGTCTGGGAGTTGCCGTAGCCGCCCATGACGCCGACCCGAATGAGGTCGCCGGCAAGGATGGCACCCTCGGTGGCGAGCATGTCGTAGCCGGCATGGACAACGTAGTTTGTCGTGTTCACGCGGTGCGTCTTGGCGACGCTGTCGCCGAGGTTCATGCGTCCGGAGATGCGCAGCCAGCCGTTGTTTTTCTTGTCGTTGCCGGTGGCGGAGGCGTCGGTCGCGGAGGCGGCGGAGAGGTCGTTGCTCACGCGCTCGTGGTGCGTGTGGTTGAACATGACCGCGCCTTCATACCAGTTGGCGAGGTGCCCGCTGACCGAGGGGCGGTAGTGCGAGCGCAGATACCAGTTGCCGTCGTTCGCGGGATTGCCGCCTTTCGCGCCGTGGTAGAGGCGGTATTCGAAGGGGCCGATGAAGTGGCGGCTGTCGAGGGCGAAGGCGTCGCGGGCGGAGACGCCCATGCCGCCGAGCACCTCGACGACGGGAATGCCGTTGCCCGTGGTGAGGGCGCCGGGGCCGCCGACGGGATTGGCGGTGATGATGGTGGCGCCACCGGCGACTTGCGTGCTGTCAACAACGAGCATGTCAACGAGCGAGTTCGCGCCGCCTTCGTTGTAAACGAAGTCGATGGTGAGGCGTCCGTTGTCGGAGATGTAAACGCCGGAGCCGGCGTCGCCCGCGACGGCGCTTTCGGAAAGGAGGAGGATGTCCCCGGTGATTCCGTTGGCGAGGTTGAGGACGCCCTGGTTGTGGAAGGAGGCGACACGGAGGACGTGCGCGTGGGCGGCCCCGCTGGCGGCGAGGGCGTGCTGGGTGTGCAGGAAGGGATGGTAGCTGCCGGTGTCATCCACGGTGACGACATCGCTTTCATCAGCGCCGACGACGTGCATCGTGCCGGTGTTGATGATGGTGTTGATGCCGTCGCCAAGGTGGGAGACAGCAACGCCGAGTGTGTCGCGTCCGGAGGCGCCGGTGGTGTCGGCGTGGCTGCGGTGGTGCCATTCGCCGGTGTTGACGATGGTGTGGTGGCCGGTGCCGCCAGTGATGGTGCCGACGATGGTGCCGGTGTTGACCACGGTCACGTCGCTGTTGCCGAGGATGGTGATGGCGTTGTCGGAGGACGCGCCGATGTAGCCGGCGTTGGTGACGGTGTGCCCGCCCGTGACGGGGCCGGTGTCGTCGAGGATGATGCCCGCCGCGCCGGCGCCCCAGCCGCCGTGCGCCGAGATGCCGGCGAGGATGTTGACCGTCGAGCTGAACGAGGGCTCGACAACGATGGCGGAAGCGTTGAATCCGGATGCGTTGGCATTGGCCTCAAGCTGGACAACAGCGATGCGGCACGCGGCCACGAGCGCATTGGCGTAGTCGCCGGTGGTCGTGACGGCACCCTTGCTGATGATAGTCGAAACGCCATCGGCGGATCCGGCCACGATGCCGTGCGCGCCGGAACCCGTGGTGTTTATGACGGCATTGGAGACGACGGTGACATCGCCCGTGCCGGAGAGGCTTTGGGCGTTGATGCCGATGGCGCCCGCGCCAGCGGTTTTGATTGTGCCGGAGAGCATTTCGGCGTAAACATTGCCGCCGTCGTGGGAAACGAGGTTCCAGCCGTGCGCGTCGGTGCCGGCGGTGGTGTAGTTGCCCCTGGTGATGACGGACACATTGCCCGCCTCGTAGGAGGTTGCATCAAGACCGTGAACATTGTCAGTGATGGTGTTGGCGTTGATTGTCACGTCGTCGCCGCGGATGAGGAGGTCTCCGTCATCGGTGTAGGCGACAATCGCGGAGCCGTCGGCGGTGGTGATGCTGGAACCGTCGATCAGGCCGATATCGACAGAGCTGCCCGCATAGGCGTCGGCAAAAATGCCGTGGGAATATAGGCCGCCGGTCGTGATCGAGCCACCGTGCCTGATTGTGATGTCCCCGTCGGCCACGGAATTAGTCTCGGCGTAAATGCCGTGGGAGTTGTCGCCATTGGTGGAAATCGCGCCGTCGAGGTAGTTCGCGGTGATCGCACCGCCGTCGGTTTGGAGGTTCCAACCGTGCGCGTTGTCGCCGGCGGTGGTGTAGTCGCCTTGGGTCGCAACAAGGATGCTGCCGGTGCCGGTGGCAACCGCGCTGAGGCCGTGGATGCCATCGGTCACGGTGTTCGCAACGATGCTCGCGGCGGTGGCGGAGATGATGATGTCGCCGTTCCCGGAGACCGCGTTGACCGCCGAGCCGTCCGCCGTGCTGATCACGGTGTCATCGGAAAGATAAATCCCAGCCCCGCCGTTGCCGTTGGTCGTGGCGTTGATCGCGTGGGAAATCTCGCCGGTCGTCGTAAGCGTGCCGCCGCCATAATAGGCGACAATGTTGCCGCCGTTGGACTCAAGGTTCCAGCCGTGCGCGCCGTCGCCCGCGGTGGTGTAGTCGCCTTGCGTCACAACGAGGATGCTGCCGGTGCCGGTGGCGACCGCGCTGAGGCCGTGGATGCCATCGGTCACGGTGTTCGCAACGATGCTCGCGGCGGTGGCGGAGATGATGATGTCGCCGTCCCCGGAGATCGCGTTGACCGCCGAGCCGTCCGCCGTGCTGATCACGGTGTCATCGGATATGGAAACGACAACCGAGCCCGCGCCGCTGGTCTCGGCGTTGATGGCGTGCGAAATTTCGCCGGTCGTCGTAAGCGCGCCGCCGCCATAATAGGCGACAATGTTGCCGCCGTTGGATTCAAGGTTCCAGCCGTGCGCGCCGTCGCCCGCGGTGGTGTAGTCGCCTTGCGTCGCAACGAGGATGCCGCCAGTGCCGGTGGCGACCGCGCTGAGGCCGTGGATGCCGTCGGTCACGGTGTTCGCGGTGATGCTCGTGGCGGTGCCGGAGACGATCGTGATGTCTCCGTCCCCGGAGAGCGCATTGACCGCCGAGCCGTCCGCCGTGCTGATCACGGTGTCGTCGGATATGGAAACGACAACCGAGCCCGCGCCGCTGGTCTCGGCGTTGATGGCGTGCGAAATTTCGCCGGTCGTGGTGATTGCGCCACCGCCGTGAATTGCCTCGATAGCGCCGCCATTGGATTGGAGATTCCAGCCGTGCGCGCCGTCGCCCGCGGTGGTGTAGTCGCCTTGTGTCTTAACATACACATTGCCCGTGCCAGTGGCGACCGCGTTGAGCGCGGCGAGGCCGTCGGTGACAGTGTTCGCGGTGATGGTCGCGCCGGTGGCGGAAATGATGATGTCTCCGTCCTCGGAGAGCGCATTGACAGCCGAGCCGTCAACCGTGCTGATCACGGTGTCGTCGGAAAGGCCGATCGTGACGCTGCCCGCGCCGGTGGTCTCGGCGTTGACGGCGTGCGAAACTTCGCCGGAGGTCTTGATCGCGCCGTTGTTGTGAATCGCGGTGATGTTGCCGCCGTCGGACTGGAGGTTCCAGCCATGCGAGCCGTCGCCCGTGGTGGCATAGTTGCCAGTGGCAAGGACTTGGATGTTGCCCGTGCCGGTGGAGACTGCGTTGAGGGCGTGCAGTGCGTCGTTGTGGGTGACGGCGTTGATGGCGGCCTTGGTGCCGGTGATGGCGATGTCGCCGTCAACCGTGGTGGCGTGGACTGCCGAGCCGTTGGAGGTGGTGATCGCGGCGGTGTCGGTCAGCTCGACGATGACATCGCCGGAGCCGGCGTTGGTGGCGGAAATGCCGTGGGAGGCATTGCCGCCGGTCGTGATGGAGCCGGCCAGGCGGACGCCCACATCGCCGGTGGCGGCGGCGCCGGTGAGCGCGGCGTAAATGCCCGTGGCGTCGGGATCGGCGGTCGTGATTGAGCCGCCCTGCATGTCAACCGTGACGGCCGCGCCGGTATCGCTGGTGGCTCGGATGCCGTTGGCGCCGGTGCCAATGGTTGAAATGACTGTGGCGGGGTCGCCTGTGACGATTTGGACGCTGCCCACGCCGGAGGCGGCGCCTTCGATGCCGTGCTCGTTGGCGGCAATGGCGCTGATTTGGACGGTGGCGCCGGTGGTGTCGATGAGGATGTCGCCATCCCGGGTGCGCGCCACGATGCCCGCGGCGTCGGTGGTCCTCAGGATGCCTCCATCAAGAACGATGTTGATCTCGCCATCCTCCGCCTCGGCGAAGATGCCCGTGGCGTGCCCGGTGCGGATTTCGGCGCCCGCGCCGGTTTGCGTGATGTTGATTTCGCCGGCGGCGGTGGTGGTGGCGTAGACGCCGGCCCCGCCGGTGCCGTGGAGGTTGGCGACCTTGCCCGTGTTGATGATGTCGATGTTGCCGCCTTGGGATGTGACTTCGATGCCGCGCGCGCCGGTGTTGACGCCGAGGGAGATGTTGCCCGCGTTTTCGACGCGGTTTGAGTCAGCGCCAGCGTCGTTGATTTGGATGCCGTTGCCGTTTCCTGCGAAGATGTTTCCGGCAGCCGTGTTAAAAACTGTGCCCGAGCCGTTGATGACGATGCCGCTGTGGTTGGCTTCGATGAGGTTGTCGTTTTTAACGAGGCCGGAGCCGATGTTGATGCCGTCGCCGTTGGCGCCGGTGGCCTTGATGGAGCCTTCGTTGATGACGGTGCCGGAACCGGCTATGAACACGCCGTGATGATCCGCGCCGCCGGCCTGGATGCTGCTGCCCGCGCCAATGTTTTCGACGAGTCCGTCGCCGCCAATGGTCACGCCGTGGCCGTTGATCGCGGTGATCGCGCCGGTGTTGCCGACTTCGCCGTTGCCGCCGATGTCCACGCCGTGGCTGTTGGCGCCATTGGCCTGAATCAGGCCCTGGTTGGTGACGGTGCCGGTGCCGGCGATCACAACCGCGCTGTGGTTGTTGCCGCGGGACTCGATGCTGCTGCCCGCGCCGATGTTTTCGACGAGTCCGTCGCCGCCGATGTTCACGCCAATGCCGTCGATCGCGGTGATCGCGCCGGTGTTGCCGACCGCGCCGTCGCCGCCAATGTTCACGCCGTGGCCGTTGGCGCCGGAAGCCTGGACGAGGCCCTGGTTGATGAGGGTGCCGGTTGTGTCGATGAACACGCCGTGGTAGTTCGCTCCGGCCGCCTCAATGCTGCTGGTCGCACCGAGGTTTTGCACAAGGCCGGAATTGACACGCACGCCGTGGCCGTCGGTCGCCTTGATGCGTCCGGAGTTGTCCACGCGGGCGACGCCGCCCACGAACACGCCGCTGGCGGCGTTGACGCTGCCGGTGTTCACCACGAGTCCCGCGGCGTCGATGAGCACGCCCGTGCCGTCCGCGGCATCGACGCGACCTGAGTTGGAGACCGTGCCCGAGCCGATGTGGATGCCGTTGCCGCCGCCAGATTTGATGACGGCACTGAGCTGGTTGTCCACGTAGCCCGCGCCGGTGATGCGCACGCCGTCGCCGTCGACGTTTTCGCTTTCAATGACGCCGGTGTTGGTGACGGTGCCGGAGCCGTTGATTTCGACGCCGTGCATGCCGATGCCCTGGGCGAGAATTATGTTCTGGTTTTGCACGACCGCCAGCCCGGAGCCGGCATTGACACGCACACCCGAGCCGTTTTCGGTGGTGATGACGCCGGCGTTGGTGATTGTGGCCGTGCCAGTGGCGACGGCGGCATCAATGCCGTGGCTGTAAGTGTCGATGGTGCTGGAATTGGTGACGTTGACCGCGCCCGCCCCGCCGACGTTTGTGGCGACGATGCCGCTGTGGTTCTCGCTCTTGAGCACGCCGTTGTTGACAACGGTGACGGCGTCGCCGTCCGCGTTGTTCCGCGCCCCGGCCATGATGGCGGGACCGGCATTGGTCTCGATCCGGCCGCTGTTGGTCACGGAGACCGCGCCGCCGTCGGTGGCGGAATTGTATCCGGAAATCGCAACAATGCCGTAGTGGTGGGCGAGCTGGCCCTGGTTGTAAATGCCGGCGCTGTTGTCCACGGTGACTTTGCCGGAGCCGTAGTTGAGGGCCTGAATGCCGTCGTCGCCGTTGACGTCCAGCCTGATGGTGCCCGCGCCGGTGGTGACGGAGATGTCGCCCGTGGCCGCGGCATTGGTGAACGAAGCCTGGATGCCCTGGGAGCCGCTGACATTGATGTCGAGCGTGGCACCGGTGGTGTCGATGGTGATATCACCCGCGCCGGCGGCATTGTTTGTGGCCACGATGCCTGAATTATTGGCCGTCCTGATGACGCCGCCGTTGGCGGTAATTTTGATGTCCTCGGTTCCGGTGCCAGCGGCAACGATGCCGCGGCCATTGCCGGTGGCGATGACGTTGCCGGTGGTGGTGATGTCGATCGCGCCCGCGCTGCCGGCATAAATGCCGTCGCCGTTTGCGGTGGTCACGGCACCGCGCGTGGTAATATTGATGTCACCGGTTGAGGAAATGGCCTCGATGCCGCGTCCGCTGCCCGCCGCCGTGACCGTGGCGCCCGCCGCCGTGGTGACGGTGAGGTTGCCGGAGGTCGAGTAGAGGTCGATGGCGTGGCCCGTGGAGGCCTGGTTCTGGGCGACAATGGTGCCGGCGTTGTGCTCGACCGTGATGGCGCCTGAGTCCGAGTAGAGCTCGACCGCCGAGGAGAGGCCGCTAAGCCCTTGCGAAATGAGGTTGCCGGTGTTGACGAGGCGCACCGCGGCGGTGCCGCCGCTGGTGTTCTGGATGGCTGAATCGGCGCCAGTAATCGTGCCGGCGTTGTTGATTGTCGTCGCGCCATTCGGGGAGCTAAAATACAATGCCGTGGCTGCATTCACAGTGACATTGGATCTCAGGGTGATGGAGCTGGCGCCCGTGGACGGGGTGGTGAGGCGAATGCCATTGGTGGTGCCGACAAAGGAGGCATTGTTGAGATTGACGGTGGTGGTGCCGTCGAGGCTCTGGTTGGTCAGGTTCAGCGCATAGCCGCTGTTGTTGCCGGAGGTGGTGACGTTGAGATTGCCCGTGGCGTTGCCAAAACCGCTGTTATCGTGGGTGATGTTGGCGGTTCCCGCGCCGGTGATACCGTTCAGGGTGGCGTCGAGGTTCAGGTAATCACGGTAGTAATAATGCCATGTGCCCCCGCCATCGGTGCCGCTGCTATATACATATTGACCTGTGGTGGTGGTGCTGGGCGCGCTGTTTATTGATACATACTGCGTCCCGGCGGGCGCGACGTTATCATAATGATTCTCGGCCTCCAAAGGAGCCATCACGCCCATTATCAACGCAGCCACGGCGGCAAACGTGCCACAAATGAACGGCGATCTTTTTATCGTAGAAAGCCGGGAAGGCTTTGAGCGGAAATTCTTGATTTCACGCTGAACCGGTGAGTCCGAGGGTTTGTTATTCATATGTTTTTTACGTTTGTGCTATGCAGTTGATGAAAATAAGAAAAATGGGCATCTAAAAGCAGGGAGGTAAGCCGGAAAGCGCAAGCTGTTTTTCAATATGCACAGATGCCGTATATATCACGTAATTAATTGCCTTGCAAAAAGTAATGAAAAATAAGACCATCCTTGTTGCAAAATATTTTCCATCGGACGGATTCTTCCAGATTCTTTGCCTGCCGTGAATGTTTTCCCCCAAGGATTTAGGCAAAAAACAGAGCGGGCTCCGAGACATTGAACGCAAGCGGACACGGGGACGCGCTGGCGCGCCCCCTACTTCCGCGCAGCGGCCACGGCGGTGGCGTAAGCATCAACGCCCTTGGCGATGGCCTCGGCGATTTGCTGGCGGTAGGCGGGCGTGGCGATTTTGCGCGCCTCGGCATTGTGCGAGAGAAAACCCGCCTCGACCAAAACCGCCGGACACTTCGCAAGACGCAGGACGGCCAGCTTGTCATGCTTGAAGCCGCGGTCGGAAACTTTCAGCGACGAGAGCAGCGCCTGCTGGATTTTAATCCCCGCCACGGAACTCCAAAAGCCGTGCGCATCGCCGGGATTCCAAAGCGCGTCGGACGGCTGCGATTTTTCGCGGCGCATCGGCACCTGGTAGCGAGGCGTGAAACGATAGACCTCCGCGCCGGAAACACTCTGCGGCCTCGACGCGACGGAATTGTAATGGATGCTGATGAACAAATCCGCGCCTGCCTTGGCCGCGACCTCGGGACGATCGCCGAGCTCGACTTTTTTGTCGGCCGTGCGCGTCATCACGACCTTGTAGCCGCGTTTTTCGAGAAGGGTTTTGAGGCGCTTGGCCGTGTCGAGCACCATGTCCTTCTCGTAGATTTTCAGGCGCTCGTTGATCTTGCCCTTGTCAATGCCCCCATGCCCGGCGTCGATTGCGATAACTTTCAGCTGCATCACGGTGCTGCGTCCGCGCCTCGGGTCCATGATCGGCGCCAAAAGAGTGTCGGCGTCGATGCGGCTGACCCACAGGCTGCGGCGATAGATTCTGAACGCCGAGCCCGCAAAAACCCGCGTGCCGTTGAGCAGGAATTCGCGCGACTCGCCCGTGATCTCGATTCGGGTGCCTCCTTTTTTCAGGGTAAGCTGCTTGCCGTCGTTTTGCCATGTCGCGGAATAGCCCATCGTCTTTGCAAACGGCACCAAGTCGATGTGGTTCAACCCGCCCAGGCTGACGACGGTTCCGGAGGCGGACGATTTCTTTTTCGCGCCGGTGTTTGCCGGCTTGGAAGACGCCTTCGCGCCACTTGCGCTGGAAGCCGCGGGGACGGTTGGTTTCGAAAGCGGAATATTCGAATGCTGGCTCGAGGCCGCGCCGGGGCGCGTGGGCGAGCTTAGCGGACGGCTGGCATCCTGCGCATCCGCGGCGATGTGCGCCGCCGCGAACAAGGCGCACGCGAGCAATCCGCGCAACATGCGCGCGGGCGTCTTATTTATCCCCTTCTCCATCGCCGGGATTGTCGGCGTCGGATGCAGAATCGTCGGGGATATCGTCCTCATCTTCGTCGTCGGGCCGCAGGAACTTGGGCTTGCGTTTGTTTGCGGGCAGCGGCGTGAGCATCACGTTGATGTGTTTGCCAAGAAGCTTGGGGGGCGAGTCGGGATGCCCCATCTCCGTCAATTCGGCGAGCGCCTTGTTGATGACGCCGAAGCCGATCTCGGGATGCGCGAGTTCGCGCCCGCGAAACTTGAGGCGAAGCTTCACCTTGCTGCCCATGTTGAGAAATTGCTCCGTGCGGCGGAGCTTGGTCATAAAGTCGTTGTCGGCGATGCGCGCGGTGAACTCGACCTCCTTGACCTTGCCCGCGGTGGCCTTGGCGTGGGAACTTTTTTTCTGCTCCTCGTAAACATATTTGCCGAAGTCCATGATGCGGCAGACGGGCGGCTGGGCATTGGGCGCGATCTCCACGAGATCGAGGCCCACTTGGATGGCGAGTTGCAGCGCCTTCTCGGTTGGCATGATGCCGAGCTGCTTGCCCTCGGGGCTGATAACGCGGGCCTGGGCGGCTCTGATGCGTTGATTACGGCGAATGCTCGCGAACGGATCGTTGTTCGTGCGTCGTTGGTATGGGCCGCGTCTTGGACCGGCGTAAGGGAACGAATTTGCCATCAATATTGCTTGGTTGTGTGGGTGTGGTCGGGTGTTGTTCTCATCAGGAACCGCGCCCGTGACAACTCTAATTTACATTTTTGGGTTTTAAGAAGCCGCGGCGTTTTCGGGGCGGCGCGGAGGGATGGTGAAATAAAAATCGCTGCCCGCCCCCGCCTTGCTCGCGCATGCGATAGTGCCGCCGTGCGCAAGCACGACTTCGCGAGCGATGCTCAGGCCGAGCCCGGCGCCCCGGCGTTTTTGGCCCGGCGCGCGGTAGAATTTTTGAAACACGCAGGGCAGGTCTGTCTCGGCGATGCCCGCGCCGGTGTCGCGCACGCCAAAGCGCACCGCGCCCGGCTCGGCGTCGGGTTCGGCGTAAAGCTCAATCCGACCGCCCTCCGGCGTGTATTTCGACGCGTTGCCCAGCAGGTTCACAAACACGTGCCGGATGCGGTCGGGGTCGAGGAACACCTTACCGTCAACACCAGCGCCCGGCGCGACGCACACTTCCAAGCGTTGCCCCGCATCCTCGATGAGCGGGCGCATTTCGCGCGCCATTTCCTCAAGGAGCGCCGCCGGCTCGACCTCGCAACGGCTGAGCGCCGCGGTGCCGCTTTCGATGCGCGCGAGGTCGAGAATGTCGTTCAGAATGCGCAGGAGCCGGTCGGCGTCATCGCGCGCGGTTTCGAGCAAGTCGCGTTGCGCGGGCGTCAGCGCGCCGGTGTTTTGCTCGAGCAGCAGGTAGACAGCCATGCGAAGGCTCGTGAGCGGCGTTTTCAGCTCGTGGCTTACGGTCCCAACGAGATTGTTTTTCGCGTCGTCGAGCAGCCGAAACTTGGTCACGTCCTGCAACAAAATCGCCGCGCCGCCCTCCCGCCCCGTGAGCTTGTCGCTGACCGAAAGGATGCGCGGCAGGTAAAAACGCTCGTCGTGGTCGATGCTCACCGGAATCACCTGGTCGTAGCCCGTCGGCAGAAAATGCTCGCGCGTGCGCAGCACCTCCCGCACGTGCGCGTCGAGCGGCTCGGGAAATCCGTCGGCAAATTCCGGCAGCGCGGCGAGCCTCTCCGCGGCGGGGTTGCGAATGTCGGACTTGCCGTCCGGCGAAACCACAAAGAGCGGATCGGGCGTCGAGGTGAGCGTGGCCTCCATCGTGCGTTGCGCCCGCAGCACGCGCGCCGCCATCGCGTCGCGATATTCGCGCAGGCTCGCCGCCATCGCGTTGAAGGACTGCGCGAGCACGCCGAGCTCGTCGCGCGAAGTCACGGGCACGTCCTTTTCCAAGTTGCCCTCGCCAAGCGCGCGGGACGACTCCGTCAATGCGCTGATCGGCCCGATGAACATGCGCGCAAGCCTGAACGCCAGCAGCACCGACAGAGCAATGCCGATCACAATCACCACCACGAGCACGCCGATGCTCACGCGCGCAATGCCGGCCACGCGCTCCGACTCGACCTGCATGACGCGCGAGTCCGTCCGCAGCAATTCATCCAGCGAATGCAGCACGCCAAAATACGCCCGCTCCACATCCTCATACCCCGCATCCTGGAAACTGCCGCCGATCACCATCAGCGAATCGCCTATGTTTTCAAACCGGCCAAACGCGCGCGAAACCTGCCTGACCGCCTTCTCGCGCTCCGTGCCCGCGGCGGAAAACGACTGCGCCATCAGCGTCTGCTTGAACAGGCCGCGCTGCTCCTCATACGCGCCGCGCACCTCCAGCACGTTGCCACGGAGCGCCGAGTGCATTGCGGTGACCATGCCGAGCGCCGCGCCGCGCATTTCATGCTCGCCCATCACCATCGAGTAACCGCGATCGATTTTTTCCGAGCTCGAACGCGCCAGATCGCGGTTGACGAGAATCCCCGCAACGCCGACCAAAATCAACAGCGCCAGCAACGGCAGCAGTCCGAGATAAAGTTTATTGCGCAACATGGTGTTTATGGGATTCGCGCGCCATCCCTATTCAGCGCTCCCCTGCCCGCCCGCCATCTTCTGCCGTTTGCGATACAGCGTCGCCGGATCAATCCCCAGCGTGCGCGCCGCCAGTTCGAGACTTTTCGCCGACGCGACGATGCGGCGGATGTGCTCGTTTTCCAACTGCTCGATTGTCACCGGCGAGCCCACCTGCACCGCGGAGCCGCCGCAACTCGAAAACTGTTCCGGCAAATCCGCCATCGCAATTTCCTCCCCCGACGAAAGAATCACGGCGCGCTCAATCACATTGCGCAGCTCGCGCAAATTGCCCGGCCACTCGTAGCGCGCGAACGCCTCGACCACCTCCGGCGAAAAGCCCTTGACGCGCTTGCCCATGCCCGCGCCGAAAAATTGCAGCGCCGCGTCCGCCAGCCGCGTCAAGTCGCCCGGACGCCCGCGCAACGGCGGCAGTGCCACATTGATGACGTTGAGCCGGTAAAACAAATCCTCTCGGAAGCGCCCCGCCTTCACCTCGGCCTCGAGATCGCGGTTTGTCGCCGCAATCACGCGCACATTGGCGCGGCGCACCTTCGGCTCGCCGACGCGCTCGTATTCGCGCTCCTGGAGCAGGCGCAGCAACTTCGGCTGGATCTCCAGCGGCAGCTCGCCGATCTCGTCGAGAAACAATGTCCCGCCCTCCGCGGCGGCCACCTTGCCCGTCGTGTCGCCGACCGCGCCGGTGAACGCGCCCCGCACATGGCCGAACAATTCGCTCTCGAGCAACTCGCGCGACAGGCTCGGGCAGTTCACCGTCACAAACGCGCCGTCGCGTTGCGCGCCGCGCCGGTGCGCCTCGCGCGCCAGCACGCTCTTGCCCGTGCCGCTCGGCCCGAGCAGCAAAATCGTGGCCTGGGTTTCCGCCGCCTTGAACACAATCTGCAACGCGCGCTGCATCGCGGGCTCCGTTGACTCAAAATCGATCTCGGGAGCCCCGGCGGTGAGCTGCGACTCGAGCTGCCTCACGCGCTGCTCGAGTTTTCGCTCGCGCTCGATCTTGCCGAGCACCTGCCGGATCTGGTCCGGCGTGAACGGCTTCGGAATAAAATCAAACGCCCCCCGGCGCATCGCCTCCACCGCAGTGCTGATGTTTGCATACGCGGTGAACATCACGGGCACGATTCCCGGCTGCGCCTTCTGGATTTTTTCCAGCAAATCGAGCCCGTTCTCGCCGACCAGGTTCACATCGAGAAAACACACGTCGCACGGCTCCTCCCCGATTATTTTGAGTGCGCGCGCGCCGCCCGGGGCCAGCTCGACTTGGTGCCCCATAAGCTCCACCGCCATCCCCGTCGTTTTCCGGATGCCGGCATCATCATCGACAATCAAAATGCGCATGTTGCCGCCAATGAAACGCGCAAACGCCACCGCTCCGCAATGCGGAAAACGCAAATAAAAAACTCCCGGCGCGACGCGCGCGCCACGCTCAATTTTCGTCATATTCCTGTTGTCATCCTCAAACCTTTCCAGACTCTTTTTCGCGTTAACAAAATAATGAGCGCCCAAGCCGACACCACCGCAACCCCGACGCCCGCGGAAATCACCACGCAGGCGCTCGTCAAAACCTATGGCCAGCGCAACGTCGTCAACGGAGTCGACATCAACGCGCGCGCCGGCGAAATCGTCGGGCTCCTCGGGCCCAACGGCGCCGGCAAAACCACCACCTTCTACATGATCGTCGGCCTCGTGCCCGCGACATCGGGCCGCGTTTACCTGAACGGCGTCGACGCCACCCCGCTCCGCATGCACGAGCGCGCCCGCCTTGGCCTCGGCTACCTGCCGCAGGAGGCGTCCACCTTCCGCAAACTCACCGTCGAGGAAAACATCCTCGCCATCGTCGAGCTGCTGCCCATTCCCCGCAAGGAGCGTCCCGCCCGCGTGCAACGCCATCTCGAGGAGCTGCACCTCACCCACGTCGCCAAGCAAAAAGCCTACACCCTCTCCGGTGGCGAACGCCGCCGTCTCGAAATCGCGCGCGCGCTCGTCACCGAGCCAAAGTTTCTCCTCATGGACGAACCCTTCGCCGCCATCGACCCCATCTCCGTCGCCGAAGTGCAGCGCATCGTGCTCGAACTAAAATCGCGCGGCATCGGCGTCATCATCACCGACCACAACGTCCGCGAAACCCTCCGCGTCGTCGACCGCGCCTACCTCATACACCAGGGCAAAGTCCTCACCAGCGGCACCAGCGAGCACCTCATCAACGACCCCCAGGCCCGCGAATTCTACCTCGGCAAGGACTTCAACATGTAAAGCCAGCCGGCGCGGCCGTCACAATCAGTTCCCACTCACACCTCACCACACACCACCGCCCTTCCCCATGAGCAAAGCCAACACCATCAACGGCATCACAGTCGCGCACTTTTTCCAAACCTACGGCGCGAAACTCAAAATGGAAATCGTCACAGGCACGGGCGGGCTGCACCGGGTCATTCGCGAGGGCAGCATCAACCGCCCCTCGCTCGCCCTCACCGGCTTCTTCCGCTACTTCGCCAACAAGCGCATCCAAGTCCTCGGCGCCGCCGAGATGACATTTATCAAGACGCTCAACCCCGAGCGCCAGGTCGAGATTTTCCGGGGCATGTTCAAGCACCAGATTCCCTGCCTCATCCTCACGCGCAGTTTTCACCCCACCCCCGAGCTGCTCGCCGTCGCCAAGGAGTGCAACCTGCCCCTCTTCCGCACGCCGCTCATCACGATGAAGTTCATCAACCAGGCGACGCACTTCATCGACAACGAGTTTCACAGCCCCATCACCGAGCACGCCACCACGGTCGATGTTCGCGGCATCGGCGTCATGATTCGCGGCGGCTCCGGCGTCGGCAAAAGCGAATGCGCCCTCGCCCTCATCGAGCGCGGCCACTCGCTCGTCGCCGACGACTACACCGTGCTCCGCCTCCTCGACGAGCGCGAGCTCACCGCATCCAGCCGCGAGCTCAACTTCGGCTACCTCGAATGCCGCGGCATCGGAATCATCAACATCGTCGAAATGTTCGGCGTGCGCGCCGTGCGCCCCGAAAAGCGCATCGATCTCGTCGTCTCCATGTATGAATGGACCCCCGACGCCATCGAGGAGCGCACCGGCCTTGCCGACAACTATTACGAAATCCTCGGACAAAAAATCCCGCACATCACCCTCTACGTCCGCCCCGGGCGCGACATGGCCCGCCTCATCGAGGTCGCCGCCCTCACCCAGGCGCTCAAGCGCGTCGGCATCCACTCCGCCGAGGAGTTTAACAACCGCCTCGTCGCCCACATGGCCGATCCCAAGAAAAAACTCGACTCGCCCTTCCAGATAAAAGTCCGCCCCTCCGACCCCACCGAGTTCCCATCCCGCATCAACGCCGAGCGTTAGTCTGCGTCCAGAAATTTCGCGATATCCGGAATCTCCTTCACCCGGCGTCCGCCCGCGCGCCGCGCGAGGTATTCGTCAAGCTGCTCGGTGACCTCGATCTCCTCGTCGCTTTGCCGTTTGCGCGGCTTGTCATCATCGTCAATGCCCTCCTCGATGTCGCCTCCGCCGGCGAGCTCATAATCCGCCTCCTCGAAATAATGCGACATGCGCCGCGCCTCGGGCTCCAGCACCAGCGACGGATTCCGCACGCGCCCGTCTTTCACAAACTCAAACAGGCACGGATAAAATTTATTCTTATACCGCGCCTGAAAATCGGACACCCACTTGTTGGTCACCCCGTCGCGCCTCGCCAGCAGCACGATGTCCGAAAAATGGATGCACGCGTCATACCACGTCATCAGCGATCGGTTTTGCTCGGCCAATTGGCAGTTCACCACGCACACAACGCGCGCCAGCTCGCCGCCCGCCTCGGTCAGCCACGGTTTCAACGCCTCAATCTGGTCGATCGGATTGCGCCTTCCGTCAGTCACGAAAAACACATGCGTCCGCCCCGCGATATCGACGCCCTCCGCCTCGATGCGTCCGTCCAGGCCCTCCGGTCCGCCGCCCTGCGCGCGCCATTGCCAGCGCGCGATCTCGCCCAGCGAGGCGTCCGCTGCGTCCGCCGCCTCGTTTTCGGCGAGCATGACAAGCGGGCGATCCCCGGCATCAAGCCCCTCGGCAAGAATATCCGCCAGCATCCCGCGCCGCCCCGACCCCGTGGCGCCAATGACCAGATAAACAAAAGGTTTCGATATGTCGTTCATGTTTTGCCGAAAGGTTGGACGGCATCCAGCAAATGTCCCGCAAAAAGATAGAGGGCAGAATTCCGGAACCGCAGCCGAGGCGTCCCGCATCCTTTTATGTGCGCGCAATGTGGCACGGACAGAAATGCCTGCGCCACCTTGACAATCACCCGCGCCTCTTGGCGGCGCGCAATGCGACAAGCCCGGCGAGCAGCGCCGCATACCACAAGCTTGGCGCGCCTCCCCCGCCGCCACCGCCACCGGAATTATTGTCACCGCCATTTCCCCCAGTGTTAACGGTGAGTGTGGCAACGGAGCTGGTGACGTTGCCGGCGGTGTTGCTCACGCGCACGGTGTAGCCGCCCTCATGGGATTTCTGAACATTGTTTATTGTGTGGCTGGCATTGGTTGCGCGGGGAATGGAGTTACCGTTCAACATCCATTGAAAAGTGGGCGCAGGGTTGCCGGTGGCGACGACGGTGAATGTCACATTGCCGCCGACCGTGACGGTTTTTGACACAGGCTGCGTGGTAATCGCCGGCGGTGTGAACGCGGCGTTAACGGTAAGCGCGGCGGCGTTGCTGGATGCCGATCCGGCTGGATTGCGCACGACGACATTATAGGCGCCGGCATGGGATTGCTGCGCATTAGTGATTGTGAAACTGGCTCCCGTGGCTCCGGAAATGGGCGCGCCGTCCTTTCGCCATTCATACGACAGGCTTTCCCCGGTGGCGGCGACGTGGAATGTGGCATTGCCGCCAACCGTCACCGTTTGCGACGCGGGATGCGTGGTGATGACCGGCGCGGCGAGCGCGCCAACCGTTACCATGAACGCGCCCGACGCCACAATCTCGCCGGCGGGGGTCGTCAACGCCACGGCATACGCGCCCGCGTGCGCGGCGCTCGCGCTTGTGACGGTGTAGGTGTTTGCCGTCGCGCCGGGAATGGTGAAGTTGTCACGATACCACTGACTGGCGGCGGGGATAAAATTGTCCGCGCCGGCCGTGAGCGTGAACCCTCCGCTGACGGCGGGGACGTTGGCCGCGTTGGCGCTCGTGCCCGAGCCGGCGCCGCTCACGATGGCGGTGATGCGCGCATCGGCGTTGGGAGTGGTGTCGGGCGCGGGGGAGTTTTTGCCGTTGGTATTGCCGGCGTTGCCGGTGATGAGCGCGGCGACTGCGGCGGCGTCAAACGGCGCGGCGGAGCCGGCGGGATACATGAGGCGCGAGTAGGCGGGGACAAACACGGTGTCCGCGCCGGGGTCGAGCGTGCCTGTGGTGGCGTTGGTGAAGTTGTTGAGCGAGCGAAGTTTTCCGGTGCCCTGTTTCGCGAGCGGGTTGTGGGTGCCCTGGTAGATATTGCGCTCGGAGAGGATTTGCGCGCTGGCGCCGGCAATGGTCGCCGTGGTGTTGCCGGTGGCGGCGATGTAGTTGTTAAACATGACGACACGGGAGTTGGTCGCTGCGGGAATGTCGGCCTTGAGCCCGTCTGCGAAATAATTATGGGAGAGGAGGATTCCGGTGTCCTCGCCGGAGTTGTCGATGCGCATGGCGGAGCCGGAGGATGCGGGTGTGGCGGTGAATTTATTCCACGAGAAGGCGATGTTGTCCGAGTTGCCATTGATGACGACGGGCGCGTCGGTGAACGTGCAATGGGAAATATCAACGTCGTGCGCGCCGGTGATGGTGAGCGCGCCGGTGGTGAAATTGACGCCGAGAACAAGGACGTTGTTCACGCCCGCCGGGAGGGTGAGCGCCCCGGAAACCGTGGCGGCGGCGTCCTCGCCAACGATGGTCTTACCGCTGGCAACAGTGACGCCATCGACTAGGGAAAGGTCGAGCGCGCCGGTCACGGTGATGGTCGCGACACCGGGGGACTCGGCTTGCGTTTTGAATTGTTGCGCCAAATCCGTCGGGCTGGGCGCGACGGTGAGCGTGGCGGCGTTGCTGGTGATATTTGAGGCGACGCTGTTGCTCGCGAGACAGCGGTATTGTGTGCCGTTCATGGCGATGGTGACGGCAGTGAGGGTGAGTGTGTCAGTGGTTGCGGTGGCGTTGCCGGTGACGTCCGTCCATGCGCCGCCGTCGGTCGAGGATTGCCACTGATAGGCCGGCGTCGGATTGCCGCTGGCAGCAATGGCAAAGGTGGCATTTTGGCCGGCGGTGACGCTTTGGTTTGCGGGTTGCGTGGTAATGACAGGCGCGGCGGGCGCGGCACCGACGGTGAGCGTGGCGGGGTTGCTGGTGGCATCACCGGCCATGTTGTTGAGGACGCAGCGATATTGCGCGCCGGACATGCCCGCAGTGGCATTGGCAATGGCGAGGCTCGCGGTTGTCACACCGCTGTAGATGGCGTTATTGGCGAGCGACGTCCACAAGCTGTCTGTGCCGAGAATTTGCCATTGATATTCGGGCTCGGGAACACCGGTTGCCGTGATAGTGAAGGTGGCGTTTTGACCGGGTTGAGTCGTTTGGTTGGCAGGTTGTGTGGTGATGCCGGGTGCGACAGCGACGGTGAGGGTGACAGTGTCGCTGGTAACATTACCGACATCGTTGGAGACAATGCAGCGGTATTGAGCGCCGGACATGGCGGCGGTGATATTTGCAATGGAAAGATTGGCGGTGCCAACACCGCTGTAGGTGGCGTTGTTGACGAGCGATGTCCACATGCTGTCAGTGCCGAGGATTTGCCACTGATACGCGGGCGCGGGGACACCGGTGGAGGTGACGGAAAGAACCGTGCCTTGACCTGCGATGACTGTCTGCCCCGAAGGTTGGGTTGTGATGGCGGGCAGGGTATTGACGGAGAGCGTGGCGGCGGTGCTGGTGGCGTTTGTGCCAACGCCATTGCTGGCGATACAGCGATACTGCATGCCGTTAAGGGAGACTGGGGCTTCGGTTATCGTGAGCGTGTCCGTGGCGACTCCGGCATAGGGCGCGGTGTTGGAGAGGTTTGTCCACGTGGTGCCGTTGGACGAAGATTGCCACCGGTAAGTAGGTTGAGGATTGCCGGTTGCCGCGATCGTGAAGGTGGCGTTTTGGCCGGCCATGATACTGGCACTTTCAGGTTGTGTGAGGATGGTTGGCGGCGACTTGACGGTGAGAATGGCCGCATTGCTGGTAAGCGTGCCCAGCGAATTGGTCACGACGCAGCGATAGTGCGTCCCGTTCACTCTGGCGGGAATGGCCGTGATGGTGAGGCTGTGGTAGGTGACGCCGCTGTAGGGCGCGCCGCTGGTCAGGTTTTCCCATGTATTGCCATCAGTGGAATACTGCCATTGGTAGGTGGGAGCGGGATTGCCTGTTGTCGAAACGCTAAAAGTGGTGTTTTGGCCGGCAGTGACAGTTCGAGTTGAGGGATGCGTGGTGATGGTCGGCGCAAATTCGACGGTGAGCGTGGCAGCATTACTGTTGGCGAACAGGCTGCTGTAGTTCACGTAAATGCCGTTGGTGGCGGTGCAGCGATATCGCATGCCGTTCATGGCTGCGGTGGCGGCGGTTATTGTGAGCGTTGTGGTTTTTGCCCCAGAGTAAATGGAGTCGTTGGAGAGGTTGTTCCATGTGGCGCCATCGGTGGAATACTGCCACTGGTAGGCGGGCGACGGATAGCCGTTTGCCTCGGCGGTGAATGTTGTATCTTGTCCCGCATTGATAGTGGCGTTGACTGGTTGCGTGGTGAACGATGGCGCGGTGCCGACGGTGAGAGTTGCGGGAGCGCTGGTTGTTGAGCCGATAACAGTGGTCACAACACAACGATATTGCGCGCCATCCATGGCTGCGGTGGTGTTTCGCACATAGAGCGAAATTTCGGTAACGCCGCTATACATGGAGTCGGATGAGAGGTCATTCCATGTGGCGCCGCCATCCGTGGAGCATTGCCACTGATAGCCCCGAGGATGGGAGCTGCTTGCCCCAACGGAAAAATTCACGCTTCCGCCAGCTTTGACGATTTGACTGGTTGGCTGCGTGGTGACAACAGGCGGGGTTCCAATTCTGAGGATGGCGTAATCGCTGAATGCACTAGCGACTTGGTTTTTCACCATGCAGCGATAGTAAAAATTATCTATTGCCCCGGTGGCATTGGTGATGGTGAGCGTGCCGGTGGTGACGCCGCTATAGGGCGCGGTATCGGTGAGCGGATACCATCCGGAGGCATCATATATGGAATACATCCATTGATAGGTGGGTTCGGGAGTGCCGGTTGCCTCGACGGAAAAGGTTGCGCTTTGTCCAATTTCCAAGACTTGATTGACGGGCTGCGTGACAATGGCTGGCGCGGCATTTGCATCGTTCGAAAAATCAAAAACGATGTCCGGCGCGTATTCAACTCCCAGCAGGCCGTCATTACGCAGCCAGTTTCCCATGGACCAAAGCCTGTTGCCGCCACTCACATACAGGCTGTGGTTTGCCCCGGCAGCCGCCGCAGTGACGTTGACGGCGGAAAGAACTCGCATGGGACTGTATTGAGTATACACGGCTCCCGATCCCACCTCATAGCCCATGGCCCAAAGATCACCGTCGCTTGTCAGCCATAAGCTGTGGGAGGCACCCGCGAACACAGCGGTAACATTGGTGGCGGAGGTGACAAGCGTGGGTGTGGTTCGATCAGAAATACCGCCGGTGCCTAGCTGCCCCGAACTATTTTCACCCATTGCGTAGAGTTTGCCATCGCCGGTCAGATACAGACTGTGAGCGCTTCCGGCGGCCACGGCAATGACGTTGGTGGCGGAGGTGATTTGCACGGGAGCGAGTCGAGTCGTCGTGGTGCCACTGTTGCCCAACTGGCCGGAACCGTTGCTTCCCATGGCATAAAGTTTGCCGTCAGCGGTCACATATAGACTGTGACCGCCACCGGCCGCTACGGCGACGACATTGGTGGCGGAAGTGACTTGCACGGGGGCAAGTCGATTCGTGGTGTCACTGACACCCAACTGGCCGAATTGATTTTGTCCCATTGCGTAGAGCTTGCCGTCGCTAGTCACAAACAGGCTGTGGCTCCAGCCGGCAGCCATGGCGATGACATTGGTCTCATCGTCCGTGACCTGCACGGGGGCAAATCGATTTGTGGTGTCGCTGACGCCCAACTGGCCCGCAAAATTACTTCCCATGGCATAGAGTTTGCCTTCGTCGGTCAGATACAGGGTGTGCCCCCAAGAATAACGACCAGTAGCCACGGCGACGACATTGGAAGCAGATGGAACAATAACGGGTGCGTATTGGTATGTTGTGCTACCGAGGCCCAACTGCCCCTCGGAGTTATCTCCTTGCGCCCATAACTTACCATCATCGGTCACATACAGGGAGTGATTGCAACCGGCGGCCAACATGCTGATGGATACAGAGCTGGGAGACGGGTTTTCAGGATCAACCAAAAGAATGGCCATTTCGCTCGTGGCGGTGCCCTTGGTGTTGGTGGCGATGCAGCGGTATCGCATGTGATCCAGCGCGACAGGAGCGTCGGTCACCGTGAGTATGCGGGTGGTGACGCCACCGTGGATGCCATCGTTGGAAAGATTGGCCCACAGCAGGCCGTCCGCGGAATACTGCCACTGGTAGGTTGGATTGGGATAACCATATGCTTCGGCAGTGAAATAGGTATCTTGCCCGATGGTTAGAGTTCTGCTGACAGGATGTTTCTGGAATTTGGGTGCCGAACCAGTCCCAACCGTAAGGGTGACCGCGTTACTGCCAGCGTTGCCAGCCGCATTTGTTACCACGCAGCGATATAGATAGTTGTGCATCGAAGCGGGGCAGTTGGTGATGACAAGCGTGTCGGTGGTCGCACCGCTGTAAGGCGCGGTGTCGGTAAGCGCTCTCCAATCAAAATTCGAGTAATGATACCACTGGTAGCTTGGAGTCGGATTGCCGGACGCCGTCATGGTAAAGGTTGCGGTTCCCCCGGCGGGAGCAACCTGATTGACGGGTTGTGTGACAATAGCGGGCGCGGTGTTCTGGAGATTTGAAAGATCAAGAACAAGCACAGGCGTGTTGCGATTCGTAACGGTGCCATCACCCAACTGTCCATCGTGATTGTCTCCCATGGCATAGAGCTTGCCATCGGTAGTTGCATACAGGCTGTGATTCATCCCGGCGGCCATCGCAGTGACATTGGTGGCAACGAGCACGGGCGAAAGTCGCCTCGTGGTGTCGCCAACACCCAACTGGCCGGAGTAGTTGGCCCCCATGGCGTAGAGCTTGCCATCAGTGGTCAAATACAGGCTGTGACCACCCCCGGCAGCCACGGTGCTGACGTTGGAGGTGACGAGCACGGGCGTGCTTCGATCCGTAGTGGTGCCATCGCCCAACTGGCCGCTGTCATTGTCCCCCATGGCATAGAGCTCGCCATCGGCGGTCACATACAGGCTGTGATTATAACCCGAGGCCATCGCAACGACGTTGGAAGCGGACGGCACGAGCACAGGTGTGAGTCGGTTTGTGGTGTCGCTGACACCCAACTGGCCGAAGAAGTTGCCTCCCATGGCATAGAGTTTGCCGTCGGCGGTTGTGAACAAACTGTGATTATACCCCGTGGCAACGGCAGTGACACTGGAATCGGAGGGCACGAGCACGGGTGAATCCCGGTTCTCAGTGTCGCTGAGGCCCAATTGACCATAGGGGTTGCCACCCATGGCATAAAGCTCGCCACCGGCGGTCACATACAAGCTGTGATCATGTCCGGCGGCCACCCCGATAACATTGGAAGCCTCGGTGACAAGCGAAGGGATGACTCCGTTGATGTAGGTGCCGTCCTCCAATTGGGTTGATGGGGAGGTTCCCCGTATGATGTAAAGTTTGCCGTCGCCGGTCATGCACAGTCCGTGCATGGATCCCGCAGCCAGTGCGGTGAAATTGGGGGCGTTAGTGACAAGCGTGGGAGATCCCCGACTTGTGAAAGTGTCATCGCCCAGCTGCCCGTCATGGTTGTTACCCATGGCCCAAAGGCTGCCGTCATTGGTCACATACATGCTGTGGTTGTCACCGGCGGCTATGGCGACAATGGCGGTGGGAGTGGCCTGCGCGATGGCAAGGGACGGCAGTGCGAAAATTCCAGATGCAAGAAAAACGGCGGAGCGCAGTGCCCGGGCGAAATTTGATTTCATCGCCCACAGCCTCAAGATAAAGTTAGATTATTGCGATAAAAAAGGCCTCTTATGGGGATGTATTTATGTGGAATTTAAAAAATCCTTTTTATTGTTTATTATTGTTTTGGGCGGAAGGCGCGGGATGGATCGGCTTATCTCACCCGTCGTGGCGATTTTCTTTGATTTGCGGAACAAGGGCGGCGAACTTTGCGCAATGTCCACAAACGAACAGCCCACGACTCCCTGGTCGCTCGCAGTGATGCTGATCACGCGCTGGCTCGAAAAATCCGAGCGCGCCGACGCGCTGCTCGACTCGCTGCCCCGCGAGGTGGCCGGCGTGGAACGCGCGCGCTGCCAGCATTTGCTGTTCGGCGCGTTGCGGCACAAGGGGCGCGTCGACTCGCATCTGCAGCGGCTGGTCGCGCGCGCGCCGCGTCCGCGATTGAGCGCCGTCCTGCTGGTGGCGGGCTTTGAGTTGATCGAGGGCGGCGACGAGGGGCACGCGGCGCGCGTCGTGCACCATGCGGTGGAACAAACCAAGACGCTCGCAAGCCAACCCGAGGCGCGGATGGTGAACGCCGTGGTGCGCAAACTCGCCGCGGCGCTTGCGGAGGAAAAACCTCCCGCAAAACTGGCGGGCGCGGAACAACTCGCCGCGTGGTTCTCGCACCCCGCCTGGCTCGTGCAACGCTGGCTCGCGCAATTCGGCGCGGCGGGCGCGCGCGCATTGCTTGAGTGGAACCAGAAACCCGCGCCGGTGCATGCGCGCTGGCGGGCCTCGCGCGCGCCGTCCGAGACGGAGCTGGCATGGCTGGCACCGTCGCGATGGGAGCAATTTTATGAGGTGAAGGCGGGCAACTGGCCCTCCGTGGAGGCGGCGATCATCGCGGGCAATTTGTATTTGCAGGATCCCTCGACGCGCCTCGCGGTCGGGCTGCTCGCGCCGCAGGCGGGCGAGAGCATTCTCGACGCGTGCGCCGCCCCGGGCGGGAAATGCCTCGCCATTGCCGACGCGATACGCGCGAACGCGGACGCCGAAAAACTGGAAAAAACGCTGCTTGTGGCGATGGATTTGCCGGGCGCGCGCGTTGATCGATTGAAGGAAAACCTGTCGCGCGCGCCGGAGGGAATGAACGTGGCGCTGGTGCAGGGCGACTTGATCGCGGCGCGCCCGCCGCTCTTCGACGAGCACAACCTGCCCGCGGAATACAACGCGGTGCTGCTCGACGCGCCCTGCTCAAACACAGGCGTGATGCGCCACCGAGTGGACGTGAAGTGGCGCCTGCAGCCGAACGATTTCACGAAGCACGCGCGCCAGCAACTGGCCTTGCTCGAAGCCGCGGCGCGACGCGTTCGCCACGGCGGACGGCTGATTTACAGCACGTGCAGCATTGATGCCGAGGAAAACGAGCACGTCGTCACCGCGTTTCTCGAACGCCCGCACGGCCCCGGCGGACACGGACGGTTTGCCCTGGAAAAATCAGTGCAATCGTTCCCGTGGATGGACGGCCACGATGGCGCGTGCGCGTTTCTGTTGCGACGGCGCTAAAAATCGCACCGGGCAACGCCTCCATTTTTCGGTTTTGGCCGCAAAATTCTTCCGTTGCAACGGACGCCGCGGCTCTGCATATTTTTTTCTTTTTCAATTTTCCCAACCATTCCGCATCCTTCAGCCTTTCAGCTCTTCAGTCATTCAGTCTTTTTCATCATTCCGCATTCCAAATGATTTCCTGGCTCATTAAAAAGTTTTCCGGCCGCCATTATCGCAAGTTCCTCGAACGCTGCCGTCCCGTCGTTGCGCGCATCAACGAAATCGAAGTTTCCTACCAGTCGCTCACTGACGAGCAGCTCCGCGCCAAAACCGACGAATTCCGCGACCGCGTCAAAGCCGGCGAAACCCTCGACGCGCTCCTCCCCGAGGCATTTGCCGCCGTCAAGAACGCCGCCCGCCGCCTCTGCGGCCAGAAACTCGTCGTTTGCGAGCACGAGCTCGAATGGAACATGGTGCACTTCGACGTGCAGCTCATCGGCGGCATGGCCATCCACGAGGGCCGCATCGCCGAAATGGCCACCGGCGAGGGCAAAACCCTCGTCTCCACCCTCCCCCTCTACCTCAACGCCCTCAACGGCCGCAACGCCCAGCTCGTCACCGTCAACGACTACCTCGCCCGCCGCGACTCCGAGTGGATGGGCTACCTCTACAACTTCCTCGGCCTCACCGTCGGCTGCATCCAGCAGCAAATGCCAAACGACGTGCGCCGCGAAATGTATTCGCGCGACATCACCTACGGCACCGCCTCCGAGTTCGGCTTCGACTACCTCCGCGACAACGGCATGGCCACCCGCAAGGAGGACCAGGTCCAGCGCGAGCACTGGTATTGCATTGTTGACGAAATCGACTCGATCCTCGTGGACGAGGCGCGCACGCCGCTCATCATTTCCGGCCCCGCGCCCATCGAGCGCGAGCAACCCTTCACCCGCCTCAAGCCCGGCATCGAGCGCCTCGCATCCGCGCAAACCCGCCTTTGCAACAACCTCGTCGCCGAGGCCAGGGAACTCCTCGAAAAAACCGACGCGTCCAAGGACGACATCCACGCCGCCAGCCTCAAGATGCTCCAGGTCAAGTTCGGCGCGCCCAACAACAAGCAACTCCTCCGCCTCCTCGAGCAACCCGAATGGCGCAAGCTCCTCGACAAGGTCGAAACCGAGCTCCACTCCGATTTCCAAAAATCGCAACTCTACGCCCTGAAGGAGGACCTCTATTACTCCATCGACGAGCGCCAGCACCAGGCCGACCTCTCTCTCAAGGGGCGCAACTATCTCCGCCCCGACAACCCCGACGCCTTCGTCCTCCCCGACCTCGCGACCCAGTTCGCCCTCCTCGAAAAGGACGAGCAATACACGCCCGAGCAACGCGAGGACATCAAGCGCAAGGCCGAGGCCGAATACGCCGTCATTTCCGAGGACATCCACGCCATCTCGCAACTGCTCCGCGCCTACTCGCTTTACGAAAAGGACGTCGAATACGTTGTGCAGGAGGGCAAGGTCATGATCGTCGACGAAAACACCGGTCGCGTCATGCCCGGCCGTCGCTGGTCCGACGGGCTCCACCAAGCCATCGAGGCCAAGGAAAACGTCGCCATCGAAAACGAAACCCGCACCTACGCGACGATCACCATTCAGAACTACTTCCGCATGTATGAAAAACTCGCGGGCATGACCGGCACCGCCGAGACCGAGGCCACCGAGTTCAACGACATCTACAAACTTTCCGTGCAGGTTATCCCGACAAACAGACCCTGCATCCGCATCGACAAAAACGACTCCATCTACAAAACCCGCCGCGACAAATACAACGCCGTCGTCCGCGAAATTGAGGCCGCCCACAAACGCGGCCAGCCCGTCCTCGTCGGCACCGCCTCGGTCGAATCCTCCGAGGTCCTTTCGCGCATGCTCAAGCGCACGAACATCGTGCACACCGTGCTCAATGCCAAGTTCCACGCGCAGGAGGCCGACATCGTCGCCCGCGCCGGACAGCGCGGCGCCGTCACCATCGCCACCAACATGGCCGGCCGCGGCACCGACATCAAACTCGGCGAGGGCGTCCGTTTCAACGTCACCTACGGCCCGCACGAAGACCCCGAGAAAGCCTCGAAGAAAATCTTCCAATACACGCTCACCGAACCCAAGACCGGCGAGGTCAAAAAATACGACTCCGACAGCGACGAGGCCTACGACCTCTGCCTGACGCCAAGCACAAAGGAAACCGGCGGCCTCTACGTCATCGGCACCGAGCGCCATCAATCACGCCGCGTCGACCGCCAGCTCCGCGGGCGCTGCTCGCGCCAGGGCGACCCCGGTCTCACCAAGTTCTTCCTCTCGCTCGAGGACGAGCTCATGCGCCTCTTCCTTCAGGGCAACCTCGCCTCGCGCCTCATGGAAGGCACGATGAAGGAGGGCGAGGAGCTCCAGCACCCGCTCCTCAACCGCTCCATCGAAAGCGCGCAGAAAAAAGTCGAGCAGCAAAACTTCTCCGCCCGCAAACGCCTCCTCCAATACGACGACGTCCTCAACCTCCAGCGCCAGGTTGTCTACGACATCCGCAACGCCGCCATCCACGCCGACCGCGCCAAGGACCTCATCTTCGAGCAAGTTGACGAGGAAATTGAAAACCGCGTCGCCGTCGCCGGCATCGGTGAAAAAGGCGGGGCCACGCAAAGCTCGATCGACGGACTCGTCGGCTGGGTCAACCAGCACTTCCGCACTTCCATCAAGCCCGCGGAAATCCAAAACCTCGACGCCACCGCATCAAGGACGCTCATCGTTGACCGCATCAAGGACGCCTACGCAATAAAGGAATCCGCCGAAGTCCCCGAGGCCCTCGGCGGACTCGAACGCTACACAATCATCAACGCCATCGACCAGCACTGGCAGGAGCATCTCACCGAGATGGAAAGCCTCCGCCAGTCGGTGAGCCTCCGCAGCTACGGCCAGAAGGACCCGCTCGTGGAGTATAAAAACGAAGCCTACAAATATTTCGAGGAGCTCATGGACGCCGTGCGCCTGCAAATCTGCACCGGCCTCTTCCGCAGCGCGAGCAACCTGCAAGCCTTCGAAAACATGCTCGCGATGCTCTCGCGCGGCGCAAAGTTGCAAGGCCCCGAAAACGCCGAGGCTTCCGGCCCGAGCGTGCGCACCACTGTCACGCACAGCGGCCCCGCGCAACAACAGCTCTCGACCAATTCGCCCGAAGGCGAAATCAAGCTCCCGAAGGTCACCATCCGTCGCGAGACCCCGAAAGTGGGCCGCAACGACCCGTGCCCCTGCGGCAGCGGCAAAAAATACAAAAACTGCCACGGCGGGATGTAAGGGTGCGGCGCGCATGCGCCCCACCCTGCGGAGTTTTCGGCGTTAACAGGTAGGGTGTGCTCGCCGAGCGCGCCGAGAATTACCAGAGATAAGCACAGCGGCATCCGCGAGCGCATAACCAAGGCCCGCCTCGCACACCGCGCCTGATGCGCCGTCGCAAGAAAGCGGCGGCGCCCATCAGTGGACAGCAAGCTGTAAAATGAAAACCGCGCGCTCAACGCGCGCGCTTCGTCAGCGCCCAAGCACCCACGAAAACACCAGTGGCGCCACGATCGTCGCGTCGCTTTCGATGATATACTTCGGCGTCTTTTCGCCGAGCTTGCCCCAGGTGATTTTTTCGTTCGGCACCGCGCCCGAGTAGCTGCCATAACTCGTCGTCGAATCGCTGATCTGGCAGAAGTAGCCCCACAGCGGCACGTCGGGACGCTGCAAGTCCTGATGCAGCATCGGCACCACGCAAATCGGGAAGTCGCCCGAAATGCCGCCGCCGATTTGGAAGAAGCCGATCGAGCCGTTGCCGTCGCGCAGATTTTTCGCCGTCTTCGTATACCAGTCGGCGAGCCACATCATGTATTCGATGCCCGTGCGCACGGTGTGCACGTTCTTGATTTCGCCGGTGATCACATGGCTCGCAAACATGTTGCCCAACGTCGCGTCCTCCCAGCCCGGCACGATGATCGGCAGGTTCTTTTGCGCCGCCGCCAGCATCCACGAATTTTTCGGGTCAATCTGATACGACTTCTTCAGTTTTCCGCCGCGCAGAATCTTATACATGAACTCGTGCGGGAAAAATCGCTCGCCCGCCTTGTCGGCCTTCATCCACTCGTCGAGCACCACGTTTTCAATGCGGCGCATCGCCTCCATCTCGGGAATGCACGTGTCGGTCACGCGGTTCATGTGCCGCTCCAGCAACGCCTGTTCGTCCGCCGGCGTGAGGTCGCGGTAATGCGGCACGCGCTCGTAATAATCGTGCGCCACCAGATTGAACACATCCTCCTCAAGATTCGCGCCCGTGCACACGATCGCGTGAACCTTGTCCTTGCGGATCATCTCCGCGAGCGTGATGCCAAGCTCCGCGGTGGACATCGCGCCGCCGAGCGTGACGACCATCTTGCCGCCCTTCTTGAGATGATCCTCGTAACCGCGCGCCGCATCGACGAGCGACGCCGCGTTGAAGTGGCGGTAGTTGTGCGCGATAAATTTCGAGATCGGCCCCTTCTTGGAGGCGGCGACCGCATTGGACGGAGTTTTGGACTTCTTGGGTTTTGTGCTCATGGTTTTGAATGTAAAAGTGAACAAATTGGCCCGCAACTAAACCCCGCAAAACGCGAAGCGCCACCAAAAACATCGCAATCTTCGAACCAGGCAACTGACCACGGATTGCCCAGAGCGGCTTTGCCGCACCCAAAGATTTCTTAACCGCAGATGAACGCAGATATGCGCAGATACGGAAAACAATGAATTTGTGAATCGATGGTTTGAAAATCTGCGTTCATCTGCGGTTGAATTTGTCTTTGATTTTAGTGGGGCGCGACATGGAAAGATCGCGCAAAAAATAGAGCGGTTTCAGGGTTAGTATTACGGATTAACCCGGATAAATACCAGAAGACGAAGTTCTCATCTGTGCAATGTCAGGCCACTCGCGGACTCATAGAGCGGCTAAACGGATTGGAAAATTGATGCTCCGAACTGAAAAATCATCCGCCCTCAAAACGAACACTCGCCACCCGCGCAAAAACTGTTTTCAAAGTTGAAACCGGCAATTTCGCCGCCACCAACCGCAGTCATTTTTTTACAAACACCATGAGCAAACCCGTCACCTTCAACAACACCGTCCTGCGCGACGGACACCAATCGCTTGCCGCCACCCGCATGGCCACCGAGCAAATGCTCCCCCTCCTCGAGCCGCTCGACTCCCTCGGCTACGCCGCGCTCGAAACCTGGGGCGGCGCCACCATCGACTCCGGCCTGCGCTTCCTGAAGGAGTTCCCCTTCAAGCGCCTCGACGCCATCCGCGCCAAAACCAAGACCCCGCACATGATGCTCCTGCGCGGACAAAACATCGTCGCCTACGACCAAAACCCCGACGACGTCGTCACCGCCTTCGTGCAAAAATCCATCGCGCACGGCATGAACATTCTCCGCATCTTCGACGCGCTCAACGACACGCGCAACATGCAGACCGCCATCGCCGCCACCAAAAAAGCCGGCGGCCACGCCCAAGGCACCATCTGCTACACCAAGTCCCCCGTCCACACCATCGAAGGCTTCGTCAAAATGGGAGCCGAACTCGCCGCCATGGGTTGCGACAGCATCTGCATCAAGGACATGGCCGGCCTCATTCCCCCCTACATCGCCTCCGCCATCATCAAGGGCCTCAAGGCGCAAATCAAAATCCCCGTCATCCTCCACACCCACGAAACCGCCGGCCTCGGCTCCGCCGCCTACCTCGCCGCCATCGAAGCCGGCGTGGACACCATCGACGTCGGCATCCGCCCCTTCGCCGACGGCACCGCGCAACCCGACCACCTGCGCATGACCGCCCTCCTCGAAAACGCCCCCCGCAAAGCCGCCGACTACGACCTCAAAAAAGTCCGCGAAATCTCCGAGGCCCTCAAACCCGTCTACGCGCAACTCTCCAAGTTCACGCGCCACGCCAACGAAGTCGTTGACACCGACGCCATCACCTACGAAGTCCCCGGCGGCATGCTCAGCAACTTCCGCTCGCAACTCACCGAGATGAAAATGGAGGACCGCTTCGACGAAGTCTTTGCCGAAATCCCCTACGTGCGCGAAAAACTCGGCTGGATCCCGCTCGTCACGCCCACCTCGCAAATCGTCGGCACGCAAGCCGTGATGAACGTGAAGTTTGGCCGCTGGAAAAACTTCATCCCCGGCGCAATGAACATCGCGCTCGGTTACTTCGGCCGCACCCCCGCGCCCGTCGATCCCGAAATCCAGAAACTCGCCGCCGCGACCGCGAAAAAAGACCCAATCACCTGCCGTCCCGCCGACCTCATCAAGCCGAGGATGGAAACCCTCCGCGCCGAACTCGCGCAAAACAAGCTCCCCACCGACGACGAACACTGCGTCATCTACGCCATGTTCCCGCAACAACTCAAGGAACTCTACGCGCAACCCGCACCCGCGGCTCCTGTCGCAGCACCGACAGCCCCCGCGCCTGCCGCAAAAGCCTCCGCGCCCGCCCCCGCACCCGCGGCTGAGTCAGGCACCGCCGGCAACGTCCTAAAATACGCCATGACCATCGGCGACCGCCGCGTGGAAGCGACTGTTGAGGAAATCAGCTGAAACTTCCTCAACACTCTAAATTAGTTTGAATTAATAACACTGTTAAAAAAATGTTATGACACCTGTGTTCAAAAACGATTTCTGGGCGTTAGCTCGAGAGAATAAAGGTTACTATGGCTGGGCGCGCAAAGTGCGATGGCAGCTTCATCGTGCTTTGCCTCGCCGTTACTGGCAAAATTGCCCAATATGTGGTGAGGCTGTTGACTCTATCGAGCTAGTTCAGCGCCTTTTCGAAAACGGACTCGGACTGCATCCACTACTCGATATTGCGTTCGAAGCGTTTGCACGAGCTGAGGTGCGACTCGGGCTACGTTTCGTTCCTCAAAAAAGTCACGAAGAGCGTCTCACTGGGCACCTAATTTCAGAGTTGGAGGCTGCTATTCAAATGTCTTCTGAATTATTCACGAGAGAGGCTGTGACTCGCTATAACGAACCGTTACACATTGATTTCGTTTACTCGGATCTGTCTCGCGGCGGCCATTTAGAAAAGATGACCGGAGGTGATTTTGGGCTGATTCTAGTGGTTGACTTGCCCGATCGCCCCAAGATCACGCGATATGCCGCCTTTCAATCAAAGCGTCTGAATGGTAGCGGTAGCACATCTCTTAACAAGTTGCAGTTCGATACGTTGACCAAAAATTTTGGAAACGCATCTACTTACCTCTTCTACGATTGTGATTTCTCCACACTCGGGCCGCCGATGGTAATGCGAGCAACAAATTTTGAGTCTCTGCGCAATTCTAAGGAATCGACAGAGTCATTCGCTACCAACCAGAGTGGTGTCTTTGATCAAGGGCTACCGCTATCGCTTTGGCTTTTGACAGAGCTTGGCACCGCAAAAGCCGGAGAATCCGCCAGAGATTTTCAAAGTGCCATGGAAATATTCACTCAGTTTGATCATACTAATAAAGAGTGCTCTTTATCACGCCTGGCTATGGTTTCTATAGGTCGTAAATTTACCGTCACTCCTGATACCGAATTAGGTCTCCGGGTTAATCTATGACAATGCCTGAAGCGGTGTAGGCGAACCTAAGGGGAGGGAATAGCCGAAGGGGGGAATAGCCGAAGGGGTCGGGACGCTGTTTGTTGAAGGAATAGGAATAGCCGAAGGGTCGGGACGCTGTTTGTTGATTTTCCAATTATTTCAAACTGACCTTGCCCGCGAAACCGATTCTTTTTGGAGTGCGGTGGCAAAGCGAAGCGGCGGCACCGCTTTGAGCGATTCACGGATTTTCACTGCGCGCAAAAGCGGTGTCGCCGGGCTTCGCCCTCTGCCACCGCACTCCAAAACAAACGACGCCGTCTCTTGATAAAACTGAAAAAGCTGCCGCCGACCTAATCGCAAACTTGGTCGGTTCTCGCAGGGATATTTTACCCGAAGTTTTCCGTCAGCAGCAGCAGGCTGTCCTCCGTCGCCTCGAAGGCGAAACCACCCGCGTAGGGCAGCACCACATTTTCGCCGCGTGTGAGCGTGGCGGCGGTGTCGTCCGCGGACGATGAGAGCGTTTCGCGCACGGCGCCGTCCACGACGCTCAGAATTCGCGCCTGCTCGCCCGCGGCGACGCGCAGCTTCTCGCCCTTTGCCAGCGGCACGCGGCGGATGCGGAATTCGTTCGCATCGGCAATGACGGCGTTCTTGCGCTCGCCGCGCACGGGCTTCGGCTCAAAGTCGTCCCATTTGATCGATTTGATCGATTCGTCGACGTGCATCTGGCGCGGTTTTCCGTCGAGCCCCACACGGCCCCAGTCGTAAACGCGATAAGTGGTGTCCGAGTTTTGCTGGATTTCGAGGATCAGGTTGCCGCCGTCGATGGCGTGAATCTGCCCGCTGTGCACGAGAATCGAGTCGCCCTTCGACACAGGGAAACGGTGCACGCAGTTTTCGAGCGTCAGGTTTTTGACCGCCTGCTCAAACTCCTCGCGTGTCACACCGCGGCGCAGCCCCACGATCAGGTTCGCGCCCTCCGCGCAATCGGCGATATACCAGTTTTCCGTTTTCGGCTCGCCCTTCAATTCCGGCGCGACCGACGCGGGCGGGTGCACCTGCAGGCTCAGTCGCTCGCGACAGTCCAGCCACTTCACCAAAATCGGAAACGCGCGCGAGGCGTCCCATTTCGGCCCCATGATGTCGGCGGCGTGCCGCTCGATCAGCGCGCGAATCGCGAGCCCGTCGTATTTGCCGCCTTGCACGACGGATTGCGCCTCGGGCCGGTCCACAATTTCCCAGCTCTCGCCGACGGGCTTGCCGGTCGCGGGCAGCTTGCGCCCGAGGGAGGTTTCGAGAACGCGACCGCCCCAAACACGGTCCTGATACAGGGGTCGAAAACGAAGGAATTGGGTCATGTTGATAATTTTGCCGTGTGTTTTTGTTTCGGTGGTGAAATATTGGATTTGACCGCTCTGGCGTTGCATCAGGAAATGCACTTCCCCTGCGCAGTCAGATCGTCCAAGCAGGTCCGATAAAACACATGGCCAGTTCCGCGAGTTCAAACACAAATAAAAAACAATCCGCCGCCCAAGCCGAGCAGCTCGGCACCGCGCGCCATCCGCGCCATTGGGTTGTCTTTGTCGTGTGCATTGTCGCCGGCGTGCTGGCCTCCATCGCGCTCCTCGATTACGCGCCGCACCAGAGCCTCCAGATCAACGATCCCGTGCGAGAGCACAACCTCGTCGGCATGCTCGGCGCGGAGGGCTCGTATTGGACACTCACGTTTCTCGGCCTGAGCACTTTTTACCTGCCGCTGTTTTTCTTCTGGATGGCCTTCACCTCCATTCGCAACGCCCGCATCCTCGCGCTCACCCGCGCGCTGGCGATGGTCCTGTGCGTCGTCACGTTCTCAAGCCTCGCCACGCTTTTCGGCGAGCTCTTCGGCAAAAGCAACCCCACCGACTATTTCCCGTCCGGCCCCGGCGGCATGCTCGGCAAGGCGCTCTACGGCGATTTCCTTTCGGAAGCCATCGGCCCCGCCGGCGCCGGGGTCGTGCTCGTGCTGCTCTACGCAATCGGGCTCATGCTCATTTTCACGAAGGATATTTTCGCCGAGCTCGAAAAAGTCGCCGCCATGTTCGCCGCGTGGCGCGCCCGCCGCGCGCAAATCCGCGCCGAGCGCGCCGAAATCCGCCGCATCGCCGCCGAGGATCGAGCCCGCGCGAAGGCCCGCGCCAAGGGCGGCTACGACCCGGCGGTCACGCACACGCCCTTTGATCTGGAGGGAAAAACAAAAGACGGCGCGGCAAACGGCAAGGCGCGCGATGACGACACGGACGCCCCGCCCCAACCCACCGCGACCGACGCGGGCGGCCACGCGGACGACGATCCGCCGCCTGTTGACGATCCCGAACAACCCAAATTGTCGCCGAAAATTTTCCGCGGCACGGATTCCGCCGCCACCAAGCCCGGAGCGCTCTCCATCGTCAAACCCGAGGAAACCAAAAAAGCCAAAAACGCCGCCGTTCCCGCCACGGAGGACAATTACCAATTCCCCCCGCTCGCGCTCCTCAAGGAATACCCGAAAAGCTCGGACACGGACACCGACGAGGAATACGCCAACAACATGGCCGACCTCGTGCGCATCATAGGCGAATACGGCATCACCGTCTCGCCGGGCGAGATTCACGTCGGCCCTGTCATCACCTGCTACGAGGTGGTTCCCGCCGCGGGCGTGCGCGTCGAGAAAATCGCCAACCTCGACAAAAACATCGCGCTGCACATGAAGGCGCAATCCGTGCGCATTCTCGCCCCGATTCCCGGCAAGGCCGCGGTCGGCATCGAAATGCCGAACAAAATCCCCATGCCCGTCGGCATGAGGGACATCCTCGAATCCGAGGACTGGGCGAACAGCAAGGCCGAGATTCCCATCGCGCTCGGCAAGGACGTCTCCGGCCGCCCGCTCATTTCCGACCTCACGCGCATGCCCCACCTCCTCATCGCCGGCGCGACCGGCTCGGGCAAATCCGTGTGCGTAAACTCCATCATCGCCTCGATTGTGTTTCGCAAGAGCCCCAAGGATGTCCGCCTCATCATGGTCGATCCCAAGGTCGTCGAGCTCCAGGTCTTCAACGCCCTGCCCCACATGTTCATCCCGGTCGTCACCGCGCCCAAGCGCGCGCCCGCCGCGCTCAAGTGGCTGCTCCAGGAAATGGCCCAGCGCTACCAGCTTTTCGGCAAGACGGGCGTGCGCAACATCACCGGCTTCAACAACCGCAAAAAACACGAGGCCCCCGCGTTCCCGATCGACGAAAAAGACGACCTTCTTCCAAACGAGGAGGAGCAGGCCAAGCTCGAGGGCGTCGATCCGCTCGACGAACTCGAAGTGCCCGACCACCTGCCCTACATCGTGGTTATCATGGACGAGCTTGCCGACCTTATGATGGTCGCCGCCGCCGAGGTCGAAACCTCCATCGCGCGCCTCGCGCAGCTCGCGCGCGCCGCGGGCATCCACATCATCATCGCCACGCAACGCCCCTCGGTGAACGTCATCACCGGTCTCATCAAGGCCAACCTTCCCTCGCGCATCGCGTTCCAAGTCGCCTCGCAAATCGACTCGCGCACCATCCTCGACGGCAAGGGCGCGGAATCCCTGATCGGCCGCGGCGACATGCTCTTCACGCCCCCCGGCACCTCGCGCGTCGTGCGCGCGCAGGGCGCCTTCGTCTCCGACGAGGAAGTGAAGGGTTTCGTCGATTACCTCAAACGCTTCAACGGTCCCCCGCAATACGCGCAGGACGTGCAGGACGAAATCGAATCCGCCCCGATCGACGGCGAGGACGACAACGGCAAAAAAGACTATTCCGACATGGACGACAACGAGCTCTACAACGAGGCGCTCGCCGTCGTAAAGCATACGCGCCGCGCCTCGACCTCCGCGCTTCAGCGCAAACTCGGCATCGGCTACAACCGCGCCGCGCGCATGATGGACATGATGGAGGAGCGCGGCATCGTCGGCCCTGAAAACGGCTCCAAACCCCGCGAAATCATCGCCGACCTGGATTCGCTTTGAGGCGCCTGGCGTTTCTTGTTTTTGCGAACAAAACTTCGGTTGAAACAAAAACCATTCGCGGCACATCGGGGACGGTTTGCCCCGCCCTGTCGTTTTGAGCGCACCCAGCCAGTCCGCGCTCGACGCGGGCGGAATGGCTGACTACACCCGTTGCTCATGCATGAAAGCATTTTCAAGCTCTGGGGGCTGTTTCTGGGCACGATCATCGGCATCCTGCCCATCATGAATCCGCTCGCCGCCGCGCCCACTTTTCTCGCCATCACCACGGGCGACTCCGAGGCGCGCCGCATCGAGCAAGTCCGCAAGGCCTGCATTTACGTGGTGTTCATTTTGAGCGGCTCGCTGTTGTGCGGTTCGTTTGTGATGAACTTTTTCGGCATCTCGATTCCCGGTCTCCGCATCGCGGGCGGCATCATCGTCGCGGGCATCGGCATGCGGATGCTTTCCCCGAATCGCCCGGAGGGAGCCCGCAACAGGAAAGCCCACCAGGAGGCTCTCGCGAAAAACGACGTTTCATTCTCGCCGCTCGCGATGCCGATTCTCGGCGGCCCGGGCTCCATCAGCGTCACCATCGGGTTTGCCTCGCTCGCGACCTCGTGGCTCCACTACGTCGCCATCATTCTTGGCATCTGCGTGGTCGCGCTGGCGTGTTATCTTTTTCTACGGCTCGCCATTCGCATGAACGGAGTTCTCGGCCCCACGGCGATCAGCGCCATGACACAAATCATGGGGCTGCTCCTCATGTGCATGGGCGTGCAGTTTGTGGTGAACGGCGCGGTCAGCATCGCCACCGACCCCGAAATACTCAAAACCATCCGCGATGTGTTTTTCGTCAGCGGCGCAACGACGCAATAACCATCCGATTGCCGCGAACGTCCATTGGGACGGCATGCCGGCACGAAGCCTGAAGGGCTTCCATGGCATCTATATTATAAAACCCCGTTGGGGGTTTCGATCCCGAGGCAACGCGAGCCTTGAGCATGTCGCGTTCGGCAAGGCTGTCACAAACACGCCCTGCTCAATCGCCCGAATACGTTTCCAGAAATGAACGCAGGTTCTTCTCGGGGCCGAAGAGCACAAAAATATCATCGGCCTGGAAAATCTCGGACATCGTCACAACGCCAAGCGTGCGGCGCTTGACGGTCTGGTCCGATATTTTTCGCAATCCATCGAGCAGTCCTTTTTCGATGCGCTTGATCGTCACGATGCGCACGCCGGCGACCTTAAAATCCTCCGCGCTTTCCGTGAGCGATTTGCCGGCCAGCTTTGCCGGCACCGTGGCCTCGATGATCGAATGGTTGTTGCCCATGTCGAAGCCGTCCAGCACGCCGCGCATCAGCAGCGAATGCGCGAGCCCGCGCGCCGCGACCTCCTCGGGCACCACGAGGCGGTCAACCTTGAGCAACCGCAAAAGCCGCTCGTGCATCGGCGAGAGCACGCGGCACACGATGCGTTTCGCGCCGAGCTCCTGCGACTTCATCGTCAGTGCCATCGAGTGCTCGAAGTCGTCGCCGATCGCCACGATCACCGCGTCCATTTCCGCGATCGGAAAATGCGCCAGCGGCGTCGGGTCCTCGAAATCCATCACCACGGCCGCGCCGACCTCGTCCTTGATTTGCGCGATGTTGTCATCGCGCCGGTCGATCGCCAGCACGTCCGCGCCGAGTTGCGCGAGATCGCGCGCCAGGTTTTTTCCGAAAACGCCAAGTCCGATAATGCAGCATTTCATAAAGTTGGATTTTGTTGGGTTGAGGATTGTTTGAAAATCAAGTGATCACAATGTGGCCTTCCGGCAGGCGGAAAGCCGCCTGCGGGCGCCGGGGCATGATCGCCAGCAGCACCATCAGCACGCCGATGCGTCCGACGAACATCGCCAGCACCATCACGCATTTACCCGCGCCGCCAAGCAGCGGCGCGATGCCCCGCGTCAGTCCCGTCGTGCTTATCGCGCTTATCGATTCGAACGCCATGTCCATCGTCGATAGCTCGGGGTGCAGCATGCACAGCACGACCAGCACCAGCGTGAAAAACGCCCCCGCCAGCAGCATGACCGCGAGCGCGCGATTCGCGGTCTCGTCGTTCACGCGGCGGCCAAACGCCTCGATCTCGGCGCGCCCGAGCAGCACGCGGCGCAGCGCCAGCACCGCAACGGCCAGCGTCGAGGTTTTCACGCCGCCTGCCGTGCTCGCCGGGCTGCCGCCGATGAACATCAGGAACAGCAAAATCACAATCGTCGCGGGAGCGTGCATCCTCGTGTCGGTAATGTTAAAACCGCACGAGCGCGCCGTGACCGAGTGGAACAAAGCCGCCAGCCACGAGGGAAGCCCGCCGGTGTCGCTCCCGGCAAAAACAAACTCCGAGAAGAAAATAAACACCGCGCCGCCAACGGTCAGGCATAGCGACGTGACCAGCACCACGCGGCTGTTGATCGTGAGTCGCGGCGGCACCGCCACGCGCAAACGCAACGCCCGCCGCACCACGGCCACCGCCACCTGCCAGAAATTTTTCACCACCGGAAACCCGATGCCACCCGCGGTCACAAGCAGCATCACCGCCGTGACCAGGCCCACGTTGCCCCGCAGCGCGGTGTTTGCCAGCCCGTCGGACACAGTGCTGAACCCCGCGTTGCAAAACGACATGACCGAGTGAAACCCCGCGAAGAACAGGCGGTCGATCGTCCCCGTCCCGGGCAGGTGATCCACCGACCAGTAAATCGCCGCCGCACCCGCCAGCTCGAAGGAAAATGTGAAACCGACAATGATGCCCAGCACCATGCCGATTTGCCCCAGGTTTTCCTCGCTCAACAAATCCTGCAGCGCGATGCGGTTCCGAAACGACACGCCGCCGGTCAGGAAGTGCGCGAAAAAATACGTGAGCGTCATGATTCCCAATCCGCCCACCTGCACGAGCCCGAGAATTATGAGCTGCCCCTCCTGGGTGAACGCCTGCGACGTGTCCAGCACCGTCAGCCCCGTCACGCACACCGCGCTCGTCGAGGTGAAGAGCGCGTCAATCCAGGAAATCCCGTCGAGCGTCGCGCGCGGCATTTTCAAAAGCAGCATGCCCGCCGTGATAATCAGCGCAAAGCTCAGGATGAGCGCGCCGCCCGGCGTGAGGTTTCTCGACGCGAGCGCCGGAATGCGCCTCAGCCCCCGCAAACAAATGAGCCCGATCAAGGTGAGCTGCGAAAACGCCAGCACGAACAGCGCGATCGTGCCCGGTTTCGCATCCGGAATCCAGCCGCTGATCAATCCGTCCACGTGGTGGCTGAAAAGCGACTCCAGCAGCACAAGCACGGCCAGCGCCGACTCCAGCTTCCGCTCGCGAAGGTGCTGCATCCGGTGCGGGTTGATCAGCAGCCGCACGATTTCCTGCAGCACAAAAACACCCAGCACAACGCGCGTGAGCACGTGCAGCATCAACTCCTTCTGACTGGAAAGCGGCCAGCCGATCAGCAGCACAAAAAGCGCGCACGAGCCCAGCGCGCACAAAACCAGCACCGCGTTCAGCACGCGCAAAATCTTTTGCTGCCCGGAGGTGTCGGATAAAAAGGATCGCATGATGAAACCGGTTTGAACCCTAGAATTTCAGCCGCGCATTTTCGTGGCCGCAACGCGGGCAGACGCACGTCTCCGGGCTTCCCGCCGCCGCATACAACTTGTTGCACCGCGCGCAAAGAAACGTCGTCTTGCGGCGCGCCTGCTCGAAAAGCGAATACTCGCGCCGTCCGTAAAACAACCACAAGCCCATGAAGAATCCTCCAACGGCAAAGCAGTAGATGACGACTACGGTTAACAAATCCATGCGCGGCACAATAGGATGTCTTTTAAAAATAACAAGGGCGACCGCATGACCGGCGCCACGCAATTATTCCACGCGCAGGATGTAGCCGCGCAGGTATTCGCTCTCGGGCATTGTCACGAGCACGGGATGGTCCGGCGGCTGGTGGCAAAACTCCAGCACGCTCACGCGCCGCCGCGCGTCCGAGGCCGCCTCGGCGAGGACCTGCCGCAACTCCGCCTCGTGCATGTGATGCGAGCAAGTGTAGGTCGCCAGAATCCCGCCCGGGGAAAGCCGCTGCATCGCGCGCAAATTGATCTCCTTGTAACCGCGCATCGCGCCCGCAAGCGCGCTCTTCGACTTCGCAAACGGCGGCGGATCAAGAATGATCAAGTCCCACGTCTCCGCGCGCTGCTCCGGCGACGGGCTGTTGAAAAAATCAAACACATTGGCCGCCAAAAACTCCGCGCCCACGCTGTTGCGCCCCGCGTTTTTCCGGGCCTGCGCAATCGCGTCCTCCGCGCTGTCAATGCCGAGCACGCTGGCCGCGCCGGCGCGCGCGCAATGCAGCGCGAACGGCCCCTGGTTGCAAAACGCGTCGAGCACGCGGCGGCCTTTTGCGTGGCGCGCCACGGCCAGGTGCTGCGCGCGTTGGTCGAGGTAAAAACCCGTTTTCTGCCCGCCCTGCAAATCGAGCCAGTAATCAAATCCGTCGATGCGCAGCCAGCGCGGCTCCCAGGTTTTTCCCGAAAGCGTGCCGGTCGTCTGCTCCAGCCCCTCCAGCCGCCGGATGGGCGCGTCGTTGCGAAATATGATTTCAACCGGCGCGGGTTTCACAATCTCCATCAACAAACGCGCGATCACATCGCGCCGTTTTTCCATGGCGAGTGTTTGGATTTGCAACACAAGCGTGTCGCCAAACTGGTCGAGCACCACGCCCGGCAGGTCATCCGACTCCGACCAGATCAGGCGCCTTACGTTTTTGTCGCAGCCCGCGGACTCGCGCCGCTCGATCGCGCGCGTGATCACCTCGCGCAAATAGGCCTCGTCGAGCGCCACGCGCCCGCGACTGAGCCTGCGCCAGCAGATTTGCGAGCGGCTGTTGTAGATGCCCGAGCCGATGCGCCGCCCCGTGCGATCGCGGCACTCGACCACCTCGCCGTCGAACGATGAGGGAAGCAACGCCTCGACTTCGTTGGCAAACACCCACGGGTGGCCGTTAAGGGCGCGCGCCTTGGCGTTCATTTTGAGTTTGAGCGCGGGCGCCTGCGCGGATTCGGAGGCTGGGATTGGCGTGGATGGATTGTCAGACATGCGGCCCGAAGTATTCGCAAAAACCCCGCCCGCCGAGAAGCGCAAAATTTTCAATCATCGGAACGGCGTTCTCCGGTGCGCAATCCCGTCGCGCATTTCTTGTTTTGCAAAACCCGCGCGGCTGCCGCAAGGTGCCGGACAGCACAATGACAACACCGGTTGTAAACCTTTACCTGGTCGGCTTCATGGGCACGGGAAAAACCACCGTGGGCCGCGCCATCGCATACCGGCTCGGCGCCAAGCTGATCGATGTCGACGCGACAATCGAACGCGAGCAAGGCAAACCCGTCTCAAAAATTTTCGAGGAGGACGGCGAGCCCGTTTTCCGCAAGCTGGAGCGCGACTTCATCGAGAGCGGGCATCCCGCGCGAGGCTGCATCGTCGCGTGCGGCGGCGGACTGGTCGTGCAGCCGGGAATGCTTGAGTTGCTCGACTCGCGAGGCGTCGTCATCTGCCTGCACGCCTCGCTCGAAACCGTCCTCAAGCGCACGCGCCACAGCAAGTCGCGCCCGCTTTTGAACGTGGAAGATCCCCTCGCCCGGATGCGCGAAATCTACTCGGTGCGAGAACCCATTTATCGAAAAGCGGGCACGCTTCTGCTCACGGACAACCGCTCGCTCCCCGACGTCATCGCGCACGCCATGCGCGTTTACAAACGCGAGGCGGCCGATTTTTTGCGCACGCACAGGCTCGCGGAACCTCCCGCGACAAATCCCGCCGCCCCCGATGATCGAGCCGGCTGAACTGCGCAAGCGCCTGCTCGCCCTTGGCTTTGACGTGGCGCGTTTCGCGAGCATCCCCGCAAGGGACGACGGCGGCGCACTGCCCGAAGTCAACGCCCTTCGCAAGTGGCTCGACGCCGGATATCAGGCGGACATGCACTGGATCGAGCGCGGTTTTGCCAAGCGCGCCTCCCCCACCCTCGTTCTTTCCGAAGCCGGGTCGGTCATCATGCTCGGCGTGAATTATTTTCAAGGCGCAGCCGGTGCATCATCCGATTCGCAGCACCCGCGCTGGGCGCGTTACGCGCTGTATTCGGATTATCACGACACGATCAAGCCGGCGCTGGAAAAAGCGGGCCGCGTGCTTGAGGAAACACTGGGGATCACATCCGCCGATTATCGTTATTACGTGGACACGGGCCCCGTCCTCGAACGCGCCTGGGCATCACGCGCGGGCGCGGGTTTCGCCGGCAAAAACGCGATGCTCGTTTCGCGCGACTTTGGCAACTGGCTCTTTCTTGCCGCGATTTTTGTCCGCGCAAAAATCAAGGCGGACGAACCGCTCCCCGCGCGCTCCCACTGCGGCAAATGCACGCGTTGCATCGATGCGTGCCCGACCGGCGCAATCGTGAGCCCCGGCACGGTTGATTCCCGCCTGTGCATTTCCTACCAGACCATTGAAAACAAGGGCGCAATCCCGCGCGGGCTGCGCGCAAAAATCGGCGCGCGCATTTATGGCTGCGACGCGTGCGCGGAAGCCTGCCCGTGGAATCGCTTCGCGCAAGCAAGCCGCGGGCTGCTCCTCGAAGCGCGCCCGGAAATCGGGCAACTGTCACTGGGCGAATTGCTCGCGCTGACACCAGAAAGTTTTGCCGCGCATTTCCGCAAAACCGCGATCAAACGCATCAAGCTCGCCGGGCTGTTGCGCAACGCGTGCATCGTCGCGGGCAACACCGGGGCGCGCGCCGCTGAGCATCTTCCGCAACTTGCGCGCCTCGCCGCGCACGAATCGCCGCTCGTGCGCGCGCACGCGGTCTGGGCCGTGCAACGCATCGCGGACGGGGAGCAGGCAACGCGGCTGCTGGCCGAGGCCAGGAACGCCGAAAAAGACGCCTCCGTGCTGGATGAGCATGGTGCCCAACCTTGAACGCGCCGCCGGCCGGTTTTATCGGCTTCTCGAAATCGTCAGCCAGCCGTTGTGTCGCATCCATTCCTCGCAACGCACGGGCCAGCCGGAGGGCGGGCCCATGTCGGGTTTCATTCCGAAACCATGCCGGGCATTTTGATAAAGGTGCATTTCGGCGGGCACGCCGGCTTTGCGCAGCGCGAGGTAAAAGCGCACGCTGTTTTCAACGGGCACGGTTTTGTCGTCCGTGCCGCTGACGAGAAACACCGGAGGAGTGTCCTTCGTGATCTGTTCGTCGGTCGAATACAAACCCACCAGTTTGGACGACGGGGTTTTGCCGATGAGATTTTCGCGCGAGCCCTTGTGCGCGATCCCGCGCATTGAGATCACCGGATAGACAAGCACGGAAAAATCGGGGCGCGCGCTCACTTCGTCAATCGCCGCGCCGGTCTTGCCGTCGGGATGGGCGTAGAGCGTGGTCGCGGTTGACGCGAGGTGCCCGCCGGCGGAAAAACCGAGCACGCCGACGCGGTCTGGGTTCACGCCAAACTCGGCCGCTTTTGAGCGCACGGTGCGCAATGCGCGTAGCACGTCGCGGAGCGGGGCGGGTTGTCCGTATTCCTTGAGGCGGTATTTGAGCACAAACGCCGACACGCCGATGGAGTTGAGCCATTGCGCGACATTGCGGCCCTCGTTTTCCATGGAGAGGCGCGCGTAGCCGCCGCCGGGGCACACGACAATGGCGGTGCCTGTGGCTTTTTTCTTCGGCGCTGGATAAAACAGCATCGTCGGCGTGTGGATGACGCTGGAGCTTGTCGGCGTGTCCTTGTCGGGCGCGGCGTCGGCGCGAAGTCCGGGAACACCCTCGGGCCAGAGCGGAATGACCGCCGGTCCGGCGGCGGCGAGCGTAATCGGAAGAAGGAGGGCGACGGATAATTTGCGAATGTGTTTTTTCATTGGAGTGAGGTTGAAATTGCGAGGCCGGTTTACAGCGCGCCGTGTCCGTGGCGGTGGATGCCGCTGGTGGCGGCTTCCTTGAGCGCCTTGAGGTCCAGTTTGCCGGAGCCGAGCACGGGGATTTGGTCCACTTTGAGAATGATGCGCGGCACCCAAAGGTTGGGAAGTCCGGCGTCGGTGAGTTTTTGGCGCAGGTCGGCGAGCTCGATGTCGCGCGTGGAGAGCAGCACGAGAATCTCGCCCTTCGCCTCGTCGGGCACGCCGGTGACGGCGACCACGTAACCCTCCTCCTCGCCAAAGCCGAATGTCTTGACGATCGTCTCCTCGATCGTGCCGTGCGGCACCATCTCGCCGGCGAGTTTTGAGAAGCGCGAAAGGCGGCCCTCGATAAAGAGAAACCCGTCCTCGTCGAAGCGCGCGAGATCGCCCGTGAAAAACCAGCCGTCGCGAAGCGCCTCGGCCGTCTTGGCGGCGTCCTTCAAGTAGCCGGTGAAAACATTGTCGCCCTTGAACAGGAGCAGGCCCGTTGAGGTGAGCGGCAGGTCCTCGTGCGTGTCCGGGTCGAGGATGCGCGCGCTCATGCCCGGCAGGAGGCGGCCGACCGAGCCGAGCCGCTTGCCGTATTGCGGCACCGAAAAACGCGAAATCGACGGCGGGTGCTGCTGGTTCACATTGGTCACGGGGCTCGTTTCTGTCAGGCCGAAGCCCTCCATGATGTCGATGTGGAACTGGTTCATGAACGAGTCGTAGAGATCCATCGGCATTTTTTCCGCGCCCGAGACGACGAGCTCGAGCGACTTGAGTTCGCCGTGCGTGGCGCGTTTCAGGATGGGTCTCAGGAACGAGGGCACGCCGATGATCACCGTGGCTTTTTCATCGCGAATCGAGTCCACCACGCGGCGCGTGTCGAGCGGACTCGGCACCGTGATCGTGGTGCAGCCGCGTAGGATCATATACCAGACCGTGATCGAATAACCGAAGCTGTGAAACAACGGCAGGCACGCGAGCATGCGCGCGCTGGCGGGCAGCACCGCGATGGACGAAATTTGCCAGCACTGCGCAAGAATGTTGCGATGCGTGTAAACGACGCCCTTGGGTTCGCCCGAGGTGCCGCTGGTGAAGAGCAGCGAGCACTCGTCGTTGTCGCCGCGGCGCGGCAGGCCGAGCAGGCGCGGCACGAGCTGGTTGGGCACGATGTAGGCGACGACGATCCAGAACAGGATGCGCACTTTGCTGATGGCCATGATCTCGGCCTTCAGGTCCTTCGTGCCCGCGGGCCAGGGAAAATTCGGAACCCGCTCCTGCATGGCCGGCGCCGAGATGACCGTCGATATTTCGCCGAGTTTCATGCAGGCCTCCGAGGTCGTCTTGCCCGCGGTAAAGTTCAGGTTCACGGGAATCTTGTTGGCAAAGCTCACGGCGAGATTCGCGATATACGCACCCGCGCCCGGTGGCAGCACAATGCCCACGCGCTTTTCGGGAACTGTTTTTTTGAGACGGCGCGAAAGCGCGGCGGCCACGGCAAAAAGTTTCGCCGCCGACAGTTCGGCGCGGTCGCCGGTGCGGTCGATCACCTGGATAAAACTCGGATGCTTCACAAGCGCGCGCGCCGCCTCCGCGCCGAGATGCCTGCGCAGCACGGGCCGCGCCGAAAACGCCTCCGCCCCCAAGTCGAGCAGCTCGCGGCGCATCTTCTCCGCCGTCGCCTCGCTCGGAAGCATCGGGCGCCCGAAGCACACGCACACATGCGTGGGCATGATGCGCGGCGACTTGAAAATCCAGCGGTCCCCCGAAAACGAAAAGACCGAGCCCCACAAGCCGTCGTGCGCCACGGGCACGACCGGCACGCCCGCGCGTTTCGCAATCGCCTCGAACCCGTTTTTGATGCGCATCAACTCGCCGATGCGCGAGATGTGCCCCTCGCCGAAAATGCACAGCACCTCGCCGTCCTGCAACGAACGCAAGACGCGCCTCGTGCTGCCCACCGGGTCGCGCGGCGAAAACCCGATCATGCCCGACCAGCGGAAAAGTTTTTCGAAAAACACATTCGCCTTCAGCCCCTCGTAGCCGAGAAATCGCAGCGGCCTCGGGCACGCTAGTTGCAGCACGATCGCGTCCACAAATGAAAGATGGTTCGCAATCAAGATCACCCCGCCGCGCTCGGGCACGTTTTCTGGGCGCCTCGTCTTCACGCGATACATGAGCCGCACAATCGGAAGCAGCAGCCATTCAAGCGGCAAAGGCAGATACGAACGTTTTCGAAAAAGTTTGGTTGCCATGAAAAAAGGAGTCGGAAGTAAGAATACAGGAGTCGAAAGTGAGGGCGCCGGGCGCGGAACAGTTTATTGGGAAGCCGTTGTTGCTAACTGACTTTTCCAACTGCGCAAGTCTTTCGCCAACGATTCAAAGCCGGGGAAATCGTGCTCCAAGCGCCGCGTGTCGCGCCGGTGACGCTGCACTTCCCTCATCGCGCAATCAATCTCGTGCGCCAGGCTCGGACGATCCGTTCCATACACGCGCCATTTCAATTCCTTGCGCGTGTAAGGCATCGAGCCCGAGGCCTGCCCGTCGGTCCATGCGCGTTCCGACACGGTCTCGTCGCGTCCGCACAAATACCAACCCTCCACCGCCGGCACCGCCACACCCACGCAACGCAGCAGGTGCTTGCGACCGCGCGCGGGCGGCAGTTTTTTTGTCGTCTGCCTGAACACTCCGCGCAACTGGCACATCCGGCAGCGCGGATGATAATAACCCTCGCGATCGTGCTCCGCGGTGTGCACCACCGAGTCGTCCGCGTCCACGACCACGACGAGCCCCGTCGCGTCCGTGTTGAAATGCAAATGCCGGATCACCGCCGGCAGCACTTGCGCAACCGACGGCCAGCCGCGCGCGCGCAACGAGGGCGAGACCAGCTTCACGTTCTCGCCGAGCACCGACTCGACCAGCACGCGTATGACCATTTCGTCAGCGGGTGACTCACTAATGATTCCAAGCTTCATCCGCGGGTGTCGTCAGGGTTGCTCTCGTTGACGTCTTCGGAAGGCATCCCCTCCTGCGGCACACCGCCGAGGATTCCCGAAAACCACATGTCACCAAGTCCCCCCTCGGCCATCAAATCCCGCAAATCCTTGCGATCCGACAAACGCATGAACCGCGCCGTCAGTCCGTGTTTCTCGGTCAGCACCACCTCCTCGGGATGCTCGCCAAACAAATCCAGCAAATACGGCGAATGCGTCGTGGCGATCACCTGCACCGGCGGGCGATCCAGCCCATACGCCTCCGGATAGGACAGCCGATACAAAACATCGCGCACCTCGCGCAACAACCGCGGATGAAACCCGCGGTCAATTTCCTCGATGCACACGATCGACGGCGGCTTCGGGTCATACGCCAGCGCCAAAAACGCCAGCAAATATAAAGTGCCCTGCGAAAGATGCGCCGCGCCGATCAATTCGCTGGTGCCCGTCAGGCGCAGCAACAGCTCCGTGCCGCCATCCTTGGTAAACGTCCACTGCACATCATCATACTCGGGCAAAATTCGGCACAATTCCGCGCGCATTTCCTCAAATGCTTTCGGTTCACGCATTTGCAACGAAGCCAGCACCGTTGCCAAGTTCTCCCCGTCGCTCTTTAAGTCCGCGCCTTCGCGAGACATGCTTTTCTCCGCTAATGCCCGATGATCAAGCACATAACAGCGAACCCGCATCAATTCTGATCTCAGCTTGGGCCAATCCTTCTGGCCCGAGCCGGACGGCAGCGATACCACGTCCAGAAAATCACATTCCGTCTCCGAAGTGCATTTCATGACCGCCTCCAACCCGTCAAACGGCGGTGTGAAATACCAATAAAGCTCCGGCCCGTCCGCGATGCCCTCGCGCGCCTCCTCCGATTTCACGCCGCAAAGCGGCAGTTTGGCAAGTGAGCTTAATCGTTGCACCGCATCAATAAGGCTCGTTTTCCCCGACCCGTTTGGACCGATCAGCAGATTAAACGGCATCAGCGAAAGCTCCGCGTGTTTGAGCGCCCTGAAATTGCGAATGGTAACTGAGGCAATCACGACCCGAGCTTCGTTAAAAAAACCGTCCAAGGCAATCTCTAAGCGCGCAAATGCAAACGGATGTAAATAGCCCTCTTTTTAGCAAACGTTTCACAATCATTTATCCTAATACCTCACGCATTTCATTGCATCGCTCCGATAAAACTATTGATTGCTCCACCCTGCTAAAATCAAACTAAGGACAATCACATGACATACGAATTACCAAAACTCGGTTACGCATACGACGTCCTCGCGCCGCACATCGATGCGCGCACTATGGAAATTCACCACAGCAAGCACCACCAAGCCTACGTAACCAATCTTAACAACACACTCGCCGGCGCAAACATCACCGGTCCCGAATGTGTCAACGAACTCATCTCTGATCTCAACAAACTTCCCGAGTCGATCCGCACCGCTGTGCGCAACAACGGCGGGGGCCACGCCAACCACAGCCTCTTCTGGAAAGTGATCGCGCCCGGCGGACAAACCGGCGCGCCGGTCGGCAAACTCGCCGACGCCATCAACGCCACATTCGGCGGCTTCGACAAGTTCAAGGAGGAATTCGCCAAGGCCGCCGCGGGTCGCTTCGGTTCCGGCTGGGCATGGCTCGTTGTCACGCCCGAGGGCAAACTCGCCATCGGCTCCACCGCCAACCAGGACAGCCCCCGCATGGGCAAAGCCGTCGCCGGCATCGAAGGTTATCCCGTCATCGGCCTCGATGTGTGGGAGCACGCCTACTATCTCAACTACCAGAACCGCCGCCCGGATTACATCGCCGCATTCTGGAACATCGTCAACTGGACCTTCGCCGAGGAACGCTACTCGAAAGGTCTCGCCAAATAATTTCGCGCCGCCACCAGCGGAGCAAAAAAACAACGCCAGGGTTTAAAACGCCATACGATCAACAAAAAGCCGCGATGGAAACATCGCGGCTTTTTTGCGTCTTTTTCAAAAACATCGAACCCAAGCGCTGCATCATCATCCTGTCCAAAACCAGAGCAGTTTAAATAAAACTGCATCTGCATTAGGTAGTGCATGCTCGCCGAGCTCGCCGAGAATTACGAAAGACAGTCCGCCAACCGGCCGCCATGCTGTTTACAAAAACACCCCATCACTGATTCCCCCTCCGAAAGCGCCCTTTCAGCGACTTGTCGATCTCCTCCAGCTCCGGCTTCGGGATTCGCGTGAATGCAATCCGCATCGGCGCGTCGGCAGTCGCGCCGTGCGCGCCTCCGAAATAAACCGTGTTCTTGCCGAGCACGCGATTGATCTCGTCCATCGCGCCGAGCAAACGCCCGCGCGCCCGCTCGTTCGCCGCCTCAAACAAATCGGGCGTGTGCGCCTCCGCCTTCAACAACCGAAACAGCATCACGCCGATGCGCACCGGCGCTTTTTTCGCGACACCCGGCTTCGCCATGCGGCGCGCCCATAATTGCGAAAGCGCGCGCGTCAGCGCGATCGTGTCCTGCGTCTCGTTGAAGTGCAGCGCGTCGCTCCATGTCGTGTCGTCGCCGTGCGCCGCGTAAACCTGCAGGCCGCCCGCGAACAAACCCGAGTCGCGCAACCGCATCGCCGCCTTTTGCAGCAGGCGGTGCAGCACGGCGAGCGCCGCGGTGTTGTTGCGCAACTCCGGCGGCAGCACATGCCCGTGCCCGACCGACTTGTCGCCCTCCTGCTCGAAAAACGGCAGGTCCTCGCAATGCAGCAGCCGCCACAACCGGTCGCCGACAACGCCGCGCCAGATCGCGCGCATCTCGTCGCGCGACAGCGCGTAAAGCTTCGCAACCGTATCCACGCCACGGATGCGCAACCGCTCGTCCATGCCGCGCCCGATCCCTGAAATATCCGATGGCCGCAGGTGCAGCAATTTTGCGGGGATGTCGCCTTCGTCGTCGTTCAGCACCACAAGGCCGTCCGGCTTTTGCATGTCCGACGCCACCTTTGCCAGCAGCCAGTTTGGCGCGATGCCGATGCTGCTGCGCAGGCACTCCCCCGCCCTTCTCGCAATCTCCGCCTTTATTTTTTTCGCCACCGCAACCGCCTTCGCCGGCTCCGACCACGTGCCGCGCAACTCGCACGTCACTTCGTCGATCGACTGCACCTTGCTCACGTGGATGCACGATTCGATAATGTCCACGAGCCTCCGGTGATAATCGATATACACCTCCGGTCGCGACTCGACGATGTGAAGCCCCGGGCACATGCGGCGCGCCTCGGCCACGCGCACATTGCGCGTCAGTCCGGCCTTTTTTGCCTCAAGGCTCACGGCGATGCACCCGGTCGTCTCGGCCATCACCGGCACAATTCCCACCGGCCGTCCGCGCAATTCCGGCCGCTCCTGTTGCTCGACGGAAGCGAAGAAGGAATTAAAATCAACGACCAAGGCGCGAAGAGGCACAACTGAAAATGAGAAACGCGAATCACGCGGATGCAAGTGCCGTTATTTTTCCGCGTAAAACCAATCGCTTAAAAAATGCGAACACGTCATCGACCAGCGTGTAGGTCACCGGGATCACGACGAGGCTCAGGAGCGTGGAGGTCATCAGGCCGCCGGCCACGACGATGGCCATTGGGAAACGGAAGCTGGGGTCGCCGCCGGCGAGACCGAGGATCACGGGGAGCATGCCGCCAGTCATGGCAAGGGTTGTCATGATGATGGGGCGGGCGCGTTTGTGGCAGGCGTCGAGTATCGCCGCGAGGCGCGCCATGCCTTTCTCGCGCGACATGATTATGTATTCGACGAGCAGGATGGAGTTTTTTGTGACGATGCCCATCAGCGTGAGCAGGCCGATGGCGGCGGCCATCGAGAAACTGTTTCCGGTGACAACGAGCGGGAGAAGCGCGCCGCCGAGCGCAAGCGGAATCGCCATGAGGATTGTCACGGGTTGGAGAAAATCGTGGAAGAGGAGCACGAGGACGCCGTAGACGCAGAAGAGGCCGACGAGCATGGCGATGCCGAAACTTTCGAACATTTCCAACATGCGCTGCGCCTCGCCCTGCTCGGCGATGAAGACGCCCTCGGGGAGATTTTTGAGAACGGGGAGCTCCATCGCCTCGTTTAAAACCTCGCCGAGACTGCGTCCGTTGAGCTCGACCGAAACGGTGATGTTGCGCGACCGGTCGAGGCGCGTGAGCATGGCGGGGCCGCTGCCGAGCGCGACGCGGGCAACGTCGCCGAGCGCCACGGTGGCGCCATCGGCGGCGGGGACGCGGAGTTGCGAGAGGGCGTCGATATCCGCGCGCACGCCGGGCGCGAATCCGACGCGGATGGGGATTTGGCGCTCGGGCAGGTTGAGCTTGGCGAGGCGCGCGGCGTAGTCGCCGCTGGTGGCGACGCGGGCGGTGTCGGCGATTGCCTGCGTGGTGACTCCGAGCGCGGCGGCGCGGGCGAAATCGGGCGTGACCTGGATTTCCGGCGCCTCAAGCGCCGCGGTGGAAATGACCGCGCCGGTGCCCTTGAGCGTGCGGAGTTGTGTTTCGAGGAGCGCGGCGGTGGTTTCGAGTTGCGCGGGGTCGTCGCCGGCGAGCGTGATGTCGAGCTTGGCGCCTTCGCCGCTGACGCCGACCTCGACGCGCACGCCGGGAAGAGTGGCGAGCGCGTCGCGAATGTCGTTTTCTATTTCACTCTGCTTTCGCTTGCGGGTGTCGAGGGGCGTGAGCGTGACGGTGAGCGTGGCCGACGCGCAGTCGGCGAAAACGGAGGCGTCGGGGCCGTCACCACTCGCCGCGGTGCCGATGGCGGCGAATGTGGTTTTCACCTCGGGTATGCGCGCGATTCGCGCGGCGGCCTCGGCGGCGATTTTTTCGGTTTGCCGGAGGGAGGAGCCGGGGGGAAGCGTGAGGAGCACGCTGGTCTGGGCGCGGTCTTGCGGCGGCACCATCGCGCCGTTCAGAAGCGCCGCGAGCGAGAGGGATACGGCGAGAAAGAGCGCGACCGCGGCGGCGGTGGTTTTGCGATGCGCGAGGGCCTTTCGCACGAGGGCGAGATAGGCGCGCATTAGCCGGCCGTCCTTTTCCTCCCCGCCCGCGGAGGCCGGTTTCATCCACTTGGCGGCCATCACCGGCGTGAGGAGACGCGCGACGAGCAACGAGGCGAGCACGGCGGCGGCGGCGGTGATGCCAAACTGGCGGAAGACGAGCCCCGGTATGCCGCCCATGAACGCGGTCGGCAGAAAAACGGCGACGAGCGTGAGCGTGGTGGCGACGACGGCGAGGCCGATTTCTGACGTGGCCTCGCGCGCGGCTTCCGCCGGGGTTTTTCCGAGGCGCGAGTGGCGCGCGATGTTTTCGATTTCGACAATGGCGTCGTCAACAAGCACACCGATGACAAGCGACAGGGCGACGAGCGAGATGACGTTGAGGCTGAAACCGGAGGCGTGCATCGCGATGAACGCGGGAATGATGGAGAGCGGAAGCGCGGTGGCGGCGATGAGCGTGGCGCGCCAGCTTTTGAGGAAAATGAAAACAACCACGATGGCGATGAGCGCGCCTTCCCAGAGCATGCGCATGGAGGCGTCGTAGTCCTCGATGGTGGGCCCGATGGTGGTGGCGGCCTCGGCGATTGTGACATCGGGAGTTTTTTCGCGAAGGGAATCGAGCGCGGCGCGAACGCCGTTGAGGACGTCGATGTCGGAAAATCCGTAGGCGCGCTTGATTTGCACGGCGACGACCGGCAGGCCGTCAACATGCGCGAGCGAGGTGCGGTCGGCGAAGGTGTCGGTGATGGCGGCGATCTCGCCGAGCCGCACGGGGATGTTGCTTTTCGGCCCGGGAACGTGGAGCGCGGCGATATCGTCGAGCGTGCGCGGCGCGCCGAGTGCGCGCACGTTCTGGCGGTTCGCGGAAATCTCGGCGCGCCCGCCGGAGAAGTCGGCTTGCGTGGCGCCGAGCGCGGCGGAAACGTCGGTCGCCGTGATGCCGAGGGCGGTCATCGCGTCGGGGTCGAGATCGACGTGGATTTCGCGGTCGATGCCGCCGAGCCGCGCGACCTCGCCGACACCGCGCACGGAGAGCAGGGTTTTGGTGAGCTCGTTGTCAACGAACCATGAGAGCTCGGTTTCGTCGAGCTTGCCCGAGCGGACGGCGTAGGTGGCCAGAATGTCGGGCTGCGTTGTTTCCTTGGAGACATTCGGCGGCGTCATGTCCGCGGGCAAATCGTTGCGCGCGCTTTCGACGGCGTTGCGAACCTCGTTCAGCGCGGCCTCGGAATTTTTTTCGATTTCAAAGACAACGACAATGCTGACGAGGCCGTTGGTGATCGTTGTTTGGATGTAGTCGAGACGGCTGAGCGAGGCGAGCCTGTCCTCGATTTTGCGGGCGACCGCGGTCTCGAGCTGCTCGGGCGCGGCACCCTCGAGCGCGGCGGAAATGAAGACGACGGGCATTTCCGCCTCGGGCATGCCTTGCACAGGCAGCGCGCGAAAACTAAAGATGCCGAGAATCGTGAGCAGGATAAACAGAAGCGCAACGGGCACGGGGTTGCGAATGGCCCAGGAAGAAATGTTCATGTTGAAAAAATGCGAAATGGGAGTGCTGCGATTGGCGGATTGAGTGGCACGGGCGACTCGCCCGTGTTTCTGGCGTTTGAAATGGCGCGTGCATCAGTGAAAAACCACATGGGCGAGTCGCCCATGCCACACGATCCGATTTCGATTTTCGGTTTTAGTTTGCATTGGCGACGAGCGTCACAGTCGCGCCGTCGGACAAAAACGCGCCTCCGGACCGCACAACGCGCGCGCCGGGCGCGAGGCCCCTGATGATTTCCACGCGTCCGTCGCGGCGTCGTCCCGTCTCGACGCGGATGCGCGTGACGGTGCGATCGTTTTCGGGCGGAAGCGTGTAGAGGTAATGCAACCCGTCGCGCAGCACGAGCGCGGTCTCGGGAACGGTGAGCGCGGGCGTTGTTTCGCGAATGATATTGCCGCTGGCGTAAACGCCAGCCCTCGCGTTTGCCGACGCGGGCACATCAACATAAACGAGCGTGCGCGCGGTGTCCCTCGCGGCGGCGGGCGCAAGGGCGCGGACGGTGCCGGTGATGCGCGCGCCATCTGAAAGTTTGATGACGGCGGCTTGCCCGGGCCGGATGTCGCGGGCGTGTTGCGCGCCGACCTCCGCCTGCCATTCGATGCGTTGCCTGCGGATGATTCGAAACAGCTCCGAGCCGATGCCGGCAACCGAACCGAGCGTCGCGGTGCGCGCGGAAACGACGCCGTCATCCGGCGCGACAATGGTGGTCTGTTGCAAGCGGATGCGCTGGTTATCGAGATCGGCGCGCGCCATCGCGAGCGCGGCGGCGGCGGTCTTCTCCGCGTTGATGCGCTCGTCGTATTCCTGCTCGGTTTGCGCGCCGGAGGGCCTGAGCCGAAGCGCGCGGTTGGCGTCGGCTCGCGCGACGGCGTGCAGGGCCTCGGCGGAATCGACCGCGGCTTCGAGGCGGCGCAAATCGGCGCGAACCGCATCCTGCGAAAGCATCGCCAGCGGCTGGCCTTGTTTCACGACATCGCCGACATCCGCGAGGATTTTTGTGATGCGCAGCCCGTCAATTTCGGAGGCGACAACGGCTTCCTGCCACGGCGCGAACCAACCGCTGGCGGGAACGGAAACATCCCACTCGCATTGCTCGGGCGTGACGACTGAAACGGCGAGAACACTTTTGGCAGACGAAGCGGATTGCGTTTGCGATTCAGCGGCGGCGTGGACGGAGGTGATGCCGCCAAAAATAAGGGCGACTATTTGGAGTGCGGCGGCAGAGCGAAGCGGCGACGCCGCTTTGAGATTCTTGTGATTTCTCAAAACGCTCGAAAACGGTGTCGCCGGCCTGCGGCCTTTGCCACCGCACTCCAAAGCGGCGGCACTGTGTTTCGTAAAGCTCATGGCGAACTTTCCTGGTTATTCGGTCTTTGCGCGCGGAGTGCTGAGGACGCCGTTGATCATGGTGTCGATTGTCCAGCGCACGCGTTCGCGCGGGGTGCCTTCGAGAAGTTTTTCCCGCAATGCGTAAACGCGCGGGTAATTTTCCTCGGAAATTTCATCCATTATTTGCTGCACCGAGCCATACGACCGCGCATGACGGCGGCGGACATCCTGCTCGGCGGCGATCGCGGTGAATTGGAGCAGAAGCGAATCCACGGCCCAGGCCGCGCGATCATCGTCCACGCCGCCCTCGCGCAGAAGCGCAAGAATGGTTTCGAGTATGCGCAAGGAATTGGGTCCCATGGAAACACTGGTGAGCGCAAGCTGCCCGAGGCCGGGCATGGACATGAGGATTTTGAGATACGAAAACAAAACCGCGCCCAGACGCTCGCGCCAATCGCCCTTGGACGCGGGCGGGATGACGACCTTGCCAAGCGCGCGCTCGAGCATGAGCGAAAGCAGCGCGTCGAGGTTGTCCACGTAAACGTAAAGCGAGGCCGGGCCGGTATCGAGCGCCGCCGCGACCTTGCGCAAGCTCAGCCCGTCAAGCCCCTCGCGCATCATGATATCGAGCGCCGCGGAAACGATCGAATCGACACTGAGCGGCGCTTTCGCAGGACGCTCGCGACGGGAAATGCGCTGACGGCGTGAGGGCAAATGCGGTGATTCGGTAGTCATGATGAGAAACGAAAAACATCAACGAACACTGTTCGTCAAGAACAATGTTCGTCACGAACGATGTTTGTAATTCATGTCCAGCCCGACGTTTTCCGAAATACAATCGAGAAACATCAAACCGTTTTCCTCTCACACCCCATACGCGCGCCACAAAAACAGGGCCGTGAATAGGGCCGCGAGACAGCATCTCTTTTGTGTGCAAATCCGCCCCTGCCCGCTTGCACACATCCCCCGCTTCCGTTTGATTGTCATATTTCGCGCATATCGCATGACCATATTTAAACGCCCAACTTCACTTTTACCGCTCCTGTCGTTCCTGCTGGCATTGTTGCCGGCCGATATGCGTTGCGCCGGTGAATCCGCCCCGCCGGCAAACCCGCTCGAAGCCTACAAAACAAAAATCACCAACAACGTCACCATCACCTACCCCGCCGACGAGCAAACCTTCGCGGACGAAATCCTGCTGAGCTACCAACTCCCCCTGCGCATTCTTGACGACACCAGTTTTGACGCCCAGCTCGCCCGATGGAAAAAGAATGACCTCGCGCTGATCGCAAAAAAACTCGCGCTCGAAAAACCCACCGAGGCCATGAGCGCCTCCTTCGACCAATTCCGCGACATCTGCCGCCCCGCCGTTGTCGAGGAAATCGGCGAGGTCCGCATCTACCACTTTTCCGACATCAAGGCCGCGCAGGCATCCGGCGCCCTGCCCGACGGTCTCGGCTACAACCCGGAAAACGAGGCGCTCAGCATCGCCAACCACATCACCGCACCGCGCGCCGGACGCGCCCGCGCTCGCGTCGTCCCCATCGTCCTCATGAAAAAGGACCCCGGCATGACCGATGAAAAAATGCGCCTCTTCAACGCCACCATCCGCGACATGCGCTGGCGACTCGACGAGGCGATCTACAACGCCTACTGCGGCAAGCTCTACGAAATCGCGCGTCCCTCCATCATCTCCACCATCGACAAGGCCAGCTTCCCGCTCTGGATCGTCGATGGCATGGTCAACATCATCCCGCTCTCGATCCTGCGCTCGCACAATGCCAATCTCAGTTACGAGCAACTTCTCCAAGCGCACACGGCGCGACCGTCCGACTTCGAAACGCACGCCGCGGGCATCAACCTCGACACATGGATCGGCACGCGCACCGCGGCGACGCCGAAGGCCGCGGTTGATTCCTACTCCTACCTGGCGATGCTCGTCATCCTCGACGCGATCAAGGAAAACGGCGAGGACTGGATTCCCCCGCTGTTTGAGCGCATGCGCGCGCAAAACAGCCCCGCGTTCAACATGGGCGCCATCTACAAAATCTACACCGAGATCACCGGCGGCAAAGACCTCCGGGAAAATATCGCCAGCGTAAAGGAGCGCCTCGCGAAAAAGCAGGGCGCCAATCCCAGCTGAGCGTTTTTATAAAAATAGCGCGGCCGTTTTTGGTGGGACGGCTGCCAGACTGTCGCCAGCGCTCGAAGCGCTGAAACAGCCGCGCTTGGCGTCCCCCAAAAAACGGCGCGCGCGCGTTTCTTATTCGAAATGCTCCACGCGCAACAGCACGGGTTTCGCCTTCACTTCCGAAAGACGCGCGATCCGTTTGAGCGCTTTTTGCAACGAGGCTTCCTTGCATGCGTGCGTCATGATGATGAGCGGCACGTTTGGCTGCGCCGCCGGGTTTTCGGGCTGCACGACCGATGCGATGCTGATCTTGTTGTCGCGAAAAATCGCGGCCACGCGCGCAAGCACGCCGGGTTTGTCCTGCACGCCGAGGCGGATGTAGAATTGCGAAACGCTTTCGCTCGCCGGCATCACGCTGGCGCGCCTGCCGTAATCGACAAACGCGGGCACGCGGCGCGGCGTCCCGTTGACGAGGTCCGTGGCGGCGTCGGCGATGTCGCCGAGCACGGCGCTGGCCGTGGCGTCCTTGCCCGCGCCGCGTCCGTAATAAAGCGTGTCGCCCACGATGTCGCCGCGCACAAACACGGCGTTGAACACGTCGTTCACATTGGCGAGCACGTGCTGCTGGGGAATGAGCGCGGGATAAACCGAGATTTGCACCTTCTCAGACTTGCCGGCGCCGGCCGCCTTCACGATGCCGAGCTGCTTGATCGTGTAGCCGAGTTTTTCGGCAAACTGGATGTCGGTCTGCGAAATCGAGCGGATGCCCTCGACGAGAATCTTTTTCTCATCAACCCAAAAACCGTGCGCGAGCGAGGCGAGGATGTGCGTCTTGTGCATCGCGTCGTAACCGTCAACATCGAGCGAGGGCTCGGCCTCGGCATAACCGAGCTTTTGCGCGTCGCCGAGGATTTCGGCAAACTCGGCGCGCTCGTTTTTCATGCGCGTGAGGATGTAATTGCAGGTGCCGTTCACGATGCCGTAGATCTGCGTGAACCGGTTCCCGACGAGCGCCTCGCGGATCGTCTTGATGATCGGAATGCCGCCCGCGACGCTGGCCTCGTAATAAAGGTTGGTGTTGTTTTTGGCGGCTGCCGCGAAGAGCTCCGGGCCGCACTTGGAAATGAGCGCCTTGTTGGCGGTAATGACCGGCTTGCCGAGCTTGAGCGCGGCGAGCACGACGGTTTTTGCCAGGCCGGTGCCGCCCATCAGCTCGATGACGACCTGAATCTTGGGATCGTTCACGACAGTCGTCCAATCGGTCGTCATGGTTGCGACGGGGATTTTATACGGGCGCGGTTCGTCGAACGCCTTGACCGCGACTTTCGCGACCTTGAGTTTGACGCCGAGGCGCGCCGTCATGAGGGCGCTGTTTTTTTCAAGGGCGCGGAAAACTCCGCTCCCCACAGTGCCGCCGCCAATCATGCCGATGTTGATCTGTTCCATAAGTAAAAACAGAAAGACTGAGGCGAAAGTCCCCCGGGCAACAATCTTTTTTCTCAACCGCTGGGACGTCCGGGCATCAACGCGAAATGCTCACAAAATATCCAGGGCGCAGTTCAAACACGCGCCAGCCCGCGCCCGTGGCGGAGGGATCGAGCTGGTAGCCCGTGTGAATCACCAGCGCGAATTCCTTCAACTCCTCCGACGAGGGCGCGCCGGCCTCCGAGAAAAATCCCGTCCGCTCCCGGGCCGCGCGAAAATACCAGGGCAGCGGCCAGTAGTCGTTGCCAATCACCGCCGTCATCGCATCCGCGGGCAGCGCCCTGGCGACGCGGTCGAGCTCCGCGTCCGCATCCGGCAGCGTGGGCACGTAAACGAAAGGGAACGCCGCGCTCGTGGGCGCCTTGAAACTCGACACAAGCGCGGGCGCCAGCAGCCCCGCGGCCACGACAAGCGCGCACGCCGCGGCGCGCCACCAGCGCGGGCGCCGCCCCAGCGCCCAAATCCAGCCGTGCGCCGCCAGCGGCACAAACGACGCCAGCGGCGCCAGCATGAGCCACGGTGTCTTGTATTTGATTATTGAATACACAACAACCTGCGCCGCGCCCGACACCGCCAGGAACAGCGGCAGCGCCGGCACATGGTGCCCCACATAGCGGTTTTTCCTCCGCCGCCACGCCATGACGCCGCCGGCGATCGCGAACAGGCCGACAACGCCCTCCCCGACCGGCCAGCCTCCGGGCCGGTAAAACCCGAGGCATTCCACCGCGTAATACCACCAGCCCTTTTCATGCCCGCCGCCCGTGCGATAGGAAAACAGCGTGCGCCACGCGTCGGCAAAGCCGCCGGGATGTTTTCCGAAGTTGGAATACAGCAAAAACGAAATCCCCATCGCCGCCGTCGCGACCAGGGCAATCCTGGCCGCCCCCGCGCCCCGCACGGCATGCCATGTTTTTTTCGGCCACAACGCAAAGGCGGCCGCCGCCCAGCTGAACGCGATAATGCACCAGGTTTCCTTCGTCGCGTGCATGCAGCCGAACGCCAGCGCGGTCACAATCAGCCAGCGCGCGCGGCGCGTCTCCAGCCAACGCGCCACGGCAAACGGCACAGCGAGCGCGCACAGGGCCAGCAGCGTCTCGTGAATCGCCATGCGGCTGAAATACAACAGCATCGGCGCGATGCCCGCGAGCAGCATCGCCCGCCAGCGGGCGCGCGAATCCCCGCCGGCGCACGCGCCCGCAAGCGCCGCGAGCAACAGCCCCGCGAGCGCGGGCTGCAGGCGAAACTGCCACGCCTGAAGTGTATCCAATTTACGGATACCAAGCGCGCGCATCAGCGGCAGGTTTATAAAGTGCGGCAGCGGCCCGTGGTAGTGCGACGGGTCGTAGCGGTATTTTCCCTCCTCAAGCAAATCGGCGAAAATATACGCCTGCACCGCCTCGTCTGCGTGCATCGGCCGCGAGCCCAGGTCCGCGAAACGCAACACCGCCGCGAGCGCCAGCAACAGCACCGGCGGCAGCACAACAAGCCAAGCGCGCGGGTTGTTTTTCATGCGGGCCAGCTGAGCGCGTGGGTTCGTTTGATTTGCGTCCACACACCCGAGCGGCGGCAGATGTGGAGCCGTCCGTTTGTGTCCTCGGTGATCGCGGCATGCCCCTTGCCGAGCTCGCGCAGCGCGCGCGCGATTTCCTCCGGCATCATCGTCATGCACGCAGTCGAGAGCGCGTCCGCGGCCGCGGCGTTCGGCGCGAGCACCCACGTGCGCAAATGTGTGTAGCTTTGCCCGCCCCGCCGCGGATCAATGATGTGGCGCCCCAGCTCCGACGTGCCCGAGCTGCTCAGCGAGCATTCGTGCAGCGTCACGGGGGTCGATTGTTTGTCGCCCGCGATGTTGACCACCCAGCCGCCGGGTTTCGGCTTGGCCGTGATGATGTTTTCGTAGGGGGACGCGTGCTTCGCGCCCGCAGTGACCGCGTGTTTTCTGGACGAGCAAGTGCCCGTCGCAAGCACGGAGCTGTTGCCCGCGCTCAGCAGCGCGTGCTTGATTCCCCACTCGCGCAACAAGTCCCGCGCACGGTCGACCGCAAAGCCTTTCCCGATGGCGCCGAGGTCGATTGAAATTCCCTTGTGCTCCACGCGCAGCGCCAGCGAATCCTCGGCCATTGAAACAAGCGCGTTCGCGCTCCGCTTGAGCGCGGCGCGCAGTTGCGCCATGGGCGCCTTTTTCGATTCGTGCTGTTTCGCGATGTCCGCCGCGTCGCCGACGGACACGTTAAACGCGCCCTCCGTCGCCAGCGATATCTGCACCGCTTGTTGCAGGCACGCGTGGCACTCCTCGCTGATCATGATCGTCTCGCCATCCTCGGCGTGATTGATCCGCCACACATCGCTGCCCTCCTCGAAACGGCTCAGGAGTTTTTCAAGCCGGTCAACTTCGGCAAAGGCGGCCTGCGCGGCCTGGCGCGCGTAGTCCGCGTCCGCATGACGTATGCGGAAGTCGAACAACGTGTTCATTGCCTCATGATTGAATGCGTGCGTGCCCATGCCTGTTTGTGCAATGTGCAAAAAGATATGCCGGTAGCCACAACTTCAACCAAAACTTCCCCTAAAATTTAGGAATGCCAGGCGTCGCATAATTATTCCGCATTTTTGGGCTTTTATAATTATTTCCTTTTATTTCAATTTGCCGTTTTAGTTTCAAGCAAACACCCATGACTAAACAATCTGACTCCGCCTCTGATTCAAGCAAAACTGCGCGCGCCTGTGCCTGCCCGGCCTGGCTGCCCTCCGGCGCCTCGCTCGGCTTCATCGTCCTGCGCCTCTGGATCGCCATCCGTGCCATCGTCACGGCCGTCGAGAAATTCACCGGCACCAAAATGCTGCAAAAACCCTTGCTCGATGAATTCGGCGAGCCCGACATCAACGGCGCGATGGTCGAGGTCAAAACCAAGGTTTACGGGCTTGAACATTACCACGGCATGGCCCCCGGAATGGAGGAATCATTCCGCGCCGAACCGCTCATGCCCGGCTGGATGCTCACCGCCTACGGCTACGCGCTTGGGCCGCTTCTTCTCATCACCGGCATCGCGCTCTTTCTCGGCATCGCCCCCCGCATCACTCTTTTTGTCCAGGGCCTCATCTATATGTCGCTCACCGTCGGCATGATTATGCTTGGCGCCCAAAACGAAATTCTCGGCACCGCCATGCTTGGTGTGCATGTCATCATGATCGCGCTCGCGCTCAAGTGGGTTGACCACAATCGCTGGTCGGTCTGCGGCTGCTGCGCAAAATACTAATTCGAACCGATTCCGTTTTTTGTTTTCCAAATAGACATGAGTAACACAAGCAACACTCCCATTTTCACCCGCCGCAAATTCCTCGCCGCCAGCTCGCTCGCGACCGCGGGTCTCGTGCTCTCGCGCACAGCCCCCTTCGCCATCGCGCAGCCCGGCCAGTCGCCCAACTCCCAGATCAACGTCGCCCTCGTCGGCCTCGGTTCGCAAGGACGCATCCTTCTGGAGTCGATGCTCAACATCCCCGGCCTCAAGTTCCGCGCGGTGTGCGACATCTGGAAATACGCCCTCCAATACGGACGCAACAAGCTCAAGAAAGCCGGGCACGACGTTAATGTTTACACCGACATCGAGGACATGCTCGCCAAGGAAAAGGACCTCGACGTCGCCATCATCGCCACGCCCGATTTCTGGCACGCACCGCACACCGTCGCCTGCCACAAGGCCGGCCTCCACGTGTATTGCGAAAAGATGATGTCCAACACCATCGAAGGCGCGCGCAGCATGGTCAAGGCCTCCGAGGCCGCCGGCAAGCTCCTCCAAATCGGCCACCAGCGCCGCAGCAACCCGCGCTACCTCCACGTTTACAACAACCTCATCAGGAACGCGAAACTCCAGGGCAAGTTTGTCGCCGCCAACGGCCAGTGGAACCGCGCCGTCACCGACGACCTCGGCTTCCCGAAAGCCTACACCATCGACGCCGCCACGCTTAAAAAATACGGCTATCGCGACATGCACCAGTTCCGCAACTGGCGCTGGTTCCGCGACCTCTCCGGCGGCCCCATCTCCGACCTCGGCTCCCACCAGATCGACATCTTCGCCTGGTTCCTCGGCGCGAATCCCTCCACCGTCTTCGCCTCCGGCGGCATCGACTACTACAAGAACCACGAGTGGTATGACAACGTCATGGTCGTTTACGAATACCCGCTCGCGCACGGCACCGTCCGCGCCTTCTACCAAGTGCAGACGGCCACAAGCTCCGGCGGCGGTTATTTCGAAAACTTCATGGGTGACGAAGGCAGCATCAGCATTTCCGAAAACCCGAAACTCACCGCGGCCTACCGCGAGGATCGCGCCCCCGAATGGGATCAATGGGTGAAGAAAAACTACCTTCGCAAAACCGCGGCCCCGCCCGAACCCGAGACGAAATCCGTCATCGACGTGCGCGAAACAAAGGCCCTCGCCGCCTACGAGATTCCTGTTGTGCTGAACAAGCCGATTCACCAGCCGCACCTTGAGAATTTCTTTGCCGCCGTCCAAGGCAAGGGCAAGCTCACCTGCGACGGACGCCACGCCTTCGAAAGCGAGGTGCCCATCTACCGGGTCAACGACTCGGTCGCCGCCAAGCAAGTCATCCAGTTCAAACCAGAAGATTACATCGCCTGATAATCACCATGAAAATTAAAACCATCCTCCTTTCCACACTCGCCCTCGCCGCCTGCGTCACGCTCAGCGCCCAGGACAAAATGGTGCCGTTCAAGACCACGCTGCCCAAGCCCAAGCTCGCCGGCACACCCGTGGCCATCCGCGTGCCCCATCTCGAAACCGCCGCCGACATCGACGCGCGCAAACCGGTGAAGGTGCCCGAGGGCTCCAAGAACCTCGCGCTCGAAAAACCCGTCACCTCCAGCGACTCGATGCCCATCATCGGAATGCTCGAGCAAATCACCGACGGTGACAAAGACTCCGACGAGGGCTGCTTCGTCGAGCTCGGCGACGGCAAGCAATGGGTGCAGATCGACCTCGAAAAAGCGCACAAAATCTACGCCATCGCGCTCTGGCACTTCCACTCGCAGGAACGCGCCTACCACGACGTCATCGTGCAAATCTCCAACGACGCCGATTTCCTCACCGGAGTGACGACTGTCTTCAACAATGACCACGACAACTCCAGCGGACTCGGCAAGGGCGCCGACAAGGCCTACACCGACACCAGCAGGGGCCGCGTGCTCCCCGTTGACGGCGTGAGCGGCCGCTACGTGCGCCTCTACAGCAAGGGCAACACCGCCAACGCCGCCAACCACTACATCGAAGTGGAAGTCTGGGGAAAATAATGATCCCCCGGGAATCATTGTTTTCAGTTTAACATTTGGGGCTTGGACGCGCGCAGCTGTCCAAGCCCCTTGTTTATTTCAGGGCGGGCAAATGTCACACGATGCGTCCCCTGCCCCTTTTTTCCGCCGCAATCCCAAACGCCAAACCCTAAACCCTAAAAATCTACGCGCGGCGTGCATCTTTCCATAGTCATCCCCGCTTACAACGAAACGCGCCGGCTGGCCTCCGCGATGCAAAAACTGGCGGCGGTGCTCGAGACTTTCTCCTTTTCACACGAAGTCCTTCTGGTCGTTGAAAAATCAGGGGACGATTCACTCGCGCTCGCCCAAAAAATCGCCGCCGCGCATCCCAACTGGCGGGCAATCGACAACCTGGTTCATCGCGGGAAAGGCTACGCGGTGCGCTCCGGCATGCTGCGAGCAACCGGGGATTTTATTTGTTTCATGGACGCCGACCTGAGCAGCGATCCCGCCGCCGTAAACGACGCGCTCAAAGTCATCGAAACCACGTCCGCGACCGTCGTTGCCGGCAACCGCAGGCATCCCGAAAGCGTGGTCACCCACAATCAGGGCAAATCGCGCCCCCTGCTCAGCAAGGTTTTTAACCTCACCGCGCGCATGCTTTTCCCCGGCGGCATAAAAGTCCGCGACACCCAATGCGGCTTCAAAATGTTTCGCGCCGACGCCGCGCGCGAAATCTTCACCCGCGCCCGCATCGACGGCTTTGCCTTCGACATCGAGATTTTCCTACTCGCGCACCGCCTCGGTTATGAAGTGCGCACGATCCCCGTCCACTGGACGGACTCCCCGTATTCAACCGTGCGCGCATTTCGCCACGGTCTCCAAATGTATCGCGACCTCCTGCGCCTGCGATTCAGGATGTAAGCGAACCGCAAAAGCACGCGCCGCGACTACACGCGACGCCGCACCAGCCGCACACCGATTCGCGTCAGCAATGCGTCAAGCAACGCCAGCGCGATAAACGCGGCGATCACCCAGCCGCGCACACTGCGCACCGTCGCGGGTCTCGGCGCGTCCCACACGCTTGCAAGGTCCAGCCGCTCCACGCCGCCGCTGCGCACGGACAACTGCCGCAATTCCTGCGCGCGCGCGCGGTCGAAATTCCATTCGAGCGACCCGCTCACCGATGCCGGGCCGAACACCAGCGTCGCGCTGCGCCCGCCTCGCCCGCTCCCGCCCACGCGCACCACGCCGCGCGCCAGGCGCCCCGGCGTCAGCTCCGTCGTCGCCCGAAAATGCCCCGGCTCGATTTTTTCCCACACAAGCTCGCGCACGTTCTCACTTCCAAGCCCCGCGCCGCTTTCGGCCAGCATCGCCACCGGGCCCGAGCGCGCGATACGCGACGCCCACGACTCGTCGTAAAACAAGTCCACCGCAAGCCGCCCGCCGCTCGTCTCCGTGCGCAAGCCCAGCCCCTGCGGCACATCCTCGCCCGCCAGCCAGCGGCACAACGTCTGCTCAAAATCGCCCAGTCCGCTCCACGCGCGCGCCGCCCCGGAATAGTTTCCGCCGAGCGCAAACGAAATCGCGCCCACGCGCCCCGCGCCCCGGGACCACACCGCGACAAGCGGCGCCTGATACTCGTCCGTCGTCACAAACGACGCCGTCGCGCCGTCGCGCAAATAACTCAAATTATAACCGTCCACCGCCGGCGGCCACTCCGGGGTCTTCGCGGCGATCTCGCCCCACCCCGCCGTGCCCGCCGCCTCGGTCAGCTCCTTCACAAACGCCGAGCGCGCGACCGACACCGTTTCCTGCGCAAAAATCGCGGGCAGCTCCGCCGCCGTCTCGCCGAAGAAGCACCGCCCGCCGCCCAGCGCCGCGATTTCCTCCAGCAGCGCCGCGTCGCTGTCCATGCGCGTTCCCATGCCGATCACGCTCACCGTCGCGCCCTCCGCGCGCATCTCCGCGAGCGTCTCCTTGTAATCATCCGGCTGCTCCGCGTCCGCGGCGTCGGCAAACAAAATCAAATGCCGCTGTCCGGTCCGGGCCTTCCGCAGTTCCGCCCAACCCGCGCGCAATCCCTCGCCCACAAAAATCCCTCCGCCTTCGCTCGCCACACGCCGCACCGCGCTGATCAACTTGTCACGGTTCGGCCCCACCTGCATCAACGGCACGACCTCGTGCGCCGTCGAATCCACCGCGTGCACCGACACCGCGTCATGGTCGCCCAAAAGCTCGATCGCCCGCGCCGCGCCCGTGTTCGCCAGGTCCATCTTTGTCTGCCCGCCGCCCGCGCTCGCGGCCATGCTCCCCGAGCGATCCATCACAATCGCCATCGCCGTCGCGAGCCGCCGCTGTTCCTTGCGCAACTCCATCGACACCGGCAGCAGCGCGTCCACGGGCGACGCAAAATAACCGCCCGCGCCGAAACTGTTTTCACCGCCCGCCATCAACAATCCGCCGCCCTGCTCCCTCACAAAAAAGTCCAGTCCGCGCAAAAACCGCGCGCCCACCCTGTGCGCGGGCACGTTGTTGATCACCACAAGCCGCGCCCCCGCGAACGCCGTCTCCGTGAGCGCCGCCGGATCGCCCGCGTGCTCCACCTCAAAACCCATCGCCGCCAGCAAACCCGCCAGCGGGTCGTCCGGATAATTTGAAACGAGCAGCGCCCGCGGCCCGCCCGTGACCTCCACCCACGCCTCGCCCGAATTGTTCTCGGGATGCGCGTCCGTCGCCGGCCGAATCCGCACCTCGTAATGCCCCGCCCCCCGGCCGCGAGCCGGTCGCTCAACTGCACATGCGCCGCGCCGTTGCGCAACACCGCCTCGCCGCTTGCCGCCACGCGGCCGCCCCGAAAAACCTCCCAAGGCACGCGCGCCGCGCCGTCCGCGCCCGGCCCCGAGCCGACAATAAAAAACTCCACCAGAAACGCCTCGCCCGGAAGCACCCGGTTCGGAACCGACACGCGCTCCACGCGAAAATCCTGCTCCAACCCTGCTCCAGCCAGCCTGTAATCAAGAGGCACGCCGCTGCGCAACATGCGCTCCGCCGCGTCGCCAAGCGGCTCGGTCGAAAACCCGTCGCCCAGAAGCAGCAATCTCGACGCGCGGCGTTGCCCCGCCGTCTCGATTTGCGCCAGGGCAAAATCCAGCGCCGCGCCCGTGCGCGTCAAATGCGTGCCCCCGCGAAACACCGGGTCGCCCTGGTCGCGTCTCACCGCGTCGACGGCGTAATCCACAAAAAACACCCGGTCATCGGCGCGTTTTGATCTCCTCAAAATTGATTCCACCTCCGGCGCCTGCGCCGCCGTCACCGCCGCCGCCGAGTCCGACCTGTCCGCCAGCACCCACAAATCCAACCCGCTTCCGCCCATGCGCGCCTGTGGATTGGCCAGCGCCAGCACGCACGCCAGCAGCGCCGCCGCCCTCGCCGGCTCAAACAGTCGCAACGCGCGAAACCGCCAGCCGATCACAATCAGCAGCGGCACAAGAAAAAACCATTCCGGCGCGTGAAAACTCATGCGGTCCTCCCTTCATTGACGCGTGTTTCGCGGAGCGCGCCCGCGCGCGGCCACCAGCTCCACATCAGCAGCCCGCCCATGAGCAGCAGCCACGCATTCGCCAGCGGATCGCCGCGCGAATTGAGCATCCACACTTCGCGCTCCGCCCTCGCATCACGCGCGCCCGACACAAAACTTTCGCACTCGCGAAAATCCCCCTGGCGCGCGTCGGCAAACTGCGCCGAGCCGCGCACCAAAATTTTGTCGCCGCGCCTGATCGTGAAAAATCCCGGCTCGTCCGGCGCGCGCAACACGCCCGCCTCCGCAACCGTCAGCTCGCGCGTCCCGCCGCCCGTCTCGATTGTCAGCGCGCCCGCGAGACCGCCTCCGCCGGTGCGGATTCGCGAGCCCGCGTCAAAGTTCGCCGTGTATCCAGCATCCTGATACGCTTGCGTCTCCTCGATGAAACGCCGCGCGAGCAGCACCATCGACGGCAGGCGCGCCGCGTTGCTTGTTTCCCAGTCGAAATTCAAAAACAACTGCCTGTCCGCCACCCACGCCAGCGCCTCGCCGCCCTGCCACAGCAACACCTCCGCGCCCTCAGCGCGCCGCAATCCCGCCGCGCCCGTCCCCACCAGGCCCTGCCAGTTCAACCCCGCCGTCAGCGCATGGCGCTCCGCCACCGCGGGCGCGGTCCGCACCGTGCGCCGCGCATCATCGCCCGCCGGCGCGCGCGCCACAAAAATCGCCGCGCCCTTCGGCGGCACGCTCCCGTCCTGCAAATCCGCCAGCCTCAGCGCGCCCGAGTCGCGCGGCACGAACTCCACGCCCTCCACGCTCTCCGCCAGTTTGCGGAAAAACACGCGCGCGCCTTCGCCGTTCATTTCCATGCTCGCCGAAAGTCGTTTCGGAACGGGCCGAACCATGGGCAACCGGTCGTCCAAGGTGAACTCGTCGCCCGCCAGCACGAGCTCGCACGACTCCGCGCCTTCGGGAAACTTTGCGGACAGCTCGATCAATCCGCCGGGCTCGATCTCGATTCGTTGAGGCGCGCTTTTTTGCCCGCCGCTCTCAACCCACCACTCGCGGCTCAACGCCTCGCTGGAATAATTCCGCACCAGCGCGCGCCATTCGTTGCGCCCGACACGCGCCCCCGCAAATCCCACGTTGTTTATCCGCCGCCCAACGCCCGCCGTCGGCTGGTCCGCCGGGGCGCGCCCGCGCCTGTCCGTGAAAAACCATGTCGCGCCCGAAGCTCCCGCCAACGCGCGACCAAGCCGCAGCGCGCTTTCCGTCTCGTGTGTTCCGCTCGACGGAGTCCAGGCCGACACCGCGGCCAGCGCCGCGCGCTTGTCCGCCCCGCGATAAAGCGCCGGATGCCGGGGATTGCTCGTCATCACGACCCACTCGGTGTGCGCCGCGCGCCCCTCGTTTTGCGAAAACGCCTTCTCAACGGCGCGCGCCGTCCCGTCGCGAAACACGCGCATCGACACCGAATCGTCGAGCACGGCCACGACCACTTGCGCCGACTCGTTGCGCGTCCATCGCGGCTGCGCGAGCACCCACGTCGCGAGCAGCACCGCCGCGATTTGCAGCCAAAACGCCCGCGAGAAACGCAACCGCTCCCACTGCCGGCCCTCGCGGCTTTCGGGAGCGAGCGCCTCCATCAAAAACAGCGTGCTTGTGCGAACCGTGCGCGAGCGCTGTTGCAAAAAATGAATCGCCACCACCACCGGAATCCCCAGCAGCGCCCAAAGCCCGGCAAGGTTGGAAAGGGTCGGAATCATCTTGCCACCTCCACCGCGCCCCGGACGAGCGCCTCGCCGCCAAGCACATTCACGAGCGCGCCCTCGCAGGGCACGCGCACGAGCGTCGCGCCGCAACGCCGCGCCGCCTCGTCCCACAATTCAAAATGCCGCTCGTAGGCCACGCGATAACGCGCCGCCAGATCGTCGTCGATGCGCTGGTGGCGCTTTTCCCCGTTCTCGCAATCGACCAGCTCCACATTGCCGCGCAGCGGCGGCTCCGCCTCCGTCGCGAGCGCCGGCGCAAACACAACCGCCGAGCCGCCGCCCGCCGACATCGCGGACAACAGCGGCGACGGATCACCCGGAAAAAGCAAATCGCACACCAGCACCTTCAACGCGCCCGCGCGCCACGGCAAATGCGACGGCACAGAAGGCAGGGCGCGCTCGCCGGGCGCGCCGAATGCCAGCCTCCCGCGCCAGTCGCCCGCGCGCACACTTTCCACGGGCACGGAGCGCGTTTCGCGCCCGCGCGAGGCAAACACGCGCACCGGCGCGCCCGCAGCGTCGGCGCTCGCCACGCCAAACGCCACCAGCGCCTCCATGCGCGCCGCCTTCGCCGCGTCAAACGTCATCGACTCCGACACATCCACGACGACATCCACCATCGGCGACACCTCCGCGCGATAAAGTTTCATCGTCAACTGCCCGGTGCGCGCATACGCCGCCCAGTGAATGTAGCGAGGATCGTCGCCCGGCGCATACGCGCGGTGATCCTGAAAATCAATCGAGCTTCCCGTGCCCGCGCCCTGCCACGCGCCCTGATAACCGCGCCAGCTTTGCCGCCCGAAAGGCAGCCGGTAGCGCCGCGCCGCCTCGATCCCCTCGCGATGCGGCGAGGCGGTCGTTTGCGCGTTCAGGGTGGGTGCGGGCGCGTTGCTCATTTGTCGTCATTTGTTTCCGGCTCGGGCTTGATGCTCCGCACCCCCGAGCGCACCGCCGCGAAAAACGGCCTGCTGCACCACCACGCAAAACCCACCGCCGCCACAAAAACGAGAAACTGCAGTCCCGTGACCATCGTGCTCCAGTCGCCATGGCGTCGCGTCATATAGCCGAGCTCGAACCAAAAACCGGTCACCGGCATCACGCGAAACAGGTTGTCGATCGTGCGGCTTATGTTTCCCGACGCCTGTGTTTCGTGAATGACGAACGCGGCGAAAATGCACAGAAGCCCGATTCCACTTTGGAGCAGCCCGTAGATGATCAACGGAAACACTCTCACGCGGCGCAGGAACAGGGAGATCAGCGCAGCGGGTGTCACCACCGCCACCCACACAAGCGCGAGCACGCGCAAAAACCGCGCATGCGGCAACTCGTCGGGAAACGCGCCTGCGAGCACCAGCGCGCCAAACAGGCACAATCCGACAAACGTGAATTGCGCCGCGCTCGACCAGCCCGGCAGGAATATTCTGGTGAAGAACCGGCGCACCGCTCCGCCCTTGCCATAAAGCTGCCGCACTTGAACGGCCATCGGCAGCTCCGTCGACGCCAGCTCCAGCACGCACACCAGCATGAACACAACCAGCGCCAGCACCGACTGCATCTCCATCGCGTCGCGCACACCGCGGCTCGCATGGCGCATGAGCATGAGCAGCGGCAACGGCAAAAGCGCCGCCAGCGAAATCAGGCGCGTGGCCATCGAGTGGTTTTCCGAGGGCGGAGCGATTCGCCGAACCGCCTGCACAAGGCAAAACACGAGGAATATCGCCATGTCGAAAAGCAGGCACAGCTGGATGGCGATGGGTCCCGACTGGAGGCCCGAAAACATTCCCCGGCTGCCGCCGAAACCGTAGCGCAACATTCCGTAAAACGACGATCCGAGCATGCCGTTGAAAAGTATCAGCACGACCACGACCAACAGCACTCGCAGGAATCGATGCAGCCCCGACACCCACAACAACAGCGCCGTCGCCATGCTGCTGAAGGCGAAAAGCCACGCAAACGTGACCATGTCCTGGATCAAATCCACGCTCCCGAAAAAGTAGCGAATCACGCCGTATGGCAGCAGCGTGACCAGCAGCAGCGCCGTCTGCGTGACAAGCGACGTCCATTTGCCAAACACGATGCGCCACGAGGTCAGCTGCGTGAGCATGAGCAGGTCTATGTTTCGCGCGTCGATTTCCGAGCGCAATCCGCCCAGCGCGCGCAACGGCATCGCGAACACGAGCATCACAAACGTCAGCATCCAGAAGAAGTTGTTTGCCATGTTCAGCCCCGCGCTCTTGTCGAAGATCTGCATGACAAGCGCCCATCCGAAGGCGAGCACCAGCGCCGTGTGCAGCCCGATCAGGCTGAGCACGAAGGCGCGCGTGCGCAGTCCCTGGCGAAGCTCCTTCACGAGCATCGGCGGCAGCCATGTCGGAAAGTCGAATTTCGGTTTTGTTTTAGCCGTTTGTCCGGCCTGGTTTGCGGTCTCGCTCATTGCGCATCACCTCCGTTTCCCGCGACGGGCAGCGGCGGCGGGGCCCCGTTGCCGGCTCGCAACATTTCCACGAACGCCTCCTCAAGCCTGCGCTCCTGCCGCCGGAATTCCACGATTTGCAACTCCGCCGACATCCTGCGCAACTCCGCCGCGACGGCCCCGGGCTCGCCGCTTGCGAACTCGGCGCGCGCGCCGTCGCGCAATTGCTCAACCACGCGCCACCCCGGGCGCACCGCGAGCCAGTCGAGCAGCGCCGCCACCGGCCCGTGGATTTCGATTTCGAACACAATGCCCGTGCGCGCGTCGCGCCGTTGCAGGCTGTCCGTGTCGCCGTGGTGCACGAGCCGTCCCGCATCCATGAAGATGAGCGAGTCGCACATCTCGCCAAGCTCCGACAAAATGTGCGAGCTGATGAGCAGCGTCTTGCCCCGTTCGCGCAGCACGCGCACGAGGTTCTTGAACTCCAGGCGCGCCTTCGGGTCGAGTCCGGCGGCGGGTTCGTCGAGGATGAGAAACTCCGGGTTGTTGAGCAGCGTGCGCGCGAGGCAGAGACGCTGCGACTGCCCTTTTGAAAGCCCCGTCGTCGGCCTGTCATTCAGCGAAACAAGGTCCGTGAAATCGCGCACCTCATCAACACGCCGCGCCAGTTCCGCGCCGGCAAAGCCGTGCGCGCGTCCGAAGAAATCGAGATAGTCGCCCACCGTCGTGTCCGAGTAGGGCGTGAAGTGGTCGGGCATCCAGCCGATGTGCCGGCGCACGCGCGTCGGATAATCAACGATGTCAACACCGCCGATCGTCACCGCCCCCGAGTCAGGCATGTCGAGCGTGGCCATGATGCGCATTGCCGTCGTCTTGCCCGCGCCGTTCGCGCCGATCAGCCCCACGACCTGCCCGCGCGCCAGGTCGAACGAAATGCCGTCCACGGCGCGCACCCTGCCGAACGCCCGCTCAAGCCCGCGCACTTTCACAATCGGATCACTCATTGCGAGCCCCTCCTTCCATGTAACCGATCACGGTCGTCCGGTCGTCCTCCCAATCGATTGCGCCGAGCGTGGAAACCAGTCCGAGCTCGCCGCCGTCCATCGTGGCGTGAAAACAACCGCGCCCGTCCTTCCTCGCCAGTGAGCGCAAGACTTCGAGCGCGCCTTCGTGCTTGCCATGGGGCGAAAGCGCCACGCGGCGCCCAGGGGACACCTCGGCCGCCCTCCATACGCGCCCGAATTCATCCATGTAAAGAAAGTCACGCAACACGCCCGACATGCTCGATTGCACGATGGGTGCCACGCCCGACTTGCCGCCGGCGACTAGCTCCACGCGCTCGCGCGTCGGCGTCACGCGCATCAACACATGGCTCTCCACCGCGCGGCTAGTGAACCAGTCGCCCGAGGCGGCGCCAGTGTCGCGCGCCGCGCTTTTCCCTGGGATGTCGCCATCGGAATCGATCCCGACCTTTCCCATCACCGTGTCGTCCGCCAGTGAGAATTTTTTCCCGATCAACACGCCCGTGCGCGACACCTGCTGCTGCGCGACCACGGCCTTGTTTTCACCGGGCATCAGCACGACCAGCGAACGCCGCATGCCCTGCCCTCCGAAACCGTCGCTAAACACAATCACGCCCACCAACAGCAGCGACGCGCCGATCGAAATCACCGGCACTGTGAAAAACAACCGGTGCCGCTTTCCCTCGGGCGCCAGCAAAAACAAATTCACCGGGCCGACAGTCACTCCGAAGAGCAGCAAAAAGATCATCATCCACCACACGACCGAGGACAACCGCATCAACTCCGCGTCCTCCAGATCAAGCAGCTTTATGAGCGATTTCCACGGCTGCACCCGCTGCCCGCGCGAAAGGGGCCGCTGGCTGTCATCCATCACATACATGCTCGTCGGCAACTCGGACATTGTGATGACGCCCATGCCATGACGGATTTTCTCCGCGGTCGAGCTCCAGAGCGCCAGCACACTCCCCTGCGGCTTTAAAAACAAACGCCCCCCAAGAGAAACCCAGTCGCGCAATGCCGCCTGCCTCGCCATGTCGAGCGAGTTGAATTCGCCCTCGGTCATCACCACGACGGTGAACGGCGACCACACGCGCCAGTCCGCCGGCCATTCCTCCGCGCGTATCGTGGTTGTGCATGGCACGATCGTGTTGGTGTTTTTCATGTCGTCGTGCTTCACGCGATAATTGCGCTCCAGTTGCGGCGAGACGGCATAGCACACGCCCTTCCCCCGCCAGCCGCTCATAAGTGAGGTGCCCCAGCGAAGCCCCTGCACTCCCGGCCCCTGCACGGCCATGTGAAGTGAAACGCAAATTCCATCCGCCGTGGCGCGCCCTCCCGGCACCCATAACACCGTCGAGCGCGAGGTGTGCGCCGGAGCCGTCACGGTGAATTCCGACTGAAATGAAAGCGCGCGATCCCGCCCGCGCGATATTCCATGGGTGAAGCCAAACCGCCACGTGTATTCCGCGTCCGACTTGTTCTCGGCATGCACCATGACCGGCAAAAAGCCGAAGCCGTCCCACTCATTGACCGGCAAAAACACGCTCAACGCCGCCTTCCGGGCCGGATCCAGCGGCACCTGCTCCGTGACGGGATCGGCGCGCAAGGACGCCGCCGCAAACAGCGCGAGGAAAAGGCAGGCGAGCGCGGCCTTTCCGTGGCGGAAACTGAAATTGCGTTCGCGCCTCATTTGATCTTTGCCGAGGCGAGTGAAGTGGGAAGCGGTTTTGCCTGCGCGGGTATTTCCGCGAGCAGTTTTTCGATCACGCCCGCCGGCGTCGCGCCGTCGAGCCGCGCCGAGTGCTCCAGCAGGACGCGGTGCACGAGCACGGGACGCGCCACCGCCTGCACATCCTCAAAACTCGCATGCCCCCGCCCGTGCCGCAAACCGAGCGCCTTTGCCGCCGACGCCAGCGCAAGCGCCGCGCGCGGACTCGCGCCATAACGCACGCCCGCCGACGCCGCCGACTCGCCCGGATGCGTGGCAGTCACCAGCCGCGCGATGTAATTCGCAACTGTATCCGGCATGTGGATACGCCGCGCCATGCCGAGCAGCGCGGTGAACTCCTCGCGCGCCAGCACCGGCTCCACGCGCGGTTCCACGCCGATCTCGCGATTGAGCACGATGCGCTGCAGCACCTCGGCTGAGTTGCGCCGCACCTCGATCTTAAAAAGGAAACGGTCGAGCTGCGCCTCCGGCAGCGGGTAGGTGCCCTCGAGCTCGATCGGGTTTTGCGTCGCCAGCACGAAAAACGGATCGGGCAGCGCGTGCGTTTCGCCGCCCGCGCTCACGCGCCGCTCCTGCATCGCCTCGAGGAGCGCCGATTGCGTCTTGGGCGACGCGCGGTTGATTTCGTCGGCGAGCAGGATGTTCGCAAAAATCGGGCCGCGCTGGAAAACAAACGCGCGCCTGCCGTCCACCTCCTGCAAAATGGGGTTTCCCGTGATGTCGCCCGGAAGCAAGTCGGGCGTGAATTGCACGCGGCGCGCGTCGAGGCCGAGCGTGCGCGCAAGCCCCTTGACGAGCTCCGTCTTGCCAAGGCCCGGCAGGCCCTCAAGCAGGATGTGCCCGCGCGCGAGCACGCCCGCGACAACGAGCTCGATCAGCTCGTGCTGGCCGTAGAGCACGCCGTCAAGCGCGGTGACCAGGCGGTTGATCGACGCCGAGGCCGAGGCGAGCTCGGCATCGTTGAGAAGTGTGGGTGTTGAGGGTGTCATTTGTAGAATTCCTTGAGCGCCTCGCGCTCCGCGGGCGTGAGCTTGTTGACCCAAACGGCCTCGCCGCCCCGCGCCGAGCCCGCCATCGCGCCCGCGCTGACGGGGCCCTGGGCCGCATTGGGATCGACGGTGTGCTCGCCGACTTGCACGCCGAGTTTGTCGCCAAGCGCCGCGCGCGAATAGTCGTCGTTGCGCACTGTTTGCAGATTGCCGCCGCCCGCGTCGCTTTCACGCTGGTCAAACTCCAGCGGCGCGTCGCCGCGGCCGCGCGAAACATCGCCGGTGCCGCGCATGCGCATCGGGGTGCCGCCGGGGCCGTCGAGCGCAGCGAGCAACGCGGCCATGCTCTCCGAGTCGTCGTCGTTTTCGTTGCCCATGACGAGACGGACGGCGCGCCCGGCCTCGCCCAGTTGTTGCGCGAGCCTGGCGGCCTCCTCCGCGGTGAGTTCGCGCAATGCCGACGCGTCGAGTTTTTGCAACGCCTCGCGCAATTCCTGGCTCGCGGTAAGATTGCCCTCGCTCAAACCGTGCAACGCCTTGTCGAGTTGCCCGGCGGCGTTTTTCAGTTGTTCCTCGGAGAGCGACTCGCCGGTTTCGGAAAGTGAATTCTGGGCGGATGCCAGCGACGAAAGTGTCGATTCCGCGGATTCGAATTCGCGCGAAAGCGATTGCATGGCCTGCGCCGCCTGCTCGCGCAACGCGTCCGCCGCCTCGAGCGACGAGTGCGAATATTGCGTCTCCGCCGGCTTTGAGGCGAGCTCGCGCGCCTGCGACTCCATGTTTTCGAGCGATTGCGGATCGACGGCGTTGATCTGCGCGAGATCCTTCAACCATTCCTCGGTTTGCGCGAGCGCGGGCGGTTTTTCCACGGGAACCACGCGTATGTTTTGCGCGGGCACCGGCAGCCAAAAACCCGCGGCGAACATCACCACCGCGGCGGCGAGCCAGCCCAGAACAATCCGCGGCTTCCAGCGCAATACCCGCAAGGAAAACGCGGAGGCCCGCGGCCATTTTGCCATTCCCGCCTCCGCCGCGCTAAGACCCGAGTTGATGCGCAACTGGTATTCCAAAAACGCGCGCGCGTCGTCCCGCGAAAAAAAAGCGCCGCGCGCGATGCGCCACGCCGCGACCGCGGCAATCGCAAACGCAACCGCCAGCGCAAGCCAGATCCAGCCGGTCGCGTCCACCCGCACCCTGCGCATGGCGTAAAACAAAAGCCCCGCCAGCGTTCCGCACGCGAACACGCCCGGCGCAAACCATTCCATCCACGCAACGGCATTTACGCGGCGTCTCACTCCCGAGATCGCCCGCAGCCAGTAAGCCCGGGATGTTTGCGCATCTGTCATAAAATTGCAGTATCGGACATACACTGGCCGTTTTCACAAATGCCCTGCAAGCCCGTCGTCGTGTAAAATGCAGATTATTTTCGATCCAGAAGGGCGTTATTCAAAGCGCCTCTCTGTCGAAAAGAAAGGCCCCACCACTCGCGAGGCGGGACCTTTGTCATGATCGTATCGTTTCCTAACCAAACCGGCATGGCCGGTTAATTGATTTCGATTTTGCGCGGCTTGAGAGCCTCGGCCTTCGGAAGCGTGACGGTCAGCACGCCGTCGGCAAACTCGGCATGGATTTTTTCCACGTCGATCCGGCCCTCGTGCTGGAACGAAAGCGCAAACGCCTCGTCGCCGGTTTCGCGATGGAGCGTGGTCCACTCCTTCGGGCTTTTCCACGCGCGCTCGCCGCGAATGCCCAACACCCCGTTTTCATCGGTGATGGAGAGGTCCTTCTTGGCGACGCCCGGCAGGAACGCTTTCAGCGTCCACGATGTGTCGTTGGCGACAATGTCGTAGCGGGGCCGCACTACGGCGGTCGTGTTGTGGTTCGCGGACTCGGCGCGATTTGCAGCCGGGAATATGGATTTGATGAGTGACATGATGTGTTTTCCTTTCTGTTTGAAATGCGGGTTAATGTTCATTCGCGGTCAGTTGACGGAGATTGTCAGCTTGCGCGGTTTCGCCTGCTCCTGTTTTGGAAGCGTGATCGTGAGGATGCCGTTCTCGCTCGCGGCGCTGATTTTGTCGGCCTGCGTGTTCTCGGGGAGAAGGACGCTGCGCTTGAGCGTGACGGTTTGCGAATTGTCGCCGTCGCCGGTCTTGCGCGCCGCGGAAATCTCCAGCGAGCCATCGACCACCTCGACCGTGATGTCGCCGCGGGCGATGCCGGGAAGCTCGGCGCGGACATAGCTGTTGTCCTTGTCCTCGTAGATATCGAGAGGGAAGAATTCGCCGTTGCAGGAGTTGCCCTTGCCACCCCAGAACAAGCCGAACAAATCCTCGAATTGTGTATCGAAATCACCCGCCATCCTGCGCGCCAGTTCGGTGCCGAACGCGGAGGCCGGGCGGAGTGTGTAAGGATATGCGTAACGTGTCATTTTCATGGTTGTTGCCTTTCTGTTTTTGGTTGTTGGTGAAAAGTTGTTCATGTGATGAATGGCCCCGTGGCCGTGATGCCTCCTTGTTAAGCTGAAACGGTGCCGAATGTGCGAAACGCGCAACACGCGCACTTTCAAAGACTTGATTTTCGAGCGCTGGGACACCTGTGAAAAGTTGTCCGCCCGGATGTCACACGCATCGGGAAATTTCGGCACGCCCCGCGCTTTTCCTTTTGCGGCGGCGACGGAGGGCGTGCAAAAATCCGCCAACAACAATGAGCGCGAAACTTGCCTTCACATGCGGAGACCCGGCGGGCGTCGGCCCGGAAATCATAGCGGCGTGGCTTGCCGCGCATCCAGCGCGGGCGCGCGATGTCGCCGTGATCGGCCCCGCGCAATGGCTGCGCGCCCTGCCCTCGCACACACCCGCCGCGAAGGATGCGACGCTCGTGAGCGCGGACTCCGGACAATTCGAAATGACGCCGGGCCGCCCATCCGTGGAAGGCGCGCGCATCGCGCTCGCCGCCATGGAGCGCGCCGCCGAGGGTGTGCGAAATGGCGAGTTCTCAGGCGTCGTCACCGGCCCCGTCAGCAAAAGCTGGCTGCAAAAAGCGGGCTACCCGTTTCCCGGGCAGACGGAGTTTTTCGCGGCGCGCTGGGGCGGTGTTCCGACGATGGCGTTTTGCGGAGGCCGGCTGCGCGTTGTGTTGCTGACATGGCACATCCCGCTGCGCGAAGTGCCGGAACATTTGACGCCGGGGGAAATCTCGCGCGCCGTGCGCGCCGCGGACGAACTCGCGCGCGCCGACGGCATCGCCGCGCCGCGCATCGGCGTGTGCGGCCTCAACCCGCACGCGGGCGAAGGCGGCATGCTCGGCGCCGAGGAACGCGACACAATCGACCCGTTGCTCGACACACTGCGCGACGGCGATTTCCCAAAACTCTCGCGCTGCGAACCGAGCGACACGATTTTCGGACGCGCATTGCGCGGCGAATTCGACGTGCTCGTCGCCCTCTACCACGACCAGGGGCTCGCCCCGTTGAAAACAATCGACTTCGACGAGGCGGTGAACGTCACCCTCGGCCTGCCGCACGTGCGCACCAGCCCCGACCATGGCACCGCCTTCGGCATCGCGGGCAAAGGCGAGGCAAACCCGAGAAGTTTCACCAACGCCGTGACCGTCGCACAACGGTTGATCGCGCTGCGGGCAGGATGATTGAATACGAGCACGGCGCCAAGGGCGCCGCGCAACCTAGTCCGCGGGTTGCGACGCGTGCGCGGGCGGGCGAAACTCTCGTTGCGCAGGGGTCTCGCAAGCAACGCGCGCAACCCATGAAATTTTCGCCCCAACAATTCTTGGATTGCCCGCGCAAACCTATCCATGCTCGCTTTCATCACCATGGACTTCTTTCAGGCTCAGGATAACGCGCGCAAAAAATCGGCGCGACTCGTGTTTTTCTACATCGCGGCGGTAATCGCGATCATCGCCACGATTTATTTCGCCATAGTATTCGGCATGCGCCTGCTCATCTCGGAGAGCAACAATCCCGATTTGTATTTTCCAATCTGGCAGCCGGAAGTATTTATTGGCACCGCGGGCATCACCATCGCCGTGATCGGGCTCGGCAGCCTTTTTAAAACGCTGTCGCTGCGCTCGGGCGGGGGCGTCGTCGCGCGCTCGCTGGGCGGGCAGCTTGTCTCGCCAAACACAAGCGATCCGCAACGCCGCCGGCTCGTCAACATCGTCGAGGAAATGTCCATCGCCGCCGGCGTGCGCATGCCGGAAGTTTACGTGCTGCCGGAGGAGGGCATCAACGCGTTTGCCGCCGGCTACTCGCCGGACGACGCCGCGGTGGCCGTCACGCAAGGCGCGCTCGACTCGCTCTCTCGCGACGAATTGCAGGGAGTGGTCGCGCACGAGTTCAGCCACATCCTCAACGGCGACATGAGGCTCAACATCCGCCTGATCGGATTGCTCTTCGGCATCCTGCTCCTGACGATCATCGGGCGCGTCATTGTGCGAATCGGTTTCTCGTCGGGGGGACGCTCGTCAAAAAACAAAAGCGGCGGCGTGGTCGTGATGGCGTTGCTCGGCCTCGCGCTCATCATCATCGGTTACATCGGCGTGATTTTCGGGCGGCTGATTCAGGCGGCGGTTTCGCGCCAGCGGGAATTCCTGGCCGACGCGTCCGCCGTCCAGTTTACACGCAATCCGGACGGCATCGCGGGAGCCCTGAAAAAAATCGGCGCCGCGACATCGGGCTCGCGCATCGAAAGTCCGCACGCCACTGAGACCAGCCACATGTATTTTGCGAGCGCGCTGCGCTCATCGTTCGGCGGCGCCTTCGCCACGCATCCGCCGCTCGACGCGCGCATCAAGGCCATTGATCCCTCGTTCGACGGAAACTTCAAAGCGGCAAAAAAAACATCAATCGCAACCGAGGCGGCGCAAACCCGCGCCAGCGCAAACGCATCGCACCCGCCGCGCGTTCCCGGCACGCCCCCGCCATTGCCCGCGGCAGTCGGCGCGGCGGCGTTTCTGGCGGCAATCGCCTCCGCCGAGGCTCCCGACGCGCAGAAAGGCGCGGAAATACTGGCGGCAATCCCGGAGGATTTCCGCGAGGCCGCGCGCGATCCCGAACGCGCGCGCGCAGTGCTACTGGCGACGTTGTATGACAAGACCAACGCCGAGGCAGCCGCCAAGCAGGACGCCGCGGTCGCGCGCGCGCTGAGCACGACGGAACGCGTGGCATTCATTGACCTGGTGGCGCGCATCGAAACCGTTCCCTCGTGGACGCGCATCGCACTCGGCGACCTTGCGCTCTCGGCGATCCGGCACGTGGACGCGCGCCTGATCAACGCCACGATCGACGCGGTGGACGCCTTCATCGAAGCCGACGGCGAGGTGAGCCTGCACGAATACGCCCTGCGCAAGGTAATCCACCGCAATCTGCGCCCGCCCGGAAACCCCGGCGTGCTCATCAAAGCGTGCGCGGCCGTCGCGGACGAAATCGCGCTCATATTGAGCGCGGCGGCGCGCGCCGGAAGCTCGGCGGAAGCCTCGCAACAACACGCATTTGAAACGGGCGCGTCCGCCATCCGCGAAACGCAACCGGACATCGCGCTCTCAATGGCAAGCGCAACCGGCATGAGCGCCAAAACCCTGACCCGCGCGCTCGACCGCCTCGACATCTGCACGCCCGCCGTAAAACGCACCGTGATCAACGCGCTCGTGCGAACCATCTCCGACGACGGAAAAATCGAGGTGGAAGAGCAAAACCTCCTCCGTGCCATCGCCGCCGCGCTGAACTGCCCCGCACCGGTGCTGGTGGAATAAATCGAATATTAATGACTAAAAAGACAACACCTTTGGACAAAGATGAAATATGCGATATGGAGGACCCCATAAGGAGGCCCATTTTTTTAACAATTTCAGCCCTGTTCTCACTGGCCGTTTTTGGATTATCGTTATTTTTTTCCTACGAAATAAATAAATCCCAAGGGTTTACTTTAATGGGACTGGGGATATTTCATGTTGTCATCCGTATTTATGGATATTCCATCGCCGCATTTTTCGGATTTATAGCATTTTTGAGATGGGAAAAACCCCTCATACTTTCGGTTTTAAGTTTTACCCTGCCTCTTTTATATTTATATATAATATTTCATTAATTTCAAAAAATATGAGATGTGGCGCGTCACTATAATTCTCAACACAGCGATCCTTGGCATTATGAGCCTTGGGGCTTCCGCATCCCAGAAGCGTCTTCGGAATAATTACCTACATTATCCGGATGATTCACGTCCCATGGATTTGCTTCCGCAGATAAGCCATCTGGCACTCAAGGGATATTGGCTGATTTATACGCTGCCGTTGGTCTGGATCATCGTTAGCGTCCTGCTCATTTCGGCTCTAAAGAGAAATCCGGAAAAGAGAGGCGATTGGATTCAACTCCATACATCCGCCACGCTGTTTATTGGCGCCGGAATTTTGCTCTTTTTCGTGACGGCTGGGATGCTTCCTTTCACAAGCGCCCATCTCTATCTTTCAAAATAAAAACATTGGGACACAAACTCCGAGGTGCTTAAGAACGACACAATTTCAAACCGCAGAGGCAGAGTAGCGCACGATCTCGAAACGAAAAAATTCTTCATTTTGAAACTTGGCAGACTGTTTTCCCAAAAACCTGAATATTAAGCATCATGCGTTCCAAGCAGACAAGGCTTCTTGCCTCAATTTCAGATGCGTTTCCTGCATGTGCAACACATGCAACACTTTCCTTGCGACAGGGCGACGAGATTGACTCATATAACACACCTCCCCCGGATATCGTGCCAGCTGACTGGCGTAATATTCCTGATGGCGATCTGGAGGCCTACCATTGGGGATTCACGCATCTCGACACCGATTCTTGGCGCTTCTATTTGCCTGCTTTCCTTGCATATTCAATTCGACACATGTCCTGCGGCGAATCGCTCGTAATTCATGCCTGTCTCGGCAATCTTCGGCCACCAGACAGGATTCCAGCGCGTTTCAACACGCTCAACGACCAGCAACGGCGGACTGTGGTCAGCGTGTTGGAGTTTCTGGCGTTTGACAGCGAATCGGGGTTTGCGGCTGCCGCCTGCCAGGTCTTGGAGGAATATTGGATCAAGAACCCGTTTAACTCGGATACCTGATGCGTATTTCTTTCGATATTGATGACACTTTGGTCATCCACGCCCCGAACACGCCGACGGAACCCCGACGCTTTCCAGTCTTCGTTCACCGTTGGTTTGGCGAGCCTCTTCGCCGAGGCACTTGTTCACTGATGGCCGGGCTGCGCCGTCGCGGATGTAGCATTTGGATTTATACTTCATCAGGTCGCACACCATTTGGCATTCGCTTGTGGATGTTTTTGTATGGCATTCGAATTGATGGAGTGATCAACGACGAACGACATCGGCGCAATTTGAGCAAACACCGGTTTATTCGCATGCCATCAAAGTTCCCGCCTGCATTTGGCATAGATTTGCACATTGATGATTCCGAAGGCGTTTTGATGGAGGGACGGGATCACGGCTTTCGCGTGATTGTCGTCAGCCCGCATGATGAGCGGTGGACAAAAAAGGTGATGGACGCAGTAGATGCCGTGGATTCGGACATTCTTCCAAAGACTCCGGTCACCCCTAAGCCGCCGCGCGGGTCAGGCGGTCGTTGAGGGCGGCGGCGAGGGCGCGGTCTTTTGACGCGGGGCTGGCAGGGGCGAGCTCGGCGTGAATTTTTTTCCAAGTTTTTTCAGGACCGTCGAGAGCTCGTAGGGCGGCGAAGAGGTTGTGCGCGGCTTCGCCTAGGTCTTGTTTCTCCGAGAGCGGAAAGATGTTTTCGCCCCGGAGTTTTTTGGAGGCGAAGAGCGGGAGAACGGCTTCGTTCTTGGGAATGCGAGCGATAAGCGCGGGCGTGATGCGGGCGTGCAGCACAACAGGGGTTTTCGGGCTGTAGTGTTTGCTCAACATTCCCGGGGCGAGTTCGGCGCGGGCGGTTTTGGCGGGGCGTTTTTTTGCCGCCGCGGTCACGGGCACGCGAAGGACGCGGGTGATTTCAGCGGCGCCGATTTTTCCGGGGCGCAGGATTTTCGGGCGGCGCGGATCGCGCAGGTCGACAATTGTCGATTCGAGCCCGATGTCACAATCGCCACCGTTTAGAATGTGGCGAATTTTTCCACGCAAGCCGTCGCGCACATGCGCCGCGCAGGTGGGGCTGATGTAACCGAAGGGGTTTGCGCTCGGGGCGACGAGCGGCAGGCCGCACTTTTTGAGGAGCGCGCGGAAGAGCGGATGCGCGGGCATGCGAACGGCAACGCTCGGCAGTCCGGAGGTGGCGAGGTCGGGCACGGTGTCCTTTTTCGGGAGGACGAGCGTGAGCGGGCCGGGCCAGAAGGCGCGGGCGAGTTTTTCCACGGCGGGATTGCGGTGCGCAAGTTGATCGAGTTGCGCGAGGTCGTGGATGTGAACAATGAGGGGATCGTTTGCGGGGCGGCCCTTGGCGCGAAAAATGGCGGCGCAGGCATCAGTGGAGAACGCATTGCCCGCGAGCCCGTAAACCGTTTCGGTGGGCACGGCGACGAGCTCGCCGCGTTGAAGAGCCGACGCAAGCATGGCAAGATTGCGCGGCGTGCCGCGATAGATGCGGGTTTTGAGGAAAGGCATCGGGGAAAAGTTTAGGGTTTAAGTTTAAGAGTGGCTGACTGTCGCTTCGCTCGAAACCGGCACTCCGGCCCTTGGTTTTCTGATTTTCAGCCTTCAGGCTTTCAGCTCTTCTGTTCTTCCCACCAGCGGGCACAAAAAAGGCCGGAAGCATCCGGCCTTGGAAAGGTTGTTGCGCGGAACGATGGCCTGCCTTACTGGGCGAGGAGCATGTTGCGCGAGCGCTTGATGGTCTTCGTGATGCGGCGCTGCTGCTTGGCGGTGAGGTGCGTCCACTTGCGCGGGAGAATCTTGCCCGTGTCGGAGACAAAGCGGTTCATAAGCTGCGGCGCGGTGAAGGGAAAGTTCTCCGGCGTGAGGCTCTGTTGTTGTGGTGCGTCAGGCTGTTCTGTCGTGCTCATTTGAAAAAGAACGTTAATAGATAGGCGCTGAATCCCCGCTGTCAACAGGGGATTTTGAGCGATTTTTTTGGCAGGCGGCGGTCAACACTCTCAAAAATTGTGCTCGCGGCGCGCAAGCGCCAGGAAACGGGGAGGCATTCGCCTGCCGATTCAGCACAACCGAACCCAAAGCGCCATGAAGTGTCGCGGCGCGGCATTTTATTCCCGCACGAATTTATCCTTCGGCACCGGCAGGGACAGTTCGTTCAGTTTCCCCGCGGCGGAGACAACCTCGTAGGCTGTGCGGAAGTGCAGCTTGCCGAACTCGCCCAAGGCGCGCGCGCCGAAACGCTCGATGATTTCCGCCGCCTGTTTTTTCACAAGGGGGCCCGCGCCTTTTTGCAGTTTTGCGCCGAAACGCTTTGAAAGTTTTTGCATCTGCCGCACGTATTCCGCGCGCGCGCAAATCGACGCGGCGGCGACGACCGGGTCTTCCTCCGCCTTCGTGCGCATGCGCAGTTCGAAGCCTTTCACGTCCTTCTTTTTCAATTCGCGTTGCACGAGCGGCTGCTCGCTGAACTGGTCGAGCAAACCCCACGGCACTTTTTTCTTAGCAAGCGCGGCAATCAAGCCCCGCGCGTGCTGCCAGGCGAGAAGCAGGTTCAGGTTCGCGCGGGGACGCATCATGAGCTCGTTGTATTTTGTCATGTATTCCCACGCAAACACCTCCACGACCACGCCCGGCGTTTTGCGGATCAGTTCGTCGAGTTTGACAATTTTTGTGTCGGCAACTTTTTTCGAGTCGCGCACGCCCTCCTTGATCCATGACTCGATGGCCGCCTTGTCGGCAATGACCGTCGCAGTGATCACGGGGCCGAAAAAGTCGCCCTTGCCGCTCTCATCGAGGCCGGCGTGAGGCTCGAACCAGTCGGGGTGCAGCACCTCGTCGTAGCCGAGCTTGGCCGCGCCGGTGATTTCCGGCTCGATCACGTCGCGCACAAAATCCTCCGTGCCCTTCCCCGCAATGACGACCTTGCCGCTCGTGTAGGCGGTGACGTTGAGTTTCAGGTGATCGGCCTTGTAGGCAAAACGCGAATACGCGACCTCGAACGGCAGCCACAGACGGCGCTCGCAGTAGGCGCGCAGTTTTTCCATCTGCGCGTCGTCGAGCTTGATTGTGTAACTGCTGAGTTTCTTCGGTTCCTCGTCTTTTGAGGGTTTCTTTTTTGCCATGAACAATACGCCGCAAAATTCCCGCAAAATCACGAGCAGAAAAATCAATTTGCAGTCGCGGGTAAACGCACCCTGAAGCGGACGCACCGCAAGATTATGCTTTTCGCATGAGCAACTTTTCACTTTTGATCCACCGCTTATGTCGCAAATCCAGCGCCAATATTTCGGCACCGACGGAGTTCGCGGCCCCTTCGGCGGGCCGGTGATCAACGAAATCTTTGCCGCGCGCCTTGGCATCGCCGCCGCGCGCTTCGCAAAAACTGGAAGGGTGCTCATCGGGCGCGACACGCGCGAGTCGGGTCCGCCGCTGCAGAAAGCCGTCGCCGCCGGACTCGCCTCGGCGGGCATGGAACCGGTCATTCTCGACGTCATCCCCACCCCCGCGCTTGCGATGGCCGTCGTCGCCGAGGGTGCCTCGCTCGGCATCATGGTCACGGCCTCGCACAACCCCGCCACGGACAACGGCATTAAATTTTTCAACGCCTCCGGCCTCAAACTCACCGATGCGCAGGAAATCGAAATCGAATCACTGCTCGGCGACGAATCCACCGCACGCGACGCCCTGGCCCGTTTCGCATCGCGGCAAGGCACCCCGCAAACACAACCCCCGCCCGCCATCGGGGAACTGCGCGCGTATTTGGACAAAATGACGTCGGTCCTTCCCGCGCGCGCTCTCGACGGATGGTCCATCGTCCTCGACGCCGCCAATGGCGCGACCTGCGTCACCAGCCCGCGCATACTCGCCTCGCTGGGCGCAAAACTCACATTACTGGGCAACGAGCCCGACGGCCGAAACATCAATGCCGGCGTCGGCAGCGAGCATCCGCAACCACTCGCCGCACGCGTGCGCGAGACCGGCGCGCGGTTTGGCATCGCGCACGACGGCGACGGCGACCGCTGCGTCCTCTGCGACGAGCTCGGAGAGGTTTTGGACGGCGACGAAATCCTCACGCTGCTCGCCCTCCACGCGCTCCGGCAGGGCAAGCTCGCCGCCAGCACGCTCGTCGTCACCGTGCACAGCAACCTCGGCGTCGACGCCGCCGTCCGCGCCGCCGGCGGCAAAGTCGTGCGCTCCAATGTCGGCGACCGTTACGTGGCGGAAAAAATGCGGGAAAACGGCGCCACGCTCGGCGGCGAATCGTCCGGCCATATTATTTATTCCGAGATTTCCTCGACCGGCGACGGGCTGCTCGCCGCGCTCAAAGTCCTCGAGGTAATGCTCGCCACCGGCAAACCGCTCTCCGAGCTGCGCCAGGGATTGAAAAAATTCCCGCAAGCGACAATCAACCTTCGCGTGCGCGAAAAAATCCCGCTCGCCCGGCTCCCCAAGCTTTCGGCCGCCATTGCCGCCCTCGAACACGAACTCGGCGACAGGGGCCGCGTGCTCGTCCGCTATTCCGGCACCGAGGCCAAACTGCGCCTCCTCGTCGAAGGCCCGTCGGACGCGATTGTGCGCGCCGGCGCGGAAACGCTTGAGTCCGCCGCGCGAAGCGAACTGGAAACAACGGCGTAAGGCTCGCGCACGCGTTCCACGGCTGCCATGGTTTTCAGGGGCGAACTTGCCAACCGTGCGATGCCCCCCTCTTTACTCCCTCACTTTTTGCATCCATGACACTCGACCTTTGGCAATGGATCGCGGTTGTTTTTGCCGCGCTCCTCGTTGGTTTTTCCAAGACCGGAATCGCCGGACTCGGCATTTTGTTTGTCGCGATTTTTGCGAGTGTGCTGCCGAGCACCAAACAGGCGTCGGGAATCGTGCTGCCGCTGCTTATCATCGGCGACACCATCGCCGTGATCGCATACCGGAGGCACATGCGCTGGACGCATTTCTGGAAACTTTTCCCATGGGCCGCGCTCGGCGTGTTTGCCGGCTGGCTCGCGATGGGACGCATCGACGACGCCCAGGCGCGCCTGCTCACGGGCGCGATCATCGTCGCGCTCACGGTAATGCACATTTGGCGGCGACGGCAGGCGTCGCGGCGCACGGCGGCGGGCATCACCGATGAGCCCGCCCTGCCCGTCTGGTTCGCGCCGATGATCGGCGTGCTCGCCGGATTTACCACGCTCATCGCCAACGCCGCCGGTCCGCTCGCCGTGATTTATTTTCTGACGATGCGCCTGCCCAAGATGGAGTTTGTCGGCACCCACGCCGTGTTTTTCATGATCCTGAACTGGTTCAAGGTGCCCTTCATGGTGTCGCTCGGACTGATCAACCTTGATTCGCTCAAGTTCAACGCCGTGCTCATCCCCGCGGTGCTTGTCGGAGCCGTGGCGGGCCGGTGGATACTTGGCCGCATCAACCAAAAGATTTTCGAAACCGCGACTCTCGCGCTTGGCGCGCTGGCCGGACTGAATCTGCTGCTGCGATAGGGCCTCCCCTCCCTCCGGTTGCGCCGGGGGGATTTTTTCCGATGGTGAATGGGTTCGACTCCGCCGGAGACCTCGCCACGCAGAAAAACAACCCGCGCGAAAGCCCTACGAAAGCCTGTCCGAGCCGAACATCACAAACAAATTGCCCAAATCGTTTTTCACAAATTCCGCGCGATAGCGTTTCTCGAGCTGATCCTCGCGGGTGAGCTGGCGCTCGAGCGCCTCATCGGGATTTTCCAGCGCCGAAGACGGATTGCGCAACTGCTCGCGCTCGGCGTCGCGCTCGGCGAGCCGCGAAATCAGCTCGTCCCAGAAAAGGGCGTTCTCGTATTGCTCGAGCACTTCCGCCGCGGGCGAATCCGCCTCGAGGTCCATTGACGGATGATAAAAATCCTCCACCTCATCATCCGCCTCCACATAGTTCGGGCAGGCATCCTTTTGCGCGGCGAGTTTGTAGATTTTCTGGACAATTTCCCCGTAACGCCCCCCGCCCGACTCGTTCTCATCACCGGCCGTGAGCACAACATTTTCGCCCATGTAAACGAGCTCGACCAGCCGCCTGAATTCCTTGCGGGTAAGAGTGATGTTCATGCCCCGAGCATTTTGCGAAACCCGGGCGCGTCAACCCCGAGTAACGTCCGCGGCGCGACGGCGCGCTACGACCGTCCGCCTGCATCGTCCGCATTTTTATTGGCTACGGCGGAGCGCCCTTCGGTGGCGCTCGCGAGGCGGTTCATAAGCGTGCCCGCGCCCATCACGACGGGGCCCTTGTGCTGCCCCGGTCGCGCGGCCCACGGGGCGGCGGAGGCCAGGCGTCGCGCCAGCAAGTAGGTGACGCCCATGAAAAACACCGACATGATGCCGACATACGAATAACCGACGAGGCGGCCCGTCTCCGGATCACTCGAAACGAGCAGGCCCGCAAGCATCGTCGCGATCCCGCCGCCCGCCTGCTGCACCGCCGCGTTCACACTCATGAAACCTCCGCGGTAACGCGCCTCGACGGCGTTGGCGATCATCGCCATCGTCGGACCGAAGCGCGACGACATTGTCGTTGTGAAAAACGTCGCCGCCATCAACGCCGGCACCAGCGACACGCGCGGCAGGTTCGTGAGAAGCACCACCGCGCAGATGGCGATGGCCGAAAAGATTCCAATCAGCCGCACCTTGTCATAACGATCCGTCCAGCGACCGATGAGCGGCGTCGTCATGAACGTCACCGCGCCGCCGCACAGGTAGATGAGAAACAGGTCTTCCTCGGGAATGCCGGCATTGGCCACCATCGCGGGAGCCATGAGCGGAATAACTGACGCGCCGCCAAAAACCAGCGAGACTGTCAGCACGAAACAGCGCCTGTGAACCGGGTGCGTGACGATGTCGCGCATTTGCCCCCACGGATTCGACGCCGGCGCAAACGCCTGGATCGACGGCAGGGTTTTCGCGCCCACGCCAAACACGATCGCGCTCAGCCCCACGAGCATGAAAAACGGCGCGTGCCACTCAAACGCCCCCGTGAGCTTGAGACCGAGCGGAATGCCCATGATCGACGCCAGCGGAAACGCCGCGCCCACAATGGCCATCGCGCGCCCGCGTCGCTCCGGCGGAATAATGTCGCCCACCATCGCCACGACAACGGAACTGGCCACGCCGCCAAACGCCCCCGCCGCGCAACGCGCCGCGAGCAGCGCCCAATACGTCGGCGCCAGCGCGCAGCACAACGTGGACAGCGCAAACCCGCCGTAAAGCGTGAGCAACGCGTGCTTGCGATTCACACGGTCGAGCACAAAACCCGCAAGAAACCCCGTGACCGCCGCCGCGAGGCCGTAAACGGCGACCAGTCGCGTGAATTGCCCCGGTGTGATTGAAAACACCACCATCAGCCGCGAACCGAGCGGCTGCATGATCATAAAATCGAGGATGTGAGTGAACTGCACCGCCGCCAGCACGAACAACGTGAGACGTTCGTTTATGGGTTTTCCGTTTGGAAGTGTTGCAGGCGTGAAGCTCATAAATAAACTCAAAACCATGCCCCCGCGCCCCCAAAACTGCTAGCCATTATTTTCCCTTCCGCTGAAAAAACAACGCGCGCAAGGATTCTCAAACCAAACGTTAAACCTGAAAACGTTTTTTTAACCGCGGATGAACACAGATAGACGCGGACAATCAAATACATGCAACAAATTCACCGCGCACTTTTTTGAGCGGCGAATTTACCCAAACACTCTTTCTTATCTTGATTGCAGCTGCGTTCATCCGCGTCCGTCCCCGCAGTTGATTTTCTTATGAATCGCTGATTTCGGGTTGAACTCTCGCCCGGCGCCTTTCAGCGGCATCAGTCCATCGCATTTATATTTTTTCGAAAATAGCTTTCATGAAACAACTCATTACCGTAACAAATATGTTGTTACATAAAGATAATCTTTGTGACTCCATGCAATCACCTCTCTCAAACAGTCCCACGTGTGCCGCCTTCGCCACGACCCAGTGGAACGTCGTTTACGCCGCCGCGCAATCGCAACAGGCCGGCGCGCGCGACGCGCTCACGCAACTCTGCCACAATTACTGGACTCCCCTCTACGCCTTCGCGCGCCGCCAGGGACTCGGGCCGCACAACGCGCGCGATCTCGTGCAGGGCTTCTTTGAGTCGCTCCTCGCCAACCGCACCTACGCCAACGCCACCCCCACGCGCGGAAAATTTCGCACCTTCCTCATCGGCGGGCTGAAACATTACCAAAACGGCCTGCGCGACCGCGCCAACGCCCAAAAACGCGGCGGCGGCATCGCCGTGCTTCCGCTCGACGAAAACATCGCCGAAAGCCACTACGCCGCAAACTCCGCCTCACTCACTCCCGAAAAAATCTACGAACGCCAGTGGGCGCTCGCCGTCATCGACCACGCGCTCGACAACCTGCGCGCCGAATTCGACGAGGCCGGCGAACGCGCGACCTTCGACACGATGGCGCCGTTCCTCACGGGCGACAGCGAGCAGTCCTACGACAGCGCCAGCGCCGCCCTCGGCGTCACCCCCTCGGCATTCAAGGCGCAACTGCACCGCCTCCGCGTGCGATTCCGCGCGCACCTGCGCCGCGAAATCGCCGGCACCGTCGGCACGCCACTCGAAATCGACGAGGAAATGCGGCACTTGCGAGCCGCGCTCGTCTCCTGACCCGAAAAATAAAACGCAACCCCGCCGGAAAAAATCCCAATGCTCCGGTGAACCGATTTCACGCAACGTGAACGCCTCCCCCGAAAACATCTGCCCGCGCTGCCACAACCCGCTGCCTCCCCCCGCCGGCGGCGCGCCGCCCATTTGCCACGTCTGCCTGCTCGACGCCGCGCTTGAGGCCATCGACGAAACCGAGGACACCAGCTCGCCCTTCGCCCGGCCCGCCACCGGCAGCCAGGGCAATTTCGGGCATTTTGTGCTGGAAGAGGAAATCGGCCACGGCGGCATGAGCGTCGTGTATCGCGCGCGCGAATACGAGTCGCACCGCGTCGTCGCGCTCAAAATGCTCCAACTCTTCCTCCTGCGCACGCCGGAGATGCTCCGTCGCTTCGAGGTCGAGGTGCGCGCCATCGCCAACCTCGACCACCCGAACATCATGCCCATGTATGAGGTTGGCCAGTCCGAGGGCATCCCCTACTTCAGCATGAAACTCGCCGAGCGCGGCTCGCTCGCGAAAAACATGAAGGCGTATCGCGGCAGCCCCCGCGACGCCGCCATGCTCGTCCTCAAAATCGCGCGCGCCGTCTTTTACGCGCACCAGCGCGGCGTCATCCACCGAGACCTCAAGCCCGGCAACATTCTCCTCGACGCCAACGGCGAACCCTACGTCTCCGACTTCGGCATCGCAAAATTCATGGACGCCGACAGCGATGCCGCGCGCCACACCACCGCCATCGGCACGCCCAACTACCTCGCACCCGAACTCGTCGGCGGCGCGACAGGCGGGATCACCGTCGCGGCCGACATCTACGGCCTCGGAGCCATCCTCTACGAACTGCTCACCGCCCGCCCGCCCGCCACCGGCAAGACCCCGATCGACGTCATCGACAACCTCTCCAAGGGTCCCCCTCCCCCGCCCCGCTCGCTCAATCCCGCCGTCCCCCGCGATCTCGACACGCTCTGCATGAAGTGCCTCGCGCACAATCCCGCCGACCGCTACGGCAGCGCCGCCGAACTCGCCGACGACCTCGACAATTTCCTCGCCGGACGCTCCGTGACGGCCAGCCCGCCCAGCCTCGCCGGGCAGCTCTGGCGCTTATGCCGCCGCCAGCCGCTCATCTCCTCGCTCGCCGCCGGCATCATCATCCTGCTCGCCGCCATCGCCGTCGGAGGTGTGCGCTCGGCATTCAGTATCGCCGCGCAACGCGACCGGGCCCTCCGCGCCGAGGGCGCAGCGCAGGAACAGCTCTACAACTCGCTCCTCATGCAGATACGCCTCGGGCGGCAAACGGGGAAGGCCGGCCATCGTTTCGACGGGCTCGACGTTCTCCGGCAGGCCGCCGCCATACGCATCACTGACGAGCTCCGCAACGAAGCCGCCGCACTCCTTGCCCTCACAGACATCCGCGTCGAGCGCACCCTCAACGCGCGCCCCTCGCAAGCCTACGCCATCGCCTTCGCACCCTCGCTCGAATACTACGCCGTCTGCACTGCCAACCGCGAAGTCTCGCTCCGAAGCACCGCCGACAACTCCGAGATCGCTCGATTCCCCGGCACGGGACAATCCATCATCTCGCTCGCTGAATTTTCCCCCGACGGGCGTCACACCGCGTCACGCCACTACAGCGGTCACATTCGTGTGTGGGACGCGCACGAACGCCGGCTCGCGTTTGAACTCGAAAACCGCACCCCGCGCAATCGTCCCTACATGAGCTCGCGATTTTGGTTTGGTTGCGCATTTTCGCATGACGGAAAAACCGCCGCCATCGAACTGCCCGAAGGCGGTTACACGCTGCACGACATGCGCGACGCCGGGCGCGAAACCGCGCGCCTCGTGCTTCCCCACGGCCCGCTCGCGCTTGCCTTCGATCCCTCCGACAAGCGCCTTGCCGTTTCCAACCGCAGCACATCGAACGCCGAGATTCGCGACATCGCCACCGGAAAAATCCTGCATGCGTTTCAACATCCCGCACGAGTCATTTCGCTCGCGTGGGATCCCGACGGCGCGCATCTGGCCGTGGCCTGCCTCGACACAAACATCTACCTTTGGAACACCGCCACCGGCAAATGCGACCGCGTTCTTGGCGGCCATCGCGACCGCGTCCACCACCTGGCCTACTCGCCCAACGGACGCATCCTCGCATCCACCTCGGTCGACAAAACCGTTGTCCTCTGGGATCCCGAACGCGGCACGCGGCTCGTCACCCTGTCCGGCCACGGCGATGAACCCGTCCTGCGCTTTTCAAACGACGGAACCCGGCTTGCCACGGGCGATTTCAGCGCAACGGTTTCCATACTCGAAATCGCGACCGGCGATGACGTCTGCCAAACCCTCACTCCTCCGGGCAACACCAACATGTCCGTCATCACCGCCGGCGTTGATTTTTCGCCTGACTCGCGCTGGCTCGTCACCTCTACCCGCGAGGCAATTCACCTTTGGAACCTGCAACGCAACCGTCTCGCCGCAATCCTGCGCCCCGGCCCCGAAACCGAAACTTCGGCGCTCTTCACGCCCGACGGACGCTCGATGCTCGTGGCCAGCCGCAACACCGGCTTGGCAAGATACCCCTTTGACACAACCGCGGAGGCCAACCCCCTCGGAGAACCCTCCATGCTCATGACCGAAAAAGGTTTCACACTCAGCGATTTCGGCTTCAGCACACAACACGCCATCCTCACGCGCCGCAGTGCCACACGCCGCAACACCTACGGGATTGCATTGCTATGGCCAATCGCTCCCGGGGCGGGCGAGCCGCGCCGCATCCAAGTGCAAACCGAGGCTTGGGACGCCGCGATCTCTCCCGACGGCAGGACACTCGTCACCACGTGCGCCGCGCAAGGAGACCTCCCCGACTCAAAACGCCTCCAGCTCTGGAACGTCGAAACCGGAACACAAATCGCCGAGCTTGAGGGCGGCCAGGGCGGCCTCGTGCGATTCACACCCGACGGCAAACGCATCCTCTCCTCGAGCCGCGGCAAGCGCGGTTTTCGCATCTGGGATTTCCAGTCGCTCAAACCGGTTTCCAACGCGCCTGACATTCCAGGCCTTTTCGCCTACAACCTCTCCGCGGACGGACGCTATCTCTGCGTTCCCGTGCAACGCGACATATGGCTGTATCAAGGCGTCAACTACGAAACCCCCGTCATCAAGCTCACGCCGTCCGGCGGGCCGAGTCAGATTCCAAAAATGGCCTTCAACCACGACGGGCGCCTGCTGGCGATCCATGAAAGCGACGGCGTCGTCCATCTCTGGAATCTGCGCAACCTGCGCGCCTCGCTCGCAAAATACAACCTCGACTGGAGCGATCCGGCGCAGTGAATGCGCGGCAAATCACAATGCCGCGTCGCCTTGCTCCCCGGTGCGGATGCGCGTGATTTGCTCGACAGGCAGCACGAAGATTTTCCCATCGCCGATCTTGCCGGTCTTGGCCGAGGCCTCGATGGTTTTGACAACCTTGGCGGCCATCTCATCGCAGACGGCGACCTCGATTTTCACCTTGGGCAGAAAATCGACCGTGTATTCGCTGCCGCGATAGATTTCGGTGTGCCCTTTCTGGCGCCCGAAGCCCTTGGCCTCGATGACCGTCATGCCGTCGACGCCGATGTCGGCGAGCGCGCTTTTAACATCCTCCAACTTGAAGGGTTTGATGATTGCGATGATGTATTTCATTTTTGTGCGGGTTTGGGTTGGCAATCCACCGTGCGGGGATGCGAGGAAAAGGGATTTTGTGTCATGTCCCCTCGCGCAAAGCATTATTGATGCCAGCTTTCGCCAGTTCGCCAAAAAAACAAAAATAAAAAAGCGCGCGCGGAAATATCCGGGCGCGCCGCAAAAAATAAATATGACTAAAAATCAGACCGCCGCGTCGCCGCGCTCGTCGGTGCGGATGCGCACGACCTCATCGACGGGAAGGACAAACACCTTGCCGTCGCCGATTTTGCCGGTCTTGGCCGCCTTTTGGATGGTGGCGACAACCTTGTCCTTGATCTCATCAGTGACCACGATCTCGACTTTCACCTTGGGCAGAAAATCGACCGTGTATTCACTTCCGCGGTAGATTTCGGTATGGCCCTTTTGGCGCCCGAAACCCTTGACCTCGGTGACGGTCATGCCCTCGACGCCGATTTCGGCGAGCGCATCCTTAACTTCCTCCAGCTTGAACGGTTTAATAATCGCAATAATGAGTTTCATAATGGTGAATGGTCTAGTTTTTCTGCGAACAGATATTGAATGGAATCACACGAGCCAACCAGCGCAAGCACGCAGACCCGAAAAAAAGACTTTTTTCGCCGGTTTTGCAAATTGTCCCCCAAATAACAACCCCTCCGGTGTGCGCCGGAGGGGCGGATTGAAGAGGGCTGTGAGTGCGATTTCGCACGTTTTGAATTCGCGAGGTTCGGCTGCCTATCTCTGTATCTCTGCATGTGTGCTGTCCGTTTGCGCCGGCCGGGGATTCCTGAACCTTGACCTCTCTCTTCCAGCGGGCGTTTTGACTTTCAACCAACCTGTCTGCTTCCGACCACTATCGGCAATCGATCTTCGCGCTGTTTGCGCCTTTTGCTTCAACCGAAATGTTAGACTCGGCCAATCGGAATTTGTTTCAATTTTTAGGCTCAAAAACAGTTGTTTTTCAGGCAGGCGAAGAACGCCTTCGCGCCACCGGGCAAATCCCGCCCGCACAGTCATTTGGGATTCGAAAAACAAATATGCGAGGGGCGCTCGCTTTGCTCGCGTCCGGCAGCGAGACGCAGCCGCTCCTTGCGCATGCGTGTGTGGACCAAAATTTTGAGATGCGCACGGCAATGCTTTCGCGGATTCTTTCCCTTGCCCATGCCGGATTGGTTCGCCACGGTCTTGCGCTTTAAAAGACCAACCTCAACCCAAGCCAGCATGTCCTCCACAAATGCGGAGCAGTCCGCTCCGTCCGCCCCCGCCCACGACCTTCCCCAAAAACGCACGCGATTCCCAGGCACGTTCTGGCTCCTCAACTCGATTGAGATGGGCGAGCGCCTCGCCTACTACAACCTGCGCGTCGTGGCGCCAATCTACATCATGCAAGCCGACAATCCCGGCGGCCTGCACCTGACCGCCGCCGACAAGGGCACCATTTACGCATGGTGGGCGATATTCCAATCGCTGCTGCCCATCGTCACCGGCGGACTTGCCGACCGTTTTGGCTACAAAAAAACACTCTTCGGCGCGATTACCACAATGATGATCGGCTATCTGCTGATCGCCTTCATGCGCGACATCAATTTTGTCAGCAATTACACCGCTTTCTTCTGGTCTATCATGGTGCTGGCCACCGGCACGGCGTTCTTCAAGCCCGGCATCCAGGGCGCGCTCGCAAACACCCTCACCAAGGAAAATTCATCGATCGGCTGGAGCCTTTTTTATTGGGTCGTCAATGTCGGCGCGCTCATCGGGCACTTTATTCCGACGGTCCTCCTCGTCATGGGAGGAAACTCCGCCGAGGCGTGGCGCAACGTCTTCCTCGCGTCCGCGGTTTTCACCGGCTTCAACCTCGTTTTGCTCACCCGCCTCAAGGACGTGCCCACCGGCGCATCGCAAACCGAGCCGATTCTCAGCGTGCTCTGGCGCACGCTCAAAAACGTCTTCGAGCCGCGCCTCCTGTGCTGGCTCGCGATCATGTCCGGTTTCTGGCTGATGATGTATCAGCTCTGGGATCTGCAGCCCAATGTCATCGCCGATTGGGTGGACAGCTCGGCGCAGGCCCGTTGGATACAGGAAAACGCGCCCGCGTTCATTCACGGCAACCTCATTGAGGAAACCGCGCGCGGCCCGCAAATCCCCCAGCAAATCCTTCTCGGGCTCAACTCCCTTTCGATCATCTGCGGCGTTGTTCTTGTCGGCTACCTCACCCGCCGCATGCGCACGCTCTCCGCCATGCTCATCGGCATGGCGATGGTGGTCGTGGGCATCCTGGTCGCCGGATGGACAATGAGCCTCTGGATGCTGCTCTTCGGCATTGTGTTTTTCTCGCTCGGCGAAATGACCGTCGGCCCCAAGAAAAGCGAATACCTCGCGCTCATCGCGCCGCCCGGGAAAAAAGGGCTCTATCTCGGCTATGTTAACATCCCCACCGGCATCGGCATTTTTGTCGGTTCAAAGCTGGCCGGTTACGTTTACGGACACTACGGCGAAAAAGCCATGCTCGCGCTCCGCTACATCGCCGAAAAAACGCCATTCGGCTCCGGCAAAAACTGGAACGGCGACGTGATGGCGCTGGAGGAAACACTCGGCATTGCCCGCCCCGAGGCGATGGCAAAATTGCAGGAGCTCACCGGCCTTGACGCCGCCACCGCCACGCGCCTGCTCTGGGACACCTACTCGCCAAACGTCAACGTCTGGATTCCCTTCGCCGCGGTTGGCGTGGTTTCCGTGATCGCCCTTGCCATCTTTGCCCGCATGGCCCGCCGCTGGTCGGACATGAACGCATAAAAAAATCCCCGCCTCCCCTCGCAACACTCCTCCACTTCCGCTCCAAATCATGTTCAAGAAATTTCCCGGCAACTTCTGGCTGCTCAACGTCATCGAAATGGGCGAACGCCTCGCGTTCTACAACCTGCGCGTCGTCGCCCCGATTTACATTATGCAGGCCGACAATCCCGGCGGCCTGCATCTCACCGCCGCCGACAAGGGCGCCATCTATGGCATCTGGGCGCTCTTTCAATCCCTGCTCCCCATCCTCACCGGCGGCATCGCGGATCGTTTTGGTTACAAAAAAACCCTGTCGTTCGCCATTACCATGATGATGGTCGGCTACCTCATGATCGGCTTCATGCGCGATGTCGGCTTTGTCAGCAACTACACCGCGTTTTTGGTCTCCATCATAGTGCTCGCCAGCGGCACCGCGTTTTTTAAACCCGGCATCCAGGGCGCGCTCGCCAACACCCTCACCAAGGAAACCTCCTCGGTCGGATGGAGCCTCTTCTACTGGGTCGTGAACATAGGCGCGTTTGTCGCCCACTTCATCCCCACCATCATCCTCGTGGCCGGCAACAACTCCGCCGAAGCCTGGCGCAATGTGTTTCTCGCGTCCGCCGCGTTCACCGGCCTCAACCTCATCCTCCTCGTCAAGCTCAAAGACGTCCCCTCCGGCGCGTCGAAGACCGAGTCCGTCGTCTCCGTCCTCAAGCGCACCATCGCCAACATTTTCGAGCCGCGCCTCATTTGCTGGATGCTCCTCATGTCCGGGTTCTGGGCGATGATGATGCAACTTTGGGATCTCCAGCCCAACGTCATCGCAGACTGGGTCGACGGCTCCGCCCAGGCGGCATGGCTGCAGGCCAACCTGCCCGATTTCATCCAAAGCAAACTCATCGAGCAAACGGCGCGCGGCCCGCAGATTCCCCAGCAAATCATCCTCGGGCTCAACTCGTTCTCGATCATCTGCGGTGTTGTTCTCGTCGGCTACCTCACCCGCCGCATGCGCACCCTCAGCGCCATGCTCATGGGCATGGTCGTGCTCACCATCGGCCTCCTGGTCGCCGGCTCGACCATGAGTCTCTGGACGCTCCTCATCGGCATCCTCTTCTTCTCCTTCGGCGAAATGACCGTCGGCCCCAAGCAAAACGAATACCTCGCCCTCATCGCCCCACCCGGCAAAAAAGGCCTCTACCTCGGTTACAACAACATCCCCGCCGGCATCGGCACCTGGGCCGGCTCGATCATGGCCGGTTATGTTTACGGTCACTATGGCGAAAAAGCCATGCTCGCCCTCCGCTACATCGCGGAAAAAACACCGTTCGGCGAAGGCAAAAACTGGGACGGCGATGTGACAAACCTCTCGGAGACCCTCGGCATCGCCCGCACGGACGCGATGGCCAAGTTGCAAGAACTCACCGGCCTCGACGCCTCCGCCGCCACGCGCATGTTGTGGGAGACCTATTCGCCAAACATCCACGTCTGGGTGCCCTTCGCAATCCTCGGCGTGATCTCCGCCATCGGCCTATTCATCTTCGCCCGCATGGCCCGCCGCTGGGCGGACATGGATGCGTGACACGATCCGTTTATTGATCTGCGCATTTGCGAATGTCGCAAGTGCGTGGCAAGTTTTGAGCCATGAATGACACCAATGCTCATGAGCCGGTAAGGCACAACGCGGCCAAGTCCCGCTACGAACTGACGCCGCCAAACGCGGGCGAGCCATCCGTGCTCGAGTATGTGCTGGAGCCGCAAACCAACCGGATGATTTTCACGCACACGTTCGTGCCGCCCGAAATGCGAGGCAAGGGCGTGGCGGAAAAATTGGTGCACGCCGCCCTGGCCGACGCTCGTGCGCAAGGCCGCCGTGTCGATCCCCAGTGCTCGTATGTGGCAAAATTCATCGAACTGCACCACGCGGAGTTCGGCAATTTGCTGGCGTAGGACGCAGCGGTCACGGAGGATAACGCCAGGAGTCTTATAGCGTTGGCCCACCGGCGAACCGCATTCGCTCACGTTGCGGTTGATAAAGAAAATCAATAAAATCCTACCCTTTCCTTTTTCATCTCCTTCCGGCCAATTTCAAGTTTTTGTTAACAAGTCTCGGATTGACCCGTTTTTGACTTCCCAGCTAGTTTCGCGCTGTTGGAAGATGATGGTCTTTGGTGATTATGAAGTTGGATTACTTTTTGAAATTAGTTGCGCAACCAATATATTGCCTTCTGGGGTTAGATAATCTGTACAACTTCCAGGGGCGTCCACCGGCCAGGGCTCAAGTCCTGATAATACGTTTGCTATATATTCAAGGTTCCCTTCGCCACTCCAGTTATTTGGGTGTATTTCGACGCCAAAGCACATTTTGATTTTAGCTATGAGATTTTGCTCCTTCCACAACATGGTAGGTTTTCGAAGCAGTGGTCTCATGCCGATTCGTAACCACTGTTGCCCCGTATGCTGCGTTTGATGCCAGTCGTATATATTGTTTTTTCCGCAATAATATCATGCGTGGTCCATTGAGCCATCGATTCAATCGCCTTCGGTTTGTCTGAATATGTTATTCCGACGAGGGCGCATACGGAAAAAGCGCAATCCATGCGTTGAGCCAGTATTTGGAATGGCATGTAACGGCCATCTTTTAGAGCCAGAAGAAAGCACTCGCCGACCTTTGGTGAAGCTTTCGGAAGTTTTTTCTTTTTTCTAAAAAACATGATAATTATCGAGGGTCCAGTGTGAAGGCAAAAACGGGGCAATCCGAGACTTGTTAACTTTTTTATCATTGCCCATTGCGACAGCGAGACATCCCTTTCTGAAAACAACAAACCTTCAGCACATCGTGGTTTTGCGAAGCGCGCAAAGCCGGCGGATTTTTGAAGGTGGCGAGGTTCATGCTCGGAATGATTGCGCCATCCGCAGTCATTGACAAGCGCAACTTCTGGAGTGTCCCGCGACCTTTTCGCCCCTCCTTCTGACAATCCTCAAAAATCAACAAAACTCGGCCCGGCCTCTTTTACCCCTTCATTCAGGCCTGCCCCCACCTCAGGCTTTTTCGGTTGTTCCTACCTTAATTTTATCGCTTTATATACAAGAAAAACCTCAATGGCGATTGATAGTAAAAACAGTGCACCAAATAAATAAAGCCGATGAAAATAGGCCTCTCGATTTGCTATCTGTTGCCCTGCAAGCCAAAAATAATAAGCGCATGTGTTAAATAGCCATATAGTCACTAAAGCACCAATTACAGCCATTAGTATTAAAATTATGAGTTTCATTTTATAAGCCAAAAAACGGGGCAATCCGAGACTTGTTAATTTTCTCATCATTGCCCATTGCGACAGCGAGACATTCCTTTCTGAAAACAACAAACCTTCAGCACATCGTGGTTTTGCGAAGCGCGCATAGCGGGCGGATTCTTGAAGATGCCGGGGTTCACGCGCAAAAGATTGTGCCGTCCGCAGTCATTGACAAGCGCAACCTCTGGAGCATCCCGCGACCTTTTCGCCCCTCCCTCTGACAATCCTCAAAAATCAACAAAACTCGGCCTGCCCCCTTTTGCCTCCCTTTTCAATCTTTACATTAATCTGACTCTTTTTCGGCCCTCGCTTTTATTGCCTTCTCCTCCGTTTTTCTTTTGCCTCCAAATTCTATCGCGCTCTTTTGTCAAATAATCCTTAAAGCTTTCACGCGTATACTCGCGTCTATTCATCTCTTCGGTTTTCGCCATCTCTGTTAATGCTTTTTCTAGAGAAATTCTACCGGCATCATCCACAATATTCCAAAACAAATACTCTATCGTTTCGGAACGATTTAAATCTAATTCTTCTATTAGTTTTTTTGCCTGATCAAGATTCCCTGAATCAATCAATGTTTTATATTTCATGATCTTGTAAGATGCGATAAGTCCATTAAACTGTGATTTATTATAATTAGTAAAGCTCAACAACCGCATTTTATTGGCATTATCTATCAGCTCTACCGTGCAGGCGATACGATTCAACGGGGCAGAATTGAAATAGTAATCACAAAGGAGCACTATCTGCCTATCAGATGTCTTCAGTATCAGCTTTTTTTTGAGACCGAAAACTCCTACCGATAATAAAACGATCGCCAATATTGAATATATTATAATTACTTTTTTGCTTATGCGCTTAATTGGTTTACTCATTTATAAATCACTCCTTCCCAAGTATTTTTATTGGTTTTTCGCGGCGCACACTACCGAGAAAAAACCGGGAGGCAAAAAACGGGGCAATCCGAGACTTGTTAACTTTTTTATCATTGCCCATTGCGACAGCGAGACATTCCTTTCTGAAAACAACAAACCTTCAGCACATCGTGGTTTTGCGAAGCGCGCATAGCGGGCGGATTCTTGAAGGTGCCGAGGTTCACGCGCCAAAGATTGCGCCGTCCGCAGTCATTGACAAGCACAACCGCTGGAGTGCTCCTCGACCTTTTTGCCCCTCCCTCTGATAATCCTCAAAACTCGCCCCCCTTTCCCGTGAATATCAATTCGACCCGCAATAACTTTCATTTATAACGATTTCGCAATACCCAAGAGTTGGCAGCAAAGAAAAAAAGCGATGAGTATATGGCCTAATATTATAACCCAATACCATATTGGGCGGTTATTTTTACCAATTTTCCAATTATTCTCAACATCAATTAATGCGTTAAGTTTTTTGTTTTTTAGCAACTTCTTGCGTAATCTACCCACAGGAAAATATCCACGATTGAAACCTGTGTATATTATACTAATACAATACACAAGAAACGATAAATATGCTATAAATTTTATTATTAAAATCAATATTTGAGTGCAACAAGGTTGAAAAACATTTCAAATCACTGGGGTCTGGAATACTGCCCAATCAAAAAAAATCATTCAAGGTCGCAACCGCAGTTTTAAGAATATCTGCAGTAGTGGCAAAAAACGGGACAATCCGAGGCTTGTTAATTTTTTCATCATTGCCTAGTGCGACAGCGAGACATTCCTTTCTGAAAACAACAAACCTTCAGCACATCGTGGCTTAGCGAAATGCGCAAAGCAGGTGGATTTTTGATGGTGCCAGGGGGCATGCACAGAAAGATTGCGCCATCCGCAGTCATTGACAAGCGCAACCTCTGGAGCGTCCCGCGACCTTTTTGCCCTCACGAACGCGGAGGAAACTCCAGCCTTCTTTTTTGCAAAAACACGCTTTAACTTTGGCATCATGCGTTTTCTTCTCACCAACGACGACAGTCTCGACTGCCCTTTTCTTCATGTCATCGCGCACGCCTTGCGCGAGGCGGGTCACGACCTCTGGGTTGTCGCCCCGAAAACCGAGCAGAGCTGGATCGGCGCGTCGAAATCCCGGCATCGCCCGGTCACGCTCGAGCAGGCGGATCGCGGCCTGGGATGCCCGACGTGGACGGTCACCGGCACGCCGAGCGATTGCGTGAACATCGCGCTCGCGCACATACTGCCGGAATATCCCGACGCGGTGATCAGCGGCTTTAACGTCGGGTTCAACGCATCGCTCGGCTTCATCCTCGCGAGCGGCACCATCGGCGGCGCGTGGGAGGGCGCGTTGCACGGTTTGCCGGGAATCGCGATTTCGCAGGATTTACCCTTCGAGGTTTTCGACAAGATCAAGGAGCCCGGCACCCCGCCCGAGCCCGAGGTCGGGGAAACACTGAAACACTCCGCGGCCCATGCCGCGCGGATGATTCCCGAGCTCGCGCGCGACACGCCGCCGCGCAGTTTCATCGTGCACAACCTGAACTTCCCCTACCCTTGCCGCCCGCTCACCGAGGTGAAACGCACCGTGCCCGCGCGCGTGATTGTGCCCGAGATTTTCAGCCCGCAGGCGGACGATGGCACGCATCGTTTTCTGTTCACCCTCGGCGAAATAATCGACCCGCCCGGCGGCCCTCTCACGGATCGCGCCGCGCTCGCCGCGAAGCAGATCAGCCACACCGTGCTTGATTACACGAAGATCGGACGGATGCCGGAAAAGGCGTAGTTGCGAGCCTGGCACGCGCCTTCGCGCCCGCCCGCTTTGCGGTTGCGCATGCAGATCGTCCTTTGAATACGAGGGCGCACGCAAGGTGCGCCCCTACGGGGAATCGTCCGGTTTTTCTGAATCGGGTTTGGTTTTCGCGCCGTTTTCCACACTTTGCGCCCACACGCGCTGGCGCACACCGAAGGCGATCACGACGAGCCCGCCGAGCGCGACAATGTGCCCGATCGATCCGAGTATCGCGGAGGGTTTTGCGTCAAATTGTGGAGCCACCAGACGGACAATCGCCACGCCCGCAAGGGATGTGGCGATTCCGATTATCCAGTAAAGCGCCGTCTTCGCGGGGCGGGTCATTCGCAATCAGCCTCAGAGTTTTTCGAGGATGGGAATCAGCGTCACGTAGATGCCGGTGATGATCGCCGAGGTAATAACGCCGGAGATGTTCGCGCCGAGCGCCTCGGGCAGAATGATCGAGTTCGGATTGACCTTGGAGACTTCCTTTTGCGCGACCTTCGCGGTCGTGGGCACGCAACTGACACCCGAGATGCCGATCACGGGGTTGATTTTGCGACCGCTCACAAGATAGGCGATGTAACCGCCGCAGATGCCGCCGACGCCGGAGAGCAACAGCGCGAGGATGCCGAGCACGAGGAGCATCACGACTTTCGGGTTGAGAATCGTCGAGGCTTCGCAAAGCACGCCGAGCAACAGGCCCAGGAACATGGTCGCGCCGTAAAGGAACACGTTTTCAATCATGACCGTGAACACTTTCAGACCCGCCTCGCGAACGGCGACGCCGAGGAAGAGCGAGAGGAAAAGCGGAGCGGCCGAGGGGAACAGCAGGCAGAGCACGCCGCAACCGGCCACCGCGAAGGCGAGTTTTTCACCCGCGGTAATTTTCACGACGGGACGCTGCGGGAGCTTGATCGCGCGCAGCTTGGCCGGCACGAGGAAACGGATAAGGTAGGGATATCCGCCGTAGGCCAGGCCGAGATACAAATAAGCGACGACCGTGATCGGCACAAACATGTGCTTGGCAAGATTGAGCGATGCGAAGAGCACCATGGGGCCGTCCGCGCAGCCGACGAGCGCGATCGAGGCGGCCTCTCCGAAGGAAAAGCCGAGCGCCTTCGCGATCGGGAATGTGATGATCGTGCCAAATTCGCACGTCAGCGCGATGAACATGCTCAAAAACGGACGCGCCAGAAGAAAGCCCACGTCGAGCAGCACGCCGATGCCCATGAACACGAGGCACGCGATCAGGCTGTTGCCAAACGCGAACGTGTAGATCGGCTGCAGCGCCGTGATCTGCTGCATGTCCATCAATTCCTTCGGCTGCTGCACGAGCGGCGCGATCATGAGGTTGCCCGGCATTTCGCCGGACTGCGCCTTGTCCATGTCGGCGAAATATTGCACACGGCCGGCCTGCATGGTCTCGAGCTGCTTGAACGCCTCGGCTCCGTTCGCGCCGGTAAAAACAAGCTCAACCCGCTCGCGCGGTTGCTGGCCGATGGGCGCGGAGGATTCCAGCCCCTGGCGATTCGCGCCGATCGGGGAACTTTCGATTGCCGTGCCGGCACTCTTGCCCGTTGTGAAAAGTTTCCCGTTGATCGAGTAGGCGACGTCGACTCCGTTGGTCGCGTTCTTTTTGTCCGGGCGCGAGAGAAACGCGAGATTGTGCGCGGCCGAGGCGGCCTCGGGACCGGTCACGATCACCTTTCCGTCCTCCGTGTAGGTCGCCTCGACATTGGTCGTGATGGAAATATATTCGGCGACGGTTGATTCGAGCGAGCCGCGGGTGACGGTCTCCGCCATCTGGCTGGGCATGAAAAGCACGCCCGCATTGACGGCGACCATGCCGAGCCCCATCGGAATCATGAGCAACGGCTCGAGCGTGCCCTTTTTGCCCAAATAAACGAGCAGACCGCCGAGTAAAATCAGCCCGATGCGGCCGATCATGATGTGCGAAGGCGAGTCAAAGAGCGTCGTGATGCCTTGGAAGATGTTGAGAATATCTGAAAATTGCATTGTCTAAAAAAATGAAAACTATTGGCGGATCATAATGGGTTTTTGCGCGGATGAGTGCGGTAAATCATCCTTTCTTTTTCCCCGTAAAAATACGTAAAGCGCGAAATGATACGCTAATAAGCACAGCCACAAGCATGGCTATGGCTGCTGCGATTCCATAAATAATGGCGGCATAGATGACTGGTTGCATAAAAAACGGTGTTTAAAAGGAGGTTCGGAAGGTCAAAATTTGAGAAAATTAGAAAAAGTTATGACCTATTCTTTTACGAGATGAAATGGGAAAATGCATTTTTCCTCATGAAAAACAGCGAGGTATTACCAATTGTGTTGGAAGCGTTGATTTTTGCTACTGACACCCGCAGGCCTCATTCACGCCCAATTTGCCGCGTTATTTTGCAGTGAACTCCCCCGTGATGCGAAGCGACAAATCCGCGTCACCGCCATCTTGCATTCACACGAACACAATCCCGACACGCTCCCGAATCATGGCTGGGTTTCGCCACAAAAGAGAGGCGTGCGCAGCGGAGTTGGGTCGCCACGGTTCATTGAAGCCCGGCGACGCATCCCAATGTTTAGAGCTTTTTTGGTTTATCCTGTCGCATTTGAGGTAGGGCGAACCGTCCCGGTGAGCCGCAACATTACCGGCTCACCGGGGACGGTTCGCCCTACCCAACGCGGATACATCCACAGCTTTATTTAAACTGCGCTAATACGTGCCCTTGTTTCGATGGTCGGCATGGGGGCGCACGGTGCGCTTTAGCGGGATTGACATGCCGCCGGTCGATTCAAGCCAGTCGTAGAGTTCCCCCGTGAGCTGCTTGATGAGCGCCTGATGCTCGGGGGCGGCGATCAGGTTGCGCATTTCGTCGGGGTCGTTTTGCAGGTCGTAAAACTCGTTGCAGTCCCAGATGCCGTAATAGCGCACGAGTTTGTATCTGTCGGTGCGCACTCCGTGCATGGTAGGGGTTTCGGGATGGTTATACTCCCAGTAATATTCATAAAAGATGCGATCGCGCCACGGCGTTTGTTTGCCTTTGAGCAGGGGCACGAATGAAGCGCCCACCATGTGCCCCGGTTTTTGCAGGCCGGCAAGCTCGAGGATGGTCGGGGCAATGTCGGTGTTTTGGATCATTTTTTCGACAACTTTTCCGTCACGAAACAACTCGGGGCAGGTGGCGAGCATGGGAACGCGCACGGATTCCTCGTAAAAGTGGCGCTTGTCTATAACGCCGTGCTCGCCCCAGGAAAATCCGTTGTCGCCCATGTATACCACGAGCGTCGATTCATACAGGCCGGCTTCCTTCAGGTATGCGATCACACTGCCGATGCTGTCATCCAGGGCGCGCAGGGTTTCGCAATAACGAACAACCTCGTCCTTCCACGGATGCCTGCCGTGATACGCGTAATCAACGCCGTGGTGGCTTTCGCGCTGCGCCTTCAACCAGTCGGGATGCATGGTTTCGCCGTAATAAGCCGCGCCGCCGGCGGGAACACCGGTTTTGGCATCCGTGCTGGGGAGCGCGGGCGCGCCGTATTTTGGAGTTTCATACGAACGGGGAAGCGGCACCTCCTTGCCGGCATAACAACCAGCGTGACGCGCGGCGGGGGAGAAATTGCTGTGCACGGCCTTGTGGGAAAGATAAACAAAAAACGGACGCCCGCTGTTTTGCTGTTCCTTCATCCAATTTATTGCGTGCTCGGTCAGCAGGTCCGTGGTGTATGTTTTGTCATCATACTTCGTCGGCTTGCCGTTAATATTGAGCGTAACCCCATAATACTTTCCCTGACCGCGAAAACTCTCCCAATGGTCGAACCCCGGACGCGGCTCGGCGGTGGCCCTTCCCATGTGCCATTTACCGAAAAACGCCGTCCGGTATCCGGCTTTTTGCAGGTATTGCGGAAAAAACACGAGGTTTTCGGGCACGGGCGCGACGTTGTCCACGACGGTGTGCTGGTGCGAATACATGCCGGTGAGGATTGAGGCCCGGCTCGGCGAGCAAAGCGAGGTGGTGACAAAGGCGTTTCGCAAATGCGCCCCCTCGCGCGCCATGCGATCCATGTTGGGCGTCTCAAGCCAGGGGACGCGTTTCATGAAACCCATGAAGTCGTGCCGGTGGTCGTCGCTTAATATAAAAACAACATTTCGCGGAGTCCCCGCATTGGGGATGCGCGGCAGGTCGAGCGATTGCGACTGGCATTTGAGCGGTTGCGCGCCAACGGATGCCAGCAAGGGCAGAAGGCCAAGGTATTTGAGACGGTTGAGGTTCATGCAGAGGAAAGCGATGTGGATTGTTTACGATACACTATGGGCAGGGCGAATCCCCGTCCGAACCGAGCCAGTGAACGGCCCACCCCGGAGGATTCGCCCAACCAAAATCAAAAGGCGAAATCTTTCCAGAAATCCATTTTTTCGTCGCCCGCCGGGCGGGCGGCCAACAGGTGGTCGCGCATGGTTTTCAGCAGGCCGGCGTGTTCGGGTTTGCCGGCGAGGTTTTCCATTTCAAGCGGATCCGCGGTGATTTCGAAGAGCTGCGTGTTTCGTGTGTTTTTGACGTTGTATTCGATCAGCTTGTATTTCCCATCGGAATACGCGCGCTGGAATTGGCGAAACGCAAAATACATGCCGCCGCGGTGCGACTGCGCCGGATTGGCAAGGGTCTTGGCAAAACTTTCCGTCTGCACGGAGGAGGGAATCGTGAAGCCGAGTCTTTCGCAGAGAGTCGGATACACGTCCATGAGGTAGCAACGCGCCTCGCTTTTTGCGTTTTTGGCGATGCCGGGGCCGGCCCAGATCATGGGAATTCCGATGCTGTGCTCATACAGGCTTTGCTTGCCCAGCAACCCGTGCTGGCCGACAGCCAGGCCGTTGTCGGCGGAAAATACTATAATCGTGTTCTCATACTGGCCGCTTTTTTTCAGGGCCTCAATAATGCGGCCCACTTGCGCGTCGAGGTGGCTGATCGTGGCGTAATAATCGCGGATTTCGGCGCGCACGGCGCGCTTGCCGCGCGGCCATCCGAGCAGGCGCTCGTCGCGGCCCGTCATGTGCCCGTTGTCGAAGGGGTGCTCGGGCAGGAAGTTTTTCGGAAGCGGCGCCGCATTCTTGCCGTCATACATCGCATAATATTTTTGCGGCACCTGCCTCGGGTCGTGCGGCGTGGTGAACGCGACATACATGAAGAACGGCCGGCTGGCGGCCTCGTTGCTTTTTATAAAGTCAACCGCGGCGTCGGCGAATATCTCGGCCGAGTGGCGGTTGCTGTATACGTGGTCGCAAACTTGCCTGCGATCCCGCGCCCATTCGAATTTGTCGTATTTGCCCGTCTTGTCGTAGTGCGCAAGGGGGATTTCGAACTGGTTGTAGGTCATGCCGCCGAACAAGATTTCCGCGCCGCTGGCAAAGGAGCGGTTATACGACTCGGTGCCGTTGTGCCATTTGCCGATGCCGTGGGTGGAATAGCCGTTTCGGGCGAACACCTCGCCGAGCATCGTGTGCTGCTTGTTGATCGTCTGTCCGTTGCCGTCGAGTCCGAACATGTTTCTGCCGGTCATGAGCATGGCGCGGCTGGGCATGCACACCGCGCCGGTCAGTCCGCCCATGTTGTAGGCGCGGGTGAATGCCACGCCCGACTTGGCGAGCGCGTCGAGGTTGGGTGTTATGATTTCCGGATGCCCGAGCGCGCGAATGGTTCCGGCGCGCATGTCGTCGGCGAGAAGCACAACCACATTCGGACGGGAGCCGGCGGCGCGGGTTTGCTGGGGCGCGGCGGACGCCTGTGACGCGGCCACGCACGCGAGCGAGAGGGATAGCGCCACGCCGGCGGCGGGCGAGTTGGGCAGGTTTCCTATGTTCATTTTATTGATCTTGTTTTGGGTGTTATTGTTTGGCTTTTGACTGTGATTTTTTGGGCTTGGGCGCCAGCGCCGGCACGTTGAGAAACTTGGGGGTGATAAACTCCCATTCCCTCAATGTCGGCTGCCAGTGCTCGGTTTTTATTATTTCCTCGAAGCGGCTTATCATTTCGGGATGGCGCGAGGAGAGATCGGTTTTCTCCCCGTGATCCTGATGCAGATCAAAAACCTCCCATGTGCCGGGGCCTTCGTGCATGTTGCTTTTCACGCCCTTCCAGCGTCCGTCCTTGATGATGGCAATTTGTCCCGTTTTTTCCGTGAACTCGAAGTAGAGGTATTCGCGCGGCGCTTGTTTTTCGCGCGTGCCGAGTAATGTTGGCAGAAAGGAAACCCCGTCAGTGTCCCACTCGCTTCGCACACCGGCCAGCTCGCCCAACGTGGCAAGCATGTCGTATTGCGCGGAGACCAAGTCGCACACGGAGCCCTTCGCAACCTTGCCGGGCCAGCGCACAATGAAGGGAATGCGAATGCCGCCCTCGTAAAGGTCGCGCTTTCGTCCGCGCAGGCCGCCGGTGGAATCAAAAAACTCGGTTTGCGCGCCACCTTGGTTCGCGGTGGCCCCGTTGTCGCTGCTGATCATGACGATTGTGTTTTCGTCCAAGCCAAGCTCCTTCAACAGCGCGAGGATTTTGCCCACTTGTTTGTCGGCGTAGGTGATCATCGCCGCGTAAGTGGAGAGCGGATGTTTGCTGGGCACGTAGTTGCCCTTCAGATACGGCGTCTCCTCCGGGAATTGTCCGATGTATTCGGCGATCGCCTCCTTTTTGCACTGCAACGAAACGTGCGGCGGCGTGTAGGGCAGGTAGAGAAAAAAGGGGCGATCCTTATTGGCTTTTATGTAGCCGAGAGTTTTGTCCACCATCCGGTCGAGGGAATAATCCTCGCCGGTGAAGGCGTCGAAATCGGCGTCGGGCGCGTTCGGGGGCAGGTTGAATTTTGAGTGCAGGCGGATGGGTTTGTTTTTGAGCGGCACGCGATTTCCGTTTTCCCAGAGATGCGTCGGGTAGTGATTCTGGGCCTGCTTCTGGTCGTAATAACCATAAAAATAATCGAAACCATGACGGAGCGGATCGCCGCTGGTGTTTTTGAATCCGAGACCCCACTTGCCGATCGCCGCGGTGGCGTAACCGGCCTGCTTCATGACGCGCGCAATGGTCATCGAGCCCTCGGGCAGGGGCATGTTGCCGCCTTCCTCATCGTCGGTGTGTCCGCCGAATTCGTAGTTGCCCCGGACATGCGCGTGCCCCGAATGCCGCCCCGTCATCAACCCGCAGCGGGCGGGCGCGCTCACCGGAAATGTCGTGTAGTGACGAGTGAAACGCATTCCCTCGGCGGCGACCCGGTCGATGTTCGGCGTGCGAATTTTCTCCTGTCCGTAGCAGCCGAGCTCGCCGTATCCCAAGTCGTCAAAATAGATATAAATGACGTTCGGTTTTTGGGGACTTGTCGCGCCCGCGGTCAAGGCGCCGGCGCACAAGGAGAGCGCGGCGGCGGTGGCGAGTTTCTTTTTGTTCATGGGTTTGGATGACTATTTTGCGGTGACGGTTTGTTTCACAGGATGGTTTGCGAGAATAGCCGCAAAGAGGCACAAGAAGCGCAAAGAATTCGGAATGAGCGTAACAAACCGCCCTACCCTTGCTGAGATTTATTTCTTCACGGCGACCGGCTCGCGGAGGGTGATTGTGTATTGCTGGTCGTCGTCCTCGAGCCACTGGTCAAAGAATGGCGAGTAGCTGGCGACCTTGATCGTTTTTCCGTCGGGCTGGAACTCGAGCAGGCGCAGGAAGCCGGCGCCGCCGTAGCCGCGGTCGGGGACGATGCCGGGCTGGTAGTTGACCATCATCTGGTGCACGTCGTTGCCGTGCTCGCCCTTGCTCACGAGGTAGCCGGTGCCGTCGCCGAGGACGTGGCCGCTGATCACGAAGAGGAAATTGGGGTGTTTCGAAACGAGTTTTTTCCACATGTCCTCGGCGTCGTTGGAGCCGTCGGGGTGCTTGTGGGTGTCGTAGCGGGTGGAGGGGGCGACGCGTTTCACGGCCTTGTCGGTGGCGCGGTCGTAGCGGCTGTTGTCATGATAGAGGTATGCGTGCGTGAGGAGGATGACTTTGTGGTCGGGGAATTTTTTCACGATGGTGTTGGCCCAGTCGATGACGGCGTTGCGCGGGAAGAACTCGAGCGCCAGCACGAGGAATGAACCCCACGGAGTGTTGAAAGTTTGATAGGTGTTTTCCATATGGTAGGGCTCGAAGTAGCCGCGCTTGACCGAGTGTTTGTAGTCGGCTGAGAGGAAGTAGCCGTTCATGAGCGTGTCGCGTTTGTAATTGGGCACGTTCTTGGACGCGCCCCAGACGCCGATGTCGTGATTGCCGGGCACGAGCGCGAAGGGGACCTTGGCCTTCACAAGCACGTCGATCGACTGGCGCGCGGCGAGCCATTGCGGGTGGGTGTTGCGATTGGTGATGTCGCCGGCCTGGAGGACGAACTTGATGTTGCGCGCGTCGCGATTGGCGGCGATCCACCGTGTCTGGCACGTGAAAACTTCGGGAAAGCCGTCGGTGTAACCTTGCGTGTCGGGAAGCACGGCAAGCGTCCACGCGCCGGCGGGAGCGGGCGAGCGGTAGTTGACTTGGTCGGCGGCGTTTAGGCCGGCCGCGGCAAGACCGGCGGCGACGATGAGGACGATTAGGCGTTTCATGGTATTTGTGATGTGTGTTTGGTTTGTGTGATTTGTGTTGGTTGATGAGTAAATGCTACGGGCGCTTTTTTGCGTATTCGAATTCGGCAGAGAGGAAATAGTGGTCGCTGGGGTAGCGGCGGACGCCGTCGGTGACGCGGCTGTCCTTGATGATCTCAGTGACGGTCGGGCGGAGGTTGGTGTTACTGAAAATGAAGTCGATCTTGCCGCTCGTTTTGCCGTAAGCATGGCCGAGGAATTTGTGATAGGTGCAACCGGGATCGGCGGGGCCGTGGAGCGCGACGTGGGTGTCGGTGAATCCGGCGGATTTGATTGATTTGTAGGCGTTGTATTTTGGCGCTGCTGTTAAAATCGCCCGTCACGATTTGCGGAATGGTGGAGGGTTGTTTTTTCAAGAAGTCGGCGAGCACTCCGGCTTGTGCGTCGCGCGCGGGCTGGCGCTTGCCGCCAGCGGAAAAGTGAGTGTTCCAGATCATCAGCTCGCGTCCGGTCAGGCGGTCCCTGAGATGGAGGCGATTGAAGTGACGCGCGGTGCGGGGGGCGTTGGGAAAGGTGGAGAGATAAACCTCGGGCGTCGGCGAAAGAAACGCGCCGTGATGCGCGTTTTTCTCGAAGCGTTTTTTGGAGTAGAAAATCATATTGGCCATCTGGCCGTCATCGCCGTCCACAAAACCAACGTCCCCGTGATCGGGGAAATATGTCTTGAGGTAGTCGTGGTGCGCCTTGCGAAATTCCTGAAAGCAGATGATGTCGGCGTCCTGCGCGCGAAGCACGTCGCGCGCGAGTTCCTTGCGGCGATCCCATTCGTTGCCGGTGCCATCGTCCTCGGGAACGAGGAAGCGGATGTTTGCCGAGACGATGCGGATGGCCTCGGGCGAGAGCCGCTTGCGCTGCGGGATATCGGAGTCGGGAGCCGCCGCGAATGCGAAGTTGGCCGCGAGCGCGCAGAGGAAAAACGCGAGGATGCGTTGGCGGGGGAATTTCTTCATGGGTGTTTTTGTAGGGGCGCACCTTGCGTGCGCCCTGGTATCGAAAGGCTGTTGGTGTGAGTATCCACAAAGCGGGCGAACACGAGGGCGCACGCGAGGTGCGCCCCTACGGTGTCGGATGTCAGACGAAATTTCATTTTTTGGTTTTCGCGTATTCGAATTCGGCGGAGAGGAAATAGTGGTCGCTCGGATAGCGGCGGACGCCGTCGATGGAGCGGCTGTCCTTGATGATTTCAGCGGCGGTCGGGCGGAGCGCGTCGTTGCAAAACACGAAGTCGATTTTGCCCCTGGGCCTGCCGTAATCGAGGCCTTTGAAACCGTGATAGGTGTAGCCGGGCTCGCCGGGGCCGTGGATGGCGGTGTGGCTGTCGGTGAATCCGGCGGCCTTGATGGTTTTGATGGCATCAGTTTCGGCGGAGCAGTTGAGGTCGCCGGCGACGATTTGCGGAATACCGGCGGGTTGTTTTTTCAGAAAATCGGCGAGCACGACGCCCTGCTTATCGCGCGCGACCTGGCTTTTGTGGTCGAAGTGCGTGTTCCAGAGCAGCAGTTCGCGCCCGGTCAGGCGGTCCTTGAGATGGATGCGGACGAAGTGGCGCACATGCGAGGACTCGGGGACCTTGGAACGGTAAACATCGGGCGTCGGCGAAAGAAACGCGCCGCCCTCCGAGATTTTTTCAAAGCGCTTGGCGGAATAAAAGACCGTGTTGACCTTCCGTCCCTCGTCGGTGTCCACAAATCCATAGGCGTGATAATCGGGAAAGGATTTTTTGAGTTCGTCGAAATAGCTTGGGTGAAATTCCTGGAAGCAAATGATGTCGGCGTCCTGCGCGAGAAGCGTGTCGCGAAGGAGTTCCTTGCGCTTGTCCCAGTCGTTGCCGCTTTTTTTGTCACCGGCGATGGGCATGCGGATGTTTGCCGAGACGACGCGGACGGCCTCGGGCGAGAGTCGCTTGCGCTGAGGAATGTCGGACGCGGGCGCGGCAAACGCGAGGTTCGCGGCGAATGCGCAGAGAAGGATGGGGATGATGCGTTGGAGGGTTTTCATGTGTTTGTTTTTTTTCGCAGGGTCGCTCCTTTCGGAGCGAAGTTCATTTTTTGGTTTTCGCGTATTCGAATTCGGTGGAGACAAAATAGTGATCGCTTGGATAGCGGCGAACGCCATCGATGACGCGGCTGTCCTTGATGATTTCAGCGACGGTCGGGCGAAGGCGGTCGTTGCAAAACACAAAATCGATTTTGCCGTAACTCTTGCCGTAGTTGTGCCCATTGAAACCGTGGTAGGTGTAGCCGGGATCGGCGGGGCCGTGGAGCGCGGTGTAAGTGTCGGTGAAACCGCCCGCCTTGATGGTATTAATGGCCTGGGTTTTGGCGGTGCAGTTAAAATCGCCGGTGATGATTTGAGGGATGTCGGCGGGGCGCTTTTTTATTTGCTCGACGAGCGCGGCGGCCTGCTTGTCGCGCGCGGTCTGATATTTGTGATCGAGGTGCGTGTTCCAAATCATCAACTCGCGTCCCGTCTTGCGGTCGCGGAGGTGCAGGCGGGTGACGTTGCGCACGCTGGCGGACTCCTCGAACTTGGAGCGATACACATCGGGAGTCGGCGAGAGAAACACACCGCCCTCGGCGATTTTTTCGAAGCGTTTTGTTGAATAGAAAATCGTGTTGGCCTTCCGTTCGTCGGGTCCCTCCACGAAACCGGCGCGGGCGTGGCCGGGGAAATAATCCTTGAGGAATTCGAGGTGCTGTTTGCGAAATTCCTGGAAGCAAATGATGTCGGCGTCCTGCGCAAGCAGCACGTCGCGGGCGAGTTCCTTGCGCAGTTGCCACTCGTTGCCAGTGCCGTTGTCGGCGTCGAGCGGAAAGCGAATGTTTGCAGAAAGAACGCGGACGACTTCCGGCGACTGGCGCTTGCGTTGTGGAATGTCGGAAGTCGTGCTTGCGGCAAATGCGAAGTTCGCCGCGAGCGCGCAGAGGAAAAACGCGAGGATTCGTTGGCGGGGGAATTTTCTCATGGGTGTTTTTGTAGGGGCGCACCTTGCGTGCGCCCTGGTGACGAAAGACTGTTGGCGTGGGTATCCACAAAGCGGGCGCACGCGAGGTGCGCCCCTACGGTTGCCCGATTCACGGGCGCACTTCGAAGCGATACACGCCGGAGCCGGTTTCGCAGACGACTTCGCCCGGGGTTTCGGAGGCGATCACGCGCACGCCGGGGGCGGATGCGAGGGGGCGTCCGCTTTCGGTGACGGCGGTCGCGGCCTTGGCGGGCAGGTGGATTTTCGCGCGCGAGCCAACGGGAATCGTCACATCGAGCGCGAGTCCGCCGCCGGGCAGGACTTTCCAGCCGCTTTCGATGCGGCCGGTCGCGGCCTCGTAGGCGGCGCGCGCGTGCGTGAGGCCGCCGCCGGGGATGGGACGGATCACAATGTCGCGGAAGCCGGGTGAGGCGGTTTCGATGCCGGCGACGTGGCGGTAGAGCGATTCGCCGACCGCGCCGAATGCGTAGTGATTGAACGAGTTCATCGTGACCGCTTGGAAACCTTCGTTGGGCGTCCAGCCGTCCCAGCGTTCCCACATGGTGGTCGCGCCGAGTTTCACTTGGTAGAGCCACGACGGGTAGGTGTCCTGCATGAGCACGCGCCACGCGGTTTCGGTAAGCCCGGCCTCGAATAATCCGGGCATGAGGCGCGGCGTGCCGATGAAGCCGGTGGCGAGGTGCCAGTCGAACGCCTTGATTGAGTCGTTGAATTTCCCCGCCGTCTTTTTGCGGAGTTTCGGCGGCACGAGATCCATTGTGAACGCGAGCGCGTAGCCGGTCTGGCTGCTTTCAAGAATGGAGCCGTCGGCGAGCAGGAACTCGCGCTCGAAGGCGGCGCGCACTTCGTTGCGCAGCGCCTTGTAGCGGGCGGCGTCGGTGGTGCGGCCAATCGCCTCCGCCATCTGCGACATGAGGTCGCAAAGATACGCATAGTAGGCGGTGTCCATGACCTCGGTCTTGGCGGTGCCGCCCTTGTGAAGCCAGTCGCCGTAGCCGCCGACAAACACGATGCCGTCGCGCGCGCGGCGCTCCAGCCAGCCGATGTAGCGCGCGAGCGCGTCGAAGTGGCGCTCGATCTGGCGCGTCTCGCCGTATTGCTGCCAGAGCACGTGCGTGACGATGATCGAGGCGTCGCCCCACGCCGTCGATGGGCGCACATGGTAGCCGGGGAAGTTCGGCGCGACGCCGGGGAAAACGCCCTCGGCATTTTGCGAGTCGCAGATGGCCTCGACCCAGCGCTCGAGAAACGCGCGCGTGTCATAATTGTAGGAGGCGGTGCGGGCGAAGAATTGCGTGTCGCCGCTCCAGCCGAGGCGCTCGTCGCGCTGCGGGCAGTCGGTCGGGATTTCGAGATAGTTGCCGCGCTGTCCCCAGATGATGTTGGCGAAAAGCTGGTTCAACGCCGGGTCGGAACTCTCGAACCAGCCCGTGCGTTTCATCGGGCTGTGAACAACAATGCCGGTGAAATCGGTCGCGACCGGCGCTTGCGCGAGACCGCGCACTTCGAGGTAGCGGAATCCGTGGAACGTGAAACGCGGCTCGAGCGTTTGCTCGCCGTCGCGCATCCAGAACTCATCGACACCGGACGCGCCGCGCAGATTGGACGTGTGGATGGAGCCGTTGGGGTTGAGGATTTCGCCGTGGCGGAAAACAACGTGTGTGCCGGCGGCGCCGCGTGTTTTCAGACGCGCCCAGCCGACAAAGTTTTGCCCGAAATCAACCAGCCACACGCCGGGTTCGACTTCGCGCACGGTGCGCGCGGGCAGCGTCTCGGTGATGCGCACGCCGTCGAGCGTCGCGCCCTCGACCACGGTTTGCGCAAGCGTGTAGGCGGACTCGTCGGGAAACGAACGGCGGCCGGAGGAGGCGCGCGTCCATTTCGAATCATTGAAATCGGCGAGAGACCAGCCGGGGATTTCGAGGCGCGCGTCGTAGCCGCAACCCTGCATGAGATCGGCGTAGCGAATGGGGCCGAACGAGGCCTTCCACGAGCGGTCGGTGGGGATGCGCGTGACGGTGCCGTCGTCGTGCTCGATCACGAGCAGCGCGCGCGCGCGCGGGTAGCCGTTGTAAACGTGGCGCTTGCCGCTGAAACCCATGATGCCGGCGAACCAGCCGTCGGCGAGCGTGATGCCGATGGCGTTGGCGCCGCCGTTGAGTTGCGCGGTGACGTCGTAGGTCTGCGTGTGGACGCGGCGGCGGTATTCGGTGCAGCCGGGCGCGAAGAAGTCGTTGCCGACGCGCGCGCCGTTGATCTCGACTTCGTAAAGGCCGGTGGCGGTGGCGACGAGCGTGGCGCGCTTGACGGGTTTGCCGACGGAAAACTTTTTCCGAAGCATCGCGACGGGCGCGTAGTAGTGCGTGACGTTTTCGGGCGTGCTCCAAGTGGGGCGCGAATCGGCCTTCGGTTTTTTCCAGGCGCCGGCGGCGGCGAGCGCGGGCGCGTCGGGCGTTTTCGCGTCGGACTCGGCGGCGAGCCAGCTCGCGTCGATGGGCACGCGCTTCGTGGCGGTGTTAATGGTGGAGGGGAAAAGTTCGATCTCGCCGGTGACGGCGGGCGCGTAGCCGTCGTTTTGCGTGACGCGCAACATGGCGCGATTCTCGCCCTCGCGGAGATGGGGCGTGAGATCGATTTGTTTCGTAATTTCCCAGCGCGCGGACGTGCCGATGCGTTTTCCGTTGAACCAAATTTCGCACTCCATGTCGGGCACGACCCAAATGACGGCGCGGTCGATCGCGGCCTTGCTCTCCACGCGGAAGGTTTTCGAGAACCACGCGGTGAGCGGTTTGTCGGCGGGCATTTCGGTGTCGGTGGGCGGCGCGACGACCTTGGCGTCGAACGCGGGCGTGGGGCGTTTTTTGATGCCGCTCATCACGGCCTTGACCCATTTCAACTGGCGCATGCGCGCACGATGGCGCTGGTCGTCGGTGAGGTTTTCGGTGCGCTGCGCGTCGGTCGGGTCGAGGCCGATCCAGTCGCCGGGCCAGTCCTTGAACGTGATCGTCTCCTCAAGGCCGCGCGACCAGGTGGCGGGCGCGCTCCAGTCGGAGGGCGCGCCGGCGCCGTCCCACACGCGCACCTTCCACCAGACCTGCTGGAGCGCGTCGAGTTTGCGCCCGGCGAAAACCGCGCGCGTATCCGTGTTTTGGATACGGCCGGAATCCCACACGTCGCCCTCGTTTGCGTCGAGTTTTTCGGGTGTGGAGGCGACGAGCACCCGCCACGCGCTTTGCACGAGGCCGCGGTCGGCGGCGTTGACGGCCTCAAGCCGCCAGGTGAGGCGCGGCCACACTTCGCGAAGGCCGAGCGGGTTGTCGCGATGCTCGCATTGCGGTTCAATCGGACGGATGGTGCCGGCGGTGGCGGCGAGGGTGAGAACAGAGAGACCGGCGAGCATGACGGTCCGTATGAGGGTGCGGAGTTTCATTGAGGCGTTGTTTCGGGTTTGGGTTGTTGATTATGAATTGGAGTGTTTTTTTACTGAATAGCCCCGTCGGGAGCGGGGCGCGGTGTGTGGCGACGAAGCACCTTGGCATTCGGAAGAACTTTAACGAGTGCCTGCGCCAAGGTCTCCGTGTTATGCGCGGCGTGCCCGACTTGGCCGATGAGGGATTCAATGAGAGCCTTCCCCTGTTCGGGATTTACGTGACACGCCCCGGAGGGAAGAATGCTAACAGTGAACTCGGTGTCGTCTTGGGTGAATGTAAAGGTCACGGGTGTTTCCCTCGCAATGGGTTCATGATAATCTGGAGCAGGCCGAATTTTTTGGCAAGGGCGTCGCAAGCGACGCCCCTACGGGCGGTGAGTTGGCGGCGCTGACGTCACTCGACGAGGGTTTTGTAGATGCAAATGTGGCGGTAGGTTTCGCCGGGACGGAGCACGGTGGAGGGGAACGCGGGCTGGTTGGGGCTGTCAGGGAAGCGCTGCGTTTCGAGGACGATGGCGCTGCGGTGGCCGTAGGTTTTGCCCTGCTTGCCCTTGAAGCTGTCGTTGAGGAAATTGCCGCCGTAGAACTGGATTCCGGGCTGGTCGGTGCGCACCTCGAGCACGCGGCCGCTGCGAGGCTCGACGACGCGCGCGGCGAGGAAAAGCTTGCCGGTGCCGGCGTCGGAGGCGGGACGGTCGAGCACCCAGTTGTGGTCGTAACCGGCGCCGTTTTTAAGCTGCTCGAAATTCTGGTCCAGGCGCGAGCCAACGACCGTGGGCTTGCGGAAATCCATCGGCGTGCCGTCGACGGACGCGATCTGGCCGGTGGGGATGAGGACGTCGCTCACCGGTGTGTAGCGGCTGGCGTTGAGGGTGAGCAGGTGGTCGTTGATGCTGCCGTTGCCCGCGCCGAGGAGGTTGAAGAAGGAGTGATGCGTGAGGTTGAGGACGGTGGGCTTGTCGGTCATGGCCTCGTAGGTGATTTTGAGCTCGTTGTCGTCGGTGAGCGTGTAGACCATTTTCACACCGAGGTTGCCGGGGAAACCCTGGTCGCCATCAGGGGAGACGATGTTGAACTCGAGCGTGCGCGAATCGGGCTGGCGGGTGTTCCAGACGACGGCCTGAAAACCCTTGGTGCCGCCGTGGAGGGCGTTGGGCGCGTTGTTGATGGGAACGGTGTATTCATTGCCGTCGAGCGTGAACTTGCCCTTGGCGATGCGGTTGCCGAAGCGTCCGATGGCGGCGCCGAAATACGGCTCGTTGGAGTCGATGTAACCCTGGACGTTGTCGTAGCCGAGCACGATGTCCTCCATCTTGCCGTCGCGGCCGGGCACGAGCCAGGAGACGACGCGCGCGCCGTAGCTGGTGACGCAGATTTCCACGCCCTTTGAGTTGGTCAGGACAAACAGGTCGGACTGTTTTCCGTCGATGACCTTTTGGAAGCGCTCGCGGTGCAATCCGGATTTGGTGGGCGCGCTGGTTTCGTTGCGTTTGGAGCAGGCGGTGACGCCGAGCATGAGGGAGGCAAGCAACAGGCTTGCGATGACGAGTGTGTGTTTCATGAGTTTGGGTTTTATGCGTGATTTAGAGTAAAAAGGGGACCTGCCTAAAAAACGTTTTTGACGCGAGGTGCGATTTTTTGCAGAGGAAACGCAAAGTGGCGAGCGTGATAATTATTCAATTTCGACGCGTCCCACGTCCGCGGTGCGTTCTTGGTAAAAGCGGCGTTGTCCCCCGCCCTGCCCCGCCCCACGTCCGTCAATCCCACACGCAACCGCGAAAGGATGCCCTCAATATCCGCTTCCCATTCATCGGCAATCCCGCTAGCTGTGATCGCGTTTAGTTTAAACACGAAGCTTTGGCGCGACGCCAAAAAAACTTACGCATGTGACCCGCGCGCTCGCGGCGCGGAGGCTTTCCCAAAACATTTTCCCAAATACAGCACACCCACGACACGTCGAAAAACCTCATGAATAATCAAAATCCCATCCGCATCCCCGAACTTGCCTCCACCAGCCTGCCCCGCCGCGCCTTTCTCAAGGGCATCCTCGCCGCCGGAGCCGTCTCCGCCATCGCTCCCGGCGTCATTCTCGCGGCGAAAGGCTCCGGAGGAAAAGGCAAACCCAGGGACGGCAAAAAACCTTCGCGCAAATACACCGGTGAAAAAGTGAACCTCGCCTGCGTGGGCATCGGCAACCGCGGCGCACAAATCATCAGGGCTTTTCACAAAACCGGCCTCGCCAATATCGTCGCCTTTTGTGACACCGACATGGGCGCACCGCACACCGAGTCCATCTTGAAACAATTTCCCGACGTGCCGCGTTTTCAGGACTTCAGGCAAATGTTCGACAAAATGGGCAAACAAATCGAAGCCGTCTGCGTCGGCACGCCCGACTTCTCGCACTTCCCCATCACCATCCTCGCCATGTCGCTCGGCAAGCACGTCTATGTCGAAAAACCCATGGCGCACAGCTTCCGCCAGATCGAACTGCTCATGGCCGCCGAAAAGAAATACAATGTCGCCGCGCAAATGGGCAACCAGGGCCATTCCGACGCGAATTATTTCCAATTCAAAACATGGACCGAGGCCGGCATTATCAAAAATGTCACCCGCATCACCGCCTACATGAACAGCGGACGCCGCTGGCACGACACTCCAAAATTCGCCTACAGCAAACTCACCGATTACCTCCCCGAGCAACCCGTTCCCGACACGCTCGACTGGGACGGCTGGCTCGCCACCGCGCAAGCGCACAAATACAACAACGGTTACATGAACGGCGAATGGCGCTCTTGGTATGACTTTGGCAACGGCGCGCTCGGCGACTGGGGCGCGCACATCTTTGACACCGCGCACGAATTCCTCGACCTAGGCCTCCCCGAGGAAGTCGATCCGGTGATGCTTGAGGGACACAATCATTTCGTATTCCCGCAAGCCTCCACGCTCGCATTCCGCTTCCCGAAACGCGGCGCCATGCCCCCGCTCGAGCTCACTTGGCATGACGGTGTCAAAAACATTCCCACGCTCCCCGGCGACATGGGCGACCCTGTTGGCGGCACCGACATCCCGCCGCCATCGTCAGGCAAGATTGAGACAAAAAAGCTCCCGCCCGGAAAAATCATCTACGGCGAAGGCCTCACCTTCAAGGGCGGCTCGCACAGCTCGACGTTAAAAATCATCCCCGAGTCAAAGGCCGCCGACATGGCCTCGCGCCTGCCCGAGGTGCCGCGGAGTCCGTCGAACCACTTCGCCAACTTCCTGCTCGCCTGCAAGGGGCGCGAGAAGTGCCGCTCGTCGTTCGCCGTGGCCGGCCCGCTTTGCCAGATGATGGGCATGGGCGTGATCGCGCAACGCCTGAACACCAGGCTCAAGTTCGACCGCGGCACGAAACAATTCACCAACAGCAAAGCCGCCAACGAACTCCTCCGCGGCGCCCCCCGCGCAAGGACTGGGAGCAGTATTATAAACTGTGAGGCAAACTATACGCATGCCCCGAAACCCGGGGCATGAAACTGGCAAACAAAAGCCGATCCATGGAAAAATATGCGAAACATTATTAATGCCCTGTTGATTTCAACCGTCCTGCTTGCGCTGGCCGGATGCCAAAGTTCGTCATCAAAACCCACACCCGTCACGCTGGCGACCAACCCCAATTCGCCAAATAATTTAATACAGCAATTCTATGGCACTGCGCAGTGGAACAGGATCAAGGACATGAAATATGATGGATTCGTTATAATGCGGGGAGTGATAGCGGACAACAGAACCATCCCAAACCCACGCATAATAAAATCCTATCCCGACAATTCACGCGATATGATGGCATTGGACTTCGCCAAGGACATTCGCATCACTCCAGTTACTGTAGGAGGCCGAATACGGGGTTCCGGAGAAATATATGTCTATTTTTACGAAACCAAACTTCCGCCGCGCGAAGCGCTTGTCATAGCAAAGCAGCAGGACACAATCGGTCCAACTGTCTCGATTGGTGGAACTTTTTATTTAATAACTGTAGCTTATTAAACAAAAAGGCGTGGAAATATTTCCACGCCTTCAGCAGGATTAATTCTGTTAGTATATCAATTCATATATTTCGCAAGGAATTGCTCCATGGTTGAATAAAATTCAACTTGGTTTTTGAGATCACGAAAACCATGCTCCTCGTTGTTTTTAATCATGACCTCGACAGGAATGCCGTTTGATTTCAGTTTTGATATGAAACGCGTGCCATGTTTCAGATCCACCCGGGGATCAAGTTCACCATAAGAGAAAAATACGGGGACTTTTATCAAATCGGCGTTCTTCATTGGTGATGTTTTGTCCAGAATCTCATTGTCCCCGCCTTTTTCAAATCCAGCCATGGCTTCGATTTCAGCGCGGGAGGTTTCCCAGCTTGGATTCATTCTCTTGAGCAACAATCTCACATCGGTCACCCCCACGTAGTTAATTCCACAACGATAGAGTTCGGGCGTAAATGCAAGGCCGGCCATTGTGGCAAAACCACCATAACTGGCACCATAAATTGCAATACGCTTAGGGTCGGCATAACCTTGGGATATAGCCCATTTTACTCCATCAGTAAGGTCATCCTGCATGGCAAGTCCCCACTGACCGTAACCTGCATACTCAAATTTCTTTCCATATCCCGCAGATATGCGAAAATTAATCTGCAAGACCGCATAGCCGCGATTGGCCAAAAATTGCACTTCTGGATTAAATCCCCATTGATCACGCACATGCCATGGCCCTCCGTGTGGATTTACAATAAGCGGCAAATCGCGGGGCTCCACTCCGGCAGGAAGTGTGAGATAACCATGTATTGTAAGCCCATCCCGGGCTTGAAATGTGATAGGCCGCATTTCCGCCATTTGTGCCGGATTGATCCAGTCACGCGGGCGAATGAGCTTTTCTATTGTCAGGTCTTTAGTATTCAAAAGATACAAAGTTCCGGGATCTTTGTCACTTCTAACAGCAACAACCCCTATCGTCTCATCTTCACTGGTGCTGACTATGCTGACATTCATGCCGGGAAACTCCTGTTCAAGCATTGATTGCAAATCAGAATACTTTTTCTCGACATATACCGCCACGTCACCGCGAGCTCCTTCATATCCGTAACCAATCAATCTGTTATCGAAGGAAGAAAGCGTAGGACCGATATCATACGTATCGTTAGAATAGAGTTCCTTAACAATCTCGTTCTTGACCGGATCATAAAGGGCTATGCTGGCGGTCAGGGCATCCCCCCGGTATACCGTCACATACAACAATTTATTTTCACTATCAAACACTTGGGGTAAAACGGCATTTTTAAACCCATCCACTCCGGTTTTAAAACGCCCGATTTCTCGCCACTCGCTCTTTTGGGTTTCCCGATATAATATAAAACGCTCCAATCCTTTGTATCCGTATGCAATGCGAATAACGCCATTATGGTCAGCCAGATACCCCATTACCTTGCCGGGATTGGAGGCAACTATGGTTTTCGAACCCGTGCGCACGTTAAGACGATATACATCAGGTTCTTTTTCATTATTTCCATTATATGTTATTAAAACTTCATCTGTTGACTTGCCATAGCGCGCCAAAATATCGCCAAAACGTCCGGTCCTTATCCCTCTTGCAACCTGCTGGTCAATGCTCTCCAGCAAAGTTCGTGAGTTTTTTCCATCAGCATCAATCGCATAGATCCCCCCATTGGCTCTTTTTGGTAAAAACTTATCTCCTGGGACAATTCCTGTGAATAAAATGCGATTGTTTCCAACCCACATCATGCCCGTGACATCAAAATCTTCCGGAGCCGTCAATAGCTTGGGTTGTTTGGTCTTAACATCAATCACTCCAAGCGCCAGCCGCTCTTTGTATCGGATCGAAATCGCCAGCTTGCGGCCATCAGGAGAGATGCTTACGCCACCATAGGCTGTCTCTTTAAAGAAATCCTCGACCGCCAATTTTTCCACGGCAGCAGATTGAGAGGCCATTCCGATCCCGAGAACAAAAATAAAACAAGAGACAAACAGTTGTCGTAATTTCATGCGTTTAGTGTGTTATTATATTCATAAACATCAACTAAAAAACCGCATCGTATGATGCGGTTTTTTGGTATTATTATGGTTTTTTAATCTCAGAAGGACTTGGAGATTTTCAATGTCCACATGGCGGGAAGCGTCCAGTTGACACCGTCAGCCATCGCGCCACCGCTGCCAGTCGGATCAACAGGCGGACGCTGGTTGAAGATATTGGTCACACCAAGTGTGATATTGGTGCGCCAGAAGCCACTGTAGGTGATTTGTCCGTTAAAGATATACTGATCCTTGATCTTATATCCAATATAGAAAATACCATAATCACCACCAAAGTTGGCGAGCGTCATGTTATCCTTGGCACCGCGAATGTAGAAACAGTTTACATTCGCAGACCAATCACGACGTTTCCAGCTGAGGCCAACATTACCATTAAAGCGACGGGAGATTGCGTTGCCAAGGGCACTGTTTCCATTGATTTTATCGCTGTGGGTATAGGTGCCTTGAGCAGAGACACGATAGTCGCCCCACTTGTCAGTATGCCATCTATATGATGCCTCGAAATCATACCCAACTTGGTGACGATCCGAGATATTGGTATAAGGGTTCTCAATATAGAGCAACTGTCCGGGGCCGGTGTCACCGGGAAGCGGGTCAGCGCGAATAACCATGCTCACAAATGGATCAAGGCCCTGCAGCGCGTAGGTCATGATGCTGTTGTAGCTATAGAAAGAAGTGAACTGCGAGAGCAGGTTCTTTTGTTGATAACGGAAGAAATCGACGGATGCTGTAAAGCCCTTAAGTTTACCGCGTTGCGGTTCGACGGCAATACCAACATAGTAGGTGTCAGTTGTCTCGGGCTTGAGATTGCGGTCACCAACGACATGGACTTCAAGTTGCTTTTTGGGATCAGTGAGATAACCGGGATCAGCATACATTGAAGATGTGAAAGTTACCGTCTGGGAGGCATACAAATAGGCGAGGTCAGGCGCCTTGTAAGATTGCGCATAGGATGCACGAAGGAGAAGCCAGTCCAGCGGGCGAATTTTGATGCCCACTTTAGGGCGAACACGCTCTTGGAACCCATCATCGCTGTATGTTTCATACCGACCGGCAACTTGAGCCTCCAACCATTTTGTAATCGGCACGGCAATTTCTGCATAGACAGCATTCACTGTGCGAGAACCTTGCCACCCCATACCATGGGCGCCACCGACAACATTGCCTGTTTCATTAAGGTCGGTTTGACTGACACTCTGCTTTTGGACATAGTGCTCGGCACCGATGGAAAGACCGATATCACCGGCAGGCAGATGGGCAATAGGTCCATCCGCACGAAAATCATAACTGGTGAGCTGGTTCTTGTAATCAATGGGGTTCGTTACTGAGAGAAAATCCCCCATGGCGGCATCATTCACACCAAACCAGTTGAAATATACACGGTTATTTAATGCCGCTCTAGGATCATAGGTCAATCCGCCCTTGCCATCAGACACAAGCCCATTGAGTGCCTGCTGTAGTTTGTAATCGGGAACGGTTCCCGGGTTGGTGTTGGTAACACTGCTACGACTATAGAGCACGCCAACTTCCCAGTTCCAGTCCTGAAAAATACTGAACTCGGGAAGTTTGCCGCCAAGGGTAAAGAGAATGCGCGGCGAGTCAGAACTCACATCATTATAGCGGCCATTGGTTTCAACCAGACGGCGGGCACCCTCGGAAAGATCAACACCCCACGGATTATACGGATTATGTGCGGGGATTATCATCCGACCATTGGCACCATCTCCAAATTCCGCGGCGAGAGAAGCGGGAGCCGCAGCGGAATTGCTCTTGGACTCATTGTGCACAAGACTCACTTCGAGCGCAGCAACCAAGTATTCTGAATAATTATATTGCCCGCGTGTGTAGAAGGAATACGTGCGCCGTTCATCAAGGAAGTTTGTGTCTTCCTGATAATTATATAGATGCTGACCGTTCACTGCATCACCAGTCGTCGGGGCAGTTGTCGGTTCCGCGAATGTATATGTAGCGCCGCCCACTTTAACATAACCGGGATATCCAGTGCCAGAGCGGTTGTCGAACCATTCGTCGTCAATCGGATTCGTAAACCCATAAGTATTAAGAATGCCACTAATATCGCCGGGGCCCGTAATCGCATAATAGGGCTTGGCTTTATGGGCGACGGCAGTGTTGTCCGCATTGCGCGTATAATAAAGATCTCTGGCTTGGATACCACCTTGTTCACGCCAGTTGGCGGCAACCAACACGCTGGCTTTGCCTGATGTGGCACCAGCAAGAATTGAGGCCATTTTGACAGAAGCTGAAGTGTTAAAGTAGTCGGCGTAGGAAACGGCGGCTTGAGTGCCCTGATAATCCTTGCGGAGTTTAATATTCAGCACACCGGCAACAGCATCGGAGCCATAAATGGCGGATCCACCGTCTTTAAGGAGTTCAACGGACTCAATTGCCGCGTCAGGCGTGCTATTAAGGTCGAACATGGATTGAAATCCGTTGAACCCTGGAGCACCATAAGCAGCAGCTCGACGCCCATTCAGGAGAATAAGCGAACTGTTGTTGCCGAGACCACGAAGGTTGAATGTGCTGATGCCGGGGGTAAAACTGGTGCCTGCGTCAATGGGGGTAAGCGCCTGTCCACTATTAAACGACATTGAGCGAATAGCATCCGCAAACGTGGGAAAACCTTTAGCCTCTATGCTCTCTGCAGTCATTACAACAACAGGACTGACTGTTTCTGTGTCCAAACGTTTGATGCGCGAACCTGTCACCTCATATTTTTCAAGATGCACCGTATCGCTTTTCTTGTCGTCGGTTTCATTTGCTGGCTTTGTCGCCTGGCCAAAAGCCAGCGTCGTTGAAAGGAGCATGGCGGCTCCGGCAATTAACAATTTACGCGAGTGCGCACATGCGCCCCCGACTTGGGAGTCATTCTTGGTCTTCATTTGGCTTGTTTGGCTTGGTTGGATTTTGCGCAGCCAAGAGTTCATCCATCCGAAAATGGGGGACGCTAGGGAGCACAAAGATTCACATGGGTGCGTAATTTCGAAAAAAAGCGCAAGTCAGTTTTTTAATTTTTTTACGACGAATCGCGCTGATTCCACCCCTTAAGCATATCGCACATTACTTTCATATCCGTGTGCACACTAAAAATTTGAATCTTTTGGCAGGACGTGCGTCCATCTGGTTGTGTTTGCGCAAAAGGGTTGGCAACAGGGCCGCCCTTTGTTTTCATTCACACTAGTCCCCCTCCACCCCATGCCTCACTTATCCAGCATACCCTTGGAGCATTCCACCCCGCCGGCGCATCCCGGTCCGTTGTGCACGTTTGTGTCCGGACCGCGCGACTCGGGAAAAACCCGTCATATTCTCGAACACTTGCGCCGGACCGTGGCGACCTCGCACACACCCGAGGGAACGGTGGCCGTGCTGCTTGCCGAGGCGGGACGCACGCGCGCGGAAACCCTCTCGGCCGCATTTCCGGGATTGATTTTGCGCCGGCTTTTTCTGCCGTGCCAATGCTGCCCGGAACTGGCGCGCCTGCCCGCCGCGCTTCGGGCGACCAAGGATGCCAATCCGCGACTCGAACAGGTTTTCATAGAAGTGCCGGATATCGCCGCGCAGCGGTTTCTCGATGAATTTGACGCCGTGGTGGGCTGGCCGCGCAACGTGGTGTTGTGCCTGAGCGCGGCATGGGCCAAGGCGCGGCGGCTCGACATGCTGCTGCCGTTTCAAAGCGCGCTGATCGAAAGGGCGGACACAATCATCGAGCACGAAAACAATCCGCTGGCGCAACAACTCCTGCGCGCCGACAACTCGCCGACAACCGCCCCCTTCGACCTGACGCTGCCGCGGTAAAAATTGGGGAAACAAGGCGGCTCTCAAGGCGACACGCGCGCATGCGAAAAGGCCGTTGTTGCCACTTCGCGTTTTTTGCGCTGGTTAATTCCACGCATCACCAATGTCCGCCTCCGCCCTCCCATACGAAACCATCCGCGACGCACTGCGCGCCCAGCCGCTCTTCGAAGACAAGACCTGGCGGCTCTCGCCGTCCGCGTGGCCGCTCACGCCCGCGCAACTCGCCCAGCTCAACGACATCGGCGACGCCTGCCTCGAATTCCACCAGGCGCTCGAAACCCTCTACCTCCGCTCCGTCGCGGGCAAAAACCTCCTCCGCAACAAACCCCTCGTCGCCCCGTGGGTCGCCGATTATCTTGACCGCGGCAAACCCGCCGCCGTCATTGCCCACACGCGCGACAAGAAAAACCGCGGCGCGTTTCCCAACGTCCTCCGCCCCGACCTGCTACTCACCGACGACGGTTTCGCGCTCACCGAACTCGACTCCGTTCCAGGCGGCATCGGCCTGACCGCGTTCCTCAACCGCCTCTACGCGTCCGATCTCACACTCGGCGCGAACGACGCCATGCTCCGTGTTTTCCACGACTCGCTCGCCGCGCTGCGCCCCGATCTTCGCAACCCGCTCATCGCGCTCGTGGTCAGCGACGAAGCCGCCACCTACCGCCCCGAAATGCGCTGGCTCGCCGAGCAACTCCAGCGCCTCGGCAAGCGCGTTTTCTGCCTCGATCCCGACGATGTTTTTCCACTCGGCAACACGCTCTGTTTCGACATCGAGGGCGACCCTGAAAAAATCGACATCATCTACCGCTTCTTCGAACTCTTCGATCTGGAAAACATCCGCTCCGCGCCCTACATCATCGAATCGTGGCAGGCAGGCGAGGTCGCCATCACGCCGCCCATGCGCCATTTTCAGGAGGAAAAACTCGGCCTCGCGCTCTTCCACCATCACCTCCTCGCCGACTATTGGAGCGAGGCGCTCAGCTCGCGCGCGCACAAACTCCTCAAGCAACTCATCCCCGCCAGCTGGATCATCGATCCCGCCCCGCTTCCGCCCGGCGCCGTGCTCGACGGCCCCCGCGTCGCCAACCGCGCGCTTTCCGACTGGCGCCAGCTCGCAGCCGCCTCGCAAAAGGAACGAGACCTCATTATTAAAATTTCCGGCTACCACGAAACCGCCTGGGGCGCGCGCAGCGTCGTGCTCGGCAGCGATTGTTCGCGCGAGGAATGGCAGGACGGCATCGACATCGCCATCGCCGACGCGCCGCGAAACCTCCACATTTTGCAGGAATACAAAAAACCAAAACGCGTCCGTCACACACTCTACGACCGCGACCACCAGCCTCAGGAAACCGACGGACGCCTCCGCCTCTGCCCCTATTATTTTATCGTCAACGGCAAACCCCAACTCGGCGGCGCGCTGGCGACATTTTGCCCTCCCGACAAAAAAATAATCCACGGCATGCAGGACGCCGCGCTGCTGCCGTGCGTGTGCGCTTAATTCCCGGGAACGCGGGCATCTTGCCCGCAGGTTTGGATGTTTGTGCGCCGCGTCGCGCCGTCTTGCGGGCAGGATGCCCGCGTTCCCGGGTGCGCAATCCTCACGCCGCGCCGCACTCGGGCGCGAGCGGACCGAGAATGGCCTCAATCACATCGCGCGCGCTGTAGCTGTCGGCGCCTTCCTTGATGTAGCGCACGATGTCGGCCAGCGAATCGCCCGCCGTCGCAACCATCGTCTCGACAAGGCCGCCGCGGTTTTGCCCCAGCCCGGCCGAGGCCAGCAGTCCGTTGCACAAACACATGCGCTTGCACGTCTCCGCGAGCGCGCCGCCCTTTGCGACATACGCCGCGATGGATTCGGCGGCGCAACGGAAACCGATGCCGCCATCCGGCTTACGGTGGGCAGTGCGCAGGAGGCCGATGTCGCACACGCGTTCGCGTTGCCCGTAGAGCGCCTCGTCCGAAAGCGTGCCCTCCGCCTCCACGATTTTGAAGGGGAAGCCGGTGGGCGAGGCGCGCGGGTCGGTGAACACGCGCGCGAGTTTTTCCCGCGCACGGATGATGATGCTGCTTTTCAACGAGGCGATCATGCCCGATTCGTTGCAAAAGGCGAAAGGCGTGCCGACCTGTATTCCGGCGGCCCCGGAGGCCGTGGCCGAGGCGAGACCCTCGGGAGTGGCGAATCCGCCCGCCATCCAGAACGGAAGGCCGAGGGCGGCGATTTTGCCCAATTCGGGTTCGTCGCGCGGCCCGTAAACGGGCTGGCCGGACGCGTCGAGCTGGAGCAAGCCGCGCGGCGGCGCGTTGTGCCCGCCCGCGATGGAAGTCTCCACGACAAAACCGTCCACCCTGCCGCTGGATTTTTTTGCGAGCGAAAGCGCGAGTGTCGCCGAGCTGATGATCGCGAGAAATTTCGGGCGCGCGAGTTTGCGCGCGAAGCCGTCCGCGATGCAGGCGGGATCAAACGTGAGCTCCGAGTCGGCCTCGCCCGCGACCTCATACTTCACCGTGGCGGACAACCCGTCGGCAAACCTGTCGAGCACGCCGGGCACATGCCGGGGAATGCCCGCGCCCATGAGCACGTAATCGACACCCGCCAGCATCGCCCCGTAAAGCGAGGGCAGTTGCGGCATGCGCACTTTGTCGAGGAGATTGATGCCGATGCGGGCCTTGATGTTGCTGGCGCGGGCCAGCGCGACCTCGGCGTAACTGGACAGGATCGTGAGGTCGAAAAGCGCCTTGTTGGGCTTGTCGCTGGCGAGCGGGATATTTTTATACGGTGCGCCCTCCTCCTTGCCCCCCGGCGAAAACCACCGGTCAAGAACGCGCTGCACCACGTCGGGAAACGGAAACGTTTTGTAAACATTGCGAAGAAGCCCGCCCTCGTCGCCATCCTGAAGGATGCGGGCGTGGACCGTGTCGATGGCCGTGCCTGAGACAACGCCCAGGTGTCCCATCTCGGCGACAGCGCGGGCGAGCCGCCAATTGGAAATGGCGACACCCATGCCGCCTTGGATAATTTTGGGGAGTTGCATGAATGGAGAGGGACGCACGCTGGGCGCGCCGCCTCCATTAAGGAAGAACTAAATGCAAAATAAAAAAATCCGCCCGCCGTCGTTCCCGCGTGCGGCGCTTAAAATAGATTTTTGAAATTTTTGTTTTGGACTTTGAACAATAGAAACCCAGTAACAGGCCGCGTGACATCCGCCATCACATCGCTGAAAACAAATCCCGCCGACGCCGGCCAGCCGCTCACGGCGCTCGCGCCGATGCAGGACGTCACCGACCTCGCCTTCATGCGCGTCATCGCGCGCTACGGCGCTCCCGACTACTTTGTCACCGAGTTTTTTCGCGTCCACGCGCAATCGCGCCTCGAAAAACACATCCTGCGCTCCATCGACGAAAACACCACCGGCCGCCCCGTGTTCGCCCAGCTCATCGGCGAAAACATCCATCACCTCACGCGCGCCGTCGCCGAGCTCCTGCGCCATCCCGTCGCCGGCATCGACCTCAACCTCGGCTGCCCCGCGCCCAAGGTTTACAAGAAAAACGTGGGCGGCGGGCTGTTGCGCGAACCGGCCAAAATCGCCGAAATCCTCGCCGCCCTCCGCGCGCAAATCCCCGGCCTCCTCACGGTGAAAATGCGCATCGGCTTTGAGGACACCCGCCACTACGAGCAAATCCTCGACCTCGTCAACGAGCACCGCGTGGACCTGCTCAGCGTGCACGGGCGCACCGTGCGCGAACTCTACCGCGGCGATGTGCATTACGACGAAATCGCGCGCGCCGTCGCCCGCGTGCGCTGCCCCGTGCTCGCCAACGGCAACATCACCTCCGCCGCAAAAGCCGTCTCCGTGCTCGGCGAAACCCGCGCCGCCGGCGTGATGATCGGCCGCCACGCCATCCGCAACCCGTGGATTTTTCGCCAATGCCGCGAACGCTTCGCGGGCAAACCCGTCGCGCCGGTCACGCTCGCCGACGTGCGCGACTACATCCAGCGCCTCTGCGAAGCCACGCAACGCGACGCCACGACCGACGCCCCCATTCCCGAAGCCGCGCATATTGGACGCATGAAAAAATTTCTCAATTTCATCGGCCAGTCCGTCGATCCCGAAGGCGCGTTCCTGCGCGACATGCGCCGCGCCACAACCGCCGCCGCGCTCTTCGAAGCATGCGACCGTCACCTCCTCGCCGAGCCAACGCGCCCCTTTTCCGACGAACCCTACCCCGGCATCATCGCCCGCCCAAATTGCGAGTGAGCGACTGAAACGGGATGTTTAAAACGGCCACGAAAACGACCTTTGCCGTCTTGCGCCGTAGCGTTTCGTATCGAACTCCGCCTGCTCGATTCGCACGATGTGCCACGACCACGGAAACGAATCGCCTTGTTTCCAGCGAAGCACAAACGGTTCAGTCAATCCATTGACCTGCCGCGTGGCATCGCTCACGTAACCGTGGCCGCTCGCGGTCATTTTCACCCGCACCGAAACCTCCGCCTCCTGCCCGGTGCGCATGACCGAGACATCGTGCAGCGCGAGTTCGAGTTTTTCAAACGAAGCCATCATGCGCCGCAAATCCACCGACAGCGTTTGTTGCGTGTATCCCCACGAGTCGGAATAGTCGTCGGCCAGATAGTCTGCGGTCGAGCCCGCGTCGAGCGATTCGATGCTCGCGATGAAGCCCGTCCACGCGCTGTCGAGACGCTTGTCCGCATCGAGCAGGCTCCTGAACACCAGCCCGCCGACAATCAACAGCAACCCGACGCACGCCCCGATCAATATGCGCTTGTGTGAGACTTTCATGATGGCGCCCATCTTGCGCGAATTCCGTGCGAATGGGGAGAACGAAAAAACGCGTCACGTTCCACTGGCTCCCCGCGTCCACCGCATAAATAACATTGCCCAACAACCCGACGAAACACGAAACTTCGGGCATGGCAATTTTTGGCTCCCTAAAAACCGTCCGCGCCCAAACCACGGGCCGAAACGAAAACTACAAGACCGCGTTCGACTACATCGACGACTGCCTCAAGCCCGGCACCGACGCGCACAAACTCATCCACAGTCTAGCCGCCGGCGACAGCGACCGCGTGGAGCTCGGCAACGGGGCCTTCGCGCTCCCCCAAGTCTACCTGAGCAAGGCGCCGCGCGAGACCGGTTTCTTCGAATCACACCTCGCCTATGTCGATGTGCAGGCGATCATTTCCGGGGAGGAAATTGTCGAGGTCACCGACGTCGCCAACCTCAAGGTAAAGGAAAACCGCACTCCCGCGCAGGACGCCATCATTTACGAAATGTATGACGAATCCTCGCCCGTCCGCCTGCGCGCCGGCGAAGTCACCGTGCTCGATCCGGTCGACGGCCACATGCCCTGCATCGCCGTCAAGGAACCCGCGCTCATCCGCAAAATCGTGGTCAAAATTCCGGTCGCCTGAACCGCATCGAAATTGAATTACAGGCATCATTACCACGCGGGCAATTTTGCCGATGTCATGAAGCACGCCGTGCTCGTGCAGCTCGTGCGCGGCATGCAGCGAAAGGAAAAGGGATTCCTCTACCTCGACACGCACGCCGGGCGCGGCGCGTATGACCTCGCCGCCGCCGACCACGGCGACACCCTCGAACGCAAACCCGAACACCCCGACGGCATCGGACGCCTGCTCGGCGAAAAAACCGACGCGCAAAACAACCCGTCCGTCGACGCCACACAGGAAACCGATCCGCTTCGCGAATACATCCAACTCGTCCGCGCCTTCGACCGCCGCTGTGGAAATCTCGAACCGGACGTCCTTCGTATTTATCCCGGCTCGCCCTCGCTCGTTCGCGCCCTGATGCGTCCGCAGGATCGCATGGCGCTCTGCGAAAAACATCCCGACGAGTTTGCATCCCTGCGCGGCAAATTTCAAAGGGAGCCCCGCGTCTCCGTGCACGAAATCGACGGCTACACGGCCATCCGCGCCATGCTTCCCCCGCCCGAAAAACGCACGCTCGTCCTGATCGACCCGCCTTTTGAGGCGCAGGACGAATACGAGGCAATCACCCGAGCCCTTCGCGAAGGCCTGCGCCGCATGCCCGCGGCGACCTTCGCCGTTTGGTATCCGCTCACCGAGCGCGCCCGCGCGGACGATTTTTTGAACCGGCTCGCCATGCTCGGCCCGCCGCCGACCTTTGCCGCCGAGCTCACGATCGCTGGCGAAACGTCGTCATTAAAAATGCGCGGTTGCGGCATGGCAGTCATAAACCCGCCGTGGCAAATCGACCAAACACTCGCGCCCATGCTCGACACGCTTTATCAAAGCCTCGCCCAATCCCCCGGCGGCAAAGCCACTCTCGACTGGATCGTGCGCGAGTAGTCGACAGGCATCCTCATAAATGCAACGCGGTGCCGCCGCACCATTCATCGGTCCACCTCCCAGGAGATGTCAAACGCGACGCTCTTGCTCAATAAATCGGCAATCGTCTCATACATATCATCCGTGGACGGCCGTCTCTCCGGGCGCTTTTTTGTCAAGGCAAGCTGCTTGGAATCGAGAGCTCGCGCATCTCCGTTGAACGAGGCCGTCTCCGAAACCCACGTATGGTTTTTGAAAATGGCATTCTGGTATATGACACGTCCGCTCAAGGCATCAATAATGCGCAACTCCACCTTGCCCTCGGAGTGCATTTCAACACGGGTCTTTGTGTATCGGGCCTTCACATCACCAAGGATCGTTTGCTTGGAGCCGTCCTTCGCGGTGGTGGTGCCAATGGCGACATTGCGAACAAGATCGGTGGTGTTGACACTTTCGCGTCCCCTGGTGTCCGCGTGTGCAATATAATCAAGTTCAACGATTCGGTGTGGATAAGGTATATTTTCCCGCACGGCTTCTTCGGGCGTATAATAACGAACAGGATTCGCATTCGGCAGCTGGTAGAGAAGCCTGTCGTAGAAATAATTGGCGCCATCGATGCTTGGGTATGAGGACTGAGGGCGAGTGACGACGACGCGCATCGTGGCGTCGTAACGCGCCTGCTCAAGGCGAACCCGAACCCTGCGATAATCGGGGGAGTAACGGACAACGCGCGTGAAATAATTAAACGCCTCGCGAGACTTCTCGAGCGTCCCGACCGCCGACGCCCGCACCCCGGCGCGGTAAGCCCTGCGCACGAAAATGGCGGCTGCGGCATTACGAGGGTCGGTGTAATCGGACGGAGCCGGAACAAGCGCAAGCGCGGCCGGGCAACGGAGTATGCTGTCGGCGATTCCATTCATGCGATCACAGGTCATGATGACGTTTTCATAGCTATCAAGATCGCTTGAGACGTTCAGGCTGTCGATCAGCCGTTGTGTGTTTGCCCGGGCAAGCGGATAGGCGCCCGCGAGAGCGGTTTGCGCGTTGGCATTGTCGGGTTTTTTGCTGAGTTTTTTAGCAGCCTCCTCGCATGACTGATAATATTTACCCCGTTTGTATGACCTGAGACCATCCGAGGCACATCCGGTCAACCAAAGGGAAATGACGATGGCGACAATGATGCGGATTGCCGATTTTCTCAAACCACAGAGGAAGGTAAAAATGTTGCTCATGGGAAAGTCGGTATGTGTTGAAACTGCAGACGGAAAAAAGCGGGGGAAAGTTGCAATCAAATGAACGCACCCAAGTGAGCGCACCCACAAAACGCGCTTCCGAAAAAGATTTAACATTGTCCTGACGCCCTTTCTTGCGACATCACTTGGAGCGTAGTTTTCGAGTCCCGCCGGCCGCCCTTCCCCGCCCTGCAAAATATCAAAACACCCTGCCACGTTTTCCATGAGCCTCCACCGCATCCGCAGTCTCCTTTCGATTCTTCTCATCTGCCTGTGCGCCGACCTCCCCGCGCAAACCAAAACCGTCCAGACCGCCGCCCTCACATACGATTTTCCGGGCAGATACGAGAACCAGGCCGCGCAGGGCATGGCCATCTATGACGAGGTCGCACTCTTGTTCAACAACGGCGGCCGCTGCCGAATCTACAACTTGAAAACAAAGAAGAAGCTCATCGAGTTCGACCTCGCGTGCGCGGCCGAAACCACCCACGCCAACAGCGCCAGTTTCGGCATTGAGCAACCGAAGGGCGCCTATTTCCCGGCGCTCTATGTTTCCGAGTGCTTCGGCGAGGGCAACCGGCGCTGCTTCGTCGAAAGCGTCACGCCGCGCGGCTCGCGCATCATCCAGACATTGGAAATCAAAACCGGCGGCACCGAGGAACGCAGCAACAACTGGATGGTTGATCGCGAAAACAAAGTCATCTACTCGATCGCCTCGTTCAGGAAAGACTCAAAGCTATACGGCCTGTTCACCAAGTGGCCGCTGCCCCCGCTCGGCAAAAAGAAGATCGTCTTCAAAAAATCCGACATTCTCGACCAGTTCACAGTCCCCTTCCCCAATATTTACGTCCAGGACACATGCATCCGCAACGGCTACCTCTACCATGCGTTCGGCAATCGCGCCGCCGCCGAAGGATCGGACGAGCACAAGAGCAGGGAGATCCACATCATCAACCTGAAAACCAAAAAGACCGAAAAAATAATAGACATCAACGACAGCTGTCCGCTCGAGCCGGAGGGGCTCGATTTTTACGGCAACACCCTGTTTTTATTTTGCAACGGCAACGGCGGACTCTGGCGAATCCCCGGTGCCTGAACCGCGCGCCTGCTTTTTTGCAAACGATGCCAAACCCAACTTTAATCCCGCCCATAACATCCATGAAAAAATCGCTCCTCGCCTTCCGCATTCTTCCGGCCCTCGCCCTTCTGGCTTTCATTTTTTCCACCGCCGCCCAGGCCGGCATCATCGTCAATGCCGATTTCGAAAAAGGCGTTCCGCCCGAAATCAAAAGCTTCCAATCCAGCGTCGAGATCGACACCACCCGGGCTCGTTCCGGAAACGCCTCCCTGCGCGTCACCAAGAAAGACAAGACGACTTGGGGCACCGCCTTTTTCAACCTCGACGGCCTCATGAACTTCCCCGACGGCTGCGAGTTCTCGCTCTGGGTTTATGGCGAGCGCGGCTCCAAGATTTCCGCCTACATCTCCGCCGCCGACCCCGGCAAATCCGGCCGCTACACCGCCGTCAGCGCCATCGGCACAATCAAAAACGGCCAATGGAGCAAACTCAGGGGAAAAATCTACCCCGGCGACCTCGGCCGCGGTGAGCGTGACGTGCGCCTCATCATCCGCACACATGGCACATGCTGGATTGACGACGTCAGGCTCACCTCCGGTTCCAGCACCGCCTCGCCCGCCCAAGCCTGGCCGGAAGTCGAGACCGCCATGCACAAGACCGCCAGCCGCCGCGTCACCGCAATCAAGCCCGGCGACGCCGTCACGCTTGATGCGCGCAACGCCGCGCTCGTCCCCGACACCGCCCTCGCCCAAACCACACTCCCCAATGATACCGCCGTGGCCATTCCCGCCGAGGGCATCCTCGTTTTCGCCATCGACGCCAAGGACGAAATCACCCTCGCCGGCACTCTCCAGCTTGAGCCCGACGCCGACCTGCGCCCCGGTCTCCGCGCAACAGTTCTCGCCAACAACACCGTCATCGCCGCCCCCGCCGTGAAAGCCGACGCCCCGTGGCGGGATGTCCGCACCGAGGATCGCCCCGGCGCGCTTCCCAACATCACCGGCCAGCGCCCGTCCCCGCCGTCACCCTTGCGCCCGTCCACCTCCCCAAGGGTCGCCACTATATCACCGTGGCCGGTCCGCACATCCGCCCCGGCGGCACGCTCACCCGTCTCGAACTCACCGCCAAATCCGCCGAAAAACCGCTCTACGCCTTCGGCTTTTTCTCCGACACCCACCTCGGCTACGGACGCCCCGTGTGGATGAACACCAAACTCAACACCCGCGCCGCCAGCGCGCTCGAAACCGCGCTCCGCCAGCTCAAGCAGGAAAAAGCCTCCTTCGCCATCATCGGAGGCGACATGACCGACGGCGGCAGACCCAGTCAGTATGAGGCGCTCGCCGGCGCCGTCCGTCGCGCAGGGCTCCCCGTTTACGGCTGCCTCGGCAACCACGACACTCTCGTTGACGCCCGCAAGTCCATAGCCGCCACCATCCCCGAGCTCTTTCCCAAGGGCGCCGAAAACACCGACTACGACTTCACCCGTTCTCCCGTGCGTTTCATCGTCCTCAACGGCTCCAACTGGCTCGGCAAAGGCGGCGTCATTCAATCCTACCGGGGCAATAAAGACGACCGGATCACTTATCGCGCAAACATCACCGATTGGCTTCGCAACACCCTCGCCAAGGACACCGCCACTCCCACCATCGTCGTCTCCCACTATCAGTTTTATCTCAAACGCGGCGTCTCCGACACCACCGGCTACAACCTCGGCGACGGCCCGGCGATGGACAAAAAGATCATGCCTGTCCTCGCCGCCGCGCCCAACGTCGTCGCCACCCTGAACGGCCACCTGCACCACAACACTGTTTCCAACTACCACGGCATCACCACCATTCAAAACCCCGCCTTCGCCGAGTGGCCCAACGCCTACCGCGTGTGCCGTGTTTATCCCGACCGCATGGAATGGGAAGTGCGCCAGTTCTCCAATCGCGGCCTCATCCGCGAAGGCGTTGTCCACGAAAAAGCCCTCCTCTGGATGCTCTCCACCAGCGAAGGCGACCTCTCCGGCACCGTCAACTTCGCCCGCCGCCAAATGGAGCGCGACCAGCCGTGACAGATTAATGCCGGACCGCCGGCGCCGCCATTTTCAGGCCCGACAGTATTTAAAACATTGTCCTGCCCTCCCACTTTGCGGCATCACTTGACGCGCAATGCCAAGAAAATTTCGCCTCGCAGCAATCGACATCGACGGGACGCTCATCCACAACCCCTCGCTCATCATCAGCGAAGCCAATCGCAACGCCATCGCCCGCATGCAGGACGCAGGCATCGAAATCGCGCTCGCCTCCGGACGCCATCACGCATCGATGCTCCCCTTCGTCGCCCAGCTCTCCGGCCTCCGCTGGATGGTCTCGTCGCAAGGCTGCGAAGTCTCCGACATCTCCCGTCGCGAAGTGCTCGAAAAAGTCTTCATCCCCGCGTCCGTCGCGCAACAAGCCATCACTCTCGGACGCTCCCTTGGTTACGCCATCGCCGTGTATGCCGACGATGGAATCTACCGGCTCGACGCCCCGGAAAAAATCGAGGCCTACGCCGGGCTCGACGGCGGCAAAATCACTGAAATCACCGACGCCCAAGCCCTCGAAAAACCACTCCTGAAAGTCATGTGGACGGGCGACGAAAACAGCATGACCGGCATCGAAACCATGCCCGAACTCGCCACGCTCGACGCCACCCACGTGCGCACGCACACCTACCTTTACGAATTCCTTCCCAGCGGCGTCACCAAGGGAACGGGCGTGGCGAGGCTTGCCGCCCACCTCGGCATCAGCGCCGACGAAACAATCGCCTTCGGCGACGCCGAAAACGACATCCCCCTTTTCCAATGGGCGGGCTTTTCCGTGGCCATGCCGAGCCGGTGGCCCGCCGCACGCGCCGCCGCCACCATCACCGCCCCCGACGGCCCGCCCGAAACCGCCTTCGCCCGCAGCGTGGAAAAAGCAGTCGATTTTTCGTGACACCAAATCGAAGCCGCGTCGCGTCGCCCGCCGCCCATTGAACACGTCCAAAAAATCCGCGCCAAAAGTGTAGCCGAAAAGGTTACACTTTTCCGAACCGGGCGCGATTGCGACGTGTGTCAGGATTTCTTTTTTGGCTCCCTCACATACGTCACCAGAAAAATCCCCGCGCACACGCAAACCAGCGCCACGAGGTTTTTCCACTCCAGCAATTTTTCGCCCAAAAACATGGCTGAAAGCGCCGCGCCGAAAATTGGCACCGTGAACTGGAAAATCGAAAACAGGCTCACCGGATTATGCTTCAGCAATGTCGCCATGATCGCAAACGCGGCCGACGAAAGCAGCGCCATGTAACAAAGCAACGCCGTCGATGCCGGCGTGAACCCCGTCAGCGAGCCGCCCATCGCGTAACCGAGCACAATGAGCAACACGCCGCCGATGCTCAGCTGCCACGCGGTCATCACCACGCTGTCCATCCCTTGCGAAATGACCTTTCCGTAGATGCTCGACACCGCCAGCACCAGCGCGGCGATCACCAGAAAGCCCTCGCCCGTGAACGTGAAATGCAGGTCAAGCAAATCGCGGCTGAAATTGACAAAAATCACACCGAGAAACCCAATCACGCACCCGGCCACCACGCGCGCGGTCAACCGCTCGGCCTTGAAGACAAAATGCGCGGCAATCACGCTGAAAAACGTCGTCGTGCCGTTCATGATCGCGCCCTTCACGCCCGTCGTGTGGGAAAGCCCGATATAAAAAAAGATATACTGCAACGTCGTCATCCCCACCCCGAGCAAGGCGAGCCGCCCGAACAAACCCGCGCCGATGTCGAATGCCTTCCGCCCCGTCGCCGCGCAAAATCCAATCAAAAACAAACCCGCCGCGAAAAAGCGGTAGCCCGCGAAAAGAAATTTTCCCGCGGTGTCATCCGGTCCGATCGAGAACAACGAATAACCGGTTTTGATCGCCGGATACGCGCTGCCCCAAAGCAGGCACGCCAGCAACGACAAGCTGCAAACCACGCGCTTGTCCGTGATCCATGCCCGGCCTTTCATGCCGGCGCCAAACTTTCTGATGATTTCGAGTTGAACACAATAATGCCGAGGAAAAGACAAACGGCGGCATCCTCAAGTTGCCATTCCGTGAATTATGTTCGTTCAGTCAGAAGCGTCTCCGATCTGAACGAACAAAAAGAATTGTCACGAATCAGGCCTTGGGCGCGGCGTCGTTTGCCGCCTTCACCGCCGCCGAGACACGCTCAAGCGCTTCCGCGACCGGAATCTTCGCAACGTCTTTTTCGTGACGCCACTTCATTTCGATCACGCCCTCCTTGAGGCCTTTTCCACCGATCGTTATGCGCAACGGCACGCCGATCAAATCGGCGTCCTTGAACTTCACGCCCGGGCGCTCGGCGCGGTCGTCGACGAGCACATCCGCGCCCGCTTGCTCGGCGGCCTCCGCAACCTTGCGCGCCATTTCGGCGGCATCGGCGGCTTGCGGATCAAGCAGGCAAACGAGCACTTGGAACGGCGCCACCGGCCACGGCCAGATGATGCCGTCGGCATCGTGCCCCTGTTCGATGATCGCCTGCATCGTGCGGCTGATGCCGATGCCGTAGCTGCCCATCACCATGAGGTGCTGCTGCTTTTGGTCGTCGGTGTAAACCGCGCCGTATTTTTCCGAATACTTCGTGCCGAGCTTGAAAATGTGGCCGACCTCGATGCCCCGGCGCACCTTCAGCGGCTTGCCCGAAACCGGGCAAGGCTCGCCCGGACGCACGCGGCGGAAATCGCCAAACTTCGTGATCGCGAGATCGCGCGCCACGTTGACATTGCGCAAATGGAAACCGTCCTTGTTCGCCCCCGTGGTTCCGTTGCCGACGAGCTGGATCGCCCGGTCGGCAAAAATACCCGCGAGCGCGCCGGGATCTTTGATCGTGCCCTTGACCGCGCCAAGACTGCCGGGTTTCGCGCCGAGCACCGGCTCGATTTCCTCGGGCGTGGCGGGGCGGCACAACGCAAAACCGAGCGAGCCGAGCTTCGCCTCCTCAAGCTCGTCGTTGCCGCGCAAAATCACGATGAACGGTTTTCCGTCGCCGATGTAAACGAGCGTCTTGAATTGTTTGTCGGCGGCCACGTTGTAAGGCGCGGCCTCGAGCTGCGCGATGGTCGTCACGCCCGGCGTCGCGAATTCCTCAACCGCTCCGACAGGCGCGGCCTCGGCCAGGTCCTTCGGCACAATGGCGCTGGTGGCTTTTTCGCGATTGGCAGCATAGCCGCTTTCCTCGCAGTAAATGATGTCGTCGTCGCCCACCTCGGCGGGCACCATGAACTCGTGCGAAAAACTGCCGCCCATCACGCCCGTGTCGGCCTCGACGGCAATCGCCTGCACGCCGAGCCTGCGGAAAAACGCCTCGTAGGCGGCCTTCATTGCCATGTAGCTCGTGGTCGCACTTTCGTCGTTCGCATCAAACGAATACGCGTCCATCATGATGAACTCTCGCGCGCGCATGAGCCCGTAGCGGGGACGGATCTCGTTGCGGAATTTCGTGGCGATTTGATAAAAGTTTTTCGGCAGGTCGCGATAGCTTGTGATCTCGGCCTTGACGATAGGCGTGATGATTTCCTCGTGCGTGGGCCCGAGCACAAACTCCGGCTCCTTGGCCGCGCCCAGTGTGGCGCTCGCGCTGTCGGCGCGGAACATGATTTCGCGCGCCGCCGCCCAACGCGGGCCGTTTGTCCAGCTCTCGGCGGGATGCACATGGGGCATCCAAAGCTCAATGCCGCCGCCACGGTCGATTTCCTCGCGGCAGATTTGCGTGATCTTGTGAATGGCCCGCAGCCCGAACGGCATGTAGGTGTAAAGGCCGCCGCCCAATTTGCGCACGATGCCCGCGCGCACGAGCAGTTTGTGCGAGGGGATTTCAGCGTCGGCGGGGCTTTCCTTGAGCGTCGGGATGAAGAACTTGGACCAGTATTTCATAAAAATTAAACCGCGAAGAGAAACAGCGCCCGCGCCATGAGACAAGTGGCAAAGTGAGATTTCAGGCATCGCGAGCATGTCCCGGAATTCCGCGGGGATATATTATCCCTCCCGCGAAATCATCGCCGATCGCAGACCCAATTGCGCAAATCTTGTTTCCGCCGCGAACCGCACTCGATAAAAAAAAACGCGGGGACGCCGCAAACGACGACCCCGCGTGCTTCGCTCGATATCAATTATTAAAGATTTGCCGCCGGCAGTTTCAGAAAATCAACAATCCATGCATTCACCGCGTCGGCTGCCTCGGGGATGATCGGGTGGCCCGCGATCAATGCCAGATCGAGCACCTTCGGCGCCTTGATTTGGTTGTAGGCCGCGTGCATCGACGTGGGCGGGCAGGTCTCGTCATTGTAGCCCCAATAATAATGCCCCGGCGCCTTGATGCGCTTGGCGAAATTCACCGCGTCGTAATAACTCGTCGTCTCGATCTTGAGCGGGTTTTCGGCGTGGAAGTTTTTGCCCGTTTTCGAGTCAGGCCTGAACATGTGCGGCCAGCCGCCGGCGCGGCCGTGCAGGTAACCGGTCACGTCGCAATACGCGGGGAATTGCGCGGCGCAGCCCGTCACGCGCGGGTCGAGCCCCGACGTCACGATCGTGAGTTGTCCGCCTTGCGAACCGCCCGTCACGACGAGGTCCTTGCCGTTCCAGTTGGGCAGCGATGTCAGGTAGTCGTTCGCGCGCACGCAGCTCAGGTAAACACGGCGGTAATAATACGCATTCTTGTCGTCCAAGTTATACAGATGATAACCGCGCAGCGTGCTGCTGCGCATCTGGTCGTAGGCTTCCGGAATCAGGTTCACGGGAAAGCCGTGGATGCCCACGGTGAGCGTGATCGCGCCGCGCTCGGCGAGGCTTGTGTTCACCGGCACATAGGGGCGCACGCCAGCGCCCGGCACGCGCAAAATCGCGGGATATTTGCCCGGCGCCTTCGGTTCGCAAAGAATTCCGTAGAAGCGGCTCTGGTAACGCCCGCCCGCCGAGCCCACCGTGCGAAAACTCACATGGTAAACATTCACCGTCGAGGTGCAGTATTCCGGCAGCAGCGTGCGCTTCGCATCGAGCGGAATCTTTGCGAGCTCGGCCTTGCCCTCGTTCCAAAACGCGTCGAAGTCCTTCGGCTCGGTCTGGGTCGGCTTGATTTTTTCCGGCTCAAATCCCGCCGTCGCCAAACCGCGGTAGTTTTTTCCGCCCACGTTTGCCGTCACCACGCAACGCAGGAAACCCGGCGTCTTCATCGTGCCGCCGTCGATCACGAGGCCGTTCGCGGACACGACCGCCTTCACCTCCTCGGCGGGCATCATGTCGGGAGCCACGCGATAAGCGACGCGCACGCCCTCCAGCAGCTCGTTGTCAGCCATCACCCTCACGGTGAATTTCACCTTCTCGCCGACCTTGTAAGACCAATCCTGATGATCGGGCGAAACGATAATCTGCACGCTAGCCACGCGCTTCTGCGCCACGGCGGGCACCGGCGCGATCTCGTTCGTGTCCGGCGCGGCCAGCGCCACCGCGCCCGACAAAACCGCCAGCGCCGCGCAAGAACCAATAAAACGGGTAAACCTATTTTTAGTAAGCATAGTGCCGTCCCTTTTAGCCGTGAGCGCCGTGGAAACAAGCGCGTAAAAATTCGTCCCGTAAAATCTCCAAGAAATAAGTCTCGGCAAACCCCGCGCGATTTGGGATGCCTTGCGCGTCGTCAGTTTTACAAATTCAGCGGACGACCCAGCCAATTTCACTCCGCACCCGTCACTCTTCACACTTTTCACACACATGGCCCTCTGGGAATACAAAGTCATCACAAGCGGCATCCACGGATTCGCCACGCCCGCGCTCCTCGAAACCTATCTCAACAACCTCGGCAAGGACGAATGGGAAATCGTCAACTACCAGCCCTCGCCGACAAACTCGCTCGCCTTCACCGGCCTCGTCCGCCGCCCCACGCAACGCGACTGGACACCGCCCGCCGCGCTCGTCCCGGTCACGCCGCCACCCGCCGCCGACGACGTAACGCAGACTGCCAAGTCTGCCCCATCCGCCCCCGCCGCCGAAGCGTCGCAAACACCGCCCGCCCCCGCCGACACCGAATCCCCCGCCGCGCCCGCCGCCGCCGATTCCGACAATTCAAAATCCGCCGCCACCCTCCGCCCCGTCCGCGACACCGAGCGCGACCACGACCCCGAGGCCCTCGCCGAGGATGACGACACGGACGACGAATGGGACGACCTCGATTTCGACGATGACCTCCCGACCTTCTTCGACGCGCTCAAGCCCCACATGCGCAACAACCAAAAAGGCCCCGGCCAGTCCGTCGCCGTCGATTACCTCGTCAAACGCTGGCAACTCCCCGAGCGCGACATCGTAGGCGCGCTCAAGGAATGCGGACTCACCATCCCCGAGGCCGAGGACGCCAAACCCGAGTATTTCGAATTCGAGGACGACCTCTACTGGGTGAACCGCAACAACCGCGGACAACTCTTCATCAACACCCGCGAAAAACCGCAGCCCAAGTTCCGCACCGTCCCCGCCACCCCGCTCTCGCCCGACGATCCCGCCTACGCGGAACTCGCCGCCGAGCGCGCCGAGGAAAAAGCCCGCGTCGAAAAACGAAACGCCGAGCGCGCCGCCCGTGCCGAGGAAGCCGCCAAGCGCCGCGCCGAACGGCAGGAGGCATCCGCAAAAGAAGCCTCCTCGGAAGAATCCGCCCCCGCTGGTTCCGACACTGAAAATTCAGATCAAAAAACTGCAATCACGCCGGCGGATGTCGGCCCCGACGCCCCCATCCTCGAACGTATCCGCCCGAAAATGCGCCGCAACCGCCACGGCCCGGGCATCTCCGGCAGCGTCGGCTTCCTGGCCCGCGCGCTCGAAACCACCGACGAGGAACTCACCGCCGCGCTCACCGACCTCGGCCTCCAAATCCCTGCCGCGCCCAACGAAAAACCCACCTTCGTCGAAATCGGCACCTCGCTCTACTGGCTCAACAAGGACAACCGCGGCAACATCTGGATCAACGCCCGCGACAACAAAAACGGCGCCAAAAAAGCCACGCCCCCCGCCGACGCCGATGGTGCGCAGACTGCCAAGTCCGCCCCCTCCGACCCCGTCGCAGAAGTGCCACCCGCGACACCCGATTCGACACCCCCGCCACCGGACGCACCTGCCGACACAAACGCCGCAAACGACGCCCCAGCGCCCGCCCCCGACGCCGCCCCCATTCCGCATTCCGAACTCCGCACTCCGCATTCTCCCCTGGATCTCGTCCGCCCGCTGCTCAAATCCAACAAACGCGGCAGCGGCGTATCCGGCGAAGTCGGTTATCTTGCGCGCGCGCTAGACCAAGGCGAAACCGAGTTTGTCGCCGGGCTGACCAACGCCGGACTGGTCGTGCCGCCCGACGCCGACACAAAGCCCACCTTCGTCGAGCACAACGGCGAGATATTCTGGTTCGGCCTCTTTGAAAAAGCCGGCGAAACCTCAGTCTGGCTCAACGCCAAACCCGCCAAGGCAAAACGCAAAACCACCGGAGCCCCCGCGCCCGCAAGCCCAAGGCCAAAGCCAAGCCGGACGCCGATCAACCCGCCGCCGAATAATAACGGATCGCTGAATGATCTCGCACGATTTGCCCCTGCCGCGACTCAATCAAATCGAAGCCAAATATGAATGCAGACCAGAATAGCCGCAAAAAAGCACAAGAGGCACAAAAGGGGAAAATTCCGTTCTTTGCGACTTCTGCGCCTCTTTGCGGCCAATCGGTTTGTATCCGGCAAAGCTCGTCGTGAAGTCGTCGCATCATGTATTTGATTATTCGCGTCCATCGGCGGTTAAACCCCGGGTTTCAGGCTTAATTAGAAATAACTCCTAACCCATGCGCATAAGCGGAGGCAAAGCACGAGGAATCCCGCTCACCGTCCCCAAAGGCGACGCCGTCCGGCCCGCGACCGACGGACTCCGCCAATCCGTTTTCTCCAGCATCGCCTCGCGCATTCCCGGCGCGCATTTCCTCGACCTCTGCGCCGGCAGCGGCTCCTACGGACTCGAAGCCATCAGCCGCGGCGCGGCGAGCGGTTGTTTTGTCGAAAAAAACGCAAAAGCCGCAACCTGCCTCCGCGCCAACATTGCCGCCGTCTGCAAAAGCGCGGCGCACGACCCACGCACGCTCCACGTCTCCCAATGTGATCTCGCCGCCTGGACGCCCCCCGCCGGCTCGCCTCCGCCCGAACTCGTCTTCATCGACCCGCCCTACGAAATAATAGACAACCTCGCCCCCATCTTCTTTGCCAAAACCGCCGAATGGCTCGCCGCAAGCACCGACCCCGTGATCGTTTTCGAAATGCCCGGCGAACTCACGCTCACCACACCTCCCGCTTGGACCCTCGCCAAACGCCTCGGCGGCAAAAGCCCCCGCCAACCCACCGTCTGCTTCTACCTGCGCACAAAGTAGAGCGAGCCGGGAAGAAGTATATTCACCACGGAGACACGGAGAATCACGGAGTCCGGAGGAAGAAGAAAAAGAATCCAGAACACATGAGGCAGCTCATCAGTCATTCTGGCCAACTGGCTCTCTGGCTTTCTGGTCTCCTAGCTCTCTGATCTCCGTGCTCCTCAGTGTTCTCCGTGGTGAATGTTTTCTGACTGGCTTTCCAAAAGATGCGCACAACCACCCGCGGTGAAACGTATCTCACGCACAAGCTCCGCCCGCATCGGCGGCGCGAAATCTTGGGAAAACCCCAGCAGCGTGATTGAGGCGGTCAGCCCGTGCCGCTCCACCAGCAACGGGGCTGATAATGTGTGCAACTGGGGCTGGTAGGATCCCGTGTCGAAACAGTATCCGTCCCGCCGGCACTCCCCCACCCGGCGCTCGGCATCCGCCCGCTTTTGGTAGCGCCATGCCTCCGCGGGGGCCGCATCCAAAATCCGCTTCGCCTCCGATTCCGGCAACGAGGCAAGAATCGCCGCGCCGCTTGATCCGAGCGCCAGTGGAAAACACGCGCCCACGCGCGTCGAGATTGCCGTGCTGCGCGGCGAACCCGCCACAAACACAGTCACTGCGGAGTCCCCTTGGCGCAGGCTCAGTTTCGCCGTCAATCCGGCCGTTCGAGCCAGTGCCAGCAACGGTTCGCGGACACTCCCGACGAGCAATTCGTTCTGCAACAGCGGGCGCATCAACGGCGCGAGCCCGTAGGACAGTGCAAACGCCCCCCCGCGCCGGGCTGCAGCCAGCCGGCGACTCGGAAACTTTGCAGGATGCGATAGCATGTCGTCGGCGAAACTCCCAGCGCCGCCGCAAGCTCCTTGGGCGTTTCCGCCTCACCGCGCGCCACGGACTCGAATATCCGCAGCGCCTTCAACAATACCGGCACCGTGTGCGGTGGTATGCTGGAAGACGTTTTTTTCTCCGATCTCTTTCCCTTGTTGGACTTCATTTTTTCAAGATTTGGATTTCATGCGCATTCATTTCAGAAAAAAACAAATCAATCGTCATAATTTTTTCAATACAGAAAAATATTAATTCAATTTTATCTTGAGTTACCTCCTTCCTACGGCCGTAGTTTTACCCGTAACACGCCCCCCGCGCCTCGCCACCGAAACCGACTTTGACCGCATAAGAACCCTTTTGAAAACAATCCCCCATTCGCATTCCTCCCCTCGCTTTTTCCAATGTCATCACCACTTGCCATGAAACCCAAAAATACACTCCTCCTACTGGCGGTCCTCGGACTGTCCTCTCTTGCAATCGCCGATCCCATGTCGCCCGCCTACTGGGAACAGTGGAACCCCAAAGTGCAGGAAAAAATCGACCGCGACATCGACAAAAACCGCAAGGCTGACGCCATTATAAAACTGCCCCGCGTCATCCCCGCGGGAGCCGATATCAAAATCGAGCAAGTCACGCACGATTTTGTCTTCGGCGCGCATATATTCAATTTCAACCAGCTCGGCACCCCCGAGCGGAATCGCAAATACAAGGAGCTTTACGGCTCGCTGTTCAATTCGGCAACAGTGCCCTTTTATTGGAAAAAATTCGAGATGCAGCCGGGCAAGCCGCGATTCAAGGGGGAGATCCGCGACACCGAGGCATACTGGAACGAGGTCACTCAAAATGGAGACCCGAAAAAACAGCCCCATTGGCGGCGTCCCGCGACCGATCCAATCGTCGAGTTTTGCGAAAGCAAGGGCGTCCGCATGCTTGGGCACCCTCTCGTATGGGGAATCAAAAGCTGGCATCACCCCGAATGGCTGTTCACCCGGTTCTGCCCGGAGGATGAAAAGGAAAAGATCAAACGCATCGGGGGCGCCAAGAATCTCCACAAGCTTCCGGTCGCGGAAATCGAAAAAATGCTCCCCGTCTACACAAGCGAGTTAAACCGGCACATGGAAAGGCGCATTGCGGAGATCGCGAAGTATTACGGAAACCGTTTGCAGAGCTGGGACGTGGTCAACGAAAGCGTGAAGGATTTCAAAGGCACCAGCGTGACCGGAAACGCCGTGTGCAGCAGCGCATATGGCGTGCTGCTGCCCGGCGACTACACGCACAAGGCGTATGCGATCGCCGATCGCGTTTTCCCAAAGTCGGTGTTGTTTAATATCAACGAAACCACAACGAGGAGCGACGAGCGATATCTCGAACAAGTCATGGACTTGCGGAAAAACGGAAGCCGCATCGACATTCTGGGCGTGCAGTTTCACCTGTTCAACCCGCAACACGGCCTGGATATAGCCGAGGGGAAGCAGCTTAAGTCCCCAAAATATCCGGTGTGGCCCGATCAAATATGGACCCGCATGGACACGCTCTCCAAGGCCGACCTGCCCATTCATTTGAGTGAGATCACAATAACGGCCCCGGGGGATGACGCGCGAGGCCAAGAAATTCAGGCGATCATGGCGCGCAATCTATATAGAATGTGGTTCAGCATCAAAAACATGATGGGAATCACCTGGTGGAACGTCGTGGATGGTTGCGGCGTGCGCGGCGAGCCCACCACCACCGGTCTTTTCACGCGCGACATGCAGCCCAAGCCCTCTTTCCACGCCCTCAACCAACTCATCAACCACGAGTGGAAAACAAACATGACCATAAAAAATCCCGGCACCGGCACCGCCGCCTTTCGCGGATTCAAGGGCAAGTATAAAATCACCTGGCGCGACGCCTCCGGCCGGGATCGCACCGCCACCTTCCACCTGAAAACCGACGGCGACTCCGTCACCCTTGAATAATATTATTACACAATAAAACCTTATATCGCGGGGCCGCGCCGTATGCGACCCCGCGTGCGCGAAAAGCCACCCGCATACGCATCCATTATATAATACCAACGCCCTTAATCTTTTGGGTTTTGGTATGGCGAGCCCTCCGAGTGAGTGGTTAACGGCTCACCCGGAGGGTTCGACCTATCGCGAATAGCCTGAAATTCATGAGGATGCTGGCATAACGGGCAATCACCAGGCCCGCTCAAGCTGTGCCCGCCGCGAATTGCCTCTTGTATTAAAAATAGTATTAACACCACCATTTTGCCGCCGTCTTTTTTCCCATGAAAACCCCCAAGTCATCCTACAAGTGGCAGCTGGCCTCGCTGTTTTGGGTCGCCTATTTTCTCAACCAGGGCGACCGGCAGATTTTCAACGTGGTCATCCCGTTGATAAAGGCCGATCTCGGTTTGAGCGATGTGCAAATCGGCTGGGTTGTCAGTGCTTTCACGCTTGTTTACGGCGTGCTGGTGCCGGTGGCGGGATTTGCCGGCGACTTGGTCAGTCGCAAAAAAATCGTCTTCCTGAGCCTGCTAATATTCAGCGTTGGCACGCTGCTCACCGGCTTCGCCGGCGGCATTGTTATGCTGATTGTTTTCCGCAGCATCACCACCGGCGGCGGCGAGGCGTTTTATTATCCGGCCGCCACCTCGCTGCTCGCGCAATTCCACCCAAAAACGCGCGCGACAGCCCTCTCATTGCACCAAACCTCGCTCTATGCGGGCATCATCGCGAGCGGCTTTATCGCGGGCTACATCGGCGAGCGCTACGGCTGGCGCGCCGCCTTTTTCACCTTCGGCGGCGTCGGAATCCTCTGGGCGCTGGTCGTGTGGATGAAAGTCCACGACACACCGATGCCGGAGCCGGAAACAAAGGCCGCGCGGCACGGCTTCGCCGAGACGGTGCGCGCCGTTTTTTCACGCCGCACAGTCTGGTTTCTCAGCCTCGCGTTCGGCTGCATGCAAATCGTCAGCGTCGGCTACCTGACCTGGATTCCCACTTATTTGTATGAAAAGTTCGGCCTCTCGCTGGCGCAGGCGGGGCTTCACTCGACCTTGTATCATTTCGTGTTTGCATTCCTCGGCGTCATGCTCGGAGCGCGCATCTCCGACAGGCTTTCCGCGCGCCGAAAAACAATCCGCATGGAAATCGAAATCGCCGGCCTGCTGCTCGGCGCGCCCTTTATCTACTGGATCGCCGTCGCCGGGGACAAGCTGTGGTGCTACGTCGCAATGGGTGCGTTTGGCATATTTCGCGGCATGTATGACTCCAACCTCTTCGCCGCGCTCTACGATGTCATCGAGCCGCGCTACCGCGCCTCCTCCATGGGCGTCATGCTCTCGTTTGCGTTTGTCATCGGCGCCATCGCGCCGGTTCTGCTCGGTTATATAAAAACCGCGGCCGGCCTGGATCTCGGCATCATGCTATTGTCGGTCTTCTACGCGCTGGGCGCCGCGCTCGTTTTAATCGGCATGAAATTCTTTTTCCCAAGGGACTTTTACCAGGAACAACCAAACCAAAAAATATGAAAATTATAGATCTCAAAGTCCGCTGTGTCGCGATTCCAATGAATTGCATGCTGCGCCACAACACCGGCGTCCATCCGGGCTACTTGCTGCGCACCGTGCTCGAACTTGTCACCGACGAGGGAATCGTCGGCCTCGGCGAAGTCGGCGGCGGCGACTCTCGCGGCGCCTTGCTCAAGCTGAAGCCGCGCATCATCGGCGAAAACCCGTTCGACTTGGAAAAAATAAAACTAAAGGTGCTGCGCAGCATTTATTACCTGTCCAACGCGCGTCTCTACGGAGCCATCGAGATGGCTTGCCTCGACATCATGGGAAAGGCGTGCAACGTCCCCGTCCATCGCCTGCTCGGCGGCAAACTGCGTGATGCCATCCCCATGATCGGCTACCTGTTCTGGCGCTACGACCGGCCGGGCGGCGGCGACGACACCACTGCGGAGGACATCGCCAATCACTGCGTGCAGTTGCGCGACGAACTCGGCGTCACGGCCATGAAACTGAAGGCGGGCGTCATGGATCCAATGGAAGAAGTGCGCGCGCTCGAACTCTGCCGCGAAAAACTCGGCCCCGACTTCGGCCTTCGCATTGACCCCAACGGCGTGTGGAGCGTCGCCACAGCGGTCAAGGCCGGCAAGCGCATGGAGCACCTTGAGATTCAATATTTCGAGGACCCCTCGTGGGGACTCGAGGGCATGAGAGCCGTTAAACAACAAGTCCGCATCCCGCTTGCGACAAACATGTATCCGAACAAATTCGACGATCTCGGCCCGTCCATTCACCTCAACTCAATTGATATAATACTCACCGACCTTCACTATTGGGAAGGCCCGCGCGGCGTGAAGGACCTCGCCGCCGTCTGCCGCACGTTTAACCTCGGCGTCGCCATGCACTCCGGGGCCGAATTCGGCATCGAGCTCGCCGCCATGCTTCACACCGCATCCACCATTCCGGAAATGAGCATGCCCGGCGACGCGCATTACCACTACCTGCTCGACGACATTATCGTTGGAGGAAAAATGAAATATGAAAACGGCGCCATCCGCGTCCCCGAAGGTCCCGGCCTCGGCGTCACGCTCGACGAGGACAAAATGGAGAAATACGAGCGCTATTACGAGGAGCACGGCGATTACTACGCCCGTTTTCATCAGGACCCCCGACGCCCCGACTGGTATCCCACCGTCGGCGGCCTCTGATGCGAAAACCCAAGCAAAAATTCAAATGATAAAGCAATTGTTCAACCTCCACGGAAAAACGGCGCTGGTGACCGGCGGTGGCCAGGGCATCGGACGCGCCATCGCGCTGGCGCTGGCCGAAAACGGCGCCGACGTTGTCATAACCTACCTCGGCAACGACGCGCTTGCCTCACAAACCGCCGCCGATGCCGCCGCCCTCGGCGCAAAAACATGGCTGTGGCGCTTCGACATCATGACGGACAACCTGCGCGAAAGCTGGCGCGAATTCGCCGCAGCCAACAACATCAATGTCGATATCCTGGTCACCAACGCCTCGCTGCAAATCCGCCGCGACTGGGAGGCAATCGACGCCGACGAATTCACGCGGCAAATAAACACAAACATCCGCTCGACGCTCCAGTTGATACAAGAAACCACCCCCCGAATGAAACAAACCGGATGGGGACGAATACTAAACATCGGCTCGGTGCAGCAAGTCCGCCCGCACCGGCAAATGCTTGTGTATGCGGCCACGAAATCGGCGCTTGTAAACATGGTCAAAAATCTGGCCGCCCAACTCGCGCCATCGGGAATCACGGTGAACAATCTCGCGCCCGGCACCATCGGCACCGCGCGCAATGAAACCGCGCTGTCCGATCCGGATTACAAAAAACTCGTCGAATCAAAAATCCCCCTCGGAAAAATCGGACGCCCGGAAGACTGCGCCGCCCTCGCCGCGCTGCTCTGCTCCGACGCGGGCCGCTACATCACCGGCGCCGACATCCCCGTCGATGGCGGCATGGGCCTCTGCTTCTGACCGTCGCGCAAACAACAACCACAAACTTTCCTCCACCATGTCCATTGACCAATACAAAAAAGAAGTCGGGATGATGAATCTCGAAAAGTTAATCGCTGAGCGAGAACACACGCCCGACGTGACTTTTCCCGTGCCCGACGAGGAACTGCTCGCACGCTACGAGCAACTCTACGCAGGCGCCGTCAGCGACGTGCTCCGCGAACACGCCCTGCTCGACCAAGGGCTGCCCGGCCACATACTCCCGCTGCGCCCCAACCGCACCGTCGCCGGCTTCGCCTTCACGGTAAAAAGCGCGCCCAACGTCAAAGTCACCGGCGAAATGTCCTACCGCGCGCAAATGCTCTCGGAACTGCCGAAAAACGCATTCATCGCATGGGACACCTCTGGCGACCAAAAAGCCACGCTTTGGGGTGGAGTGATGACGGCCACCGCCGTCAGCCTCGGAGTTCGTGCGGCGCTGATCGACGGCGGCATCCGCGACACACACCAGATACTGGAAAAAGACTTTCCTGTTTTCTACCGATACCGCATTCCCAACGGCAGTCTCGGCCGCTGCCTCATCACGCACTATCAAGTCCCGATTCTCATCGGCGACGTGATCATCCGCCCCGGCGATGTGCTCCTGGGCGACATAGACGGCGTGGTTTGCGTGCCGCGCGCCATCGCCCACGAAGTGCTCTTGCGCGCCGAGGAAATCAAGGCCAACGAAAAAAAGCTCTTCGGCTGGGTCGCCGAAGGCCGGAGCGTGAAACAAATTACCGACGACGGCGGTTATTTTTAACCGGGCCGCAAATCTCATAAATATATCCATCACGGAAATGACAAATCGTGGAAAAATTCTCCATTGAGCACCTTCCGGGCTCGCCGCGAGCATCGCCCCCGTGATCGTTTTCGAAATGCCCGGCGAACTCACACTCGCCACACCTCCCGCGTGGACACTCGCCAAACGCCTCGGCGGCAAAAGCCCCCGCCAACCAACCGTCTGCTTCTACCTGCGTGGTTCTTGACCACGGCATCCATCGCGCGCTATCGCACTGTCCACAAAAAGGAATTCTGGCATTGCATGTTCTGCTCCAGCAGGAGACGCGGAAATTCCACTTCGTAGTTCATGCGCCGCGCCCAGTGAAAAAACGCCTCACGCCGCGCCGGAAAACGCCACCCAAACGCACAAAACAACACCCGCTTCACCTGCGGGGTATACTGGCTCTGTATATACACAGCGGGATTCGCGTCGCCAGTTTGTTCTATTGACTCGGCTGTCCATCTCGGCCCCTTCATGCCACGCTTCATTTTTTCAAGCGCCAGTGTGAAGTATTGTTCCGCAGCCACTGTGTCTCCGTGCTCACAGGCGACAATATACAACAACAGCCAGTTGTAAAAGTTATCCGCCATCGATTTGTCCAGAACGGCGCGCGCCTGCCGGTGGTCGCCCCTGATCAATGCCCGGTTGAACATAACCCAGGGGGCCTCTGCGATTCGTTGCAAATTGTGGACGTAGCCATTCGAGTCCCCCTTGCCATAACAATACGCCGCCTCCAGCACGGCAACAGCATCCATGCGATGCCGGTATGAGACTTCCACGTCAGGCGCCAATTCGTATCCGTTTATGGCAGCATCCTTTTCCTCCTCGCTTCCACCGCAATAGCCCAGCAGATGCATGTATTTCGCCATTGCGAAAAAATCAAAGGGATTTTCATTGCGCAGGCGTTTTACTGTTTCCAAGGCCTCGTCTTTGCGTCCGAGCGCCAGCAACAGCGCGATCCGGTCCACACCCGCACCGGTTGTATCCACATTGGACTGCTCGGCTTTTTCCAGACGAACGAGAGCCAGGTCGAAATCCAGCAAATCCTCCGCCTCGCTCGCCAGTGCCAGCCATGCACTGGCGCATGGTTTTTTTGCGCGCAGGGCTTTTCTGTATAACTCGCCCACCTCGTAGTTGTCCCTGCGGTCGATTCCTCGCGCAATGACATAGAGCAACGCGCCGTCATCCAGATCGGCACCGGCGAGCAGCGGGCGGTAATGACTGTCCATAGTGTTGCTCGGGGGCTGCGAGCGCAGGTAATTTTGGTAGCTTTCATGCCAGGGCACTTGCACGGGGCGGGTGTCGAGGTGCATTTTGAAAAACCGCTCCGCCTCGGCGGGCGTCAGGTAGTGCGCGGCGCACATGCTCACGCGCCTGTCGGACGGATTCAGCCGGCCAAGCCGGTTGAGATAGGCAACCGCGTCGGAGCGTTTGGTTACGCCTTCTATATAAGCAACCATGGATGCCGGCGGCAGGCGCAGCATGTCAACGTGCGAGCGCCAGCCCGTCCACGAACTCGCCATGTCCGGCTTGTCGGAAAAATAATAGTCGGCAACGGGCACTTGGATTATATCCTCGCCGACATGCACCGTGGACTTGTCGTCATACACATACTGGGCGTCGGGGGTTCCTGCTTTGGATATTCCTATTTTTGCGTATAAAATGACAGCCGTGCGGTCGGGGTTGATTATGGTGGCGCTTTTATTAAACAGGCCGCCCAGGAGCGAGCCCCCGTCAATTTCAAATTCGCCCTTGTAATCGACCGCGCCGCCCGGCGCCTCAATTGAGGCGCGCACGGTATGTTTCCCCGATGGAAACGACAGGTGCAGCACGCCCGCGCCTTCCTCAAAGACATGGGGTTTGCCGTCAATATACACAGTGTAGGGACGCCCGATTCCATTGACAATGGTCACCGTGTTATTTTTTCCCAATGGGGCAGCGTTTGCGATGATTCCGAAGGCGAAAGCGGCTAGAGCGCATGCAAATTTCGACGCTGGCGAAAGCCAACGGAGCGCCGCGTGGCGGTTGAAAACGGAAATGGCGGGTTGTTTTTCCATCGGTTTCACGGATGTGTGGCGCTTGATGTTGCGGTCGATTTCGACTGGATGCGCTTTAGTATAACATCCAACAACTCGTCCTCGATCGGTTTCCAATCTGCGGGTCGCGGGTCGGCGGTATTTTCAACCGGCGGTATTTCGAGCAGTTTGCGGCGCAGGTTTTGCAATAATAGGTATGAGTTGACGGACGTGTAGGCCTTTTGCGCCTCCAATTGCACCAGCGCCGTCTTGAATGCCTCGCGATCATCACGATAATAGGCGGCATAGGCGCTATTTTCCAAGAGAAAGACGGGGGGCTCTCTGTTAAAGAGCAACGCAGCTTCATCTCCACTGAGATTGAGCCGGCGCGCGAACAGCCACAGAATTTCGGCCCCCAGGGGTTTTTCTTGCTTTGCATAATTCATAAGCAGCGCGCGCCGCCCTTCGCCTATACTATTTCCCGACAGTCCGCGCCAAAGCTCTATCAAGCCCGGAACGGCAGTCTGCCAGAACGGGTCGCTTGGCATATCAATCTGCCTGTCCTTGCACAATTTTTCCAAAGCATTGACGTTTCCAAACATGAGCGCGTAGTAGAGCTCAATCCATCGGTAAGTGATTGGGCCGGCATTCATTCTGCCAGTGATCTCGCGCGCGGTGGCGCCATCATTTTCATACAAAGCGATAATATACGGGCCGTTCGCAACATTATTGGCGTAATCAGCGTGATGGAACACTTCGCCGGCGAGTCGCTTGTGTAAGCGTTTGATGTCATCAATCGCATTGGCGCGCTGGTATTGCGCAAACGACTCGCCCACAAGGCCCGGCACAGCCACGCCCTGCCAGTAGATTCGTTCGATGTGTTGCGCTCGCTCAAAAGACGTCATGCCCTCGGTCTGCCCATTACATAGAACCCATATCCATGGCATGTAGCTCGGCTGAATGTCCCTCGCAAAGCGTTTTCGCAAATCATCAATATCCGGGATTCGTGCCATGATGGCGGTATTGACAGGGTTTGTGATCACAGTGAGCGCGCCATAATCCATGAGAGGGCCGCCTTCATCGGCAAGCCTGTGCAAAAAAGCCGACATCTGTTTCGGGTCGGCATTGCCCGCGGCGACGCCCCAGAAACTCCACGTCAAATGCTCGCGCATGAGCCAGCTTCGCTGAGCCATGATGGCGGCACGCTGCGGATTGACCTGGCCGAACCTCGGAAACACGCCAAACGAGGCATCGAAATCCGCCGACAACTGGTAGCCCGCCACCTCCACGCGTTGCAACCGGTTGATGTTGCTGATGCGCGGCAAATTTGGGTCCCATTTGTCTTTGTGAAGAAACACACCAAACTCGGGGAAAAGCCCCAGCAGCCTGCCTAAGAAGGCCGCCGGCTCGGGATCATTTTCGGAGACTGATTGCATGAAGTGATAGCGTTGCGCGAAGGCGATGCCGAAAAACTCCCATCCATGGTTAAGTAAATCACGGGCAGTGACCGTTGCCACCGGCGCAAGCGTGCCGGAGCCTTGGTGATACCCCGCGCGAACAAGCTCCGCCGCCTCGCGGAACCCCACAAGAAACGCGTCGGTTTTTTCCTTTGAAAGATCATTCGCACTTGGTGCGGACGCTTTTTCGAGCGCAGCAAACACGCCCGGAATCGCCCCGATCTCCTTCTCACCGCATGAGCGCAAGGCCGCCAGCCATTCTCTCCTCGCTGAATGAAACCATGCCAGTGTATCCCAATTGAATCTCCATATTGCGCGTTCCTGAATTTCGGCCACGTAATCGTGAGCCGCCTCATACTCAATGTCGGCAACGAGCTTCAGACATCTGGCAAAGGAAAGGACATCACTTGTCTCCGGCACGCTGCTGTAAAGCATGGCAACCCCCCACGCCGGCGAATCAATACGCCCTGCTTGCAAGCGCGCTTCGCGCGGCGTATGCGGACTGAATATAAACCTCCACCAGTCGATTGCGACATTCGCGGACTGATTTTCGACAGCCTCGTCGGTTGATACGGCGGCGGGCTGCGTTGTTTTGCCGCCCGCCCCGTGCCCGTGCCAGACCTCGCGGGCCTGATTTTGGCGGCGCGCAAGCCAGAGCACTGATGCCCACGGGCGTTCCGCCCCGGCCTCACTGCCGACTGCGCTTTGCGCGAGCGCGAACCACGCCGCCCCGCGCGCGGCAAGCGTCGAATCGAGCGTGATCATCCGGGTCATGCCCGGCAGCGCGCAAACGAGCAAGTGTCCGCCCTGGCGCGCCGCCGCCGCCGCGTCGCCAGTGCGATGCAACGCAGACTCCTCCGCCTTGGCGGCGCGCACAGTTGCAAGACGTGACATCCCCAAGCAATCCTGCCCCTCCCAGAAAGCGTTCTCGATCTCCCCGGTTTGCGCCGATTCAAACGGCGCCCAGCGTGCCTGCAAAAACTGGCGCGTCACCTCCCGGTAAAATTGAGCCCCGCTGCGCAACAACGGAGCCTCGTAGCGAATTTGCGCCTCGCGCCATGTCTCGCCACGAGCGTCAAGCCAGCGAAACGTCCACTCGGCGGAGCCTCCGCTCGCACAATTCACGCTGTATTTAATTTCGGTGATGTCCGCGTTTGCCGCGATGTTTTCGCGCCAGGCCAGCACCCGCGCCAGCTCGACGGGAAAAACACGCTGCACGGGATCATGGAAAAAAGTTTCCGGCGCGTAACTCTGCGCCCGAACATCGCTTGCGCTCGCGATGACAAAGGCGGCCAAAATCGCAAGTGAAGGCGGTAGTTTTCGCAAAACCTGAAACCAATAGGGCAACATGATTAAAACAGGATTTAAAATAAAAGGCGGAACCTTCCGGCAAATACGAGAAAAAACTCTTCAGTTGGGTCGCCGAAGGCCAAAGCGTAAAATAAATCGTCTGCGACTGCGGCTGTTTTAAACTAGGACAGCACCTTTCATAATTATATTCATTATGGGAAATGAACGTGAAAAAAATATTTCGCCCTGAACTCCTTCCTGCTCGCCGCATCCAGCCATTCCCCTCTTTCTCTCCGCGTGGCAAAAAAACGCTTCAACGACCATCCCTTTCCCTATCACGCGGAAATCGAACTCGAAATCCACACGCTGACCAACCGCGGCGTCGGACTCGGACGCATCGCGCTGCCAGCCGAAAACTCCCCCACCCTGCTCGACGCGGCCGCGTCGGCATCCTCCGGATGGGTCGTGATGGTTCCCTTTGCCCTGCCCGGCGAACGCGTTCGCGCGCGCGTTTTTCGCAACCACAAAAACTACTCCGAGGCCGATCTCCTCGACGTCCTCACTCAGTCCCCGCACCGCATCACGCCGCGCTGCCCCCTCTTCGGACGCTGCGGCGGATGTCAGTATCAGAATTTTGAATACACCGAGCAGCGCGCATGGAAACGCCGCCAAGTCGAGGAACTGCTCCGGCACATGGCCGGCATCGAGTTCCCCGTCTCGCCTGTCATCGCCTCCCCGCAACAATACGGCTACCGTTCCAAAATCACGCCGCATTTCAACGCACCGAGGCCCGACGCCGATTCGGAAATGCGCATTGGATTTCTAAAGCAGGGCACGCGCCACGAACTGCTCGACGTCCCGCGCTGCGACATTGCGACCGACGCCATCAATGCCCGCCTACCCGAGCTCCGCGCCGACATCCGCACCCGCGCCGCCGCGGGTGAGTTCAAGCGCGGAGCCACGCTTCTCCTCCGCGATGCCGGCGGCGAAGTCACCACCGATTACGACCGCATCATCAACGAACGCGTCGGCGACATCACGCTACACTTTCTCGCGCGTGATTTCTTCCAGAACAACCCGTTCATTCTCCCCGCGTTCACCGGCTACGTCCGCGAGCAGGCGGCGGCCTCGGGCGCGCGCCATCTCGTCGATGCGTATTGCGGCAGCGGACTCTTTGCGCTCACCGCCGCGCGCGCATTTGAACGCGTCGCCGGCATCGAGATTAGTGAAAGCTCGGTTCAATTCGCCAGGGAAAACGCCGCGGCCAACAACATCGCCAACGCCACCTTCCGTGCTGGCGACGCCTCCGCGATTTTCGCCGGACTCGATTTTCTGCCGAGCGACACCGTTGTGATCATCGACCCGCCGCGCAAAGGCTGCGACGAGAACTTCCTCTCGCAACTCTTCGCCTACGCGCCGCGCGCTGTGGTTTACGTGAGCTGCGACCCCGCCACGCAAATGCGCGACCTCACCCACTTCACCGCCCGCGGCTACAAACTCACCGCCGTCCAGCCCTTCGACCTCTTCCCCCAAACGCGCCACCTGGAATGCGTGATCACATTGCAAGCGCCATAGAGGATGGGATGACACGATAAGAGCAATCCGCCCCGAGGAGAATTCCCGTCCGCAAAGATTTTCCTTGTTGGCACCCGCACCCGCCCCGCTACGTTTGGCGGTTTTCTCATTCCGCATTCCGAACTCCGCATTCACACGATGTCTCCCGCCGCTGAAATCGCACGCCGACGCACCTTTGCCATCATCTCGCATCCCGACGCGGGCAAAACCACGCTCACCGAAAAATTCCTCCTCTACGGAAACGCCATCCACCTCGCCGGCACCGTCACCGCGCGCAAAAACCAGCGCGCCACCACCTCCGACTGGATGGAACTCGAAAAACAGCGCGGCATCTCCGTCTCCTCGACCGTCCTCCAATTCGACTACAACGGCTGCGCTGTCAACCTCCTCGACACCCCCGGCCACAAGGACTTTTCCGAGGACACCTACCGCGTGCTCACCGCCGTTGACGCCGCGCTCATGGTCATCGACGCGGGCAAGGGCGTTGAGCCGCAAACCCGCAAACTCTTCGAGGTGTGCCGCCGCCGAGGCATCCCCATCTTCACTTTCATGAACAAGTGCGACCGGCCCACGCTCGACCCGCTCGCGCTCATCGACGAACTCGAAAGCGTGCTCGGCATCGCCGCCTCGCCCATCGTCTGGCCGCTCGGCAGCGGCCCCTCGTTTCGCGGCGTGTTCGACCGCACCGAGCGCGCCGTGCACCTCTTCGAGCGCGTGCCCAACGGCGCCTACGAAGCGCCCGTCAACATCACCGGCCTCGACGACCCCGCCGTGCGCGGCAAGCTCGACGACCACACCTTCAACGAGTCCACCGAGCAACTCGCCATGCTCGACGGCGCCGGGCATCCCCTCGACCTCGCCGCCATCCACGCCGGACAGCAAACGCCCGTCTATTTCGGCAGCGCGATCAACAACTTCGGCATCCAGCTCCTCCTCGACGGCTTCCTCAAGCACTCCGTGCCGCCCGCCCCGCGCCGCTCCGTCTCGATCACCGTGCCCGGCGCGCCCGCGCCCACCGAGGCGCGCGAAGTCCCCGTCGATTACGAAAAGTTTTCCGGCTTCATTTTCAAAATCCAGGCCAACATGGACCCGAAGCACCGCGACCGCATCGCATTCCTGCGCGTGTGCTCGGGCCGGTTCACGCGCGACATGGTCGTCGCGCACCAGCGCACCGGCAAGCAAGTGCGCCTCTCCTCCTCGCACAAACTCTTCGGCCAGGAACGCGAAACCGTCAACGAAGCCTGGCCCGGCGACGTGATCGGCCTCGTCGGTCACGACGCCTTCGGCATCGGCGACACGCTCACCGAGGACCGCGCCATCGCCTACGACGAAATCCCGCGCTTCCCGCCCGAAGTGTTCGCCTACCTCTCGAACCCGACCAGCTCCGACGCCAAAAAATACCGCGCCGGCCTTGAGCAGCTCTTGCAGGAAGGCGTCGTGCAATCCTTCACCCCGCGCAACGCCCCGCCCGGCGCGACGCTCCTCGCCGCCGTCGGCCCGCTGCAATTCGAAGTCGTGCAATGGCGCCTGAAAAGCGAATACAACGCCGAGTCGCGCCTAGAGCAAACCAACTGGACGCTTCTCAAATGGCTTGAGCCGCATCCCTCGCTCGCAAACCCGTCCGCGCTCGTCGTGGCGAGCGGCGTGAGTTTCGGCACCGACAAATTCGACAACCCCGTGGCGCTCTTCCCGAACGATTGGACGATGCGCTACTTCATGGAAAAAAATCCCGACCTAAAACTGCACGACATGCCCATCGAGCAAATAAAAGCCGCCGCGGAATAAGGGCTTATCCCTGGGCGGGGCATAACCACGAAGCACACGGAGCAGCACGGAGTGAAACAATCCCACCGGTAGTTCTTCACGAGTTTCTCCGTGTGCCTCAGTGTTCTCCGTGGTTAAAAAGTCAGAAAAACGTAATCCAAGATAACCTCTAAACGCCGCGTTAAAACGAGGGAAACGCAGGTTAACGTTTACCAATTCTTGGATTGTCTTCCCGCGCTCCAAAAGCGCCAACTATGCCCATGCACCCCGACTCGCATCGCCCGAAAAATATCCTGCGATGGAAAAAACTCCACGCCCTGTTTGCCGTTGCCCTGGTTCTACAAGCCGCTCTCGCCGCCGCCGAATTGCGCATCGGCATCATCGGAGCCGACACCTCGCACGCGCCAGCCTTCGCCAAATTCATCAACACGCCCCCCGCCAATGATCCCGTCGAAGGCGTGCGCGTGACCTCCGTTTTCAAGACCTTCAGCGCCGACATGCCGCTAAGCGCAAACCGCGTCGAGGGATTCATGAAACGTCTCCTCGCCATGCCCGGCATCACCGCAGCCGCGAGCATCGAGGAACTCGCCCAAAACGTGGACGCCATCATGATCCTCAGCGCAGACGGGCGCGCGCACCTCGACCTCGCGCGCCGCGTCATTCCGTTCCGCAAACCCGTGTTCATCGACAAGCCGCTCGCCTCGACCTATCGCGATGCCGTCGAAATCATCCGCCTCGCCGAACAGCACGGCACGCCCGTATTCAGCGCGTCGTCATTGCGTTACACCCTCGCAAAACCCGCGCTCGCGAAGGCCGCGCAGACAGCCAAAATGGGCGCGATCAAAGGCGTCTTCGTCTGGGGGCCCGCCGCGTTTGAACCGAGAACTCCGGACCTTTTTTGGTATGGCATCCATTCCGTCGAAAGCCTCTACGCCGTCATGGGCGCGGGATGCGCCACCGTGCAACGCATCCACACGGACGACACCGACATCATCACCGGCATCTGGCCCGACAAACGCATCGGAACCATTCGCGGAATGCGCGACACAAAATCGTATTTCGGCCTCACACTCCTCGGCGCCAACGCCCCGCTCACCGAAAACGCGGCCTCTGGCTACGCGCCGCTGGTGAGGGAAATCATCACATTCTTCAAAACCGGCAAGCCTCCCGTCCCCTACGCAGAAACGCTCGAAATCATGGCCTTCATGGAAGCCGCCGAACTAAGCAAACAGCGCAACGGCGCCCCCGTTGCCCTCGACGAAATCCTGAAACCGTAAACTCGCCCCACCCCGCCATGCCCGGACTTTTTGATTTTCAGGTCAATGGATTTGCCGGAGTCGATTTTCAGCGGCACGAACTCACCGCCGCGCAACTGCGCGCGGCCGTCGACGCACTTCGCGCGCGAGGCGTCGCTGCGATTTTTCTCACGCTCATCACCGACACCATCGAACGGCTCGCCACGCAGTTCGCGCGCATCGAAAGCTATCGCGCCGCCGACCCCGTCATTGCGAAAACCATCCCCGGTTATCACCTCGAGGGGCCCTGGCTAAGTCCGGAACCCGGCTACCGCGGCGCGCATCCCGCGGAGCCGATGCGCGCGCCAAACGCCGCCGATTTTGCGCGCCTGCAAGATGCCGCCGGAGGAAACATCCGCCTCGTCACGCTTGCGCCCGAGTGGCCGGGCAGCGCCGAATTCATCGCCACGCTCGCCGCGCAGGGCGTGCATGTTTCCATCGGCCACAGCAACGCGACCGCCGCGCAAATCGACGACGCCATCCGCGCCGGCGCGCGCTTCTGCACGCACCTCGGCAACGGCGCGCCGCAATCACTCCCGCGCCACGACAACATCATCCAGCGCCTCCTCGCACGCGACGAGCTCACCGCGTGCTTCATTCCCGATGGCATCCACCTGCCTCCCTTTGTGCTGAAAAATTTCGTCCGCGCAAAACCGCAGGGGAAAATTCTATTCACGACCGATTGCATGGCCGCTGCCGGCGCCCCGCCGGGACGTTACACACTCGGCAGTCTCGAAACGCTCGTCGGCGGCGACCTCATCGCACGCGGCCCCGATGGCGGATTTGCCGGATCGACACTCACTCCCGACCGCGGCGTGGCTCTCACCGCGCAATATCTCGGCATCCCGACCGCCGAGGCTCGCGAACTCTGGTCCACCAAGGCCGCCGCCGCCTTCGGTGCAAGCGCATCAATTGACATCCCATGAAACACAACCCCGACACCGCGCGCCCGGCGCACTACGAAACCTTCGGACGCCTCGCCGTTGAAATCCATCCCGACCGCGCCGCGCTGGGCGCCGCCGCCGGGCGCGCCGCCGCCGCCGCGCTTCGCGCCATCATCAAGGAGAAAGGCCGCGCGCGCGTCATCTTCGGCTGCGCGCCCTCGCAAAACGAATTTCTTGCGGAGCTTATCGCCGCCTCGCGGCACGGCCACACTGCTTTCGACTGGTCCAAAATCACCGCCTTTCACATGGACGAATACGCGGGCCTCAAGGCCTCGCACCCGCAAAGCTTCCGCCATTACCTGCACGAGCATTTGCTGCGCCATGTAAAAATCGGAAAGTTTCATCCGATCAAGGCCGAGGCCGCCGACATCGAAAAAACCTGCGCCAATTACACACGCCTGCTCGCCGCGCAGCCCATTGATTTTATTTGCATGGGCATTGGTGAAAACGGCCACATTGCCTTCAACGACCCTCCTGTCGCCGATTTCGAGGACACCGCACTCATCAAACTCGTCGAGCTCGACGCCGCCTGCCGCCGCCAGCAAGTCAACGACGGCTGTTTCGCGACAATCGACGATGTTCCGAGTCACGCGCTCAGCCTCACCGTGCCTGTCTTTCGCCACGCACGGCAGCTCAGCGTGCATGTGCCCGGCCCGCTCAAGGCAAAGGCCGTGCGCGCCGCCCTCCGCGGCAGCATCGGCACGGCCTGCCCCGCGAGCGTGCTCAGGCTCCACCCGAACGCGATCCTTTACCTCGACCGCGGCTCGGCGAAGCTGACACGAAGCGCTTGAATTTTTGGAAAAACATCCCCGCAAAAAAACGCTCCCCACCCACAATGAAAATCCAGGGCCTCAGATGGTATATCGCCGGACTGCTCTGCCTGACCGCGGGACTAAACTACCTCGACCGGCAGGCGCTCTCCATTCTTTTCAACACAATACAAAAGGACATCCCGGAGATCACCGACACGCATTATTCGTTCATCACGTCGGCGTTTCTGGCCAGTTACACGGTCATGTATGCGGTGAGCGGATGGGTGGTTGACAAACTCGGCACGCGCAAGGCGCTCGCGTGGTTCGTCAGCGGCTGGTCACTCGCCAGCATGCTGCACGCCTTCGCCCGCACCACGATGCAGTTCACGGTTTTCCGCTTCCTGCTCGGAGCGACCGAGGCGGCCAACTTCCCCGCCGGCGTGAAGGCCGTTTCCGAGTGGTTTCCCATGAAGGAACGCGCGCTCGCCATCGGCATCTTCAACGCGGGCACTGCCATCGGCGCGTGCATCGCCGCGCCCATCATCGTGGGAATCTCGCTCGCGGCGGGCTGGCGCTCGGCGTTTCTCATTTCCGGCGGGCTCGGGCTGGTGTGGCTCGTCTGCTGGCTCGTGCTCTACAAATCGCCGCGCAAGCATTCGCTAATAACGGACGCTGAACTCGCCGTCATCGAGAGCGGGCGCACCGCGCAGGAAACCGGGACGATGAAAAAAATTCCCCTAATCAACCTGCTCAAAATGAAGGAAACCTGGGGCTGCATCGCGGCGCGCATGCTCACCGATCCCATTTCCTATTTCCTCGCGTTCTGGGTGCCGAAATATTTGCAGGACGAGCACGGGTTCAGCCTCGGGCAGCTCGGCATCTACAGCAGCATCCCGTTCGCCGCGCTCGCGCTCGGAAACATCGCCGGCGGCGCGATTCCCCGCTGGCTCATCGGCGCGCTCGGATGGAACCTCAACCGCTCGCGCAAGACGGTCATGGCAACCGCCACCGTGCTGATACCGCTCAGCTTCCTGCTCATCACACAAACGCCAAGCCCCGCGCTCGCGGTGACGCTGCTCTGCGTGGCGATGTTCAGCCACGCGGCTTGGGCAAACATCACACTGCCCGCGGAGGTTTTTCCGAAACATGTCGTCGGCACCGTGTCCGGCATTGGAGGAATGATGGGCGGCGTGATGGGTGTGATCTCGCAACTCGCCATAGGCCGCGTCGCCGCGACGACATCGCCCTTCGCGGCCGTGTTCACGACCGGCGCCATCCTGTATCCGCTGGCCTTCATCCTTGTGTGCCTGCTCGTCCGCCGACTCGGCGAAGTCCGCGAAGTAAAATCATAAAACAACAACCATGCGTCCTCCCCCAGCCCCTCCCTCCTCCATGAACAGGCGCGGCTTTCTTGCCGCCAGCGCGGGTGTCCTTGCCGTCGGCGCCCTGTCCGAAACCATCCTGCGCGCCGCGCCCGCCTCCGCGCCCGACGGAATGCAATACGCGCCCCGACAGGCCATGCCAAAGTCCGTCGTGAAGCCCGGCGAGTTTGTCATCGCCGCCTCGCATCTCGACCACGGTCATATTTACGCGCAGTGCAAGGCGCTCATCGACGCCGGCGCGACGCTCAAATGGGTTTACGAGCCCGACGAAAAAAAACGCGCCGCCTTTCTCAAACGCCATCCCGGCCTGAAAGTCGCGCGCGCCTACGACGAAATCCTCGACGATCCCGAAGTGCGTCTCGTCACCACCGCCGCAATTCCCTGCGAACGCGGCCCGCTCGCCTGTCGCGCGATGGAGGCGGGCAAGGACTATTTCACCGACAAGCCGCCCTTCACCACGCTCACGCAGCTCGCCCAAGCGCGCGAAACCGCCGCGCGCACAGGCCGCAAATACATGGTGTATTACAGCGGACGCATTCACAGCGAGGCGGGTGTGTTCGCGACCGGCCTCGTGCGCGATGGCGCCATCGGACGTGTGCTCCAAGTCATCTGCCTCGCCCCGCACCGGCTCAACGCCGCCAAGCGTCCGCGCTGGTTTTTCGAACGCGAAAAATATGGCGGCATCCTTTGTGATCTCGGCAGCCATCAATTTGAACAATTTCTCGCCTACACGGGCGCGGACGACGCAACCGTGAGCGCCTCCGCCGTCGCCAATTTCAACAATCCCGACCACCCCGGACTGGAAGACTTCGGCGAGGCGCTCGCCATCGCACCCAACGGCGCCAGCCTCTACACGCGCGTTGACTGGTTCACGCCCGCCGGCCTCGGCGCATGGGGCGACGGACGCGTTTTTATTCTCGGCACAAAGGGCACGATTGAGTTGCGCGGCTACATCGACGTCGCCCGCGAGCGCACCGAGAATCACGTTTACATCGTCGATGAAAAAAACGAGCGCCACCTCAACGTCACCGGACAAACCGGGTTTCCCTTTTTCGGGCAGCTCATCCTTGACTGCCTCAACCGCACCGAAAACGCCATGACACAAACCCGCGCGTTCAAGGCCGCCGAGCTGAGCCTCGCCGCCCAAGCCGCCGCCCGCCGCCTGGCATGAACCCGCAAAAACACCCGCCAAAATAATTATGAACACGACCAGAAGAAACTTCATCAAAACAACATCAACGGGAGCCGCCGCGCTCGCCCTTGGCGGCATCCTCCCCCAATTCAGCGCCGCGAGCTATGCGCAGATCGCGGGCGCAAACAAGCGCGTGCGCGTCGCCGTGGCCGGCGTCAACTCGCGCGGCAGGGCCCTCGCCGCCAATTTCGCAAACCAACCCGGCTGCGAAGTGGCGTGCATCTGCGACGTTGACGGGCGCGCCATCGAAAAATGCCTCAAATCCCTCGCCTCCCGAACGGACAAAACTCCCGCCGCGCAGCGCGATTTTCGGCGCGCACTCGAAGACAAGGACATCGACGCCCTCGTGATTGCGACACCCGATCACTGGCACACTCCCGCCGCGCTTCTTGCGCTCCAGGCGGGGAAGCACGTTTACCTCGAGAAACCCGTCAGCCACAATCCGCTTGAGGGTGAAATGCTTGTCGAGGCCTCGAAAAAATACGGCAAGGTCGTCCAGATCGGCACGCAGCGCCGCTCATGGCCCAATGTTGTTGAGGCAATCCGGCACGTCCAGTCAGGTGGAATCGGCAAAGTGCATTTCGGCAAAGGCTGGTATGCGAACAAACGCACCTCGATCGGCAGGGGAAACCCCGCGCCCGTCCCCGCTTCGCTCGATTGGGATTTGTGGCAGGGGCCCGCGCCGCGAGTTCCCTATCGCGACAACATCGTGCACTACAACTGGCACTGGTTCTGGAATTGGGGCACGGCGGAATCATTGAACAACGGCACGCACATGATCGACCTCCTTTGCTGGGGCATGAACCTGAAATATCCCACGAAGGTAAGCTCGCTCGGCGGCCGCTATTATTATCAGGACGATTGGGAAACGCCCGACACGCAAATCGCCACGTTCAACTTCGGCGACCGCGCCACGCTCACTTGGGAAGGCCACAGCTGCAACCCGAAGCCCATCGAAGGCAGCACCGTCGGTGTCGTTTTTTACGGTGACGCGGGCAGCGTTTACATATCGGGCGGCAATGACTATAAAATCTACGACCCGAAGGGAAAAATGATCAAGGAGGTGAAGCGGGATAACACCATCGATCCGAACAACAAGGTGAGCCCCGCGCAAAGACTGGACGCAATTCACATCCTCAATTTCCTCGACGGCATCCGCAACGGCGCCCCGCTCAACATGAGCGTGGAGGAAGGCCACCAATGCACGCTTCTCATGCAGCTCGCCAACATATCGCTCCGCACCGGCGCGACGCTCGCCACCGATCCCGCGACTGGCCGCATCCTAGGCAACCCCGAAGCGCAACGTTACTGGACCCGCGAATACGAACGAGGCTGGGAACCCAAGGTTTGAGCAACAAGCCTGCTTTGGGTGGAAGGCGCCTCGTGCGAGAATGCGGCTTATTTTCGAGTTTTTTTGGAACGCACGCGCCAATCAAGTGGCTCCGACTAACAATGGAGTGCCGCTGCGAACAGGCACTCGCATCAGACTTGAGCGATCTCCCCAAGTTTTTGCGCGGACTTGGCGATTCGCGCTATAAAAAAACGCGACCCCGTTGCCGGAGTCGCGTGATGTTTCTGATCAAATAAATGCGTTGAGTCCGCTTACTTCTTGAGGCTGGCGCGGAGATCGTCGAGCTGGCCGGCGCTGCCGAGGAGCTCGTTGCGGCTGGCGATGAACTTCGCGTATTCCTCGATGTAAACCTTGCCGGGGGCGCGGAAGTCGAACTCGCCCGGCTTGTCGCGGAAGAACTCGCGGTGAACGCGCGTCCAGACGAGGCGGCCGTCGGTGTCGATGTTGATCTTGGTGACGCCGAGTTTCGCGGCGGGCAGGTATTCGTTCACGTTGACACCGGCGCTGTCCTTGATCTGGCCGCCGGCGGCGTTGATGCGCGCGACTTCGTCCTGCGGAACGGACGAGGAGCCGTGCATGACGAGCGGGAAGCCGGGCAGGCGCGCCTTGATTTTCTCGAGCACGTCGAAGTGGAGCGATTGTTTGCCCTTGAACTTGAAGGCGCCGTGCGAGGTGCCGATGGCGCAGGCGAGCGAGTCGCAGCCGGTCTTCTTGACGAAATCCTCGGCCTCGGCGGGATCGGTGAGCGTGGCCGCGCCGTCCTCAACCTTCACGTCCTCCTCGACGCCGCCGAGCATGCCGAGCTCGGCCTCGACGGAGATGCCCTTCTTGTGGGCGGCCTCGACGACGCGCTTGGTGATCTCGACGTTCTTCTCGAACGGATCGTGCGAGGCGTCGATCATGACGGAGCTGTAGAAGCCGGAGTTGATGCAATCGTAGCAGGTTTCCTCGTCACCGTGGTCGAGGTGAACGGCGAAGATGGCGTCCGGGAAAATGGTGTCGGCGGAGCGGATCATGCCTTCAAGCATGAGCTTGTCGGTGTATTTGCGCGCGCCCTTGGAAATCTGGATAATGAAAGGAGCCTTCGAAGCCATGCATCCTTTGAACAGGCCCATTGTCTGCTCGGCATTATTGATATTGTAGGCGCCGATGGCGTATTTGCCGTAGGCGTGTTTGAAGAGTTCTGCGGTTGTAACGATCATGATGAGTGCGTTGGTGGTTTTGATTTGGCCGAAGCCTGTTTAACTTGACGAAGTTTTAAAAGTTAAGCCCCCGCGCCCGTGCGACAAGGGTTTTTTTGCAGCAAGATGCTGCGTGACGGTTCGCGAGTCTCCAGCAATCGGGGGAACCATACCAATCGCCCGCCCGTGTTCCTTTCGGAACAAAAGGCGTTTCGATCCCCATGATCACCTGGTTCCCGCTGCCGTCCGTGACAGTTTTATTGTGCCAAGGTAATCGGATATTTGCTTGCGCATGTCCGCGCTGGAACGCGTGCCTGTGATCGACAGGTGCAAGTCGATCCAAACGTCATCTTTCAGGTAATGGGCCCTCATGTTGACCTGTTTCAGCGGACCGTTTCCCGCGGCAATGTCGTATATGATGACATCCCATTCATTGATGGTTTTTAACTCGGCATTTTTCGCCTTGGTAAGCCCTTCATGCGTCCACATCTGCCTGGCGTCGCTGTATTGGAATTGGGCTGCCGGCTCAAACCATCCCGAGATTATCACGCCCGATTTTTCATCTTTTCCAAAAAAATACCCGGGATTGCCGCGCCCGCCCCGGGCGTTCTTTTCGATTTTCTCCCGTTTGAATTTTTTGGACGGAATCAGCAACGTGGTATCGCTGGCGGCGCTGCCGATCAAAAAACCCTGCTTGGTTTTTGTGATTTGGACGGGCGGGGTCTTTATCTCCTCGGCAAACGACGGCTCGATGCTGGAAAAGGTTTTCAGCATGAGTTTAAAACTCTCGCTGTTTGGGTCATCCGTGAGCGCCGTTGCAAACGCGAGGCATCCGTTGTCATAACTCGCCAGAAACAGGCCGACGTATTTGTATTGATTCGGCACGGGGGTTTTGTTGACGAGTGACGCGTCGGTGAAGACACAATGCAATCCCTGTCCGCCGCGCACCTGCATTTCGGTGTAGGTTGCCTTCTTCTCGACGGCCTCGGGAAAAATGGGAGCGGCCAGTTTTTGAGCAAGCGCCTCAAATTGCCGCTTCGTGAGAGGCTTTCCGTTTTGGAGACGCCCGACTGTTATGGTGAGCAACGCTTTTTCTCCGGCAGGCGGATTGAGCTTCAGGTCAAAGGTCCGTTCCATGTCGGGCAGTGGAGAACCGCGTTCGCGCATCGCCCCCCAGTCTTTGGGAATGTCTATTTTCATGGAGCTTCCGGAGTCGTAGCGAATCCGGCCCGCCGGAAAATCGGGAAATGACAATTGCATTTCGCTGACGGCCTTCACCATCAGGTCAAGCGCGGGATCCTTGGGATCATCAACATAAAGCGTCGCCGTGACAAATGGCGCGTGTTTGCGATAGATGAGCACAAAACCGCAAACTTTGGCCGCGCCTTCCGTCGGCGGCTTTCCAGCCATGGCCGCGTAATTTGCGACACAATAATAACCGATGCCGTCCTTTATGTTCAGTCTCGTGTATGTCGGCGTTTTTTCGACGAATTGATCGGCGCCCTCCGCGTATAGTTGCTTAATGTAGGCAAGAAACGAGGCGTCCGTGTGAGCGGGCTGTCGCTCGCCCGCCGCGATCACAATCGTGCATCCGGGTTTGCGGTTTTTGTTGGCGATGAGAGTCACGGTGTGATTGTCCAAACCGAAGGCATCCTCTTGCCATTCGATCTGCCAACCCGCGGGAGGCGTTACTTGGACTTGTCCATTTTTTCCGAGCTGCACTGTCTCTCCGCGCAGAATGGCGAACGCGGAACAAAGCAATATTAGGGTAAGGATTTTTTTCATCGATTTTGGTGGGTTAGGCTAAATATCACGCCAACTCCAAACCGGGATCGATGGCGAGGGTTGGGATTGCGACGGGCTTCGCACCGGGGTCGGCCCAGGCGGCGAAGGCGATCATGGACGCGTTGTCGCCGGTGTGGCGCGGCTCGGCCATGAGAAACGGAATGCGGTGCTTTTTTGCAATGCCCTCGAACGCGCCGCGGAGCGTTTTGTTGTTCGCCACGCCCCCGGACAGGCCGATGCTCGCATAGCTGTCGGCGGAAGAGGCGCGATTTTGCGCAAGGGCATTGGTGGTCTTGCGCACAAGCGCGTCGATCACTGCCTGTTGATAACTCGCGCACAGGTCGGGCATGCGCGCGGTGATTGTCCGGCTTCTCTCTTCGCTCGGAACGTCGGGCGCCATTTTTTCGAGCGTGTAACGAAGCGCGGTTTTCAGGCCCGAAAAACTAAAGTCGAGATCGCTGCGCGGTCCGATGCCGCGTGGAAAATCAAAGGCGTCAACCTTGCCTTCGGCGGCGAGTTTTTCGACGAGCGGACCGCCGGGATAACCGAGGCCGAGGAGTTTTGCGCCCTTGTCGAGCGCCTCGCCCGCGGCGTCGTCGCGCGTGGTCGAGATGACACTGACGCGCCGGTCGCGGTCGATGCGGAATAGAATCGTGTTGCCGCCCGAAACGATCAGTCCGAGGTGCGGCAGCAGCGCGGCGAAATTTTCGTCGAACTTTTCCGGGGCCGACTCATGCAGCGCGATAAACGGCGAAAACGCGTGGCCGCGCAGGTGGTTGATTCCGGCAAGCGGAACGCCGAGCGCGAGCGCGAGCGATTTTGCCGCGGCGACACCGATGGCGAGGCATCCGGCGAGTCCCGGCCCGTGCGTGACGGCAATTTGCGCGACACCCGAAAAGCCGTCCGACGCGTCGCGCGCGCGTTCGAGCAGCGGCGCGATGGTGCGCAGGTGTTCGCGCGTGGCGAGGTCGGGCACGACGCCGCCGTAGCGTCCGTGGAGCGCGATTTGCGAATGCACCCATTCATGCGCGATGCCGCGCGCCGGGTCAAAAAGCGCGGCGGCAGTTTCATCACAGGATGTTTCGATGGCGAGAATCATGGTGGCCGATGCGTTCCAAGGCCAAACATTCCGCCCGCGCCGGTCAATGTCGCAAAATAGAAATGGTTTGCCGCAAAAGGCTGTTTGCCGAGCGTGTTCGCCCCGTCAGCGTAAGCGTTACGCTTGTCGCGCCCCGCCCTTTTTTGTTTTCCGCAAAATCACAAACCTCAAACCACACACACATTCATGCAATCGATCAGATGCAAGATGCCCGCCCTGCCAAAATTAATGCGCGCGTTTGCCGCATTCGCCCTGCTCGCCGCGATGGCCGGAACCGCCGCCGCCTCGCAACTCTACACGCTCGTAAATGACAAGCTCCAGGTGTCGATCACCGACAAGGGCGAGCTTGCCAGCCTCAAGAATCTTGAGACCGGGCAGAACTACGCCGGCAGCGGGCATCTATGGCGCCTCTATTACGACACACCGAAATACAAGGAACTGCAGGTGACGGCGGACTCGCAGGCGCCCAAGGTTTCGCGGAAGGACGGCATCATAACAATCAGCTACGACAAACTGACCCTGGACGGACGCGCGCTGGACATGCAAGTGCGGTTCGACATCTCGCTCGAGGACGACTTTGTGCGCTTCTCATCGGAGGTGAAAAACAACGAGCCGCACACCGTCATCCGCGAGCTGCATTATCCGCTCGTCGCAAACATGCCGCTGCCAAAAGACCACAAGCTGCTCATAACCGACACCGGCGGCCAAGTCTTCAACGACGTGCGCAAGGAGATCATGAAAAGGGGTAACACCGCCGCCCCATACCGCAGCCCCGCGCAGTATTTCCGGCAATGGGATGTCAGGTATCCCGCCCGTTTCGTCACCACCTGCGCGTCGAATTGCTTCGCGTTTTTCAGCGACTCGCAGGGCCTTTATTTCGGAAGTCACGACCCTTCGTTCCAGGACACCTGGCACGGCTTGCGCCTTTATCCCGACAAGGCGGGCAACTTCACGCAACTCGAGGCCGGCTTCTATAAATATCCGCAATGTGTCAACGGCCAGACATGGAAGTGCGACGCAAACGTCATCGGCCCCTACTCGGGCACATGGCACCAGACCTCGAAACTCTACCGTCGCTGGGCCGACACATGGTGGGAGCACCGCGATCCGCCCGCGTGGGTCAAGCGCATGAAAAGCTGGCAGCGAATAATCCTGCGTCATCAATACGGCGAACAGTTTTTCAAATACACCGACCTTCCGGGTCGCATCAAAAATGTGGGCGAAAGCGTGGGCGCCGACACCGTGTTTGCCTTCGGCTGGTGGGAAACAGGCATGGACAACGGCAACCCGCATTACGACGCCGACCCCGCGCAGGGCGGCGACGCGGGTTGGAAAAAAGCAATCGCCGATTACAAAAAGAACGGCGGCCGGTTGCTGCTCTATTTCAACGGCAAGCTCATCGACCGCGAAAGCGAGTTCTACAAAAACGGCCCCGGAAAAGAAATCTGCTACAAGGACAACACCGGCGCGGAACTCACCGAGCAGTATCGCTTCACGGGCATGGCGACGTTTCTGGGAAGCTACAACGCGCGCACCTTCGTGGTTGCCGACACACGCGACCCGCGCTGGCAGAAAATGCTCCTCGAATGGGCGGCCCGCGCTTACGACTATGGCGCCGACAGCGTGTTCTACGACCAGCTCGGCTACGTCGAGCGCACGACCAACTGGGACATCAGCGGAGAGTTCCCCATCCCCAACCACCGCGTGCTCGCCGACAAGGCCGCCGTGCTAAAAAAGATACGCGCGCAAAACATGAAAAAGAGCCCGGAGTTCGCCCTGGGCACCGAATGGCTCACCGACGCCACCGCGCAATATTGCGACTACATACACATCTACACAACGACGGCGGGCCCGAACAGCTTCATCGACTGGTTCCGTTACACATTCCCCGAAGTCATCGTCTCCGACCGCGAAATCCGCGACGACACCGACATCGAGCGCCGCGTCAACAACACCGTCCTGAAAGGCCTGGTCAACGACATCGAAATCTACCGCTGCCGCGACCTCATCGATAAAACGCCCACCTATCAGGCCTACCTCGCGAAAATCAACGAGATCAAGCAGCGCTACATCGACCTGATCGTGGCCGGCACCTATCGCGACACCGAAGGTTTCACGAACTCCAACCCGCAAGTCGAGGCCCGCGCCTACACCAACGGCAACGGCATGGCGGTGGTGGTGACGCAAACCGTCGAGGCCCCGCAAACCACCGCGATCACCGTCCCCGGCTACAAATACAAGGAATCCAGAACGGCCAACGGCGCCACCGTCTCGAAGGACGGCGGCAAAGTCTCGCTCGGCCAGCACGCCCTCGCCGTGCTCGTTTACGAAAAAACCATGTAGGGGCGCACCTCGCGTGCGCCCTCGCGCCGCCCCGCTTTGTGAATCCGTCCGCACACACACACTCGCCCACGAGGGCGCACGCAAGGTGCGCCCCTACGTCGCCGGATTTTCCCGCCGCGCGCATCTCCGCCAACGGCGTCCAGGCGGAAATCTGCCTGCCGGATTCCGACGCGGGCTACTACCGCGGCGCGCGCTTCGATTGGGCGGGCGTGATTCGCGACCTGCGTTGGCGCGGACACCGCTACTTCGGCGAATGGTTTCCCGCGCACGATCCGTTGCGGCACGACGGCATCTGCGGCCCGGTCGATGAGTTCACACAATCCGGTTACGAAGACGCCGCCGCAGGAGACGAATTCCTGAAAATCGGAGTGGGCGCATTGCGCAAAATCTCCGAAGCCCCCTACGACCGCTTCCTGACCTATCCGATCGCAAACAAAGGCAAACGACAAACCGGCATAAGCGCCGACCGGGTGGATTTCCAACACACACTCGCCAGCGGCGGCTTCGGCTACGACTACCGCAAAACATTGCAACTCACCTCCGACAAACCCGGCCTGCGAATCGAATACACCCTCAAAAACACAGGCGTGAAACCGCTGGAGGGACAAGTTTACAACCACAACTTTTTCACCATCGACGGCATGACCACGGGACCGGACACCGAGATCCGCCTCCCCTTCCCCCCAAAGGCGACTGGCGCGAGGCGTATGACAGCGTGGCGCTAACCGACACCGGCATAAATTTCTCGCGCGAACTAAACCCCGGCGAAAAAGTTTTCATGGGCAACCTCCACGGCCACGATCCCGCTCAAACCGGCTACGCCTTCGAGCTATGCAACCGAAAATCGGGAGCCGGAGTGCGCGCCAAAGGCAGCGGACAACTCTCGCACATCGTCTTCTGGGCATGTCCCGCCACCGCCTGTTTGGAACCCTACACACTATTCCAGATTCCTCCCGCCCAGACGGCCCGGTGGAATATCGAGTATGAATTTTTCGAGCGATAATCGCGCGTTATAATATTGGCACATCTTGGTAGGGCAAAGCCTCCGGCTGAGCCGAAAGCGCGTCACGGCTCACCGAGGACGGTTAGCCCTACCTCAATCAAGCAAACCTGTTTGCGAAGGCGCGTGGTTTCGCCAAAACCGCCCTGTCAATGGCATCACTCCTCGTCGCCGCTCGTGCCGTCGTTGATTGATGGCACGAGGGTGTGCGTGAAGGTTTGCAGGATTTCCAGTTTGCCCAACTCGACTATCGACGCGCGCGGGCCGAAACGCGGGAACGCGCTGTTCGGGAGCAGGATCGGCGCGTCTTTGCGCAGGGGCAATATCTCCACGGTGAGTTGCGCGCCGGCGTCGAGTTTTTCGGCGAGGCGCGAGAGCGGCAGGTCGAGCGGGAGACCGTTGTAGAAATCGTCGAGAATGGGTTTTCCGTCGAGCAACACGCGGGCGACGTCGCCTGTGTAGTGAATGCGCAGGATTGGCTCGGTTGGATTTTTCCAGACTCCAGCGGGAAGTGCGATTTTCCATGCGGCCGCGGAGGCGAAATCCGCGGCGACGGGCGCGGCGGGAACGGGTCGGGGCGATTTGCCGGGAGGGATTTCGCGCGGCGGGCCTGCGTCGCGCATTTTCTCGACACGGGGCGCGGCGACTTTTGCGAGCGCGGGGTTTGCAGCGCCGGGCACGGTGATTTTTGCGAACACGCCCTCGCCCGCCTGGATGCCGGTCAGGAATGCGAGCAGCCAGCGCGCGAACTTCGTTCCATTTTTCGCGCCGGGCGCGTTGGGGTCGGGGCGCGGATACACGAGCACGCCCACCGGATCGGGCGTGGGAGCGTGCACTCGGAGCGTTTCGTCGGTGTCGATTGTGACGGGATGTTTCGAGAGGAATACGCGGTCCTCGTCGCCCCAGGTGAGTTTGTAGAGGTTGAGCGAATCGGCGTAAGAAAGAATCACAATGCTGATCGCCCTGCCGTCGTAGGAGCGCAGCGTGATCGCGGGCGAGTGGCCGCTTTTCGGACTGGTGATGCGCACGAGGCCGTCGCCTTTTCGCTGGCGCCCGGAGGCGTTGCTAACGTCGCGCACGGTGAGGTCGTTGAATGCAAGCTCGGGCGGAATGCCGGGGATTTCCGAGAAGAAATAGACGCGCTCTTTTTCGTCGGGTGTGTCGGCAAAGCAGAGTAGCTGCGCGGTCGCGTAGGCGAGGATGGCGCCGTTGCCGAGGTCGAAGTTGAAGGGCCAGAAAAACGAGATGTCCGCGGGAATGTCCACCGGCGCGACCGGCACCATGCGCTTGCTCACGGCTTGCGCGACGGCGGCGCGGCGCGCGGCGTCGAGCGTGGTGCCGGACAGTCCCGCGGCGCGCGTGGCGTCCGCGCTGCTCGGGAGCGGCGAGACGGATTCGAGAGGAGGCAGGTTGAGCGCGAATTGCACGCCGCGATGAATCGGCATGGATTGGTGGCGCTGGTAGTTGTTGACGAAAATAAAACCGGAGCGGCCGTTCGAGCGCATCGCCCAGCGGAGCGTGCGTTTGTCGTCCTTGCCGGAGGGGCGGTTCGCGGGCAGCACGGTGGGCATACCCGAAAGCAGGTAGCCAAAATCGTGCATGAACAAATGCTGCCGGCGCAGCAGGTGGTAGTGCGGGCGCACCTGGCCGCCGAGCCCGAGGGGCGCTTGGAAATCGTAATTTTTTTCGGGAAGGTCGTTCCAGTTTGTGAAGCGCGTGGATTGGTTTTCCTGAAGCGTGACGCCGGTCGCGCTCTCGGGATTCACACCGCCATGATACATGTAGTAGCCGGGTTGCACGCTGCCGGAACCGAGCTTTACGAGCGTGGTCGATTCGATGTCGCGCGGGTCGATGAGAAGGCGCCGATGATACGAGCTCATCATGCCGCCGCCTATCTCGCAAGTCATGTAGGGATACGACGCGACATCGGGATCGTCGGCGACGTTGTCGCGCCCGAGCGCCTCGTTCGCGATGTTGCTGTCAACGCGCAGCGTCGTGAAACGGAAACCCGTCCAGTAGTTGCCCGGCATCGGTGTGATTTCACGATCCCAAAATCCCTCCGCGTAAACACCGTAGAGCGGCACGATTTCGCCCTGCGGCATCGGGGTGGAAAGCGCGGGCCAGCCGGTGCGCGTGTAGAGCGGCACGACCATGCCCGCGTCGATTGCCATTTTTTTGAGCGCGAGCAGGTGCTCGGCGGGGCCGCGGTATTCGTTCTCAAGTTGCACGCCAATCACCGGCCCGCCGTCTTTCCAAAGCAGACCGTCGATTTGCGCGGCGATTTCGCTGTAGAGAATGCGGGCCTTGTCCATGTAGCGCGGGTCGTCGGAGCGCAGCCGGCAGCCGCTCGCCACGAGCCAGTCGGGCAACCCGCCGTGACGCACCTCGCCGTGGCACCACGGGCCGAGCCGCACCATCACGCGCATGCCCAGCTCGCCGCATGTTTGCACGAAGCGCCGCAAGTCGCGATCGCCACTCCAATCGAAGCGCCCCTCTATTTCCTCGTGGTGTATCCAGAAAACATACGTCGCCACGATGTCGATGCCGCCCGATTTCATCTTGAGGATTTCGTCGCGCCATTCCGCCGCCGGATAACGCGAATAATGAAACTCGCCCATGACCGGCGTCCATGGATTGGCGTTCATGGTAAGGCTGGAGCGCGTGGCGGAAATGACCTCGCCGGCGGGATTGGTGTCCGCGCCCGGACTGGCAACAACGACGGCGGATTGTTGCGCAAGCTGCGTCATCGCCTCGGTGGTGAGCGGAATCGTAACCGCATACGCGCCGTTGCCCGCCGCGCCGCCGTTAGAAAGCGAGTCCCCATAGGCGGGATTCGAAAAATCGCGCGGCGCTCCCGACGAGGTTGTTGTCGAGGCCCTCGGCGGCGGGGTCTTGCCGGGCGACTGGAATGTCTGTGCGGTGCCGGAAACGCACACGCCGCACAACAAAACCAGCGTCAAAAATACACCTTCCGGAAAATTATAAAAAATGTGCGGTTTCATCATGAGCAAAAAACACGGCCAGTTGCGCCCCGGCAATATGCATGGATTTGTAACAGTATGAAAACAAAAGCGACGAGATGTTGCAAATTATGCCGGATGATTCCAACGCAACGCCGCGGGGCATATTGCACCGGCCAATGGCATTCAGGGGAATGCCCTTGGTTGGCCGTTTCGCTAAACGCGCCGTTTCATTTCGTTTTGGTAACGCCCGCCCAGCCAGTCCCGGTTGGCGGCAAGCCAGTCGCTCAATCGTGTCGGCGCATTTGGCTCCGAGTCAGTCGCAAGCAGGCCGGCCATCAATCCCTGGATTTCCTCCCGTGTGATTACCACGTCGCCCTTCAAAACACTCATCAGTTTGCCGCAAAAATAACCGGTCGCCGGCGAAATCGAAAACAACCGGCGCTCGCATCCAATCGCCCCGCCGATCGCGCGCACCAGTTCGCGATACTCGAATGACTCCGGCCCCTTCACGTCGAGCGTCACGCTTTTTTTCGTGCGCGCGCCATGCTCGACCGCCAGCGCCGCGAGATCATCCACATGAACCGGCTCGATCTTGTATTTTCCATCCCCGAAAATGCCAAAACACGGAAAACGCCGCAGCATCCACGCAATGTTGTTCAACAAAATCGCATTGTCCCCAAAAAGCACCGCCGGGCGCAAAATGGAGTGCGGCACCGCCCCGGCGCGCAAGTATTCCTCAATCTGTCCCTTCCCCCGGAAATAAGGCAGCCCGGAACGCGAATCCGGATTCATAATGCTCACGTGCACAATTCGCCTCACGCCCGCGCGCCCCGCAGCATCAAAAAGCGCAAACGTGTTTCGCACCGCCTGCTCGTGGGTGAAGCGCTTGCAGTCGAACCGCACCCAATAGGTGTTGTAGAGAACGTCCGCGCCATCAAGCGCGCGGACCAAGCCGTCGGCGTCGGAAAAGTTCAGCGGATGAGCGCGAACACGACCGCCAAACGGATCGGCTTTGGGCTGCGTATTTGTCAGCGTCTCCACGGAAATCCCGCGCCCCAGCAGGCGTCTCGCAATATAACGGCCGGACAATCCGAACGCCCCGGTTACAACATGTTTTGAATCATTCATTATTTTCAATATTTTCTGAAACATTTAACCAAACCCATCCTCGCAATTCTCATCACAAGCATGCGCTTAACTCAGCAATTTCATCAGCGCCGGCATGACCGCGCTTTGTTCGCTGCGACCGATCCTGTCGAGAGCGCCCGCGACCATGCCCACGAAGTCGTGCAAATCCCCGACGGTTTTGTTAAACGTCTCCGCCTCGGCCCCCTTCAGCTTGGCGGTCTTTTCGGCGCACTGTCCAAGCGCGTTCAAGACCGGTTCCACTTCGCGCCGTTTGCGTTCCCTCGCAATGCAGCAGAACATCTTCCACACATCTTTTTCGGACTCGAAATAATCCTTCCTGTCCCCTTTCTGAAAAACGGTGCGAACCAGCCCCCAATTCACCAACTCGCGCAGATTGGTGTTCGCGTTTCCCCGGCTGATGCCGAGCTGCTCCATCACCTCGTCCGTGTTCACCGGCCCGGGGGCGATCATCAGCAGGGCGTGAATCTGCGCCATTGTTTTGTTGATTCCCCACGCCGTGCCCATCGCGCCCCATTGGGCGATGAAACTTTCCCTCGCTTGCCTTAGTTCGGAATTCATAATTTTCGGTATAAATTGAAAATTAAGAAAATCAATGAAAATCTTCTCGATTCAAATTTTACCGGCCGCGCCGCTCAGGGCTCAAAAATCGTCCCGCGTTTGAACCGCCACCAGGCCACGCTCATCGCGGCGAGTGTGATGCCGCACAGCACGCCGACTGTCGGCGCGAGTCGCGCGAGCGAACCGCCCTCCCAGAATACTTGCATGAATCCCTCGATGACCCAGTAAGGAATCGTGAACACGCTGATTTTTTGGACGACTTCCGGCATGAACGAAACCGGCACCCATGCGCCGCCGAGGCAGCTCATCAGCATCACCAAAAGTGTTGTCAGGAACCCCGCAGCAGCGGAGGTGCGGGCGATTGACGCAATCAACATTCCGAAGCCCGCGCATGCCCCCGCGGCAGCCGCGCTCACCAGCAGGAGCTGACCAAAGTGCGAGACGATATCCAGCCCGTATAGCAAGCGGCCCGCGCAGAAAAGCGCCATCAATTGCACAAGTCCGAGAAGCACACCGAACAAAAATTTACTCCACAACACATGCGAGGGCCGCACCGAGGAGGACATCAACCGTTGAAGCAAACCGGCGCGTTTTTCCTCAAAAAGCGTGATCGCCAGATGGGAGACCGAAAACAGGAGAAACATGACCGCCCACGCGCCCACATTGCGCGCCGCCGCGGGACTTTTCACATCCTTGCCCACCACCTGCTCGTTTTCGATTTTTATTAGTTCGCCGAGCGGATTGCCTTTCTTTGTTTTTCCGTCATCGGCGGCGCCCTCAGCGCGAGAGGTTATCCGGTCGAAGCCAAAATTGCCCGCCTCGAGCTCCCTGAGCACCTCGGTTTCATTGATGTCAAACGATTCTGAAATGGCGCCCGCGATGTTGCGGTTGAGCTTGTCCTTCCCCGCGCCGCCGAGCATCGATTTCATGCTGGCTTGCATTGACTGGCCGAGCAGTTGGGGGACGTTCGAAAAAATACATTTTTGCAGCAGGCCGTTGACTGTTTGCGTTTCGATCTCGTTGCGCGGGTTGGAAAGCAGTTTCAGGTTCACGCCAACCGTGCTGGTTTCAATCAGGTTTGAGGGAATCACGATTGCAAAACGAAACACATTGTCGCGCATGAGCGGTTTCAAGTCGCCGGCCTCGAGGTCGCGCGCCGCGCCGCCGTCCGGCGTTGTTGTGGTGATTATCCTAAAACCCTTTTCGGCGCGCAGCACATCGACCAGGCGCAGCGCGGCCGGATTGTCGCACTCGTTGACGACGGCCAGGGGAATTCCCCTCGGGCCGGTGTCGGCGCGATTGATGCCGAAGACCATGCCGAATATATAAATCATCAGCGCCGGCACGAGAAAAGTAAGCGCGAACGCGGCGCGGTCGCACTTGAAAATCAGATATTCCTTGCGGAGCAAAGTGAGGATGATGGACATGCTTCAAAAAATCAGGGGTGAATGGCTCTCGCCGGTTTATTTCGTGTCGCGCAAGGTGCGCCCGGTCAGGTGCAAAAACACCGCCTCGAGCGTGGGACGTTGCTGCGCGAAAAGGCGCGCGGGCAGGTTGAGTTCCTCCGCGCGCCGGTAAAACTCCGAGAGTTTAAGCTGCGGAAAGAATCGATATTGCGCGCCGTTTTCCGAAACAAGTTTTCCATGCGGCGCCATGCGCTCTGCGAAAAGTTTCGTTTCGGATGTGTTTGGAAAAATGATCTCGTCCTCGAACGGCAGCAGCGCAAGCAGCTCGTCGAGCGTGCCGAGCGCGAGGATTTTTCCGTGGTCAATGATGCCGATGCGCGAGCAAAGGCGCGCCGCCTCCTCCATGTAATGCGTGGAATAAATGATCGTGAGCCCGTCGCGATTGAGTTGCCCGAGGTAGTCGAAGATGGCGTTGCGCGACTGGGGATCGACGCCGACGGTCGGCTCGTCGCAAAGCAGCAACCCCGGTCGGTGCAGGAGCGCCGCGGCGAGATTAAGGCGGCGCTGCATGCCGCCCGAAAATGTTTTCACGACATCCTTGCGGCGCTCCGAAAGCTGCACTGCCTCAAGCGCCTCCCCCACCCGCTCGCGCAATGTCGCGCCGCGCAATCCCTGCAGCTTGCCAAAGATTTCCAAGTTCTGCCCGGCGGTCAGGTCGGTGTAGAGCGCGACGTTTTGCGGCACCAAGCCGAGCGAGGCGCGCGCGCCGGATTTGCCGGGCGAAATCGTGCCGCCGTCCGGTTTGCGAAGCCCGGCGATGAGCGACATGAGCGTCGTCTTGCCGGCGCCGTTTGGCCCGAGCAGGCCGAAACATTCGCCCGGGGATATTTCGAGGGAAACCTCGTCCAGCGCGGTGAACCCGCCGAAGCGTTTGGTGATGGATCGTATGGAAAGCATTAATGCGGGACTATTTGTTGTCCCCTATAAACCGCGCCTGCCGGACAAGGTAACAGCTTTTTTTTATTTTTTCGCGCTTCGCGCGTTTGGCATCAACGCGCCCCCCTCGGGAAAACTGCGCGGCTGTTGGTGGCGATCACGCTTTCAAGCGCACTGCCAGAGTTTTGGCAAAATACGTCAGAATCATGTCCGCGCCGGCGCGCTTGATTGCGAGCACCGACTCCATGCTCGTGCGCTCAAGGTCAAGCCAGCCGAGTTTCGCGGCGGCATGCAGCTGAGCGTATTCACCCGAAACCTGATACGCGGCGAGCGGCTTGCGCGTGACCTCGCGCACGTCGCGGATGATGTCCAGATAAGGGCCGGCGGGTTTCACCATCAGGATGTCCGCGCCCTCGCCCTCGTCGATGATCGCCTCGGCAATCGCCTCGCGGCGGTTGGCGGGATTGAGCTGATAGGTGCGCTTGTCGAGCAAGCTCGTGCCCGCGGCCTTGGCGCTGCCGACCGCGTCGCGAAACGGTCCGTAATATGCCGACGCGAATTTCGACGAATACGCCATGATCGCAGTCTGATCAAATCCCTCCGCGTCGAGCGCCTTGCGAATCGCCGCGATGCGCCCGTCCATCATGTCGGACGGCGCGACAAAATCCACGCCCGCGCGCGCATGCAGCACGGCCATTTTTGCGAGCACCTCCACGGTGGCGTCGTTCAACACCTCGCGTCCATCGTCAGAAAGCAAACCGTCGTGCCCGTGGCTCGTGTAAGGATCGAGCGCTATGTCCGTCATCACGACCAGCCCGGGCAGCGCTTTTTTCACGGCGCGCACGGCGCGCAAAACCAAGGCGTCCTCATCAAGCGCAATCGAGCCCGAGGGATCCTTGAGCCTGGCGTCGATTTTGGGAAATAACGCGACCGCCGGCACGCCGAGTTTCCAAAGCGCGCGGCACTCCCGCACCAAATCCGCGACGTTAAAACGCGCCACGCCCGGCATCGAGGCAATTGGCTCCGGCGCGCCCTTCCCGTCGATCACAAACAGCGGCGCGATAAAATCCGCCGGACGCAACACGGTCTCCTCCACAAGCGCGCGCACACTCGCGTTGCGGCGCAGCCGGCGCGGACGCGCGGGCAAATCAAGTTTGAAACCGGAGGAAGGCTTTGAAGGCATGTTTTGCATAAAACCGCCGGAACACGGTTTCGCCAATTCGATTTTTCGTGCGCGAACACAAACGCGCGCACCAGATAAAAATCCCTCGCCCCGCGCCAAAAAGCACTCAATCTGACAACACACAATGAGCTTCGAAAAACTCAGCCTCGTCTATTTCAGTCCCACCGGCACCACGCGGCGCACAGTCCAGAACATCGCGACGGGCATCGCCCTGCCGCTTCAGGAAATCGACCGCACCGCGGTTTCCAGCCGCAAGCAGCCGCACCATTTCTCCAGCAAAGACCTCGTTGTCATCGCGCTTCCGGTCTACGGCGGACGGCTTCCCGGCATCTCAACTGAGTTTTTCGCCGGCATCACCGCGGACAAAACACCCGCGGCCATCGTGGCCGTGTATGGCAACCGCCACTACGACGACGCGCTCATCGAACTGAAAAACTGCGCGATCGCCGCAGGCTTCATGCCCATCGCCGCGGGCGCGTTTCTCGGAGAGCACTCCTATTCAAGCAAGGTCGCCGCCAATCGTCCCGACGCCGACGATGCCACCGCCGGAAACGGCTTCGGCGCCCGCTTCCTGCAAAAGGCGCAAACCCTCGCATCCGCAACGATGGACGCGAGCGGCCTGGTCGACGTGCCCGGACATTTTCCCTACGAAAAACCCGTTGTTAATTCCGGGATCACCCCCGTCGCAAACGACAACTGCATTGATTGCCACACGTGCGTCGAAGGATGCCCGACGGATGCGATTGACCGCCAAAATCCGCGCCTGACCGACAAGGATAAATGCATCAGTTGCTGCTACTGCGTAAAAGTCTGCCCCAACGACGCGCGCCACATGGACGACCCGAGAATTCTTGCGACGGTCAACCGGCTCGAAACACTTTTTATGACTCGTCGCGAACCCGAAATTTTTATCTAAAAAAAAACAATGGACAAAAACCTTCTCCGACAGGCTCTTCTCGAAAAACTGCAAGCCGACCTCGACATGCTTTCACGCGCCGCCCTCATGGCGCGCGAAGAAGCCACGCACGAGGAAAGCAAGGCCACCACCAAATACGAAACACACGGCCAGGAGGCCGCCTACCTCGCCGAAAGCCAGGCCAATCTCGCCGGCGAGATGCGCGACAACATCGAGTTCTACAAAACCCTCGAACTCCCCACATTCGAGATCGGCCAGCCCGTGGCTGTCGGCGCGGTGATCACGCTCGAGCTTCGCGGCCGGCCCTCGAAATATTTTCTCGGCCCGCGCAACGGCGGCGTGGAGTTCGCCTTTCAGGATGAAACCATCATGATCGTCACCCCCCAGTCTCCGCTCGGCAGCGAACTGCTCGGCAAATATATCGACGACGTCATCCATCTCCCTGGCCGCTCGTTCCGCGTCGCCGCCATAGAGTGAAGGATTCCGCCCTGCCGGGCTCGCCATCAACACGTTTCATCGCCACGGGTCGGTCGATTTCAAACCGCGCCAGGACCCGAGAATTTTTCCATGCCCCGCCCACATCCCCGAACACTCGCGCTCGCCCTCGCGCTCCTCGCCATCGCATTGCCCGGTAGCCGCGCGGCGGAATCAACCTCGCCCAAAACCGCCAATGCCATTGCGGCACCCGGGGCATCTCCCGTCGCGGAGCGGGTAACATTCACGCACAGTTTCAAAAAAAACGCCCCGACCGCGTTTCCCGAGGGTGGCATCCGCAAATCCGTCCGCGCCGACGGTTATCGCGGCATCTGGTTCACGCTCGGGTTCAAGTTTGAATACGGCGACAAGTATTCGGGCGGCCTCGGCACCTACACCGCCAACCACCAGCCGCTCGCCGTTTATGCGCCGGCGGTGAAAAAAACATTTTTCACCTGGGGCGGCACACCCGCGAGCGACCAGCGCCTCCTCGTCATCATGGTCTCGTATTACGACCACGAAAAGGGAACCGTCCCCCGCCCCGTCGCGCTCTACGCCGATCCCTCAGTCAAAGATCCACATGACAACGCATCCATCCAGATTGACGCCGACGGACATATCTGGGTGCTCAAAAGCGGACGCGGCAGACGACGCCCCGGTATTATTTTCCGAAGCACGCGCCCCTATGACATCGGTGAATTCGAATGCGTCGCGCGGCAGGAATTCACCTATCCCGAAATCTGGCACGGCCCGGATGACAGCGGAGGGTTCTTTCTCCTGTTCACAAAATATTTCAAGGGCACCAAAAACGGCCCCGCCCGAAACCTCTTCTGGAAAACAAGCGCCGACGGGCGCGCGTGGAGCGAGGATCATGCGCTCGCCGCCTTTGGCGGGCACTACCAAACCAGCGGCCGCTGGACGGGCGCCGGAGCCGACGGAAAACGTGTCACAAAATACGCGACATTTTTCAACTACCACCCTGAGAGTCATGTGGACCGCCGCACCAACATCTACTACGCGCAGACCACCGACGCCGGAAAAACATGGACCACCGCGGCCGGCGCCCCCCTCGCGCTCCCGCTCACCTCACCCGACAATCCCGCCCTGCTCGTTGACCTGAAATCGCAGGGGAAATTCATGTATACCTGCGACCTCAATTTCGACGCGTCGGGCAACCCCATCCTGCTCTGCATCGTAAGCCGCGCCGGCGAGCCCGGCCCCAAGGGTGATCCGCGCGAGTGGTTTCTAATGCACTGGAAAAACGGAAAATGGGAAACCCGCACCATCACCACCTCCGACCACAACTACGACATGGGCAGCATCTACGTGAACGGCAACAACTGGAAAATTATCGCCCCCACGGAAACCGGCCCGCAGCGTTACGGCACCGGCGGCGAGGTCGCCGTGTGGACAAGCAATGACAACGGAGTCTCATGGAAACGCGAGCGCCGGGTCACCAACTCCAGCGAATTTAACCACGGCTATGTCCGCCGTCCCGAGCCTGCCGCCGATCCATTTTATGCGTTCTGGGCCGACGGGAATCCCTCGCACCTCAGCGAATCCCGCCTGTATTTCACCAATTCAGACGGCACAAAAACCTGGCGGCTCCCCTACGAAATGCCCGGCGACGAAGCGCGGCCCGAATTATTACCCGCCGCCTCTGAAGACTCCCGGTAAGTTTTCAGCCCGAATTCCGGCAAGGCCGCCTTGTATTCAAAAACCAAATACGCAAGAGGCGCGGGCATCATTGCGACACCCGCGCCTTTGTTCCATCCCCTTTGTCTCACTCCATCACGGAACCAAAACCGTGCTTGCTCAAACGTCGTTAAGGTTGAATGCGATCGGCACGCTCATGCGGAACTTGACGCGCTTGCCATTTTTGCGGCCCGGCTCGAAACGCCACTTGCTGACCGCGCGCACCGTCGGCGCGTCAAAGTCCGGATGCGAGGATTTCACAACCAGCACATCCTGCACATGACCGCGCTCATCTACGGTGAAGTTCACGATCACCTCGCCCGGATTGCCCGTGTTCTTTTGCGTGTAGGGATACTCCGGCGAGGCTTGGAATAGTGTCTGCGGCCTGTTGTCGAGATCCACCAGCCGGAATGTGTCGGCCAGTTTCTGTCCGGCATTTGCGGCATCTTCGTAATTGCCAGTCGGCAGCGTCATGGTGGCGCCGTCATTGAGGTTCGGCGCGGGAATGGTCGGATTGAATGGCGTGACAAACGCGCGATCGATATCCGTGGAAATCGTGTCCGACAGCATCGGCGGCGGCTTGAGATCCCTGACGTCGATTGTTGGTTTTGCATTGTCCTCCTGGGTCTTGGGGGGAGGCACTGGCGGCAGCGGAGGAAAGGTGATGACAATGGGTTCGGCTTTCTTCTTGGGCGGCGGCTGCTGCTCGGCGGGATTTACGAAGAACAAGGCCGCGCATGCGGTTCCGGTGATTGTGGCTGGTATGATGAATCGGGTGATCATGATGTTATGCCTTTCGTTCCTGGAGTGGTTGTTGGTTGGTCTCTGCGTTCATCATGACAACGCGCCAGCCGGCGTTTTATTAAAATTTTATTTCATTTTTTGTTTCGCCCCCGGATGAGGTCCCACACCCATCCATGCGCGCGGCAAATCACAGGCATTAAACAAATGATTGACTAATTTAAACAAATGTTTAAATCCATTCGACCATGAACCGGACACCTTCCGTAAAACCAGCCCCGTCCGCCGCCCCCGAAACCGCGCGCGAAAAACTTCTCGCCTCGGCGCTCCGCGTGTTTGGCGAATGCGGCTACGACGGCGCCTCCATCCGCGACATCGCCCGCGACGCAAACACCAACGTCGCGCTTGTCTCCTATCATTTCGGAGGCAAGGAGCAGCTCTACAAGGAGCTCCTTCGCTCCATCGTGGTGAACCGCGTGCAGGCCGCCCTGAACAGGTTCACCGCCGCATACGGGGACGAGCGCATCCAAAATCCGTCGCGCGCGGACGCCCGCGACATGCTCAAGACGCTGCTGGGCGGCTTTGCAAACAACGCATTGAGTTCGGGTGAAATACTGCTGGCCGCCAGGTTGATTGTCCGGGAGCAAACGCAACCCACCGCCGGTTTCGACATCGTGTTTGGCAGCGGCATGGAGACCTTGCACAAAACGGTCACCCGGCTTTTTGGCATCGCAACGGGACGAAACCCCGAAACGCAGGAGTGCATCATCCGCGCGCACATGCTTTTCGGGCAAATCCTCTCATTCGTGTTCGCCAACGCCGCGATCTGCCGCCGACTCGGAAAGGACACGCTGGACCGGCAGACCCGCGCCACGATCTCCGCCATTTTAAGCGAAAACATCGACAAACTCGCCAAACCCGCACGCACATGAAACGCAAAATCCCCCTCATTCTTTTTCTCGCCGCCGCCGCCGGCTTGGGCGCGTGGTTCTGGCACTCGTCCCTCGAAAAACAGGACGCCACGCACCTCACGCTCCACGGCAATGTCGATATCCGCGAAGTGAATCTCGGCTTTCGCGTTTCCGGCCGCGTCACCGAAATCCTCAAGGACGAAGGCGACCCCGTCGCGCCCGGCGATACAATCGCCCGCATCGACGCCGCGCCCTACGAGCAGGAAGTCGCGCAAGCCGGGGCCGCGCTCGCCGTCGCCGAGGCCGAGCTCGCGCGCCTCGTCGCGGGCTATCGCGCCGAGGAAATCGCCCAGGCCCGGGCCGCCGTCAACGAACTCGAAGCCACGCTCGCAAACAATCAGGTCAACGCAAAGCGCATCGCCGAGCTTCTCAGGCAAAACGCATCGCCGCAGCAGGACTACGACAACGCGGCCACCGCCGTCCTCATCGCCGAAAAACGCCTTCAGTCCGCCAAGGCCGCCCTTGATCTGCTGCTCGCCGGCTATCGCGCAGAGGACATTGAAAAAGCCCGCGCCCAAGTCGCGCAAAACCGCGCCGCGCTTGAAACCGCGCGTATCCGATTGTCGGATACAACACTCGCCGCCCCCTCCGCCGGAACCATCTCCACGCGCGCGCTCGAACCCGGCGCCATCGCGCAGGCGGGCGCGACCGTGTTCACCCTGTCGCTCGACAACCCCGTCTGGCTGCGCGCCTACATCAACGAACCCGACCTCGGAAAAATCGCGCCCGGCATGACTGTGGATGTTTTCACCGACTCGCGTCCCGGAAAACCTTATCAGGGCAAAATCGGCCACATCTCGCCGCGCGCCGAGTTCACCCCCAAAACCGTCCAGACCGAAAGCCTGCGCACCACGCTCGTCTATCGCCTTCGCATAACCGTCACAAATCCCGACAACATGCTCCGGCAGGGAATGCCCGTCAGCGTGCGCGTTGCGCCCGCTGAAAATGAGAAATTAGAAAGGTGAAAGGTGAAAAAACACACAGGCAATTCAGCCCGCCGGTTTTCATCTTTCACCTTTCACACTTCACCTTTCCCCATGTCCCCCGCCGTCCACATCACCGATCTCACGCGCCGCTTCGCCGGCATGTCCGTGCCCGCGCTTGATCGAGTCAATGCGACCATAAACACGGGTCGCATCACCGGACTTGTCGGTCCCGACGGCGCGGGCAAAACCACGCTCATGCGCATCATCGCCGGACTCCTCGAGCCCGACTCCGGCGCGATTCGCGTGTTCGACCGGGACCCGATTCGCGATGCCGCCGGGCTTCGCGGCATTATCGGTTACATGCCGCAAAAGTTCGGCCTCTACGAAGACCTCAGCGTCATCGAAAACCTCACCTTTCACGCCGACCTGAGAAATGTCGTCGGCGCCGAACGCGACGAAACTTTTGCGCGTCTCCTCAAGTTCACCGACCTCGCGCGCTTCACCGATCGCCTCGCCGGAAAACTTTCCGGCGGCATGAAACAAAAACTTGGACTCGCCTGCGCGCTCCTCGGCACGCCGCGCCTGCTCCTCCTCGACGAGCCCGGCGTCGGCGTCGATCCCATCTCGCGCCGCGAACTCTGGCGCATGGTCGGCGAACTCGCCACCGAAGGCATCGCGATCATTTGGAGCACCGCCTATCTCGACGAAGCCGAACGCTGCGACGACGTCCTCCTGCTCAACGAAGGCAAGCCGCTCTATTCCGGCCCGCCCCGCGATCTCACCCGCCGCATGGAGGGCCGCTGTTTCACAATCGCCGCCCCTGCCGAAATCCGCCGCAAAAAACTCACTGAACTCGCCGCGAACCCGCAAATCCTCGACGCCACCATCCAGGCGCAAAACATCAGAATCGTTACGCGCAGCGATGCTGCGCTAATGAAGAATGAAAAATGGGGAATGGAAAATGCCCAAGCCAACAGCCCGCAAGACTCCACCACCGGCGCGGCAGCGCCCCATTTTTCATTATCCATTATTCATTCTTCATTAGGTGGCGAAATCGCCGCCGCCGCCGCCCCGCCGCGTTTCGAGGACGCCTTCATGGACATCCTCGGCGGCGCGCAATCAGGCAATTCATCGCTTGCGAACATTCTCCGCGACATTCCCCGTGACGGGAAAACCGTGATCGAGACCCGCGACCTCACGCGCAAGTTCGGCAGCTTCACCGCAGCCGACCACATTAACCTCAACATCAAGCGCGGCGAAATCTACGGCCTCCTCGGCCCCAACGGCGCGGGCAAATCCACGACATTCCGAATGCTCTGCGGACTCCTCACGCCGACCAGCGGGGAAGCCAGCGCCGTGGGCATCGACCTTGCGCACAGCCCCGCGCGCGCCCGCCAGCGCATCGGTTACATGGCGCAAAAATTTTCGCTCTACGGAAACCTCACCGTCGCGCAAAACCTCTCGTTCTTCTCCGGCGCCTACGGACTCCACGGCACCGCGCAACGCGACGCCATCGACGCCGTCACGGACTGCTTTCACCTCGCGCCCTATCACAACACAAAAGCCGACATCCTTTCGCTCGGTTACAAGCAACGCCTCGCGCTTGCCTGCGCGGTGATGCACGGCCCCGACATACTTTTCCTCGACGAGCCCACCTCCGGCGTCGATCCCGTCACGCGCCGCGAATTTTGGATGCACATCTACGCGGCGGTTCAGCGCGGCGTCACGGTGATGGTCACAACTCACTTCATGGACGAAGCAGAATACTGCGACCGCATCGGCCTCGTTTACCGTTCCAAGCTCATCGCCACCGGAACCCCCGAGGACCTCAAACACCAAGCCGCCAGCGCTGAAAACCCAACCCCGACGATGGAGGATGCGTTTATCGCGCTCGTGGAAAGGAGCGACTCATGAAACTTTGGAGTGCGGTGGCAAAGCGAAGCGGCGACACCGCTTTGAGCATCTTACGCCAGCTTTCCCAGTCACACTCAACAAAGCGAAGTCGTCGCTCGCTTGTGTTTCCTCCGTCATCGCGCTCCGAATGATTAATCACCAACGCCCTCACCCCAATGCAAACAACACGTCACATTCACGCCATCTCATGGCCGCATGCTCCGGAGCACAGACTGCGCGAAGCAGGCACGTATTTTGTCACTGCCGGCACTTATAACAAACAACACTACTTTCAAGAACCACAACGCCTCGACGTGTTGCAACGCGGACTTCTTCAGGTTTCCGCCGAGCATGGCTGGACGCTTGAGGCGTGGGCGATATTCTCAAATCACTATCACTTTGTCGCCCATGCGCCGGAGAAATCCAAGGACGCGAACAGCCTTCGCGCGATGATCTCCCTGCTGCACGAGAAAACAGCAAAGTGGATAAACAAACTGGACGACGCGGCGGCGCGCAAAGTCTGGCATAATTATTGGGAGACACGCTTATCTTACGAAAAATCGTATCACGCACGCCTCAATTACACACATCAAAATCCCGTGAAACACGGTTTGGTTCCGGTCGCCAACCAGTATCCCTGGTGTTCCGCCGGATGGTTCGAAAGCACCGCAAGCAACGCGCAAATTAAGACCATCTACAGTTTCAAAACCGACAAATTAAACGTTCCCGATGAATATGAACCGATACGCTGATGATTCACTTTGGAATGCGACGGCAGAAGGCGAATCCTGGCGACGCCGCTTGGAAGACTTCCCGATTGGGGGTTTGCGCACACACAGCAAAGCGGTGTCGCCGCTGCGCTCTGCCACCGCACTCCAAAAAAGGACCCCGCATTCGCAATGAACATTTGTTCGTCATTTTCCCTCCGCCGCCTGCGCGCGCTTTGCCGCAAGGAAACGCTTCAGATCGTTCGCGATCCGACGAGCATCCTCATCGCGTTTATTTTGCCCGTCGTCATGTTGTTCATCTTCGGCTACGGCATCAATCTCGACACCGGCGTCACGCGCATCGGGCTCATCTGCGAGGACACTTCGGCTGATGCTCGCCAGTTCGCCGCCAGCCTCACCGGCTCGCCTTATCTTGATGTCACCGATTACGCCTCGCCCGCCCTCGCCGGCGAGGCGCTGACGCGCTCGCGCATTCGCGGCTTCGTTGTGATTCCGTCCGATTTTTCCGCAAAAATACGCCGCGCCGAATCCGCGCTCACCGCGGGCGAGCCGCCCGAGCCCGCGCCGCTTTTGGTTATTACCGACGGCACCGAACCCAACACCGCAAACTTCGTCCAAGCCTACGCGCGCGGCGCATGGCAAAACTGGTTCGCGCAGCGCGCCGCCGCCCGCGGCCAACCCATGCCGCCCGCGATCTCCATCGAAAGCACGTTTTGGTATAACCCGAGCGCCGAGAGCCGCAACTATCTCATCCCCGGCTCGATCACCCTCATCATGACCGTGATCGGCGCGCTGCTCACCGCGCTCGTTGTCGCGCGCGAATGGGAGCGCGGCACGATGGAATCGCTTCTCTCGTCGCCCGTCTCGCGCCTCGAAATCCTGCTCAGCAAAATAATCCCCTACTACCTGCTCGGCATGATCGTGCTCCTGCTCTGCATCGCCGTGGCGCATTTTGTCATGGGCGTGCAATTCCGCGGCTCGCTGCCGCCCCTTCTCGCCTGCGGCTCGCTGTTTCTGCTCAGCGTTCTCGGCATGGGGCTGCTGTTTTCAACGGCCACGCGCAACCAGTTCAACGCCGCCCAAATCGCCCTCATCGCGGCATTCCTCCCCGCGATGATGCTCTCGGGTTTTCTCTTTGAAATCAGTTCAATGCCCGCGCCCATCCGCGCCGTGACCTGCGCCATACCCGCGCGCTATTTTGTGACCTCAATCCAGACGCTTTTCCAAGTCGGCGACTCCTGGCGCACCCTGCTTTACCCGCTGCTTTTCCTCACCGGCACCGCCGCTCTCTTCATCGGCCTCACCGCCAAACTCACCCGCAAACGCCTCGAATGAATGCGGAATTCGGATTGCGGAATGTGGAATGAAAATCACCGCATTCCCAAACTCATATCTCACCTCAAACCCACTCCGCATTCCGAAATCCACATTCCGCATTTAACCATGTTCCGCCGCCTCATCACACTCATCCGCAAGGAGCTTCAAATCGTCCTCGGCGACAAACAAAGCCGGATGCTTCTTATCATGCCTGTGATCCTGCAAGTCGCGATCTTCCCGCTCGCCGCCACGCTCGAAATCAAAAACGCCGCGCTCGCCATCTACGACCAGGACCGGGGCCCCGCCGCCATCGAGCTCACGCAACGCCTCCGCGCGCAAGCCGTCACCTTCACCGAGTTCATCGACATCGACAACCCGCGACAACTCAACGACACCATCGAGCATCAGCGCGCGCTCGCCGTTGTCCGAATCCCGTCCGATTTCTCCGCGCAAATCGCGCGCGCAAACGGCGCCCCGCAACTTCAGATCCTGCTCGACGGACGCCGCACCAACGCCGGGCAAATCGCCGCCGGCTACATCCAGCAAATCGTGCAAGACTACCAGCGCGACCTCGCCTCCGCGCGCAACACCGCGACCGCGCCCTCCGAACTCGTCGTGCGAAACTGGTTCAATCCGAATCTCGACTACATCAACTTCATCATGCCCAGCCTCATCGCGCTCATCACGACGCTGGGCGTGCTCATCGTCACGACGCTCTCCGTCGCGCGCGAACGCGAGCAAGGCACCTTCGACCAGCTCCTCGTTTCCCCCTACACGCCGGAGATGATCATGGCTGGCAAAATCGTGCCGGCGATCCTCATCGCGTCATTCCAGGCCGCGCTCATCCTGCTCGCCGCCGTTTTCATTTACCACGTTCCGTTTCAAGGCAGTCTCGTCATCCTCTGCCTCGGCACCATCCTCTACGCGCTCGCGCTCGCCGGAGTCGGCCTCTTCGTCTCATCGCTCTGCGCGACGCAGCAGCAGGCCTTTCTCGGCATGTTCGCGTTCATGATGCCCGCGATGATGCTCTCCGGTTTCGCCGCCCCGATTGAAAACATGCCCGTGTGGCTGCAACACATAACCTGGATAAACCCGATCCGCCATTTCATGGAAGTGGTGAAGGCGGTTTACCTGAAAGACGCCACGGTCGCCCACGCCGCGCAACTCGCCTGGCCGCTGCTCGTCATCTGCGCGATCACCCTCACCAGCGCCGCCGTGCTCTTCCGCAAAAAAGTCGCGTGAGGCAATCACCTCCCCACCCTCGCCTCGCGACAATCACGCCTTTGTTTTTTTGTTATGCGCGGCGGATGCTGAAATGTGCGCCGGTGTGGTGCCGCAGCAGCCGCCGACGATGCGCGCGCCGAGCGTGATGTATCGCGCGGCCGCTTCCGCAAAGGCGGCGGGCGTGGTTGCGTAGGTGATTTGTCCGGTGGCGGGATCATGCGCGGGCGACCCGGCGTTGGGTTGCACGATCACGGGAATCCCGTGCGCGGCCTCGACGAGCTCGACGGCCAAGGTTGCGTAATCCTCGAGCGAGAGTTGCGTGCCGCAATTCGCACCGACGACGCTGGCCCCTGCATCAAGCGCGGCCTGAACCGCAACCGCGGGCGAAGCGCCCATCATGGTGCGAAAACCGGCGGGCGTGTGCTGAAATGCAAAGGTGGAAATGACAAATTGCGCGCCGGCTTCGCGCGCGGCTTCAACGGCCAGCGCCGCCTCGGCGGGATCGGACATTGTTTCGACAAGGATCGCATCCGCGCCCCCCTCGACAAGCGCGGCGGCCTGCGCGAGAAAAGCATCGCGCGCGGCGCCGGGCTCGGTCTCGCCGTAGGGTTCGAGGATGCCGCCAAAAGGGCCCATGTCGCCAAGCACCCACGCATGGTCGCCGGCGACTTCGCGGGCGAGGCGCGCCGCGTTGCGGTTGATGTCGGCGGCGCGCGAATCGAGGCCGTGCGAGGCAAGCGAAAGCGTGGTGCCGCCGAAGGTGTTTGTGGTGAGCAGATCAGCGCCGGCCTCGCGATAGCGTTGATGGACGAGCTGGACGCGCTCGGGGTGATCGAGCACCCAGCGTTCGCAGGACTCGCCGGGTTGCAGGCCGAGTTGCTGGAGTTGCGTGCCCGTGGCGCCGTCGCATTGGAGCGGGCGGGCGGCGAGGGTGGCAAGAAGACGATCGGTGCGGGTCATGGGAATGCGAACTGTGGAGCGAGGAATGCCGGTTGACAATCTTGCGAATCGCCTAATCCCCAAAACCTGAAAGCGGCAAATTGGCAAATTGCGTGGCGCAAGCAATCCACTCGCGCCACGCAATTCAATCAAGACGCTCGGAGCTCACCGTTTGGCGCCCACAAACCGCTCCATGCGATCGCACGCATCGATGAGCTGCTCGTAGCTGGTTGCGAAACAAGCGCGCACGTGACCCGCGCCGTTTTCGCCGAAGGCCTGCCCGGGCACCACGGCGACTTTTTCCTTTTCGAGCAATTCCACTGCGAATTGCTTTTCGTCGAGCCCGGTCGCGGTGACGTTCGGAAACGCGTAGAACGAACCGCGCGGCGAATGACATTTCAGGCCGATCTCGTTGAAGCGGCGCACAACCAGGTCGCGACGGCGGTGATACTGCTCGCGCATCCGGCACACGTCGTCCCACCCGTGGGTGAGCGCCTCAAGCGCGGCTTCCTGCGAAATGATCGACGCGCACATCATCGAATATTGGTGCACCTTCATCATCGCGTCGACGAGCACGGCGGGGCCGCACGCATAGCCGATGCGCCAGCCGGTCATCGCAAACGCCTTCGAAAATCCGTGCAGGAAAACCGTGCGCTCGGCCATGCCCGGCAGACTCGCAATGCTCGTGTGCACGCCGTCGAAGGTGAGCTCGGAATAAATCTCGTCGCTCAACACGAGCAGGTCTTTTTCGCGGCAGAACTCGGCGATTTTTTCCAACTGCTCTCGCGTGCAAGTGCCGCCGGTAGGGTTGCACGGCAGGTTGAGCATGAGGATCTTTGCGCCGGGCTGCCACGCGGCGCGAAGTGCCTCGGCGGTCAGCGCGAAGTTGTCCTTCGCATAGGTCGGCACGGCGATGCCGGTGCCGTGCACGAGCGTCACGCTCGGGTGATACGACACGTAGCAAGGCTGGTGAAACATCACCTTGTCGCCCGGATTGCAAAACGCGCGAAACGCCAGATCGACCGCCTCGCTCACGCCGACGGTCACGAGGACTTGGTCGTCGGGACGGTATTCGACGCCGAAGTGTTCGGCCACGTATTTCGAAATCGCGCGACGCAACTCGAGCAGTCCGAGGTTTGCCGTGTAGTAGGTTTTGCCCTGCTCGAGCGCGTAGATCGCCGCCTCGCGCACGCGCCACGGCGTCACGAAATCGGGCTCGCCCACGCCGAGCGAAATCACGTCCTGCCCCTTCATTTTGGCAACCAGATCGAAGAAATCACGGATGCCGCTCTTGGGCAGCGTGGCCACGTGGCCCGCCACCCACTTGTTTGGGTCGGTGCTCATTTTAATTCAAGTGCTCCTAGCTGGTTTGGGGTTATGGCGAAACGGCGAGGCGGGAGGAACTGTCCCCGTCGCTTTCGAGCAGGTAGCCCTGCTCCTTGTAGCAGCGCAGCATGAAGTGCGTCGCAGTGGAGAGCACGCCCTCGACGGTGGACAATTTTTCCGACACGAACGCGGCGACTTTTTGCAATGACGCGCCGCGCGCGAACACCAGCAAATCATAACCGCCCGACATGAGGTAGCACGACTCGACCTCGTCGAATTTCGCGATGCGCTCGGCGAAGCGGTTGAACCCGCCCCCGCGCTCCGGCGTGACCTTGATCTCGATTACGGCGCGCACTGCCGCGGCTGCGGCGGCCTCGCGCGAGAGATCGAGCACCGGACGCCAGCCGAGGAAGATTTTATCTTTCTTCAACTGTTCCAGGTGCTGTTCAACTTCGGCGGCCGAAATGCCCGCGACCTGCGCCATTTGCGCGGTCGAGAGGCTGCCGCCTTCGAGTAACAGTTTTAGAACAGGATTCATAGTGGAATCCGCACGATCACGAAACGCCGTCCGCGTTGCCACACAAAAATGCAAAATAAAACGCGGGAAACGGGAGTGGCTCGACGAAGCCGGCAAGCCACCAACAGGCCTTCGTTTCAGGCAAGTTCCTCGTCGAAACAGACGGCAACTTTGCCGCACCGGCCCGAGGCCATGAGCGCGTAGGCATCGTTGACTTTTTCGAGCGGGAAACGGTGCGTGATCAGTTCGGCGGGATGCAGATTCCAACGCACGAGGCGCTCGACGAGCTCCTCCATGCGCCAGATCGAGGTGACCCAGGAACCGTAAAGCATTTTCTGGTCGTGAATCATGTCGGGCGAGGGATTCATTTCCAATCTGCCGCCCTCCCCTATCATGACCATGCGGCCCCATTTGCGCGTGGCGCGCAGCGCGGTGTTGCGCGCGCTTGCGTTGGCCGAGCACTCGACGGTGCGCTCGACGCCGTGGCCGCCGGTGAGCGCGCGCACCTCGTCGACGTTGTCGGGGCCGGAGCGCAGCACTTCGTCGCAGAGGCCGAGGTCGCGCGCGATTTTCAGGCGGTCGTCAATCACGTCGATGCCGATGATTTTGCGTGCGCCGAGTTTGCGGCAAAGCGCGCCGGCGGCGAGCCCCACGGGGCCGAGTCCGGTGATGAGCACGGCGTCGTTTCCGCTGATGCCGACTTTTTCGAGGCCTTCGTAAACGGTGCCGAAGCCGCAGGCGACTTGCGCGCCGTCGGCGTAGCTGAGCGAGTCGGGCAGATGGACGAGGTCCTTTTCCTCGGCGAGCAGGTAGTCGGCCATGCCGCCGTCGCGCTGCCATCCGTAGGCGCGTCGGAATTTCTCGCTGGTGCAGGAGATCATGTAGCCGCGCCGGCAGTCGTTGCACACGCCGCAGCCGGAAATGTGATAGACGATCACGCGGTCGCCCTCTCGAAAGCGGCGGCAACCGGGGCCGGCCTTGACGATCTGGCCGCAGGGCTCGTGCCCGGCGATCATGCCGTCCTGGTAACCCTCGGGGCCCTTGCCGAGGTGCTCGTGATAAATGCAGCGGATGTCGGAGCCGCAAATGGTCGAGCATTTCATGCGGATGAGGACTTCGCCGTGACCGGGTTGCGGAACTCGGCGCGCCTCGAGCTTGGCGGTGCTATTGCCGGGCAGCGTGGCCGCGGACATTTCTTCGGGGATGTTGATCGAGATCATGGGCGGTAAGGGGAAAGGGTCAAAAAGGGGGACATTAATTCAACGATGACTTCGTGTTTATTGATTTTGAATCAATGTATGGGCGCGCCGGTTGATTGCAACGACACTTTCAATTCACCGTTTTATCAGGAAGCCGACCGCCGCGCCGCAGGCGGAGAGCAGCGCGACAAAAAGAAAAACGAGCGATGTGTTTTCGCCGCCGCTGTTGGCGACGGGGTCGTGCTGCACCAGCCAGCCGATCAACGGCCCGCAAAGGCCGGCGATGAGATAGGCGAAAAAATCCATGATGCCGATCGCGGTGCTTGTGTTGGCGCGCCCGAGCAAATCGGGAGCCATCGCCCAGAACGCGGATTGCGAGCCGCAGCCGAAAAATCCGAGAAACAAAAGGATGGGCAACGCGGCCCAGTGGCCGAACGGCAGCAGGTATTGGACGACCGCGAGAATCGCCGCGACAGTCATGAAGATCACGATGACGCCGGATTTGCGCGAACCGAAAAAGCGATCCGAAACCCAGCCGCTGGCAAACGCGCCCAAGGCCATGCCCGCCGGAAGTCCCAGGCTCGCCCAAACACCGCCGCCGCCGGAACCGTCACCGTCGAGAAAATACACGGGCACCCAAATCAAAAGCGCGAAGCGCACGGCGTTTTGAAAGCCGATCGCGAGGCTGGCGAGCAACAGTTCGCGGTTGCCAAGAATCGCGAGGTAACGCCTCCAAGGCGGCGCGCCGTCGCCGGCGGATTTTAATGTCGCGCGGACATTTTCGGGCGGCGCCTCGTCCTCCAGGTTTTCAAAGCCGAGATCGGCGGGATGATCGCGCGACATCCGCCACACGGCGAGCGCGCCCAGCGGCATGAGCAGCACCGGCAGGCGGAACAGCCAGCGCCAGTTGAGCCCGAGCCCGTCGATCACAAAAATCGAGGCGCCAAACGCCAGCACCGAAGCGAAACCCGCCGCGAGCGAAAAAAGTCCGAAGGCAAAACCGCGCTCGCGCGGCCCCCACCAGTTTGCGACGAGCCGCGTGCCGGGTGCCCAGCCCATGCTTTGAGCGAGCCCGTTCAGGCTCCAGCCGGCGAAGAGCGTGACAAAGCCGGTCGCGAAACTTGTCACCCAGTTCAGCGCGAAGGACAGGAGCGCGCCGGCGGTCATCATCCGGCGTCCGCCGATCCGGTCTCCCGCGCCGCCGCTGAAAACCTGCCCGAGCGCATACGCCCACAACATGCCCGCGGACGCCCAGCCGAGCAGTTCCTTGCTCATGCCGAGCTCGGCGGAAATGCCGGGAATCGCGAACCCGAGCGCGTGGCGGCCGGTGTAATAAAACAGGTAGCAGATCATCACCGCGACGAGCACCCGCCATTGCGCGCGCCGGAAGTGTGAGTGATGGGTGTGCATGTTCGGCAATTGTTTTTAACCTCGAGTGGACGCGAATGACGCAATGTTTTCCATCATGGTTCCCCGCCTGGATTCAACCGCGGCATGGCATTCAAAAATGAACAAACCTCGAAGGCGCATGCTCCGCTAAACCCCCAGCACGGTTTTATACAATCGCGGCACGCGTTTTGTCACCGAGCACAGGGTTTCCCACGGGATCGTGTCGGCGGCATGGCTGAACTCGCTGATCGTGATTTCGGCGCCATTCTGGCGTCCAATAATAACGCATTCGTCCCCGCTGGCGACCTTGGTCATTGTCGGGATGTCGGTGATGTCGATGACGGTTTGGTCCATCGTCACGCGACCGAGAATCGGGCAACGAATGCCGTGCACCAAAACGCTCGCGCGGTTGCTCACCGAGCGCGGGATGCCGTCTCCGTAACCCGCGGTAAGAACGGCAACCGTGCTGTCGCGCCGGAGCGTGTGCGTGCTGCCGTAACTGATGCCCGTGCCAAGCGGCAGTTTTTTCACGATGCCCACGCGCGTTTTAAAGCTGAATGTCGGCTCCGTTTTCACGTGCGCCAAAAGTCCGTCGCGCCCCGGCACAATGCCAAACTGGAGCAGGCCGATGCGCACCGCGTTGAACGGTCCGGCGGCCTCGAGCGTGTCGAGCCCGGCGCTGTTGTCCGCGTGCACAAAAAGCTGCGAAAGATCGAGTTTCGGACAGCACGCCAGCGCCTTTAGAAAACGCTTTCGCTGCTCGTCCGTGAACGCGGGATCCTCGTCGGGTTTCGCGAAATGGGTGTAAGCGCCGCCGAGCTTGATGTTGGGCGAGGCGAGAATTTCCGCGCATAATTTTTCCGCGCATTCATGCCAGATGCCGGCGCGCCCCATGCCGGTGTCGATTTTCAAGTGCACGGTGACGGGCCTGCCCGCCGCGCGCCCGACCGCGTCGAAACGCCGCACCTCGTCACTCGTCGAAACAGTTGCGATCAAATCGTATTCGACCAGATACCGGTCCTCCTCAGGCAGGAGCGGCGAGAGCAGCAGGATCGGCCAGCCGGGACCGATCTCGCGCAACGACGCGGCCTCGGCGAGATTCGCCACGGCAAACAAGTCCGCACCGGCGTGCATGAGGCGCGCCGCGACCTGTTGCAAACCGTGCCCGTAGGCATCGGCTTTCACGACCGCCACGTAGCGCATATGCGGCGGCAGCGACGCGCGGATGAGGCGCAGGTTGCGCTCAAGCGCGGCCAAGTCGATCTCTGCCCAGCAGCGGAGTGGAAGTCGTGATTTCATTTTGGGTTCAAATATGCCTGATTGCCGCGGGGTTTCAAGGCATCAGCCCGCCTGATGAATCCGCGGCGTCCATGTTTGGTAAACGGGTTCCTCGTGCAAAAACGCATCCGGCTCGGGCGCGGGGGTGAACAATGGCTCGCCGGCGAGCGCGGGCAGCATCGTTTCGAGCGCGTAGGGCGTGACGCGCACATCGGGCGGCAGCGGAGTCCAGTTGCGAAAATGCTCCGGCATCGCGAGCGCGCCGTTCAGCTCCGCCGTCGGCACGCGGCGCAGCGCGGAGACACTGCCCTCCGCGTCGATGCCGACATGGTGCCATGTGTCGCGGCGCGCGTCGGCGATGAGCGAGAGGTTGCGGGCGTTTTCCGTCTTCGCGAGGAAGCGCGCCGCGAGCGCGAGGCTGCAATACGAATACACCGGGCGTTCGCGCAACACGCGCCACGCGCGCAGCGCCACCGCCGCCGTGCGGATGCCGAGCACCGAGCCGGGGCCGTCGCAAAAAACAAACGCGGCCACGCCGTCGATTTTGAGAGATGCGCGGGCGAGTAGTTTTTCGGCGCATGAAAATATCGCCGTGCCCGCCTCGCCGGTTTGCGTTTCCCAGAGCGCGTCCTTGTCCGGGCGCAACAATGCAAGCTGCACGCGCGCCGACGCGGAGTCGATCAGCAGCGCGGGGCCGGTTTGCGTGATGAGGGTGGCGCAGACAGGAATGTCCGTGCTGCTTTGCTGGATATTCGTGCTCATACCACGCGGCTCCACAAAACTTTCAGGTAACGGCTATCGAGGCAGTTTGAATACACCGGATGATCCGGGCCGGGGCCCGTGCGGTCGAAAAATTGCAGGCGGCGGTTCAGGCGGTGCGCGGCCTTGATCACGTGCTGCTCAAAATCCTCAAGGCTCAACAAACCCGAGCACGAGCACGTCACAAAAATGCCGCCCGGTTTCACGAGGCTGATCGCGAGCTGGTTGAGATCCTCGTATTTCTGGCGCCCCTCCCAGTTGCCGCTTTCGTCGCGCGTGAAAATAAATTTCGGCGGGTCGAGCACGACGACGTCCCATTTTTCCCCGTTGGTCTGCATCTGGCGCGCGTAGGCAAACGCGTCGGCGTGCACAAACTTGATGCGCGCCTGATTGAGGTTTGCGTTGCGCTTGGCTTGCGCGATGGCGGCCTCGTCGAGATCGACGGCGGTGACATCGTCCGCGCCGCCCGTGATTTTTGCGGAGAGCGAAAAGCCGCCGGTGTAACTGCACAGATCGAGCACGCGCGCGCCCTTCGTGAAACGCGCGAGCGCGCGGCGATTCTCGCGCTGGTCGCAGAAAAAGCCGGTCTTGTGCCCCTCGGCAAAATCAACCTCGTGGCGGATTCCGTTTTCGCGAATCTTCACGCGGCGCGGCGCGGCGGCGTTGGTATCGTTGAACACGGACGGCTTGATGCCCTCGAGCGAGCCGATGTCGTGATCGACATGCACGCGCGCAAACTTCGTCCCGGCGAGTTCGTGCAGCAAGGGCAACCAGCGCGGCAGGCGTTGCGCGATGCCGAATGAATACACATCGCAGAAAAGTGTGTCGGCGTAGCGGTCGATCGTCAGCCCGCTGAGCCCGTCGCCGTCGGAGTTGATCAGGCGGTAGGCGTCGGTCGATTCGTCGAGCTTGAACAAATCGCGGCGCAACTCCACGGCGCGGCGGATGGCCTGCTCGAAATACTCCTCGCCCGCGTCACCGCCGGCGGCGTCCGCGCCGTGGGCGACCACGCGCAGCACGATTTTCGCGCACGGATTATACAGGCCCGCGCCGAGCGGATAACCCGCCTTGTCGTAAACCGTGACGAGATCGCCCGGTTTTGCGTCGGGCGAAACCGCGCCGAGCAGGCGCGGAAAAATAGCGGGCTGAAACGTGAAATATTTTAGCTGCGCCCAAGGCCGCCGGCGTTCCTCGCGCGGCGGGGGAGGCGGTTGCGCGGGCGCGGATGAGGGACGTGGCGCGGCGGGAGCGTTTTTTTGCGAATCGTTCGGCATGTCGTATGCGCGAGACTTTGAGCAAAGCAGGCCACCGTTGCCGAGATTTTTTCATTATTTCGAAAAAACACGCCCCTTGCCGCCGCAAATCGAAAGAGTTTCGGATTATTCATTGCCACGCAAACCCGCGCGCGCACTGTGTTTTGGAATCATGGATATTTCGTTCACCACGGCTCAAATCTCCGAAATCGTAAAACCCATTTCCACGCGCGGCTCCACCACCCTGCCCGTCCGCGGCATCGCATCGCTCGGCGAGGCGCAGGCCGGCGACCTGACATTTCTCGGCAACCCGAAATACAAGCCCGAGGTCGCCGCCACCGCCGCGAGCGTTGTGCTCCTGCCAGCCGATTACGACGGCGAACCCAAACCCGACCAGCTTTTTATCATTGTCAATAATCCCTCGGTCGCCATCGCGCAGCTTTGCGCGCGCGTCGAGCAACTCCTCTGGCCCAAGCCAGCGCCCGGCATTCATCCAAGCGCCATCATCGAACCCGGCGCGTGCGTCGCAGCCAGCGCCTCGATCGGGCCGCTCTGCGTGATCGAAAGCGGCGCGGTCATCGGCGAGCGCTCGCACATCGAGGCGCAATGCTTCGTCGGACGCAACGCGCGCATCGGTGACGATTGCTGGATCAAGGCCGGCGCGCGCATCGCCTCCGAATGCGAGCTGCGCAACCGCGTGCGCCTCCAGTCCAACGTCGTCGTCGGCTCCGACGGCTTCGGTTACGAACTCGTCGCGGGCCGCCACGAAAAAGTGCCTCAGGTCGGCAACGTTGTCATCCACGACGACGTCGAGATCGGCGCGGGCGCGACCATCGACCGCGCGCGTTTCAGCCGCACCGAAATCGGCGAGGGCACCAAAATCGACAACCTCGTGCAGATCGCGCACAACGTCATCATCGGCAAGCACTGCCTCGTGTGCGCGCAGACGGGCGTCTCGGGCAGCACCGTGCTCGAGGATTACGTCGTGCTCGCAGGTCAGGTCGGCCTCGGCGGGCACATCCGCGTGGGCAAGGGCGCCGTCCTCACCGCGCAAGCCGGCGCGGCGGGCGATGTCCCCGCCGGTGCGAAGCTGAAAGGCACACCCGGCACGCCCTACATGTTGGAGCAGCGCATAAATATTCTCCGCCAGCGTTTACCCGAACTTTTCCAGCGCGTGAGCGACTTGGAAAAACAATTTAAAAAATCTGCTTCCGCATAAGCCCCCCAAACGTATAAACAATCTTTTCCACATGAGCGCAAAATCAGGGCTGAAAATTTTTTCGGGTAACGCAAACAAGCCTCTCGCCGAGGCAATTTGCCAGAGCATCGGCGTGCCGCTTGGCACCGCGAAGGTGACCACGTTTCCCGACGGCGAAACCTTCGTCAAAATCGACGACAATGTGCGCGGGCAGGACGTGTTCATCATCCAGCCCACCTGTCCGCCCACAAACCATCACCTGATGGAATTGCTCATCATGATCGACGCGGCCAAGCGCGCCTCGGCCGCGCGCATCACCGCCGTCATTCCCTTTTACGGCTACGCGCGCCAGGATCGCAAGGACCAGCCGCGCGTGCCCATCACCGCGAAGCTCGTCGCCAACCTCCTCACCGCCGCCGGCGCGAACCGCGTGCTCACCATGGACCTGCACTGCCAGCAAATCCAGGGCTTCTTCGACATCCCCGTCGATCATCTCTACGCGTCGCCCGTTTTCTTCGACTATCTCAACAAGCTCGACAAATCGAACCTTGTCGTCTGCTCGCCCGATGTCGGCGGCCTCAAAATGGCCGCGGCCTACGCGGACATCCTTGGCGCGGGCCTCGGCTTCGTTGCGAAAAAACGCCGCTCCGCCACGCGCGTCGAGGCGACAAACATCGTCGGTGAGGTAAAGGGCTGCGACGTGCTCCTCGCTGACGACATCACGGAAACCGCCGGCACGCTTGTCGCCGCCGCCACGATGCTCCGCGAAAGCGGTGCCCGCTCCGTGCGCGCCGCGGTGAGCCACTGCGTGCTCAACGAAATCGCCTACGAACGCCTGCGCAACGGCCCGATCGACGAGCTCATCACGACCAATTCGGTGCCCACCGACCCGCGCGACCTGAACATCACCGTGCTCAGCATCGCCGGTCTGCTCGGCAACGCGATCATGCGCATCAGCAACAACGAAAGCGTTTCGAGCCTTTTCCAGATCAAAGGGTTTTAACCGGATTTTGAAATTGCGCGACCGTTCTTGCTAGGACGGTCGCTCAGATATTGTCGCGTCTGTCGCCCGTAAGTCCCGGCGCGTTCGCCAAGCGCGTCCGTCCAATGACGGACGCGGTTTAATTTACACAGCAACGCGAAGGAGTCGGAGATTCCCGCTCCCTCGACCGTGGCGGGAATTGCTGATCACAGCACCGTGTTGCTCGGCACGACGCAGCTCTTCGGCACAATCAACACGCCGTCGCGAATCATGATGCCGTGCGCGTAGGTGCCGTCGGACTTGTCGGCGGGTGAAAGTTTCACGTTGTCGCCGATACGCGCGTTTTTGTCGATGATCGAGCCGCGAATATCGCAACCGTGCCCGAGCCCGAGCAACGGGATGCCCTGGCGCGCGTTCATCGCGGACTGTTCGGGCGTCTCGTAATAATCCGCGCCCATCATGACCACGTCCTCGAGGCGGCAGCCCTTGCGAATAAACGAACGGATGCCGAGCACGCTGTGCTTGATGAACGAATCCTCCACGATCGAACCGTCGCCGACGACCGTGTAATCGACATCGCATTTGTTGATCTTCGATGCCGGCAGATAATTCTCGTGCGTGTAGATCGGCGATTGTTCGTCGAAAAAGTTGAATGGCGGGAGCGGCTGCGCAAGCGCGAGGTTGGCGTCGAAAAACGCCTTCACCGTCCCGATGTCCTCCCAGTAGCCCTCGAAAATGTGCGAATACAAACGGCGGCGCCCGAGCAGGCTCGGAATGACCTCCTTGCCAAAGTCCGTCATCGTATTGTTGAGCGCCTCGGCAATGACCGCCCGGTTGAAAACGTAAATGCCCATTGACGCGAGGCAGTGCTTTTCACCCTTGCTGGTTTGCTGGAGCTTGTCGTGCACGGCGTCGCTGATCGTGAACTTGTTGATGACCGCCGGATCCTTGGGTTTCTCCACGAACTCGGCGATGGAAAGATCGTCTTCCACGCGCATCAAGCCGAGCCCCTCGACCTTCGACACGGGGCACGGAATCGCCGCAATCGTCACATCGGCGTTGGTCTCGATGTGCTGGTTGATGATCTTGCGAAAATCCATCCGGTAAAGCTGGTCGCCCGAAAGGATGAGCACCAGATCGTGCGGGAAATTGCGGAAGTGTTGCAGGTTGCGGCGCACCGCATCCGCCGTGCCCTGATACCAGTCGGCGCATTTCTCGGTCTGCTCCGCGGACAAAAGATCGACAAACCCGCCGCCGAACGGATCGAAGCGATAGGTGTTTTGAATGTGGCGGTGCAGCGAAGCCGTGTGAAATTGCGTCAGCAAAAAGATGCGGTTGAATCCCGAATTAAGACAGTTGCTGATCGGAATATCGACCAGTCGATACTTGCCGGCAAGAGGCACCGCCGGCTTGCATCGTTCCATTGTCAAAGGATAGAGGCGAGTTCCGCGCCCGCCGCCCATAATCACCGAGATAACTTTTTGTGTCGCCATGGTTGTATGCTATTAAGGTATGTTTTTTCTGATAGGGCTGAAGTGTCACCACACTTTTCCGTTTTGTCCCTAGTTTCGCGAGTCAAAAGAAAAATAAATTCTCAACAATCAAATTTTCCTAATTCCACATGTGCGGCATCGTCGGTTACGTCGGTAAGCAAAAAGCAGCGGCAATCCTCATCGAGGGCCTCAAGCGCCTCGAATATCGCGGTTACGATTCGGCGGGCATCGCCGTCCTTCAAGGCGGGCAGATCGACATCGCAAAAAAAACGGGCCGCGTCGAAAACCTCGTCAAGGAGGCAGCCCGCCACCGCTTCACCGGCACGACCGGCATCGGCCACACGCGATGGGCCACGCACGGCGGCGTCACCGACGCCAACGCCCACCCGCACGCCAGTAGCGACGGCAAGTTCGCGCTCATCCACAACGGCGTCATTGAAAACTACTCCGGCATGAAAAAATTTCTCGCCGGCAAGGGTTACGCGTTTTCGTCCGAAACCGACACCGAGGCGCTCTGCAATCTCATCGCCTACCACTACGCCAAGGAACCCGAGCCCGCGCCCGACTCCGGCAAGAGCCGTTTCTTCGAGAGCGTGCGCCGCGCGCTCATGCACGTCGAGGGCACCTACGGCATCGCCGCGCTCTGCACCGATTGCCCGGGCGAAATCGTCGCCGCGCGCAAGGCCTCGCCGCTCGTCCTCGGCGTCGGCGACCAGGAATACATCCTCGCCAGCGATGTCGCCGCGCTCGTCAGCCGCACGCAAAACGTCGTTTATCTCAAGGACGGCGAGCTCCTGCACATCACGCCGGGGGAGTTTTCCATCATCACGCAAAACGAGGAGGATGTTGACCCCGTCGTGGACACCGTGAGCTGGAACATCGAGGCCGCCTCGCTCGGCGATTACAAACACTACATGGAAAAGGAAATTTTCGAGCAGCCCGCCGCGCTCGAAAACTCCATGCGCGGCCGTTTCTCCGAGGACGGAAGCACGGCCAATTTCGGCGGGCTCAACCTCACCGCCGCCGAGCTTCGCCAGGTTGACCGCATCGTCTTCCTCGGCTGCGGCACCGCGTGGCACGCCTGCCTCGTCACCGAGCACCTCATCGAGCGCTACGCGCGCCTGCCCGTCGAAGTCGAATACGCCTCCGAGTTCCGCTACCGCAACACCCCGCTCGACCGCAACACGCTCTTCTTTGTCCTCAGCCAGTCCGGCGAGACAATCGACACACTCGGCGCGCTCCGCGAGGCCAAGCGCAAAGGCTACAAGGTGCTCGCGATCAACAACACCGTCGGCTCCAGCATCGCGCGCGAATCCGACGGCGGCATTTACCAGCACGTCGGCCCCGAAATTGGCGTCGCATCGACAAAGGCCTTCACCTCGCAAATCCTCATCGGCGCCATGCTCGCGCTCTACATCGCCCGCATGCGCGACATGAGTTACAACGACGGCCTCGCCTACGCGCAGGCGATCAAGTCCGTGCCCGACCTCGTGCGCCGCGTGCTCGAAACACAAGCCGCCCACATCCGCGACATCGCCAAGCGTTACGCGCATTATCAGGACATGCTCTTCCTCGGGCGCCTCTCGCTCTTCCCCATCGCGCTTGAGGGCGCGCTCAAGTTGAAGGAGATTTCCTACATTCACGCCGAGGGCTACCCCGCCGCCGAAATGAAGCACGGCCCCATCGCGCTCGTGAGCGAAAAATGCCCCGCGGTCTTCTTCGCGCCCAAGGGGGAAATCTTCAACAAACTCGTTTCATCGATCCAGGAAATCAAGGCCCGCAAAGGCAAAACCATCGTCATCACGACGGAGGGCTGCGAGTTCCCGCCCGGCGTCGCCGACGAAATCATCCACCTGCCCGACTGCCACGAAGCCGTCCTGCCGGTCATTGCCACAATCCCCGTCCAGCTCCTCAGCTACCACATCGCCCTCGAACGCGGCTGCGACGTGGACAAACCGCGCAACCTCGCCAAATCGGTGACGGTGGAGTGAGTCCGTCCCGCAAAGCACAACCGCGCCGTGTGCACGCGCTCGCTTGACGCACGCGCCGGGCGGCCCCACCCTTCACGGTTTTTCATTCCACAATCCAAATCCGCATCCCGCATTTTTATGAGAATCCGCGCCTTCAAAGGTCTCGTTCCTAAACCCGAACTCGTCGCCGAGGTGGCCTGCGTGCCCTACGACGTCGTCAACACAACCGAGGCCGCCGCGCTCGCCGCCGGCAAGCCCCTCAGCCTGCTGCACGTTGACCGCGCCGAAATCGCCTTCCCCGCCGGCACCGACATTTACAGCGACCAGGTTTACGCCAAAGCGCTCGAAATGTTCCAGAAGCTCCAAAGCGAGGGCGCGCTCGTCCGCGAAACGGAGCCGTGCATTTACGTTTACCAGCAGCAAATGGGCGAGCACGTGCAGCGCGGCATCGTCGCGCTCACCAACGTCGAGGATTACGACGCCGAGCTGATCAAGAAGCACGAGAAAACGCGCAAGGACAAGGAGGACGACCGCACGCGCCTCATCGACACCATCAGCGCCAACACCGGCCCCGTGTTCCTCACCTATCGCGACGAACCCGCCGTGACCGCGCTCGTCAACGCCAAGACCACGGAAAAACCGCTCCACGATTTCACCGCGCCCGACGGCATCCGCCACACGTTCTGGCGCGTGGCCGGCGGCGCCGAGTGGATCGCCGCGTTTGGCGCCGTGCCCGTCACCTACATCGCCGACGGACACCACCGCGCCGCCTCCGCCGCGCGCGTCGCCCGCCTCCGCCGCTCGCGCAACGCGCAACACAACGGCACCGAGGACTACAACTGGTTCCTCGCCGTGCTCTTCCCCGCGAACGAACTGAAAATCCTTCCCTACAACCGCATCGTCGCCGACCTCAACGGTCACACGCCCGAGGCGTTTCTCGCCAGTGTGAAAAATATTTTCGGACTCGAGGAAAACGCAAACCCATCGCCCGACGCCGTTGGCCGCGTGAGCATGTATCTCGGCGGAAAATGGTATGGACTCCGCTGCACCGCCGACGCGAACGCCGGCCCCGTTGACCGGCTCGACGTGAGCGTGCTGCAAAACAAACTCCTCGCGCCGCTCCTCGGCATCGACGACCCGCGCACCAGCAAACGCATCGATTTTGTCGGCGGCATCCGCGGCACGGACGAACTCGTGAAGCGCGTTGACGCCGACGGCGGCGTGGCCTTCTCGATGTATCCGACCACCGTGGAGCAACTCATGGACATCGCCGATGCCGGCGAAATCATGCCGCCCAAGAGCACCTGGTTCGAACCCAAACTCCGCTCCGGCCTAGCAATCCACACGTTTTGAAGAAAAAGCCTGAAAACCTGAAAGCCTGAAGGCTGAAGATCAAAAAATGACCTTGAGTTTAAACTTTTGATTCTGGCTCTTCAGCCTCAGACACTCAGGTCTTCTGGCCTTCTGTCTTTTTCAGCCTTCAGGTTTTCAGCACTTCCCCCACGCGGTTTCAACCACCCGCTATAACAAAATTGAACATGAACAATAATCCAACTGGTGCCGCCGAGGGCGGCTTTTCGTGGCGGCGCATCGTGCTGCCGGTGTTGAGCATGGCGGGCGTTGTCCTGCTCTCAAACGTGCTCGTGCAGTATCCGATAAACGACTGGCTGACCTACGGCGCGTTTTCGTATCCGCTCACATATCTTGTGACCGACGTGTGCAACCGCTGGGCGGGCCCGTCGCTCGCGCGCCGCGTGGCGTGGGTCGGCTTTGTGTGCGGCGTGGCGTTTTCGCTGCTCGCGCAAGTGCAATGGCGCGTGGCGGTGGCGTCGGGCGCGGCGTTCATCGTGTCGCAACTGCTCGACATCGCGGTGTTCAACCAACTGCGCAAAAAGACCTGGTGGAAGGCGCCGCTGCTCGGTTCGTGCGTGGCGTCCTCCATCGACACGCTGATCTTTTTCAGCATCGCCTTCGCGGGCACCGGCCTGCCGTGGATCACACTCGGCGCGGGCGACCTGTGCGTAAAACTCGCCATGGCGCTCGTGCTCCTCGCGCCCTTCCGCGCAATAATCGGCGCGATGGGTTTGATGCCCCGCCGCACAAGGTAGCACAGACATTCCTGTCTGTGCAAAGCGGCGCACGATTCACGGCACAGACAAGAATGTCTGTGCTACCTTCGCTGCCTCACCGCCTCGAACAGCGTGATGATTGTCGCCATCGCCACGTTCAGCGAATCGGCCTGACCGGCCATCGGAATGCGCACGCGCGCGTCGCTTTCCGCCAGCCAAAAATCGCTCAAGCCGTATTGCTCGCTGCCCATGATAATCGCGAGCGGGCCGCGCAAATCGGCGTCGTAGTGCAGCCCGGTCGCCGAGGGAGTCGTGGCCACGGCGCGAATGCCGCGCTCGCGCAACCACGCGCGCACCGGCTGGCTCTCCGCAATAACCACGGGCACCGAAAACAAAACGCCCGTCGATGAGCGAACGACGTTTGGATTAAAAATATCCGTCACCGGATCGCACACGATCACCGCGTCGATTCCCGCCGCGTCCGCGCTGCGTAAAATCGTGCCGAGGTTGCCCGGTTTTTCAATCGCCTCGACAACGAGCAAAAACGGCGCGGCCTTGCCGTTCAGAATCGGTTCGAGCGATTCAAGCGTGTTGTGCCATTGCGGCGCGACGGCAAGCAAACCGTCCGGACGCTCGCGATACGCGACCTTGGAAAACGCGTCCTTCGAGAGCTCGACAACCTGCGCGCCGGCCGCGCGCGCCTGCTCGATGAGCGCGGGTTCGTTTTCGCCGAGAAACCAATCGGACGAAAAATACAATTCGGAGAGCTTGATGCTCTTTTCGAGCGCGCGGCGGATTTGCCGGTAGCCCTCGATGAGAAACGCGCCCGCCTCATCGCGCGGACGCCGGTCGCGCATGCGCACGAGCTGCTTGACGCGCGGGTTCTGAAGGCTGGTGATTCGTTCCATCTTTTTTTGAAATGCGGATTTCGGAATGCGGATTGCGGAATGGCAAGCAAGCAATCGTGTTCATTCGCGCTACAAAACTAAAAAAAGCGCGGACCTAAAAAAGTCCGCGCCTTTTTCCAAATGGATCGGAGAAACTCAAATCGTCATCGCATGGTAGCCGCCATCGACGATGATTTCGGCTCCGGTGATGAATTTGCCCGCGTCGCTTGCCATGAGGAGCGTGGCGCCGACCAGTTCGTTGGCCTCGCCGAAGCGCTTCATCGGCGTGTGGCCCATGATCGAGGCGATGCGGTCGGGCGTGAGCACCTTGCGGTTTTGCTCGGCGGGGAAAAAGCCGGGGACGAGGATGTTGACTCGGACGTTTTTCTCGGCCCATTCGCGCGCAAGGTTTTTGGAGAGGTTGTGCACCGCCGCCTTCGAGGCCGAATAGGTGAACACACGGGAAAGCGGAATCACGCCGGACATCGAGCCGAGGTTGATGATCGAGCCGCCTTCGCCGCGCTCGACGAGGTATTTGCCGAAAATCTGGCAGCCGAGAAACACGCCCTTGAGGTTGATGTTCATGATGCGGTCAAACTCGTCCTCGGGAATTTCGAGATAGGGCGTGGCGGAGTTCACACCCGCGCCGTTGACGACGATATCGACCTTGCCGGAGCGCTGGAGGACGGTGGCGAGCAAATCCTCGATGGCTTTTTTGCTGCTCGCCTCGGCAGCGACAAAATACCCCTTGCCGCCGGCGTCGGTGATTTTTGCGAGACGGGCCTTGGCTTTTTCCTCGTTACGCCCGACGAGGACGACTTCGGCGCCCGCGCCGGCGAGGCCCTCGGCCATCGCGCCGCAGAGTTCGCCCGTGCCGCCGATTACGACGGCGACTTTGCCATTAAGGTTGAAGAGGGAATCGAGATATTGGGCTGAGGACATGATGATTTTTTGTTGGTTGGGTTGGGTGTTTGTTTTGCTCCTGAAAACCAGAAGAACGCCATGTCGCGGCGCACAAGGCAAGCCGCAAGAGTCTCGTGTCCGATTTTTTGGCAAAGTCCGTTTTCCTTGCGTCTTTTTCGCTCGCGATGCGGCCCGCGAGGGGTTCTCGTAACGGCCATGCCGGGCAAATCTTCTCCGTTCAAAACCAAGGCGGCGCGCGCCGCTTACGTTGATAAAAGGCTGGCAGAGCTTTATCCCGAGACGCCGATTCCGCTCAAGCACGGGGATGCGTTCACGCTGCTCGTGGCGGTCGTGCTGTCGGCGCAGTGCACGGACAAGCGAGTGAACGAGGTCACGCCCGGGTTGTTTGCGCGCGCGCGGACTCCCGAACAAATGATGCGCCTGCCGGTCGCGGAGATCGCGCGGATCATCAGGCCGTGCGGCTTGACGCCGCAAAAATCGAAGGCGATTTCGGGGCTCTCAAAAATCATTGTCGAAAAACATGGAGGCCGTGTGCCGCGCACGTTTGAGGAGCTGGAGGCGTTGCCCGGAGTGGGACACAAAACAGCGTCGGTCGTCATGGCGCAGGCGTGGGGCGTGCCGGCGTTTCCGGTGGACACGCACATCCACCGCCTTGCGTTTCGCTGGGAGCTGAGCGACGGGCGAAGCGTGGTGCAAACCGAGCGTGACTTGAAAAAACTGTTTCCAAGGGAGCACTGGAACGCGCTGCATTTGCGAATGATTTATTACGGGCGCGAGCATTGCACGGCGCGCGGTTGCGATGGCACGGTGTGCGAAATTTGCCGGACACTTTTTCCGAACCGCAAACATGCGGTGCGGGCGAAAGGCAAGTGAATGACGCATGCCCTCGAGGAAGGTAACCCCGAAGCGCGCTGAGCGCGGAGGCAGGACTGGCAGTCCTCGCTACAACGTCATTCCGCGCTTCTTGCTCATTCTCGCGCCGATCAAAATCAATATGCAGCCCGTCATGCCGAACGGAGCCATGAAGTAGAAATACAATCCCCAGCCCATGTGGCCCTCGGGCGGCGTGCCGAGTATCAGGTTGTGCAGGTAACTGAACACATCGAACACCCAGCCCTTGCCGTCGAGCAGTCGCCCCAGCAGGAAGCCCGCCAGAAAACCGCCGAAATACTGGAACGAATCAATCACGCCCGAGGCAAATCCCGCCATCTTTTTTCCGCCGATATCCATCGCCGCGGCCGTGCCGAGCAGCGAATGCGTCGAGTTGGCCGTGAACGCGATGAGGATGAAAAACACAATGACCCCGTTGAGCGTCGATGCCTGCGCGGCCAGGATGATGATTATTGTTTCTATAAAATAAATCACCGCGGCCACCGGCGCGCGACGTCCGTTGGCAAAGGTGTCGGAAACATACCCGGACACCAGCGAACCCGCCGACGCCACGATCGGAATCAACGTCCCCAGCCAGAAAAAGTGAGGCCCCTTCAAATCCGTGCTGAAAACCTCCTGCACGTAACGCGGGAACCATTGGTCCACGCTCTGGCGCACGGTGCCCGTGCACGCATAGGCAAACGCCACCATCCAGATCACCGGATTGGAGACGATTCGCAAAAACACATCCTTGACGGTCGGCTCCTTTTCGCCGCTCGCGCCGCCGTTTGCCGCGGTGTCCTGATCCTTCAATTCGTCAACATGGTAGCCCGCCTCCTCCGGCGTGTTCTTGACGACAAACGCAAACACGATCGCAACCGTCATCGCGATGCCCGAGGGCACCCAAAACAGCCAGCGCCAGTGCAACGGATCGACATGAAACATTCCGAAAAGCGTAAACCCCGCGAGGAGCGACGGCCCGAGCCAGAAAATCCCCAGCCGTCCGAGATTGATCATGAAACCGAAGATGCCGGAAAACTTTCCGCGCTCGCGCTTGTTGAACCAGGTGACGTTGATCTTGATGAAACCCGGCGCGCCGAACGCCTGCAAATACCCGTCGATGCCGCGCAGCATCACGAACAACCAGAGAAGCCCGGCAAACGACGCCACGCCGAACAGGATGTTCATGATGATCGTGCCCGCCACGCCGATCAGCATCGCGCGTTTTCCGCCGAGCTTGTCGGCGAGCAGTCCGTTGACGATTTGCCCGCACGCATAGGCGAACATGTTCACCGAAATGATCCAGCCGATCTGCTCGTTGGAAAACCCGAATTCCGTCGCGATCGACTTGTTCGCTATCGAGAAATTATAGCGGCACATGTAGAACGACGTGTAGAGCAGGCCGATGATGCCCCAGTTCACCCCGCGACGCGTTCGAAAACCCTTCGGGAGCTGGCGTGAAACATTCAGTCTGTGTTCGCGTGCAGGGTTTTCGGCGTCCATAAGATTGATTCGCATTGTGCCTCAAGCCCGCCGAGTTGCACGTCCTTTTTCGCAGTAAAACGAACCACATTTTCAGGGTGCCCACATCCGATTCGCCACCCGTGTTTTGTAAAATCCGTGGACAACCAAATATTTCTCGAAAAACCCATTGCCACAACGCCCTGACTTCTGACATGCAACTTTTCTTGCACGTAGCGACAAGCCAACGCTTAACGTCCACAATCCACCGACAGCAATTTTTCACCAATGCACATCCACTGTCCCATTGAAACGACACCGAACGAAACACGCGTCACGCTGCTGCCCGATTCGGTAAAAACGCTTGTCGCCGCCGGCCTCGCCGTCTCCCTTCCGCGCGGCTTCGGCAAAACCTGCCTCATCCCCGATTCCGACTACGAAGCCGTCGGCGCCACCATGACCGGCGACGCAGACGCCGCCCTCGCCTCGGCGGACATCGTGCTCGGCATCGCCGCCCCCACGCCCGAGCGCATCGCGCGCCTCAAGCCCGGCTGCCTCCACCTCAGCTTCCTCGACCCGTTCAACCAGTCCGCCCTCATCCAGACCCTCGCGCAGAAAAACATCAGCGCCGTGAGCCTCGAAATGATCCCGCGCTCCACCCTCGCGCAAAAAATGGACGTGCTCAGCTCGCAAGCCAACCTCGCCGGCTACGCAGCCGTGCTCCTCGCCAGCACGCGCCTCAACAAAATTTTCCCCATGATGATGACGCCCTCCGGCACCCTCTCGCCCGCGCGCGTGTTCATCGTCGGCGTCGGCGTCGCCGGCCTCCAGGCCATCGCCACCGCCAAGCGCCTCGGCGCGCGCGTGGACGCCTTCGACACGCGCCCCGTCGTCGAGGAGCAGGTCAAGTCGCTCGGCGCCAAGTTCGTCAAAATCGACCTCGGCGACACCGGCCAGACCGCGCAAGGCTACGCCAAGGAACTCACGCCCGAGCAAATCGAAAAACAACGCGCCGGCATGGCCAAGGTCTGCGCGCAATCCGACGTCATCATCACCACCGCCAAGCTCTTCGGACGCAAATCGCCCGTCATCATCACCGACGAAATGGTGCGCGGCATGAAACCCGGCAGCGTCATCGTCGACCTCGCCGCGTCCGGCGGCGGCAACGTCGCGCTCACCAAGCCCGGCGGCGAGACCGTCACCGAAAACGGCGTCACCATCATCGGCCCCGAATGCCTGGAGCGCACCCTGCCCCTCCACGCCAGCCAGATGCTCTCGGCCAACCTCACCAACTTCATCACGCACTTCTGGAACGCGAAGGAAAAACAACTCCCCATCGACACCGCCGACTCGATCATGGGCGGCTGCCTCATCACGCACGGCGGCCAGGTCGTCCACCCGAGCTTCGCGCCAAAAACAACCGCCTGATTTTTTTCATCCAGCCGCAACACCCACACAGCACACCTTTTTCCCCTCTCACAACACACACATGGAAACACTACTGCTCCTCCTGTTCATCTTCACGCTTGCCGCGTTTCTGGGCTTCGAGCTCATCTCGAAAGTGCCCTCGCAGTTGCACACGCCGCTCATGTCCGGCTCCAACGCCATCTCCGGCATCACCATCGTCGGCGCCATGATCGCCACCGCGCACATCGGCGGCGAGGCCGCCAAATGGATCGGCTTCGGCGCGCTCGTGCTCGCCACCATCAACGTCGTCGGCGGCTACGTCGTCACCGACCGCATGCTCGGCATGTTCAAGAAGAAGGACAAATAAGCCATGAGAGACATCGCCATCCAAATCGCCTACATCGTCTCGGCGGGCATTTTTATCATGGGCATAAAAATGCTCGGCTCCGCCACCACGGCGCGCCGCGGCAACCGACTCTCCGCAATCGGCATGCTCCTCGCCGTCATCATCACGCTCTTTGACCAGGGCATCGTGAGCGCGGGCATCCAAGGCTACGCGTGGATCGCCGGCGGCATCGCGCTCGGCGCGCTCATCGGCGGCATCCTCGCCAAGCGCGTCCAGATGACGGGCATGCCCGAAATGGTCGCCCTGCTCAACGGCTTCGGCGGCCTCGCCTCGCTGCTCGTCGCCTGGGCCGAATACGCCACGCTGCCCGTGCTCGGGCTCCTCCCCGTTTCCGGCGAGATGCGCTTCACCCTAATCGTGAGCGCGCTCACCGTGATCGTCGGCGGCATCACCTTCACCGGCTCGCTCGTCGCCTACCTGAAACTCTCCGGAAAAATGTCCGGCCGCCCCTTCCTCTTCGCCGGCCAAAAGGCGATCAACTTTGTCGTCATGCTCGTGCTTGTGGCCGCCACGGTCGTGCTTGCGCTCGCCCTCAAGGACTACTCCGCCACGGCCTTCTACACGCTCATCGGCGGCGCGTTCCTGCTCGGCGTGCTCGGCGTGATTCCCATCGGCGGCGGCGACATGCCCGTCGTCATCTCGCTGCTCAACTCCCTCTCCGGCGTCGCCGCGTCCTTCGCCGGCTTCATCATCGGCAACACCGTGCTCATCGTCGCCGGCTGCCTCGTCGGCGCGAGCGGCCTCATCCTCACCGTCATCATGTGCAAGGCCATGAACCGCACGCTCGGCAACGTGCTCTTCGGCGGCTTCGGCGCGGCCTCGTCGGGCTCCGGCGGCGGCGCCGAGCAAGGCGAAATGAAAGCCGTCTCGACCGAGGACGCGTATTACATACTCGAAGCCGCGCGCAGCGTCGTCGTGATCCCCGGCTACGGCATGGCCGTCGCGCAAGCGCAGCACGTCGTCAAGGAGCTCGGCGAACTCCTGGAAAACAACGGCGCCGAAATCCGCTACGCCATCCACCCCGTCGCCGGCCGCATGCCCGGCCACATGAACGTGCTCCTCGCCGAGGCCGACGTGCCCTACGAGCAGCTCGTCGAAATGGACAACATCAACCCGATCATGCCGACGGTTGACGTGGCGATTGTGATTGGCGCGAACGACGTCGTGAACCCGGCCGCCGCGACCGACCCGTCGAGCCCGATCTACGGCATGCCCATCATCAACGCGCACGAGGCGAAAACAGTTTTCGCGCTCAAGCGCGGCAAAGGCACGGGCTTCTCGGGCCTGGAAAACAAACTCTTCTTCATGCCCAACACCCGCATGATCTATGGCGACGCCAAAGCCACAGTCGCCGATCTGGTCAGCCAGATGAAGGGGTGAGCGGAAATAGGCCGGCCCTGTTTTGGATATTTAATCAACAAAACTCAGCCGGCCCCTTTTCACTTTCTTATCGGAGACTGTCCGGCCTCGGGCGCACGGTGCGCGGGCCGTCGATGTCCGCGATGCCGGGCAAGGTGCTCGTCGATGGCATCGCCGAGGTGCGAGGCGAAAAGGTTTTCGTGTTGAAGTTCATCCAGGGCCGCGAGCCGTCGTGGGCCGGGCGCGTGTTTTTCGCGAAGTTCGACGAGAAGGCGACAAGGCTCGATCAGCTCAAGCCGGCGTTTGGCGAGAAGGAATTTTTCTTCGAGCCGGCCATGCTCAAAATCAAAAGCGAACATAAAAATCATCGCGCTCGGCGTGAATGAGCGCGCCTGCAGGCGCGCGGGGTGCAACCGGTGACGCGCTTGAACGCATTGCTGAAAGCGCTTTCCGACGAGTAACCGAGTCGCTCGGCGAGCGCGGCAAGCGTCGCATTTTCCTCGCGCAGAGCGTGTTCCGCAAGGCGCATGCGCCATTGCGTGAGATAGGCGAGCGGCGCGATGCCGGCGACGGTCTTGAAACGCACCGCAAACGCCGTTCGCGACATGCCGGAGGCTTTCGCCAGTTCGTCAATCCGCCAGGAACGTCCCGGCGTCTCGTGCATCAGTCGCAATGCCGGTGCGAGCTGTTTGTCCGCGATGGCGCGAAGCCACTCGGAGGCCAGTGGCGCGCCTTCATCGACATAAAGCCGCAAAATCTGGACAAACATGAGCCCGACCAGATGCGCGGCGGTGATTTCGCCACCCGGCAAAACACGGGCGCGTTCACGGACATATTGGTCGAGCAGCCACTTGACGGACGCGGCTTGGGGTGAGGCTGCCTTGATGTGAATGAAGGGTGGCAAAACGTCCTCGAGAATCGCGCCGCTCGCCCCGTCAAGGCGGATGTGTCCGCCGATTTGCACGCAATCCTCGGCATCACCGATGACTTGTGTTTTGCTTTTTTCAAAGAGTTTAACCGCGTCCAATGGCACGGCACTCAAGTCGCCCGCAAGTATGAAGGATGTTTGCAGGGAGAGCAGGATGACATCGCCTTCCTCGATGCGGACGGGCGTCTTGTGATTGTCGATTGCCAGCCAGCATCCGCCTTTTAGGATGGCGAAAAACTTGAGCTTATCCGGCGCGGGAAAACGAATGCTCCACGCGCCGCCGGCGGTGAATCCGCCCGCGACCGTCGGCTCCACTTTTGCCAGTCTGAGAATGTCCGATAAGGGGTCTGCCATCGTTTGAAAAAGAATATCATGCGCGCGTTTTCAAATTGGCAACAGTGCGCTGGCGCGAAACGCGCGTCTTGAATGCGCGCTATGATTTTCTGAACGCGCGCGCATTCAAAGTTTGCGCGGTGGCGGTTATATTCACGGGGAAGCATGGTTCACGACAACACTCGCACCCACAAAAACACTCATTCGCATTTCCGAAATTGGAAGGCTTGGGCTGTGGTTGGTGTTTTCGTTTTCCTCACGGCGCTTGCCAGCGTGGACCGGTTTCTCATCGGGCTGGTGGTTGATCCGATAAGGGAAGCCTTCCGTTTGGATGACATTAAAATGGGGCTGTTGCAGGGGCCTGTTTTTGCAATCGCATTTCTCATCGGCAGCTTGCTAATGGGGTGGATTGTGGACCGATGGTCAAGTCGGCGGATTCTTTTTCTCGGCGTGCTGGTGTGGTCGGCGGGGACGATTTTTTTCGGACTGGCAGCTTCGTTTTCAGGGCTGGTTTTCGCGCGCGCGTTGCTGGCAATCGGGCAAAGCGTTTTGCAACCGGCGGGATGGAGCGTGCTGGGCAAATTATTTCCCGCCGAAAAATTGTCGCTCGCGCTCGGCGTGCTTGCCACCGGAACGCAAATCGGCGTCGCAAGCTCGTATCTTTTGGGCGGGTTCATGATTTCCTGGGCCGGTGCGTTTGCGACAGACGCGCTGCCTGTGATTGGCGGTGGCGCCCCGTGGCGGATCGTGTTTTTGGCCGTGGGGATTATCGGGATTCCGGCAGCGTTTTTTGCGTTTGCGATTCCAGCTGTTCGCGCAAGCCCTGAAAATATAACTGCCTCCGGACGCGGCTCAAAAGGATTCGGTGCGTTTGTCCGCGGCAACCTGCCGTTTTTTGCGCTGCATTTTACCGGATTTAGTTTGCTCGGCGCGATGGTGCACGGCGTTTCCGCGTGGATGCCCGCGTATTTGATTCGGGCGCACTCGCTCGACATACGCGTTGTCGGAACGATTTTCGCGCTTTCGCAATTTCCCGTTTCGTGCGGTCACATTTTCGCGGGCTGGCGGGTTGATCGATCTTTTGCGCGCGGGAGAGGCGACGCGCACATGCGGCATTTCGCCCGTGTGGCGGCGATGGCCGCGATTCTTGGCGGCGTGGGATTCGGCTTCGGTTCGTCACTCGCCGCGGTGCTTTTCTGCTTTGCAGCCATCCAATTCATTCAGCCTTTTTCGGGAGTGGCCGGAGCGGCGTTGCAAATTGCGACACCAGTTGAATACCGAGGTCGAATCTCCGCCATTTTTATCATGTGTTATAACGCGGTCGGCATGACCCTCGGGCCCAGCCTGCTTGTTTTTCTGAACAAATACGCGAGCGGGGAAAATCTCCGGATTGCGATCGCGCTCACATACGCGCTTTTGGGCGGCTCGGCGGCAATCGTTCTTTGGATCGGTCGCAAATATTTTTCCGAGGCGGTGGTGCGCGCGAAACCAAAAAATCAGGTAACAAAATGAAACACATCACACAGCACTATATCAACGGACACTTCGTGGAATCACGCGGAACGGAAACGATAGATTTAATCAATCCCGCGAACAAACGCGTCATCGGGCGGGTTTTGCTTGGAAACGAGGAAGACGCGCGCGACGCCGTGCGAGCTGCGAAGAAATCCTTCGAGGCGTTTTCGCGGACATCCGTTTCCGAGCGCGCCGAAATGTTGCAACGCCTGCACGACGCGGTTTTGGCGCGCGAGGCGGATCACGTCGCGGCCAGAACCGAGGAATATGGAGGTGTGCCGTTGCATAATAAATTTTCCATTCGTGGAGCGGCCAAAGTTTTTTTGAACATGAAAAAGACGCTGGAAAATTATTCGTTTTCAAAACGACTGGGACCTTCCGTTGTGACCATGAAACCTATTGGCGTGGCCGGCCTGATCACGCCGTGGAACTCGGCGATTTTTATGGTGTGCAACAAACTCGCGCCAGCCATTGCCGCCGGATGCGCGACCGTGGTGAAGCCGAGCGAACTCAGCACAATTCAAACGCGGATTCTCGCCGAGTGCGTTCATGATGCCGGACTGCCCGCCGGAGTCATCAACATGGTGAACGGGCGCGGAAATGTTGTCGGGACTGAACTAACGCGAAATCCAGATGTGGCAAAAATTTCGTTCACCGGTTCGACCAGCACGGGAAAAACTGTCATGTGCGAGGCGGCGGCAACCATCAAGCGCGTGACACTGGAATTGGGAGGCAAATCGCCGCACATCGTCCTCGACGACGCGGACGCCGACAAGGCCGCCGTCTTTGCACTCGAGGCGGTTTTTCGCAATAACGGACAAGCCTGCATTGCCGGCAGCCGCCTGCTTATTCCCGCGCATCGTTTGGAGGAAATGAAAGCCGCGCTTCTGCGCGCGCTGCCCGCATGGAAAGTTGGAAATCCCAATCAAGCGGACACCGTCATCGGCCCGCTAGTGAACGAAATACAATACAATCGCGTGCAAGAATACATTCGCAAAGGCATCACGGAAGGCGCGAAATTGCTGGCGGGTGGCGAGGGCCATCCGAACGGCTTGGACGCCGGCTGGTTTGCGAAGCCGACGATATTCACCAACGTTAACAACGACATGACCATTGCGCGCGAGGAAATTTTCGGCCCCGTGCTTTGCGTGATTACATATAAGACGGAAGACGACGCCGTCCGCATCGCCAACGACACAATTTACGGACTTCAAGGATGGATAAGCACATCCAATTCGGAACATGGTAGAGAAATCGCCGGACGCATTGAGGCCGGCGCCGTGATGGTCAACGAGAGTTTCGATTTGCTCGACGAAGCGGGCATCCCCGCAGGCGGTGTCAAGCAATCCGGAGTCGGCAGGGAGTTCGGGATTTACGGACTTGAAGAATACTTGGAGCCGCAAGCCGTGTTCGCCCGTTGATGTTCGAAGCCGAAAAGGGTCGTGTTTTGTAACTTTTTAGGAGCATGGCCGACGGACTCGAGAAAAGTCAGAAGAAAATTTTGAAGGAGGGTGAAAATGGGGACAGTGCGACGCCAAGGCCTCGGGCGGTGTCATGGCTGGGTTTCGAGGAAGATACGGAGCGCCTTCGCCATGTCTTTTCCGAACAGACGCGCGCGATCCGCTGTCACGGCGGCGCCGTCCGTTGCGCCGATGTCCGCGGCGAGGGCGTAGGGTATCTCCAATGTCATGGCGGCGATCGTTTCGGGCAGGGTCATGAACCAGGTGTTGCATTTCACCAAGGCGGGGTTCTTTGAGTTTTTGGCTATCCGGTTGTGGGATTTTTTGTAGTAGAGCGGGCTTTTTCTTTCCGCCTCAAGTATGGAGCAATAACGGTTCACATTGTCCGAAATCTTTTTGTTCAACTCGGCGGCCTCGGTGAAGAAGAAGAGGGTTTTGCCTTTTTCACTGGGGCAGTGCATGTCGAAGAGAACCGCGGGGCGCCCGTCAATCCATTCGGAAACTTGTTTCTTGAAGGCGCGGACGGTCGGGTGAATTTCCTTGGCGTAGTCGCGGTTGTGGTCGTGGGGTTTGCGATTCTTGCCCTGGTCGCCGTCTTCGACACCGTCCTTGTCCATGAACGGCACGATGAGGAAGTCGGCGTGTTCGCGCAGCCAGCGGCCGTCGGGGGTGTCGGAAAGGATGGTGTCAACGATGCCCTCAAGGGCGTAGCTGGCCATCGTCTCGCAGGCGTGGTGTCTTGCTGTGAGCGCAACTTTGAAGCCGCTCTTTGGGTTTTGCCCGGCGACGCGGAGCAACTCGGCGTTTCTGCCCTTGGTTGTTTTGCAGAGCGTGCCGATTTTCAACGCGGGGTTTGTTTTGTGCTTTTCGAGGAAGGCGTTGAGTTCCTTTTCGGTGTAATTGGGGCTGAGGCTGAAAAACACCTCCGTGTCATCCTTGCCGAATGTGTATTTGAAAGCGGAGGAGACGGCTGAGTAAGGGAGGTTGCCGGTTTTGTTGTAAAGCCATGTCCATGTTTTTCCGCCGTCCTTGCTGATCGCCGGGCCGAGGTAGCTGATGATTTTGTCGTCGAACTGGAACTCCAGCGTTTTGCCCTGCGCGCCCCGGACGCGGAACGACCAGTAGAACCATCTGCCCTTGGTGTCGCGCAAGTCCTGTTTCAGTTGCACGACGCTCTCGCCGGCATCGACTACGATGATGTTGCCACCCGGAAAACCGGCATCGATTTCGACTTTTGTTTTTTCAGCTGCGGACGCGGCGGCGGTGGAACCGGCAATCAAAAGAACAGCAAGGAGTGATGACAGGATGTGTTTTTTCATGGGGGGTGGTTTTGCTGATTGATGAGTGCGAGTCGGGAATTTTTAAAGGGAATTTTGAAGGGGGCGGGCCGAAGTTTGTTGATTTTCGAATTGCTCCAAACTGATTTTGCCCGCGAAGCCGATGCGTTTTGAAGTGCGGTGGCACGTAGCGCGGCAGCGCGGAGATGGCATCGCCGCAAGGCGATGGCCCGAAGGGCTGATTGCAGCCGGGCTGCCCGCGCAGCGGGCGGGTGCAATCACAAAGCAAAGCGGCGACACCGCTTTGAGCGATTTGAGGATTTTTCACTGCGCACAAAAGCGGTGTCGCCGGGCGGGAGTGATCCGCGCGGATGAAAGCATGATCAAAAATCACCTCGAAAAGTGGGGTAAGCTCGGTGGCGCAAGCCCCCCAAACGCCTGAAGGGTTCGGGTAGTTTTGCTTCTGTCAAAATAACGAGTTGCAGCACACGCCGCTCATGACAAAAACGGTGACTGTTGAAAGGAACCTCAAACTATAAAAATCAACAATTCCCGGAATATCCTCCCTCACATCTTCATGTGAAACATTCCCAGACCAAAACAAGAAGTTAACCCAATGAAAAGAATCATACTCCTGTTAATGACCCTGCTGCCGATGATAGTTTCGGCGCAAAAATTCACGCCCGACCAGCCCGAGGGACGCGGACTTTACCTGTTCAACACACCATCACTAACCAGCATGAACAGCGCGAGCCAAGGATGGATGATCATGCACGGCGAGCAGGTGCATGCGAATCGCCTTTTGAAGAGCGGTTGGTGCGAGGTGCGTTACAAATCCCCGTCCACGGGCAAGGAATTCACCGGATATCTCAAAATAAAAACCCTCACACCGCTCGACGAGACGGCGAAGGAAATGAAGGCTGGCTACGAAAAACTCGCTCTGCTTGAAAACCAAACATTGAAGGGAGGCGTCATCCTTGCCGCGGCCGGGCTGGTGATATTGTGCCTTGGTTTTCTAGGGTGGATGAGGATCCTCCTGCTGGCTGTCGTGGTGATGCTGCTGTCGGCCCTCGAAATATATTTCCTCACCCACTCGAACGGCTTTACTTTTTACCTGCCCACCGTCGTGGGGTGGAAATGGGCCGTGATTCGGTTCCTGTGTTTTTCCGGATTCTTGTTCGTGCAGGTTTTCCTCTGGTTCAAAACGATGATGTTCGTCGGAAAAAAGTCCGGAGTCGTGGGAAATTCGATCGGGTTGGCTGCACTGGCAACATTGGGCCTTTTTGTGGTCATGATCATAAGCATGTTTATGGACACGAGAACCGGCGCGACAAGGGAAGCCGCCATATTCAAAGTCTTCATTGGCGTGCAGGCGGGCATCGTGGTTTATTTATTTATACATGGTTGTATAAGAGATGGTTTTTTCAGGACCTTGCTCGTCACGCCGATCTATGCCGTCGGCTTGGCGGCCATCGGGCTCATGGCTTACGATATGTTTATAGTCGCCCTGATCCTCGTGCTTCTCCTGCCATTGATGCAAGTCATCGGGGGCGGCTTTGCAAAAGGCGGATTCACCCAGCGCGACGCCGGGAAAAACGCGGACGGAACGACAAAGTGGGAATGGGGCGACAAGCAATAAATTCCCCGGAAACCAGCAGACAGAAAAATACCCCAGGCCTGAATGGCGCTTAGTCAAGGTAGCACAGACATTCTTGTCCGTGTTTCTATTCACTGTGTTCCACTGCCTTAAAACTGCACAGGCAGGAATATTCCGTGCCGCTTTTCAGACGACAAACACCCTCAACTAAGCGCCACTCCAACCCTCCCCCGCCGGGGACGACAAACGGCTGCCCCCCCGGATCATTTCATTGGCACAAGCCGTTTTTGAAAAAACTGTAGTTGGCCTCTATGTCGCCCCCGGAATAAGCATCCAAGGCAAGCATGCATTCCCTGCTGAACTCTAGAAATCCGGTCCCGTTGGCCGTGATCAGATTTCCGTCCCGCACAGCTTGCGCATCCCGATAGTTGGCTTTTCCGGCGTAGTTGCTTCCCGCCAGTTTCTCCAAGTTTTCAATCCCATTACTGGTATGTTTGCGGACGTTCAGAAAACCGGCCATGCCCAGGAATACAGTGCCATTACAAATGGCGCCAATCACCTTCCCCTTGGCGAATGCTTTTTCGACCAGGGGAATTATCCGCTGGGCTCCTTCCGTTAGCTTTCCCGTGCTTTCGGAAAACCAGGAATACCCTCCGACAAGAATCAGGCCCGCATAATCCTCGGGCACATTATCAATATCATAGTCCGGAATGGTGGTGAATCCGCCATTGGAGTGTATGGGGCCTTGACCGGGCGACACAACTTTCACCTCGCAAGAAGGCTCTTTCCCATTAATTCCATGTTGCAGCGATGTGGAAAGGAAAGCATGTTCCCAATCGGCATATTGCTCCAAAACAACAAACAACACTGTTTTCTTGATCATATATATCCTTGTTTTTTAATAATTAACCTTTGTTACATTTACAATATAATACAAATTGAGTGATAAAGTAAAGTAGGCACAATATTTTCAGATAGGCACATTTATTATACTATTGGGCAATACCAAGAGGTTACATGATGAAAAAGAATTATATACCATGTCCCGTCGAAACGACGCTGCAACTGCTGGAAAACAGGTGGCGCGTCCTGATTATCTATGATTTGATCGGGGGTAAGAAAAGATTCGGCGAACTGAAAAGAAACATATCCGGCATTTCCCAGCGTTCGCTGACACTAAATCTTCGATCAATGGAAGAAAGGGGGCTGATTGAAAGAAAGGTTTATGCCGAAATCCCGCCAAAAGTAGAATATACCTTATCATCGATTGGCAGGAGCCTGATTCCGATATTAAAATCAATGGAACGCTGGGGCACGGATTATAAAAAATTGCCCATGCCATTGCCGGCGAAACATTCTTTATAATAATAGTCGAGGAACCGGAAACAGCCAACGGGGCCGGGGCATGTTTTATCACCTTTTATGAGCATGACCGACGGACGAGAATGTCTGAGACAGGGGCATGCCTTGTTTTTGACATTCGTCGATTACCGCCCCCCCAACAATCTCCGTCTGAATCATCCTGTTTCGGGCATGAACGTGGGGAAGACGATGCCTGTTTCCCGCGTATAATCCCCGAGAACTTGCGTGATGTGCAGCTCGCAGTTTTTCGTCCCGATCGCATACATCGCATCCACCAACCGACGAGACTCGGACGGGACAAGCCAGACCGGCGAGCAACCGCGATGGAATCCAAGTTCCCCGCGCACCAAGGCCGCAGCCAGCTCCTCGTTGCGTGCCACGCCGGGACCGAGCATGTTGCTCCCGGGGTCATTAACCGAGGCGAGAAACCCGCCGAGTTCGCCATCCGGCCCGACCAGGACGCTCATGTGCCAGATGCCGCCGGGATTGCGCAAAAAGAAATGATAATCCTTTTCCCGCTCAATGTGCGCGAGCTCCCTTTCGAGCGCGACGATTTGAGGGATGTCCCCGACGGTCGCGTCGCGAAAAGTCCAGCCGTGCGGGGCGGCGACATCGAAACCGCTTTCGGGAACCCTGACCGTCATGTCTTGAAAAAACCGCGTCGGCACAAACCCCGCCTTGTTGTAAAGGGAGAATGAATCGACATTGGTCGCGGCTGACACAAGCCGCACGGGCACTCCCCGCCGCTTCGCATCGTCGGTGATATACCGGAGCATCAGGGAGGCGACGCCGTTCCCGAAAAAATCGGGATGCGTGTTCATGATGCCGAGGGCGACGTGCGTGGGCCGCGGGTGAAAAAAACACACGCCCGCGATACGCTGTGACGAGGTTTCCACGGCCATCACGCAGCAGCCGGGATCAAGGTCCTCGTAAACGCGAGGGAACAGCAGCATCGTTTCCCAGCCGCCGCTCACGAGCCGGTAGCCGCGGTTCTTTTCATACCAAAGGTTGAGCGAGGCATGGATTAACCGGGCAACCTCGTCCCAGTCGCCCGCCTGCATGAGTCGTGTTTCAAAAGTCGGCATGGTAAATCGAAAATCAAACTGCGGCGCTCATACTTTGGAAACTTCACCACAAAGGGAAGAGCAAAGCCCCGCGTGCAGGTTGGCCTCCCGGGTTTCTACCCTGCAACATTTGGGAGCCGCCCCCTATGCGGCCAACAGTCGCATTTTAGACGTGACCGGACACACAGTCATGTCACCCTAGGAGGATTCATTTTTGAAAGATTCCAATTTCAGTTTTCACATGGCAACCAACAGCAAAAAACAAAAAAGCACCGCTTCCGGAAAAACAGCCGCGTCGAAAGACGCATCCTGGCCAAACTCCCCCTGCCCCAGCCCGGAAACCACATCGCCATTTGACGCCACGAGCACGGGCAAATTCAAGCAAGCCATCTTCCGCCACCTCACCTATACCCTGGCCCGCGACCTCCACTCGGCCCAGCCGCACGATTGGTGGATCGCCACCTCGCTCGCCGTCCGCGAGCACATCCTCTCGCGCATGATCTCGACCCAGGCCGTGCACAACCGCGACAATGTCCGCCGCCTGTATTATTTCTCCCTCGAATACCTCATGGGACGGCTCACCGAGAGCAACCTCTACAACACCGGCCTCTACGATGCCGCCCGCGAGGCCATCAAGGATCCCGACATCCCCGTCGACTTTGAAACCATCCTCAACGAGGAATCCGACATGGGCCTCGGCAACGGAGGCCTCGGACGCCTCGCCGCCTGCTTCCTCGACTCGCTCGCCACCCTCGACCTGCCCGCCATCGGGTATGGCATCTATTACGAATTCGGCCTCTTCCGCCAGGCATTCGTCAACGGCTCCCAAGTCGAGCATCCCGACTCCTGGATGATGGGCGGCACGCCCTGGGGCATCGCGCGCCCGGAAAACAAAGTCACCATTCAAATCAAGGGTCGCGTGGAAAACGTCTTCGACGACCGCGGCAACTACCGCCCGCGCTGGGTCAACACCGACGCCATCATCGGCATCCCCCACGACATCCCCGTCGCCGGCTACGACACCAACACCGTCAACTTCCTCCGCCTCTGGTCCTCGCAATCCGCCTCCGAGTTCGACCTCGCCGCGTTCAACTCCGGCGGCTACGTCGAGGCCGTCCGCGAAAAGGCCGTCACCGAAACCATCTCGAAGGTTCTTTATCCCAACGACAAAACTGAAAACGGCAAGGAACTGCGCCTCATCCAGCAATACTTCTTCGTCGCTTGCTCCCTGCGCGACATCATGCGCCGGCACTTCCGCAACCCCGAGAATTCTTGGGACAACTTCCCCTCCAAAATCGCCATCCAGCTCAACGACACCCACCCCGCCGTCGCCATCGCCGAACTCATGCGCATCCTTCTCGACGAGGAGGAAATGCAATGGGAAAAAGCCTGGGGCATCGTCACCAAGGTCTTCGCCTACACAAACCACACCCTCCTTCCCGAGGCATTGGAAAAATGGAGCGTCGGCCTCTTCGACCGCGTCCTCCCCCGCCACCTCCAGATCATCTACGCCATCAACGACCGGCTCCTCCGCCTCGTCGAGGCGCGCTGGCCCGGCGACGACGGCAAAAAACGCGACTGCTCCCTCATCGAGGAAAACGGCGGCAAATCCGTGCGCATGGCCAACCTCTCCGTGGTCGCCTCGCACGCCGTCAACGGCGTCGCCGCGCTCCACACCGCGCTCCTCAAAAAACAACTCTTCCCCCAATACGACGAACTCTTCCCCGGGCGCTTCCAAAACAAAACCAACGGCATCACCCCGCGCCGATGGCTCCTCGACTGCAATCCCCGCCTCTCGAAACTCATCACCAGCACCCTCGGCACCGACCACTGGGCATGCGATCTCGACCTGCTCCGCGGCCTCGAAACCCACGCCGACAAATCCGAATTCCAAAAGGCGTTCATGGAAGTCAAGCGCGACAACAAAAACGAACTCGCCGCCATCATCAAAGCCGATTGCCAGATTGAAGTTTCGCCCGACGCGCTCTTCGACGTGCAAATCAAACGCCTCCACGAATACAAGCGCCAGCACCTCAACCTCCTTCACATCCTCGCGCTCTACCGCCGCATCCTCCAGAACCCGAACCTCGACATCGTGCCCCGCGTCTTTGTGTTCGGCGCCAAGGCCGCGCCCGGCTACGACCTCGCGAAAAACATTATCCGAGCCATCAACGTCATCGGCGCGCACATCAACGCCGACACCCGCATCGGCGGCAAAATCAAGGTCGCCTTCCTGCCCAACTACCGCGTTTCGCTCGCCGAAAAGATCATCCCCGCCGCCGATCTCTCCGAGCAAATCTCCACCGCCGGCAAGGAAGCCTCCGGCACCGGCAACATGAAGCTCGCCCTCAACGGCGCCCTCACCATCGGCACGCTCGACGGCGCCAACGTGGAAATCAAGGAGGAGGTCGGCGACGAAAACATATTCATCTTCGGCATGAACGTCGACGAAGTGGAGGCTCTCCGAGCCAAAGGTTACAACCCGTGGAACTATTACAACGCCGACGAGGAACTCCGCGCCATCATCGACTGGATTGGCTCGGACTATTTCACGCCCGGCGAGCACGGCGCCTTCGCCCCGCTGCACAACAGCCTGTTGAACGGAGGCGACCCCTTCATGGTGCTGGCCGATTTCCGCGCCTACAGCGATGCCCACGAAAAAGTGGACGCGCTCTATCGCGACAAAGCCAAGTGGGCCCGCGCCGCGATCCTCAACACCGCCCGTGTCGGCAAGTTCTCAAGCGACCGCACCATCCGCGAATACGCCAAGGATATCTGGAGCCTCCCCGCGATAAAAACCTGAGCGCAGGCCGCTTTCATCGCGCTTCGCAACAACGGCATTCTGCCAGTAACCGCATCCACGCCGTGGTCGTTTATGCAGGGCGGCTGGCCGACTGTCGTTAACGCTCGAAACGCCGAAACCACCGCATTTGGCGTTCAAAAAACGGCGTGCGCGGCACGAGACATTCTCTTTTGTATTTGGCTTTTGAATACAAAAATTGATGGGAAATCAATGCCTTGCGGCGTGGATCTCCCATCTTGTGTCGGGCGACGGAATACAGCCCCCTTGCCCAATTTCACTCTCACTCCAAGCCCGTCACCTGAATGTCGCCGGGATACTCAATGTTGAACTTGACCGGAATTTCGCGTTTTTCGCCGGGCTTCATGTCGATGCGCCAGACAAGTGTGTTGTTTTCCTCGCGTGTAACCTCCTTGCCCGGTTTTTCCACCGTGCCGATATCACGCTCGGCGGGGGCGAGCACATTCAGAACGATTTTTTCGTTGCGCGAGATGGGAAGCGATTCTTTGAAGACAACACGCTCGACGGTTTTCTTTTTGTTCGTGATCGTGACAAGAAACTCATACGTCACGCGGCGGCCCTTGCCTGTGAGTCCGGTGGTTTCCGAGAAACGATTCACGACACGGCGCTTGATCGCCACGCCCTCGTCGGCGCCGAGCGAGAGTTGAAATCGTTCCGAGGGCATCACGGTTTTGATTGAGGAAGTGGAAACAAACGCATCGTCGAGAAAAACATTCGTGCTGCCGGCGAGCAGGGGGAATTCGGTCGAATTGTCCACGTAAGCGCTGAGATATGCGGTTTCCTGCAAGGCGGGCAGTGACTGATATTGCAGTTTCGCGCCGAGCTTGGCTGTCGTGATGCTAACCTTTTGAGGAGTGTTGTCGCTCGGAATGCTCGTTGCCGCGGCGATCTTGAACGATGCGCTCGTGGTGGTGTTATCCACCTTGGCAACGGCATAGTCGGAAGTGACAACGGAGAGCGCAGGCGCGGCTGTGAGCCTTCCTCCTGTATAACCGTCCCCGTTTGCTGCGAAAGTATACCGATTGCCCGCCATGTCGTTATTAAAGCGATTGTCCATGGCCGCTGTGTTGAGCATGAGCGCGTTGCTATTACCCAAAGAAACCGCTCCTGTTCTATTGAACGATCCACTGCTCGCGTCCACTGCCGGCTTCGGCACAAACACATCCACATACCACGGCTTCGCCTCGGGCGCGCTGCCGCCGAGTCCGGGTCGCGCGGTGGAAAGCGTGAGGGCAATATTCTTCCAGTCCTCACCGCTCGACTGCCGCACAATGCCGTGATACGCCAACTCCACCACACGCTCCTCGGCGCGCAAACGCACGTCATAAGCGGGCGTCCAGCTCGCGCCGTGCACCGTGTAGTCGAGTGTCAAATCCAGCGAACCGGACTTCGCGGCATTCAGGCGCACGGTAACGGTCTTGTAACTTTTGCGCGCGCTGCCGCCTTGGAGAATTTCGTTCAGCTGTGATTGGAGTGCGACGCGCCTGCCCTGCGTTTCATTGATTTCGTCCGACAGCTTCTGTCCCTCCACCGCAAGCGCTGCGCGGTTCTCGCGCGAAAAATCCAACAATTTTTGCATGTCCTCGATCTTGGGATGCGACGCGGGCGCGTCCTTTGCCGGAGGCGCGGCAATGGCATCCTCGATTTTCCCGACAAGGCTCACCTGCCATTGAAGCGTGGTGTTGCGGTCGTTGAGAGCACGGAGCGTTTTGTCGACGGCCTTGAGCTCATCCTGCAACGTCTTGACGCGCGGCTGGCTGGTCGCGTCAACCTTGTCGGTGTGGGTGATCGCGGTCGTGACATCAAGAATCGTTGCCGCCGCGGTTCCCCTTCCCCGCACCTGCACGGAAGCGTCGACCAAATCGACGGGGAGTTTTTCGAGCGCAATGCATGATTCGCCCGCCGACAATTCGACGCTGGCTGTGCGAGTGACAATGGCGCGATCAGTGTAGACGGTGACCGCCGTGATTTTCGAGGGCGTGCGCGTGTCTTGCGCCAAGGCAAGCACGGGGCTGCAAAACATCGCAGCAATAAACAACGCACGGCATGCGGCCGCGCCAATGGTCGAGGTTTTCATGGGATACCGGGTAGGTTGATGAATGCACACTCAACGCGCAAGCGGGAGAAATATTAAAAAAATACGAATAAAGGGGAAACGTATTTTCCGCCGGGAATCGCCGCAGGGCACGCGAATACTGCGGGACAAAAAGCACGGCGGTTGCGAAATACGCCCCGCTAAACAGTCATGCTTCTTTATAACAGCCCCTTGTTGAGGGCTCAGGCCTCCGGCATTCCGGCCTCCGTCTCTTTTTTTTCGGCAAAAGTGTAGGTGGTGTCGAGAACGAGGTCGGTGTTTTTGGTGACGAAAACGCGCACTTTTATTTTGCCCGTTCGCGCGCCGGGGGCTTCGGCCTGGGCGTGGCCGAGAATGCGACGGCCCTTGTTCTTCTTGTTTTTGCCATCGCCGGTAAAATCCACCCGCTCACCGCGCTCGAGCCGGGCGAGTTGTTCATCCGTAAAGTTGATGCTCAACCGGCCGCTTTCGCTGAAGAAAAAAAACGGCACAACGCTGGCCTTGTATTCGGCTGTGTAAACTTGTCCCTCGCTCCGCACAAAGGGCGTCATCGTGAACGTGACGCTGCCGACATAAATCGAAGTTTTTGTTTTGGGAATTAAGACAGTTTCATAACCGGCGGAGTCGAATGCCGGGGCTGAAAAAACTGAAGCCCCGAAAGGCGAAAACACAAAAACGGAAATCAACGCGGCGATGGGCAGCCCCATTCCGCGGCAAAACGCCGCCACTTTTTGCGCAAGCGTCGTTCGCCGTGCCATTGTCCTTTACCGCGCGATGAGTTTCAGGAACTCCTCGTTGTTCTTCGTTTTTGAGAGGCGCATGATCATTGTCTCGGTCGCCTCCTCGATGCGCTGCTGCACGAGGGCGCGACGGAAGAAATGGATCGAGTCGAGGCTCTTGGCGTCGATGAGGAGTTCCTCGCGGCGGGTGCCGGAGCTGGCAATGTTAATGGCGGGCCAGAGGCGCATCTCGGCGCACTTGCGGTCGAGCACGAGCTCCATGTTGCCGGTGCCCTTGAACTCCTGGAAAATGATGTCGTCCATGCGACTGCCGGTTTCGACGAGCACGGAGGCGACGATGGTGAGCGAGCCGGCTTCCTCGGTATTGCGCGCGGCGGCGAAAAGCTGGCGCGGTTTTTCCATCGCGCGCGAATCAATGCCGCCCGACATGGTCTTGCCGCCGTGGCGCGCGTTGTTGTGGGCGCGGGCGAGGCGGGTGATCGAGTCGAGAAAAAGCACGACATCCTTGCCCGTTTCCACGAGGCGCTTGGCGCGCTCGATGCAGAGGTCGGCAACGCGGATGTGGTTTTCGATTTGCTCGTCGTTTGAGGACGCCCAGATTTCGGCGGCCACGGAGCGTTTGAAATCGGTGACTTCCTCGGGGCGTTCGTCAACGAGGAGGATCATGACGTGGCACTCGGGATTGTTTTCGAGCACGCCGAGCGCCATGTCGCGCAAGAGCGTGGTTTTGCCGGTGTGCGGCGGCGCGACGATGAGGCCGCGGGTGCCCTTGCCAACCGGGCAGAAAAGATCGACGGCGCGCGTGGTCATGCGCTCGTCCTTCGTTTCCATGCGGAGCATTTTTTCGGGCGAAATGGTTGTGAGTGAGTTGAAGTCGAACTTGGCGCGCCGCTCGTCGATTTCGAGGCCGTCCACTTTTTCGATGAACTTCATCTTGGGGTTCGGAAATTTGCCCTCGGCGGGATACGCGGTGCCGCTGATGACGGAGCCGGTGCGCAACTTGAAGCGGCGAATCAATTCCTTCGGCACAAAAACATCGGTCGGCCGGCGTTTGCCGTAGCGCGCGAGGTCGAGGAGCTGGCCGTTGCCGCCTTTTTGCGTGTCGATGTCGAGCACGCCTTCGACGCGAATCGTATTGTCGGGTTTTTCCGGCTTGGGCTCGGGTGCGGGATTTGCCACGGATTCGGGATTTGTCGCGGGAGCTTCGGCGGCGGGGGCGGCTTGTTGCGCGGGCGTCTTTTCAGGCGCGTCGGACGCCGGAGTGTCTTTTTTGTCCATTGTAGTGCAAGGTGTTGATAGTAAGAGAAAAGGTGAGAACCAAATCGGTTGATGGTCGATTTCCGCGTCGGAATGTGGAGGCGCATTTTTACAAATGCAGGGCCTTTCAAGCCAACAATAAGCCGCACCAAAACGTGTCGAACAAAGGCATTAATCAATTACTCCGGAATCCGGATTTTTAAGCATTCGGCGAAACTTCAGCGCCAGGCAAATCGTGGAAATCTGAAGGCACATGAAAGGCTTTATGCATGCCGTGTCAACAACCCAGAGTTTTTTTTGGCGGCCAAAGAGCTCATTGCTCCTTGCTTAGCACCACCGGCGTTTGCTCGGCCTTGCGGATGGTTTCGAAGAAATCGCGCACGCTGGCGTAATCGGCGGCGGGGATTTCCGCTGCGTTCATCACGAGCGTGCGTTGATATTTCACGTGGTGCGTCGCGGCGTCATACGTGCACACGGCCTTGTAGCTTCCGAAGGGCGTTGCTGTTTCCACCAGCGGCGGCAGTTCGTCGACTTGAAATCCCCGCGGAATGTAAATGTCGCTCAGCTCACTGTAGGAACGCGGCTCAAGAACGACCGGATGCGTCCGCTCGGGTTTTGTGAGCGGAACAAAATCGCGACGACTCACAATCGCCGGCTTGAAGATCAGCAGCTTCCCGCGCATGGACTGCCCGTAACCCGGCGCGGCGAAATCCACCGTCATCTTGAACCTGCCCTGCTGTTGTTCGTCAACCGCGTCCACTTTTGAGATTTTCGCCGCGCGCACGGTGTCGTTGACCCATCCGCGAATCACCTCGTCAAACTTCACCCTGGGCAGGCGATGAATCGCGCGCGACCTCGCGGCGGCCTGCCCCGTGTATTGCTCGACGATGCGCCCGCCAATCGAGCCCGACTCAAAAACCTGCGCGGTGATCGTGCGATCCAGATGATTCGCCATCGGCGAGGTGAACGGCAGCCGCACCAGCCCGCCGTTTTCGCCCGCGAGCACAAACACGAGCGAGCCTTGCTGGTTGTAATCCAGATCGCCCAGCGGCGTGTAGGGATCGGTCGGGTCGAAGAACAACAACCGCCCGAGCGAGGGGTGCTCCACAATCATCGGCGAACTAATCGAGGGATCATCAATTTTGATCGCAATGATGGCATGGTTGAACTGCATCGGCGTCGGCCACGCCTCGGTCACAAAATACCGGTCGCCCGAAAAGGCCGTCACCGCATACGATTCAATGCCCGCAGCGGTGAACATGGCGCGCAAAAGCGCGGTCTTGTCCTTGCAATCGCCGTAACCGGTTCGCAGCACCTCGGCGGCGTTGCGCGGCGTGTAACCGCCGCCCCTGCCCACGTTCATTGCGATCTGCACATAGTTGATGCCCTGCGCGTGGCGCGCCAGCGCGTCGATGCGCTCCCAAAGCCCGGGGCCCGCCGCCGCCAGCAATTCGCGGGTCTTTGCCTCGACTGTCGCGTCGGGCGTGCTGGGTTTCACATAAAGCGCGGAATTATACAGGGAAACCGCCTTCCAGTCGGGAAACGTGACACGCGGCGGATTCCTCATGTCCGCGGGCGGTATCAGATCGATGTTCATGCGCGGTGCGATCTTGGATGACGAGGGGCTGAGCGGCTCGATCTTGAACGCGGGCAAATCGCGCATTTCCCACGTGTGGGTGTTGCCATTCACCACAGGCTGGACGGGCTCGTGGTTGATCATGCTCGCAACAACCGACCAGCCCTTCGGAATCTTGTAGGTCACACGAGACAGGGCAACCGGCTGTGTTGTATGAAAAGACCAGATGTTTTGCCCAAACACGCCCTTGTCCTCCACCGTGTATTCACAAGCGAAAACACAATCCTCAAACGCATCGGTGTAAGCGGAAAACCTGACCTCGCGCGACTCGGCGTAAACAGCCGCCGATGAAGTCGCGATATCGACTGTGTGGTTTTTTGTATAAGTTTTCCCCTCGCCATCGGGCCGGACCAGCCACGCCTTGAAGCCGGTAACCCTGTCGGTGGACGAATCGTATCTAATGATCACGCTCGCGGACGACCGGCCGTCGCGCGTCACCACACGCACCGCGCGCCTGGTCGCGGTGGTCATGCGCCCGCTGGAGGAAACCTCGCAGATTTCCTCGTCATGCAGCACGACCGCCGCCGTGTCCTTTTCCAGCGGCACCTGCCGTTGCGAGGCCTCGGCCAGCCACGGCGGCAGCTTCAGCTTCGCGGCATGAGCGCACGGGAAAAGGGCGAACATCGCGCAAGCCAGCAATAATGGGTATTTGTTAAACATGATTTATAGTCGGATTAATATGAATCGTGGTTATCCTCCCGAGCGAAGGGTCAGCGTATGCGAGTCCCTGGAATGCACGGTGTCGAATATGTATTTGACCGCCTTGTAGGCCTCGGCGGGCACGAGCAGCGGCGCGAAGGCAAACTCGCGCGTGTATATTATTTCGTTGGTCTTTTTTTTCAGCGCGATGCTGGTTTTATAATAACCCCAATTTCCCGGTTCCAAGTTAACCGGCGCGCTGCCCTCCTCCAGTGCGAAACCCGCGGGAACCTGAATCGTGACCTCGTCCTTGAACGACTCGCCGTATCTGAAAAACATATTGTGCGTGCGCGTGTCCCGCGTGAACCGGGCCGGTTCGCCCTTGGTAAAAAAGCACGGCTGTATGAAAAGCCGCTGCCCCGTGCGCTCGGCATAACCGGGAACCTTGACGCTGTATGTGAGCACCAGCGGCTTTAATACATTGCCTGAGTTGGTAACATTAATGTCGGTCAACTCGGCGTTGGGCAGCCGCGCTTGCACGTCTTCTTTCACTAGCTCCTCAATCCTCTTATCGGTCTCGTTGTGAAACTGGTAGCGCGCGGTAATCTCGGCCTGCCCGCTGTATTCGATGGTCACATCGCCGAACAGAGTGCCCTCTTCATTGAGGCGCAGTTTTGCGGTGCGTTTCGTGAGCGAGCGCTTGGCGGACGTCATGGCCGTCGTTATCCACTCCGCGCCCTTCGGCATGACAATCAAGGCGGGCACGCCCTCGTTTTGCCAGCGCAGCATGCCGAGGCTCACCATGTTGTGCGCGGGATCATACATGCGCCAGCCCTTGTCGAGTTTAACGGCAATGAATATCTCGTTGAGGTAATACTCGATGGGCAGCGTCATTTTGAAAACGCCGTCGTTGCGGTTGGCGCAGAGGGCGATGCGCGCATCAATGCCCGCCGCGCGGGCAAGTGCGACAAACAGCACGGGAATATCGTCGCTGTTTCCGAGCTTGGTTTTGATCAGTTCGTCGGGAGAGCGGTCTCGCATGGCGCGAATCTTTTCATCATGCCCGCCCTTCGGCGTGTAGACCCAGTAATTGACTATATTCGTGCGACAATAGTCGTTGATGCGCGCCAGTTTTTCCTCGGTGCTTGTCGCATTCGCAACGATGCGCGTCGCCGTCTCCCTCACGAGTTTGCTCGGTTTTTTTGCATAACGCTCAACCCTTTTGCCCGCATCTTTGGCAGTTTTCTCCCAAAATGCCTGGGCGGTCTGCCCGCGCATTACCGGATAAAACAATATCCACGGCTGTGCGTCCTGATCGGGTTCCATGCAGGGTTCGGGCACATGCGCGGGAAGGTTTTTCAGTTCAATACAATTGAAACCGTCATCGTCGTGCTGCACCTTCACCTCGTCGCATTTGTAAAAATAGGCCATTGTCTTGTAGCTGGCCGCGAGCGGCGCGGGTTTTATCCGGAAAACGGCGTGCCGTGTGGGTATCTCGCTCAGAAAATAGAAACGGGCCGCGACAATGTTGTCATTCGCGGTAATGCAGTATTTATACTCGGCGATATCGCCAGGTTCGAGTTGGGGAAATGAAAAGGAGCGCGTGCGCGCCTTCTTGCCGCCATACTTTATGGTAATACGATCATAAAACGCCTTTTCATCGACGTTAATAATCGTTCCGTCGGGCTTGATCACGCGAGCCCCCGAAGTGACAAAACGCTCACCGGGTTCGCAAGTGATGTCCACTTTGGTGAATTGCCTGACACCTTTTTCGTTGAAAATTTTGATTCGGAAATACTCATCGGTGGCGGGAGCTATGTATTCGCTGTCGTCGATTTGCCTCATTCTGAGGAGGATCTCCGCGCCCGCCTCGGGATCTATCGTGGAGGCCGTCGCTGAAAGCTCCTCCGGCGTCGGCGCAATCCAATCAACAAAGGCAAGCATGCGTTGATGCGCTGGAATTCTGTCATAGGCGCGAGCAAATGAATGCGTCAGAAATACCGCTAGAATACAAAGGACTGCCGGGAGCTTGTATTTTCGAAACATAATATGGGGTTGAGAATGCGAATTTGTTGAATGAACGCAGATGGAGCGGGGCCTAATGGTTGATGATTTTTATTCGCCCGCGCGGATTGTCAGCGTGTGCGAATCCTGGAGGTGCACGAAATCGAAGATTCTTTTGACGTCGGAATACTTCGCCGCGGGCATGTGCACGGGCAGGAATTCGAAAATGCGATTATAGATGATCGTGTTCTTGGTGCGGTTGAGGGCGATCTCGATGCTGTAACGCCCCCACTTGGTTCGATCCACCACTTTGGGCGCCGAACCCTCCTCAATCTTGTAGCCCGCCGGAAGCGCGATCACGACGTCATCCTCATCAAGCGAGGGATAGTTGAAACGGATGTCGTATGCGCGCGATTCCGCCGTGAAGCGGGCGTCCCGTCCCTTGCTGAAAAAGCCCGGCTGGAAAAACAACCTCTGGCCCGCGCGCTCCGCATACGCGGGCACCCGCACATTGTATGTGATCACGAACGGCTTCGTCGCATCGTCCAGATTGGCAATGGCCGCGCCGGACAACTCGGCATTGGGGAAGCGCGCCTGCACGCTTTCGCGAATTATTTCCTCAACCCTGTTTTGTGTTTCCGACCTGAACCGCTCGCGCGCGTCGCACGCGGGGTGCCCCGAAAGCGTTATGCTCACATCGCCCTCGATCCCGCCTTCCGCGTCGAGACGCAGGCGGGCCGTGCGTTTCACGGGGGATTTTTCCACGGGAGACATGGGCGTGACCTGCCAGCGAAACCCGCGCTCCCGCGGAATCATGACAACCTGACTCTCATTAACCCAGTGCAACATGCCCGTGGACACATCGCGGTGCGCGGGATCGTAAAAATGCCACGTATCCATGATGTGCGCCGCGACCAGCGGGTCGGGCAACTGCCTGATTGAGGGCATGTCCTTCAAAAATGCCCCATTGGTTTTTCTCGCGCTCAACGCAAGTTTCACATCCTGGCCAATCGCCTTGGCAAGCGCGATGAACAGGATGTTGATTTCCAGAGTGTCGCCGGATTTGGCCTTTATCACATCGGCTGGTTTTCGCGGCCCCTTGTTGCGTCTCGACGACTCCTGCTCCCCCGGCTGCGTGTCGTGGTCTGTGTTCTTTATTTGGATACGGCAGTAGTCGTTGATCGCCGCCAGACGATCCTCGGGCATGTCGAGCCCCTTTGTGATGGCGGCGGCGGTTTCATTCACGAGCTTGTTGTTTCTCTTGGTCGTCTCCTCCACAATTGCGGCAAGCCCGCGCGAGATGAAGGACCAATGCATCGACGGGCTTCCATAGGTCGGATAAAAAACCATCCACGGGTGAACATCGGCCGCGAGCGGCATGTAGGGTTCCGTGCCGGCGGCCTTGAGGTCGGTCATTTCTATGAAGGCGAATCCATCCTTTCCGCGCTGCAACTTATGCTCCCCGCAATGGCGGAAAAAGCCCATCGTGCGAAATCCGGGCGGAAGCGGCTGGGGCTTTATGCGAAAGAGCACGCGGCGAGTGGGCATTTCGCTCATAAAATCCAGCTTGAGCGCGATGATGTTCTCCGTCGCCCGCCGCCGCCACTTGTATTCCACGATCATGCCTGGCTCGACGAGCGGAAACGAAAACGAGCGCACGCGCACGCGCAAGTTGCCGTATTTGATGATCTCGCGGTCGTAAAAGTCCTTTTTATCAACATTGATGATCGTGCCGTCGGGTTTGATAACGCGCGCCTCAATGCTTCTGATGCGCTCGGTTTTCTCGTCATAGGGCACGTCGATCTTGGAAAGCTCCCTGACGCCTTTTTCGTTATACACTTTTATGCGAATGTATTCATCGGTGACTCCCCTGCGGCCGCTGTCGTCGATTTGTTTGACGCGGTGGAGGATCTCCGCGCCGGCGTCGGGATCGATCATGGATGCCACGGCCTCGCGGTCCTCGTCGGTTATGGGCAGCCAGTCGAGCGCGCAAAGAAACGGGATGGTCGCGACAAATAAAAACGCCGCAAAAAACATCCGCATCGATCCGCGCAAGAGGGTCGCAAACAAAGACAGGGGCAACATGCCACAATTTTTGTCGGCAAATTATTATGATTTAAAGCCCGCATTTTCGAAAAAACGACAGTGGCAAAAACCTCCACCGGGTAAATTCGAAGCGAACGGCAGCCGCAAGCCTCGCTTTTGCCGCTTGCCGCGCCCGCGCATGAAATTGCCCCTAAAATCGAGACCCCGTGCTCGCATGTTGACAAACCGCGTTTCAGTCTGCTTTCTCCTCATCTTTTTCCAATGAGCATTCTTCTCACAGTAGGTATTCTTGTCCTGGTTTTTGTCTCCATCATTGTCGTGCTTCTTGTTCTCATGCAACGCGCCAAGAACGACGGCGGCGTCGGCGCGGCCATGGGCGGGGGCATGGCCGAGGCCACCTTCGGCGCCGAAACCAGCAATGTGCTCAGCAAGGCGACCATCAAAGGCGCGGTTATTTTCTTCGTCCTGGCCTTCGCCCTTTACCTCGGCTACATCTATGTGGCGAACCGCGGCACCTCGGGCGTTCTCGCTCCCGAAATCGCCGCACCCGCCGCGCCCGTGACATCGCCGCAAAACACGACAGTGGAGGCAACCCCCGCCGCGACTCCGGCGGGCACGCCCGCGCCGGAAGCTCCCGCTCCCGCGCAGCAATAACGCGGCACTTGCGCCACCAGCCATTGTCACAGACACAATGACCACCGGCGGCAAAACCATCCCGGGGCAGGCGATTATTTTCGCCTGCCTTTTCTGTATTTTCGGCACGGCGCACGCCTTCGCCCAATCGCGCAGCATCACGCCATCCGTTCCCGATTACCGGCAGGCCGCGCCCGTTGACCAGGACAAGGGCCGCGCGATTCTCGAAGCCATCCGCACAAGCGCCATCGACGGCGATTTTTATTTCGAGTTCCAACTCATCCTGCGCCCGAAGGGAACCAGCACGCGCACGATCATCCCCGGACGCATGTGGGGCAGTCGCAACGAACGCGGGCCGGTCACGCGCATCACGCTCCGCCCCGGCTCGCAAAACGACGAGCGCGACCTCCTCGTCCAGAGCGGCCCGCAAAGCGCCGTGTGGACTTATTCGCGCAACAACAACACGAACGGCGGCCAAGCCGGGTCCGCGTCATCCGCCGCCGCGCGACTTGATCCCTCGGCGATGTTCGAGCCGCTTGCGGGCACGGACCTCAGCGCCTTCGAACTCCAGATGCCCTTCATCCACTGGAACGACCACACCTACGAAGGATTGAGATCGGGCAACTTCCGCGTCACGCACGCGTTCCTGATGCGCCCGCCCGCCGAGATCGCCAACGCGCGCCCCGACCTGACCGGCGTGCGCCTTTATTACGACGAAGGCTATCGCACGATCACCGTCTTTGAAATCCTCGGCCCCGGTGGCGCCGTGAAAAAAACGATGCGCCTGAAGGATTTTCACAAAGTGTCCGACATGTTTTTCCTGCGCAAAGCGGAACTCCGCAACGAAACCACGGGCAACGGCACCGACTTCAACGTGTTGCTCACGGGCGTGAAACTCGATCTTCCGCGCGACATCTTTTCCCCCGAAAAACTATCCGTTTCCGTCGAGCCCCCTCCGCTCAAGACACTCTGGAAATCGCGCTGAACCAGCGTCCTTTCGGCGCGCTCACGCCAGCCACTTCGAGCAATCAAAACCCCGTTCGCGGCCAAACTCCAGCATGTCGGCCGCCGGCGGCGCGCGAAAAACATAGTCCACGCCCGCAGCCCTCAAGTCGATCTCCGCGCAGTGCAACGCCTGCCGAGCCATCAGCAATCGCCCCGCCAGTTTCGGCGTCCACCCCGTCTCGATAAACTCAAGAAACAAACGCGCGTCGGGACCGTAGATTTTGTCGCCAACGAGCGAATGCCCGAGCCATTGCGCGTGCGCGCGGATTTGGTGCTTGCGCCCGGTTTCCGTGGTCACCCGCGCGAATGTGAAACCGCCCGAACATTGCAACGGCTCGAACCGCGTGCGCGCCGACTGCCCCTGCCCTGCGCGCACGACCTTGTTTTTAATCGCGACCGGACAATCGTAATCGGGACCAAGCGGTTGATCGACCGCGACCACCTCGCGCATCTCGCCGCATAGTATCGCAAAGTATGCTTTGTCATACTTCCGATTCTGCGCGGCCATCTGCAAACGCCGCGCCGTCCTTGGATCGCGCGCATACACCACCACTCCGCTCGTCTCGCGATCCAGGCGAAAAATCAAGTGCGCCGCCGCGTCGCCGAAATGCTCGCGCACCGCGCCCGACAGGCTCGACCACGGGCCGTCCTTCGACGGATGGCACGGAATGTCGCCCGGTTTGTTGATTGCGATAATGCGCTCGTCCACATGCATCACGCACGCAACGAGCTCGTCGCGCGTGAGCTTTTTGATCACGCCCTCGCCGTGCTCCTTCGCGCGCCGCACCCAGGGGCCGATCGGCTTTTCGTAATCAGCACTCATAACGGAAGCACAGACATTCCTGTCCGTGCCTTGGATTGGCCGAATAATTTCCGCACAGACAAGAATGTCCGTGCCGCATTGATAAACACGCTCACTTGTAGCTCCGCGTCTTTTTCCACTCGGCGCGTTTTTCGAAATCAAACGTCGGCTTCGGCGCGTTCGCGTCGGATGGCTCGTGGTCGCGCGAGAAGGCGAGCACGGTGATTTGTCCGCGCGTTTTTTCATCAAACGCGTTTTTCAGTATTTCGACGGCGCGCGCCTTCGTGAGTTTGTCGAGCGCGGCGAGTGTTTGCGCGCGGCGCTCCCAATCCGCGTTGTAATCGTAGGCGAGCGCGTAGAGGCGGCTGGCTCGCTCGTCGATTGACTTGTCCTTTTCCTCAAGGCGCGAGCGGGCGCCGGCGATGATCTGCGCCCACGCGGCATCGTCGAGCGCGGCGAGTTGATCGGGCAGCGCGCCGATGAACGCGAGCGCGCGCTTTTCCAATTCGTCCGCCGGATGATTGCCCGACTGAATGATAAAATAGGCGATGCTCTCGGTTTTCCCGGGTGCCGCGCCGCCGCTGACGATGTAGCCGAGTTGCTGGCGCGTGCGCAGTTCCGTGAAAAACGGCTCCGCCACAAATATGCCGAGCGCGACTGCCGCCGCGCGCATCTCCGGCGAGGTATCGCCGAGTTTGTAGCGCAGCACCATGGCGGAATTGTTGACGATGAGCTTCTCGGTTGCCCGCACTTCCGCGCCCGCCGCAATCTCCAGATAACGATCCCGCAGCAGCGCGCTTTCGGGCGCGGGCTTGTGGCTGCGGAATTTTCGCGCCAGCGCGACGGCGTCATCACCGGTGACGTTGCCGTAAATGAGCGCCTCGACCTTGCCCGTTTTGTAGAGCGTGCGCGCAAAGGCGCGCACGTCGGCGAGCGTCATTTTTTCGGCGGCGGCGATCTGCTCGTCGGGACGGTAAACGAACTCGCCGGTGATGCTATTGAGCGTCGTCATGGCGATACGGTAGGCGTCGCCACGCTCGAAATTGCGGAGGCCGCGAACAGTGTAATCCTTCACTGCAGCAAAGCGTTCCTCGCTAAGTTCAAAGTCGACGAGATGGGATAAAATCGTGTCGAGAAGACGCTCGGCAGATTCGTTATAGCCACTGATCCTAAGCGTAACGCCGTTGGTAAGCGAAGTGGAAACACGCGCACTGAGCCCAGCCTCTCCTGCAACATAAGTGATTTCGTTGAGCGCCTCGTTGACGCATGCCGCATAGTAATTAAGCGCAACGGCATTTTCGAGTGATGCAAACGAACGCGGAAGACGGAAGTTGAATATTTGCGTAACCATTGGGCGCTCGAATTCAGTGTCCTGTGAATAATAAAGACTGAGTCCGGGTTCGTTGATGAGGAGCATCGGTGTGACGGCGTGCACAGTTGAGTTAGCCGGAATATAGGGATTTGGCTCGGGCAAGTGAATCGTGACACCCTTGGGCAATGCCGATGAGTTGAGTGCTGTGATGAGCTTGTCATAAGCGGGACCAGTCTCTTCACGGTAGCTATACTTGGTGCCGTAATATTTTTCGGTTGCATCGGTATCGACGCCCTTGGCTACAAGGCTGACGAGCATGTTGTCTGGTCGAAGATACGAAAGAAATTTTTCGTAGGCTTCGGAATCTTCGCGAAGCCAGAGGTAAGGAACACGCTCGGCGATCGAAAGCGGGCACGTCGCGATCTGGTTTGCGAGAAAAACAGCCCGTTGAGAACCTTCGCCCTTGTCGTCATAGAGTTCGTCGAGCGCAGCCATCATCTTTCGCTCGTTAAACAAATAGCCAGGATACCCGGCGCGGCGCATATCGGCGATGGTGGAGAAAACGAGATCAAGCACGCGTCCGTAATTTTGCAACCCTTCGGGCGTGAGCGCCACGGATATCTGAAAACGTCCATAATCCTGTGTCTCATCACCGCCATAGGCACTGAGTCCAGTGGCAAGCCCTTCCGCCTTGAGTTGCGACAGCAAACTACCCTTACCTTCATAGCCGAGAATAAAACGCAAAAGGTGATCGGGCTTTGACGCCCAGTAGCGCTGAATGGCGGGCATGCGAAACTCGAGTCCAAGCTCGCGCCCATCGATGATGGGCTCGACGCGAACGATACGCAGTGCCGGCTTTTCCGAAAGATAGTCGGGATCATAGCGAATCGGGCCGAGCTTTCGATTGACTATGGGAGAGAAATACTGGCGAACCCACTGCTCCATCTGGTCGAGGCTCGCGCGCCCTGTAAGCGCAAGCGTCATGCGGTCGGCACTGTAGTGCTTGTTGTAGAAATCGAGCAATTCCTCGCGCGACACGCCCGCGAGCGTGTCGCTGTTGCCTGTGCCGAAATGATTTGCCGGATGATCCGCCCTGTAAAGCGAACGGCGAACCTGCCAGTAACGCCATCTGTCGTTTTCGAGATTTTTCTGATTCTCGGAATTGACCGCGTTCAACTCGCGCTCGGTGAACTCCGGCGTGAAAAGCGGCGCGATAAAAAATTGCGCGAACCGGTCGAGCGCGCCCTCGAACGCCTCGTGGCGAATCTCGAAAAGGTAGTTCGTGTGGTCGTCGGCGGTGTAGGCGTTGTTATAGCCGCCGTTGCTGGTAAGGTAGTTTCCGTAATCGTTTACGTCGGGATATTTTTCCGTGCCGAGAAAAAGCATGTGCTCGAGGAAATGCGCGAGCCCCTGCCTGTCGCGAGGATCGCTGAGCGACCCCGCGCCCACGGCGAGCGACGCGGCGGACTTGTTGAGCTTCGGGTCGGAGAGCAGGATGACCTTGATGCCGTTGTCGAGCGTGAAGCGGCGATATTCCGACTGGTCGTTCGCGAGCCGCTTGAGCGGCGGCACCGCGGGCTCGTTGTTTTCCGCGCGAACAAACGGAAGCGCGAGCAAACACAAAACAAATAAAAACCGGCGCACGGACTTGTGATTCATGGCAATGATTTTTGCGAGCACTCCGCAATCGCCGCAACCAGAAATCGGAGCCCAAATTATGAAGGTTTATTTATGAAAATAAAGAGCGCCCGGCATTTGACCACAGAAACCCAATGCCCGGCGTCCAAATCATTATCCAAAAACTGCGATTGCAACCCGCGCCCCGCGCATCCTACATTTCGCGTCACGCAATCCGCATTCAACACTTCCGCAATGTCCACCGACCTGATTCTCGCACTCGACGTTCCAACCCGCGAAGAAGCCGCGCCCCTGCTCCGCCAATTGCGCGGATCGCTCAACTGGGTGAAAATCGGCCTGCAAATGTTCACCGCCCACGGCCCCGATTATGTCCGCGCCGTCGCCGACGAGGGATTCAATGTTTTTCTCGATCTCAAGCTCCACGACATCCCCAACACCGTCGCCAAGGCCGTTGAATCGCTCGCGCCGCTTCCCATAGGCATGCTGACGCTCCACACCTGCGGCGGACGGGAAATGATGGTCGCCGCGCAAAAAGCCGCAGCGCAAACCAAGCCCGGGCTGCTCCTCCTCGGCGTCACCGTCCTCACCTCGACCAATGCCGCCGGCCTCGCCGAAACCGGCGTCAACGCCGCTCCCGAGTCCCAGGTTTTGCGCCTCGCAAAACTCGCCACGGACGCGGGTCTGCGCGGCCTCGTTTGCTCGCCGCTCGAAGTCCCCGTGCTTCGCCGCGAGCTTCCCGCGCACATGCAACTCGTCACGCCCGGCATCCGCTCCGCCGCCGCCGCGGGCACCGACGATCAAAAGCGCACCATGACTCCCGCCGAGGCGGCGCGCGCGGGCTCGTCATTCATCGTTGTCGGCCGCCCCATTCTCAAGGCTCCCGATCCCGCCGCCGCCGCCCGCGCAATCATGGAGGAACTTGGACAGCGTCACAACCAGACGCAGGCCAATGATGGATGACGCGCCTGTATTCGTTTTACTTTCCGCTTCCCAACTCTTAACTTTTAACTTCCAAAAATGAGCCGCACCGCAGCCATCTTACTCGCCGCAGGATCAAGCAAGCGCATGCAAGGCGCAGTCACCGACAAGGTGCTCGTCCCCCTCGGCGGACGTCCGCTTTTCGCGCATTCCGTCGCAGCATTCATGGAAAGCGGCGTCGCCGATCTCTACATCGTCACCACCCGCGACCAGCGCCAGCTCACCGCGCTTTCCGCCTACGCGCCGACTCCCGCCATTTTTGTGCGCGGCGGCCGCACACGGCAGGCCTCGGTCGCCGCCGCGCTCGAGGCGCTGCCCCCGACATCGAGCATGTTTTCATCCACGATTGCGCGCGCCCCTTTGTGCGCCCCGAACAACTCGTCGGCCTGCTCAAGATCGTCCGCCGCGAACACGCCGTCGTGCTCGCGCACCGCGTGAGCGACACCATCAAGCAACACTCCGGCGAGGGCCGCCTCAAAACAATCGACCGCGCCAATCTTTGGGCGATGGAAACTCCGCAGGTTTTCAGCCGCGAGCTCATCACCAGGGCCTACACCCGCATCATCGACCGCGATCTGGAGATCACGGACGACGCCGCCGCCGTGGAACTCCTCAACCATCCCGTCGCGCTTTTGGAAAACCCCCACCCCAACCCGAAGCTCACCACGCCCGCCGACCTCTCCTATTTTGAGTTCATCAACAACTCCATCGAGCGCATCGCCGAGGAAAATGCGCTTTGGAACAAAAGCGCCGCGCCCTCAAATTGAGTCGCTCCGCAAAAAAAACTGAAACGTTCCACTCTAAAAATGCCCATCCGCATCGGCCACGGTTATGATATCCATCGCACCAAAGCCGGACGCCCCATGATTCTTGGCGGCGTCCGCTTTGCCGAGTCGCCCATCGGTCTCGACGGCCACTCCGACGCGGACTGCCTCACGCACGCCATTTGTGACGCCCTCCTCGGCGCCGCCGGCCTCCCCGACATCGGTCACTTTTTTCCGAACACCGATCCCGCCTGCAAGGACATCGATTCGCAAATCCTCCTCCGCCGCGTGATCGCCACCCTTGCCGAGCGCGGATGGAGCCCCGTCAACATCGACGCCACGCTCATCGCCGAGCAACCGAAAATCCAGCCCCGGCTCGATGAAATGAAAAACACACTCGCCGCATCGCTTGGCATCGCGACCGATTGCATCGGCCTGAAAGCGACGACCAACGAGGGCTCCGACGACATCGGCCGCTCCCTCGCGATCGCCGCCCACGCCGTCGCCCTCATCAGCAAACCCTGAGCCCGTTCGCGGCTGCCCGCGGCGGCCACGAGTGTTGTTTTTTGAGCAACGCCCTTGCGCAGAATCGAGCGCGCGGTGATGCTTGCGCGCATGACAACAGAAACGCAGCCCGATTTGACTCCCTCAAATCCCAACATTCTTTCGCCGCTCGAAGCGCGCGTGCTCGGTTGCCTGATTGAAAAGGAACTCACCACGCCCGACATCTATCCGCTCACGCTCAACGCGCTTGTCAACGCCGCCAACCAGCGCAACAACCGCAACCCGATTCTCGCCGCCACGCACGAGGACATCGAGCATGCGCTCGACGGCCTGCGCCAGAAACGGCTCGCCACGCACTTCGCCGGCGCGGAGGCGCGCGTCGCTAAATTCAGGCACATGCTCGACCAGGTTTATCCGATGGAGTCGACCGCCCGCGTGATTCTTGCCGAACTGCTCCTGCGCGGTCCGCAAACCACCGCAGAGCTCCGCACACGCGGCGAACGCATGGCCGCCATGCCCGCCACCGTCGGCGAATTGGAGCAAATTCTCGCCGATCTCGCCGCGCGCGCCGAACCGCTCGCGCGCAAACTCCCTCCGCAACGCGGGCAAAAAGAGGCGCGCTGGGCGCAACTCCTGACGGGCGAACCCGTCGCCGATGCGCCGGAAGCCACCCCGGTCACTGTCACGCAAACGCTTCCTCCCGAAGTCGAGCAGCGCCTCGCCGCGCTGGAGGCGGAAGTCGCGCGTTTACGCAACGAACTCGAAACGCTTCACAAAGCGCTCGGGGGCGCGTAAGAGGAAAAACTTAAATTCTAAAAAAATCCAAAATCCTTAACCGATCTCACAATAACTCATGCACACACCCTCTCCCTCGCGCTATTCGGACTCCTCAATCTACAAACGCTGCGGCCGCAGCGGGCTGAAACTTTCGCGGCTCTCGCTCGGGCTGTGGCACAACTTTGGCGACAACGTGTTTTTCGAAAATGCGCGCACGCTCGTTTTGCATGCGTTCGACAAAGGCATCACGCACTTCGACCTGGCCAACAACTATGGCCCGCCTCCGGGCAGCGCGGAAACCAACTTCGGACGCATTCTCCGCGAGGAACTCGCCGCCCATCGCGACGAACTCATCATTTCCACCAAGGCCGGTTACCTGATGTGGGACGGCCCCTACGGCGAATGGGGCGGCCGCAAATACATGCTCGCCTCGCTCGACCAAAGCCTCAAGCGACTCGGCCTCGACTACGTGGACATTTTCTACTCGCACCGTTTCGACCCCGAAACACCCCTTGAGGAAACCATGGGCGCGCTTGCGCATGCGGTGCGTTCCGGCAAGGCGCTTTACGCCGGGCTGTCCAACTACAATCCCGATCAAACGGCCCGCGCCGCCGCGATCCTCCGCGACCTCGGCACACCCTGCCTGATCCACCAGCCGAAATACCACATGTATGAACGCACGCCGGAACACGGCCTGCTCGACGTGCTCGCGCGCGAAGGCATTGGCTGCATTCCCTTTTGCCCGCTCGCGCAAGGGCTGCTCACGGATCGCTACCTGAACGGCATCCCCGCCGATTCGCGCGCCGCGCACGATCCGCGCTTCCTGAAACCGGAGGATATCACCGAGGCCAAGCTCGCGCAGCTTCGGGCGCTCAATGAAATGGCAAAAGCGCGCGGACAATCCCTCGCGCAATTGGCGCTCGCCTGGGTTTTGCGTCAGCCGGTGGTGACGACCGCGCTCATTGGCGCAAGCAAAACCAAGCAAATCGATGACAACCTCGGCGCGTTGAAAAACACAGACTTCAGCGACGCGGAAATCGCAAGCATCGACAAAATCCTGGCATCGTGAGCATCCGCAAAATCGCGTGTTACCGCAGGGGCGCGTCGCATAGCGCCTAACTTCTTTATCTTTTGCCGCACGCCAAAGGCGCCAGCAAACAAGCTCGCGCCGATGGGGCACGCACCCCGCGTGCGCGCCCGCGCATGTGAATGACTTTTGCTGATGCGTTCACACAAAAAAGGCGCGCTTAAAGCGCGCCCTGCAATGCCGTCGCTTTATGACGCGACGTCGAAAAATGACCTTACGCCATCGTGTAGGGCAGCGGGTATTTTGCCGTCAGCTCGAGGACGCGTTTTTTGGACGCCTCGATCGCGGTGGCCTCGTCGGGCGTGCCGATTGCCTTCAACACTTGGTCGATGCACATGGCGATGTCGTCCATGTCGGCCTCATTCATGCCGCGCGATGTCACCGCCGCCGTGCCGAGGCGGATGCCGGACGCCTGGAAGGGCGAGCGTGTCTCGTAGGGCACGGTGTTTTTGTTGCAGGTGATGTTGGCCAGATCGAGCGTTTCCTGCGCCTTCTTCGCGGTGAGCTCGGGAAGGTTCGCGCGCAAATCGACGAGGAAGAGGTGGTTTTCGGTGCCGCCGGAGACGATTTTATAACCGCGTTTTTCCATCGCGGCGCAGAGCGCCTTGCAATTGGCGGCGAGCTGCGTCGTGTAGGCCTTGAACTCGGGCTTGAGGCACTCGGCGAAGCACACTGCCTTGGCGGCGATGACGTGCATGAGCGGGCCGCCCTGGCCGCCGGGGAACATGGCGGAGTCAATCGCCTTGGCGTGCTTTTCCTTGCACATGATCAAGCCGCCGCGCGGGCCGCGCAGGGTTTTGTGCGTGGTGGTGGTGACGAAATCAGCGTAGGGCACGGGCGACGGGTGGATGCCGGTGGCGACAAGGCCTGCGATGTGCGCGATGTCGGCGAAGAGATACGCGCCGACGCTTTGCGCGATTTCCGACATGCGCTTGAAGTCGATGATGCGCGAGTAGGCGCTGGCGCCGACGGTGATCATCTTGGGCTGCTCGGCGGCGGCGACTTTGGCGAGCTCGTCGTAGTCGATGAGGCCGTTGTCCTCGCGCACGCCGTATTGCACGAATTTGTAGAGTTTGCCGGAGAAATTGGCGGGGTTTCCATGCGTGAGGTGTCCGCCGTGGCTGAGGTTCATGCCGAGGATTTTGTCGCCGGGCTGGAGCACGGCGGTGTAAACGGCGAAGTTGGCCTGCGAGCCGGAGTGCGGTTGCACGTTGGCGTGCTCGGCGCCGAAGAGTTTTTTGGCGCGCTCGATGGCGAGTCGCTCGACCTGGTCAACGAATTCGCAGCCGCCATACCACCGTTTGCCGGGATAACCCTCGGCGTATTTGTTGGTGAGGACGCTGCCTTGGGCTTCCATGACGGCGGGCACGACAAAGTTTTCCGAGGCGATGAGCTCGATGTGGCTTTGCTGGCGCCCGAGTTCGGACTTGATGCAGTCGTAGATTTCCGGGTCGAGTGTTTTGAGCGGTGTGGCGTTGAGCGTGGTCATGAGGAAAAGGGAAATACATCGCCAAACAGCGAGGGCTGGCAAAGAAAAAATCCCAAATCCCGAAATCCTGAAAAATCTCCAAGCAGACGTTTGGACAGAATGGACAGAATGAACAGGATTTGAGGCGAATAGCACCAAGACAAAGGCAGTTGCCCGTTTGCAACGGTCGCACGGACATTTCTGCCCGTGTCGTGATTCACGGCATCTTTTGCACAGTCAGGAATGTCCGGGCTGCCTTGTAATCTATCCGCGCTGCGCGCGCAGGCGCAGAGCCCCAAGAATCGCGAAAACTCCAAGATACAACAGGCTTGGGGCACCACCACCTCCACCGCCGCCAGAATTGTCGTTGCCGCTGGTGTTGACGATGAGCGTGGCGGCATTGCTGGTGACGGTGCCGGACGCATTGGCCACAATGACCGCGTAGCTGCCTGCGTGGGATTGCTGCGCGTTGCTTATCGTATGGCTCGAGCCGGTCGCACCGGAGATGTTCACGCCTCCTTTTCGCCATTGGTATGTCAGGTTGTTGCCGGTCGCCACGGCACTGAGGGTTGCGCTGCCGCCGACATTGATTGTTTTCGACACGGGATGCGTCGTGATAACGGGCGCGGCGAGCGCCCCAACCGTCACGGTGAACGCGCCGGATGTCACGATTTCACCGTCGGAGGTCGTCATTGCCACAGTGTAGGCTCCGGCATGCGTGGCCGCGCTCGCGTTGGTAACGGTATGAGTGGCGGCAGTCGCGCCAGTAATGGCAAAGTTGTCACGATACCACTGGCGCGTGGAAGGCGTGAAACCGCTTGCGTTTGCCGTGAGTGTGAATCCGCCAGAAGTTGGCACATGGGCACTAGTGTTGGTCTTGCTTGAAGCATTGCCTGACACGCTTGCGCTGATGCTGGCGGTGCCGTTGGTCATGACGGGAGTATGCGAGTATTTGCCCGCAGTGTTTCCCGCATAGGCCGTGATGAGATTTGCCAGCACGGTGGCGCTTAGCGGCGTGCCGATGCCCGCTGGTTGCATGACGTGCGAGTAGGCGGGGACAAACACCGTGTCGTCGCCCGTCGCGCTGGGGTTGGAGCCGGAAGTCGCGGTCGTGAAGTTGCCCGAAGCGCGCAGCAATCCGGTGGATTGTTTGGCGAGCGGGTTGATTGTGTTTTGGTAGATATTGTTGATCGAGAGGATTTGCGCGTCCGCGCCCGCGCTGGTCGCACTGCTGTTGTCCGTTGGGGTGAAATAATTGTTGAACATGTAAGCGCGCGCGTTGGTTGCGGATGGCATGTCGGTTTTCAGGCCGTCGCTCCACAGGTTGTTGTGAAGGAGGATGCCGGTGCCCGCGCCCGCATTGGAGATGGTCATGGCCGAGCCGCCGCCAGTCATCGCGGTGAATTTATTCCACGAGAAGGTGATGTTGTCCGCGCCGTCCGTGATGATGACGGGCGTGTCGGTGAACGTGCAATGTGTAATCTCAACATCAACAGCGCCATTGATTGCCAGCGTGCCGTCGGTGAAGTTAATGCCAAGGATGACGATGCCGTTTGCATTTTCCGGAATGGTAAGACTGCCGATGATGCCGGAATTGTGACTGGCTCCGACAATGGTTTTACCGGAGGCCACGGTTGCACCGCCGACCAATGAAAGAGGAACGTTGTCGTCCACGGTGATTGTCGCTACGCCGGGCGCTTCGAGTTGGTCTTTAAGTAATTGCGCAACAGCCTTTCTAGCAACATTAACAAGGAAAACGCCATCCGGACGGTTTGCGATGTCATAGGCGACGAGACCGTAGTCAATGGGTTGAGCGAGAACAAAGGCGTCGGGAGGCAAGGTTCCGGTTTTGTCGTGGATAATACGTATCTCGGTTTTGCCAATATTGGAGTAGTCAATGGATTCAATGTCGAGGCGGCCTTTGCCAGTCATGCCGTTGGTGAGAACGAGGCTGTCCGTGCCCGCGTTGGCGATGGAAATGGTGCCAAGGGAACCGGACAGGGTTAAGCCACCCTCAAGAGCAGTTTTCTCAGAAATCCTCCAAGTGCCGCCGAGGGTGAAGCCTCCGTTAAGATAGATGGGAATATTATTGGCGAAGGTGGAGAGTGAGAGGGTGGCGCGTTCATTTACAACGAGATCGCCTGTGAGCTGGCCGCCGCTGTAGAGCACAATAGAGACGGAGGAAGTTCCTGAAAGAGTGATGCCGCCATTGATGGAGGATCCCTGCTCAAGTCGGAAAACGCCGGTGGAGGAGCCGGTGGTGGTTATGCCTCCTGAAACGACGGTGTTGCCGCTGAAAGGGAGGTCAATCGTGGAGGCACCAGCAAGCGAGAATCCGCCAGTGATGACGGAATTGTGGACGGCGGCACGACGATTGTTGATGTCGAGACCGTAGCGATTCTGGAGGGTTGCGGTGCCATCAATCGAAATACCACCAGTGACAGACGAATTGATGAGATCAATGTAAGTGTTGGTGGAGCCCGAGAGGATGAAACCTCCGTCAATGGGGGTGTTGGAAAACTGAAGCACCAAGTTGCCCCGGTTGGTGAGTTCGATGTCGCCCGTCCAAGAGGAATCATAGACGTAGAGGATGGCTTGATTGCTGCGTTGAGCGGCCTCAGTGCCCGTTATGATCATGCCGCCATCAAAGACAGCGTTGGAGGCGGTAAGGGTTAGCAGGTTACCACTGGTTTCCCTATAGCCACTGCCGGAGACCATCATGATGCCGCCGGAGAAAGTGGAGTCGAAGATGAAAAATTTGGTGTTGCCCGAGCGGGGAACCTCGTGGCTCCCACCGGTGGCGATACGGGTAGCCGCAACCTTTCCGGAAACGGTGGAGCTTTGGACAATAATGTCAAAATAGTCCCCGTCTATGGTGCTTACAGGCGTGAGTATGCCGCCGGGATCGTCGGCATCCATGTTGAGGTCAATAGCGGTAGCACTTCCGGAAGTAAGAACGGTATTTTTCAGGATGACGGTGCTCCGAGTGCTGGCAGTGTTATTGTTTTGGGAGGCCAGACGAATGATGGGCGAATCCGCACCAGCGGTAGAAAGGGACCCACCGGTCACAGTAATGCTCACCCAACCACCAATCTGTTGAAACACAGGGGAGTGATCGAGAGTAGTAGTAACATCGGTGTTGAGCAAAGTGGCATCGCCTGTGGTGGCGGTGGTGGCTATCCAGTTAAAGACGATACCCGCTTCAATAGCGCGGATAGTGGTGTCCTCGAGGGTGATGGTATTGGCACCCGAGCCGGATCCGTAGGTGCCCCCCATATGTTGACATCCTGGCCTTCGAAGTGCGCGGAATTACCCGCCCCTTCCTGATTACCGTTCAAATAGATGGTTTTGGAGCCATTGCCGCAGGCATGCGCGCTTTTTGAAATAGTGCCACCGCCAAGGTAATAGTGAGTGCCGGTGACAGTGGGCAGCAATGGCGTTTGCGTTGCACTTCGCACGGTCAGCGCGGAATTCAGAAGCAAAATTACTGATAAGACGAAAAAGACGCGGGGGAGCATGGGCAATATGGTCGTTTGTTGTATGCTTAAATCTTATGAGTTCAACCAGTTTTGTAGCAGTCATGCATCCAATAAAAAAAGGACGCATCTAATTGCGTCCCATACAAGGCACCCGAGATGAAGCCCAAAGGAAGACGCTTTCGATGCGCGCTCCCAACGGGAGCGCATATCAGCGGTGCTTCCTTGGCGAAATTTCTCGGGGTTCTGTATAAACAGCGGCCGAAGCTACGCGAAGTGGCCTGCTTCTAAATGGTTAGAAGTTGGCGATAAATGAGTTGATGGTGGAAGACAGAGTGCGTCTGACTGTATTTTGTTTGGAAGTGGCAAGTTTGACTTCTTACAATAGTGAAAAATATGGCGATTCACCAATGCGCGTAGTCGCCTTTTTCGAGGGAGAGAGCGAAGGCGGCTAGGAGTTTTACGCAGGCTTCGACGTCCTCAAGATCGACCATTTCGCTCGGGGTGTGCATGTAGCGGAGAGGGACGGAGATCAGGCCAGTGGCGACTCCACCACGGCCCATTTGCAGCGCGCGGGCGTCGGTGCCGGTCGGGCGCGGATCGGCCTCAAGCTGGTAGGGGATGCGGAGTTTTTTGGCGCACTTGACGAGGCGGTCGTAAACTTTCGGGTTGATGTTCGCGCCACGGCAAATGATCGGGCCGCCGCCAAGCGTGGTTTCGCCGTATTTGCGATTGTCGCAATCGGGGTGGTCGGTCGCGTGGCCGACGTCGATGGCAATGGCGATGTGCGGGTTGACGGCATAGACGGAGGTCGCGGCGCCGCGCGTGCCAATTTCCTCCTGCGAGGTCGCAACGGAGACGACTTTGGCCGCGAGTTTTTTCTTTTGTTTGGCGAGTCGGCGAATGACTTCGCCGACGGCATAGGCGCCGACTTTGTTGTCGAAGGCGCGGGCGGCGCCGATGCTGCCGTTGATGAGCTCGAACTCGTGGTCGTAGGTTGCGCAGTCGCCGATGGAAACGCGGGCGAGCGCGTCTTTTTTGGAACGCGCGCCGATGTCGATCCAGATTTCGTGAATCTCGGGGACTTTTTTGCGGTCGGCCTCGTCCATGAGGTGAATGGCTCGTTTTCCGGTGACGCCTTTCACGGGGCCGTTGGCGGTTTGGATGATGACGCGGCGCCCGGAGATGACGGTGCGGTCGTGCCCGCCGATGGTTTGGAAGTAGAGGTAGCCGTCCTTGTTGACGTAGGTGATGAGGAGGCCGAGCTCGTCCATGTGACCGGCGAGCATGAGGACGGGGTCGCCCTTGGGATTGAGCGTGGCGAGGCGGTTGCCCATGGCGTCCTTTTCGTAAACGTCGGCGTGAGTTTTGACGTGTTTGTCGAAAGCTTTTTGGGCTTCGAATTCGTAGCCCGAGGGAGAACGGGCGTGGAGAAGGTCGGTGAGGAATTCGGGGGCTGTGTATTTGCTCATAATGGCGCGAAGCCTGCTCGGTGCTCGCTGATTCTGCAAATCTCAAATCTCAGATTTCGGACTTCAAAAGGGGCTGGTGCTAGAAACAGATTTCGAAATTTGAGGACAGGATTAACGGGATTTGGAGTTTATTGGCGTTTGCGCGACCAGAGGGATTGAATCCTGTTCATTCTGTTAATCTTGTCCTGAAAATTTCGCCCGCAAAATCTACGGCTCGCTTTGAGACGCGCAACGTGCATCGTCCGGCAAATGAGCAATCTCCGTTTTTCCGAACTCGGCTTGTCCGCCGAAATATTGAAGGCCGTTGACAAGATGGGTTTCGAGGAGGCGTCGCCAATCCAGACCGCCGCGATTCCGCCGATCATGGCGGGCGAGGATATTGTCGGGCTTTCGTCAACCGGCTCGGGAAAAACGGCGGCGTTCGCAATTCCGATGGTCGAGAAGATCGATCCGAAAATGCGCAAGGTGCAAATCCTCGTGCTTTGCCCGACGCGCGAGCTGGCGGTGCAAGTGGCGGAGGAGGTTGCGAAAATCTCGCTTTTCAAACGCGGCGTGCACGCGGTGCCGATTTTCGGCGGACAATCGTATGACCGGCAATTTCGCGCGCTGGAAAGCGGCGTGCAAATCGTGATCGGCACGCCGGGGCGCGTGATCGACCACATCGAGCGCGGCACGCTGCGGCTCGACGAGCTCAAGATGCTCGTGCTCGACGAGGCCGACCGAATGCTCGACATGGGGTTCCGCGAGGACATCGAGCGCGTGCTCACGCAGGTGCCGACGGAGCACCAAACGTTGTTTTTCTCGGCGACGATGCCCCGGCAAATCGAGGAGTTGATCCGCAAATACAGCCGCAATCCGAAGCGCATCAAAATCGAGGCGGTCGCGCAAAACGCGCCCCAGGTTGACCAGGTTTATTTCGAGGTGGAGCGGCGCTCGAAGATCGAGGTGCTCACGCGCATCATCGACATAAACGATTTCCGCTACGGCATTGTTTTTTGCAGCACGAAAGTGATGGTTGACGAGCTCGACGAGCACTTGCACGCGCGCGGCTACGCGACCGAGCGGCTGCACGGCGACATTTCGCAGGCGCAGCGCACGCGCGTGATGGACAAGTTTCGCCGGCGCGGATTTGAGTTCCTGATCGCGACCGATGTGGCGGCGCGCGGGCTCGACGTGGACGACCTCGAGGTCGTGTTTAACTTCGACCTGCCGAACGACGCCGAGGATTACACGCACCGCATCGGGCGCACGGGCCGCGCGGGCAAGTCGGGCAAGGCATTCACGTTTGTTTCGGGACGCGAGCTCTACTCGCTGCAAAACATGATTCGTTACGGAAAGTTGAAAATTCGCCGCGAAAAAATACCGTCGCTCGACCTCGTGGAGGAAGCGCGTGAAAACCAGTTTTTCGAAAAGCTACGCAGCACCCTCGACGCCGCGGAATATCGCAAGCAGGATCGCCTGATCGACCGCCTGCTCGAGCAGGGTTATGCGAGCACGGACATCATCGCGGCGGTGATTCACATGACGATTGGCGGCGAGGGTGATAAGAAAACCGCGCCCCCGGCGCAGATTGATCTGCCGCCGGAAAAGGCCGACTGGAAAAAGAAACCTTTTGCGGACAAGCCGAAGAAACAGGGCAAGCCAGACAACGCGGGCAGACAGAACAAGTCGGCGTTCAAGACTGCTAAACAGAAATACGACCGTCCGGCGCGCACGGGACGCGAGGCGGGCTTCGTAACTTTGTTTTTCAACGTGGGACGCAAGCAGCTTGTCACGCCGGCGGACATTGTGGGCAAGGTCGCCGGGGTCACACGGCTGCCGGCGGATGTAGTGGGCGCAATCGACATTCATCAGCGGCACACGTTTGCCGACGTGCGCGAGGAACACGCGGAATTGATCATTGAAAAGGTGAACGGCATCCGCATCCGCGGTGAATCAGCTTGCGTGGCACTTGCCGACCCGGAGCAAATGGAGTGAGTGCAATGCAATACAACGCATAACACATGATCCCAACAAACGCATGAAACGCCGCCGGAAAATTGTGTTTGCTTTGTCAGCGTTTGCGGCAGTGCTCGCCGTGGCCGCGTTGGTCGCGGTTTTTTATGACGCGCCGTGCCCGGATGATTCGGATTTGCGTCCAGTTATAAAAACCGTGGCGGATGAGGATAATGCGATGGTTGTGATGAGAGAGCTGTCGAAGACACTAAAGATAGCGCATGAAGATTTCCCTGAACTGGAACTGACCGATGGATCTTCTGTAAAAAAATTTTATTCAGTTTTATACTCAGATTTGAGTGGTGAATCAGAGGGCGATGACCGAATGGTCCGATTAATAATCGAAAAAAACAACCCGGCGATAGCGCTTTTTTTTGAAGCCATAAAAAAGCCTGAGCTGCAGTTCGGCGTAGCTTCCAAGGAAATCAATGATATTTTTCAGGACAACCATACCATTTTGGCGCTCATAAACACCATGCGCTTAATGCAATCCAGATGGAAACATAAGATGCAATACGGTCTCTCAAAGGAGGTGATGAGTGAGCTGTATTTGGTTAGAAATTTTGCACAGCGCTACATGGCCGCGCCCGACGGGCGTATGGGCACTTTTTTATCGGGCTTGTCCGCCGATGCAATGTGCTTGGCGGCAGCGATGCAAAGCTTGGAACAATTCAGTGACAAATCGATATGTCTCGAAATCTCCCACCGTCTATCAAGAGAAGAATTAAATAAGGACAGCTTTATTAAAATGATGAAAGGGTCGTATGCGTTTCATGAGGGTTGTTTGAGATTGCGTGAGCCAGGAATGTATTTTTTCCCACCGGTTTCCCGTTCCAGCTGGCGTTATTTTTATAAGCTAAATATGACCCGTGCAAGATTGTGCCAGTTGACACGTGATGTTATCAAGGATGCGAGCAATGATATTTCACCCGTATTCGACCAAGCTACCCGTGAGACGTATGAAAACGTGGATGAATTGCGGCATATCATTCGGCCGAATTCGTCAGGCGCGGCCATTGCAGTCGCGAGCGTAATTGATTGTGAAACAGTATATATACGTATGCTGAATATGCAGGCCATAACTAGACAGATCGCCTGTGCGTTTGCATTGCGCGCCTATTGGTTGGATTATCATACGCTGCCGAAATCGCTTGATGTGCTTGTGCCGGCTTATATGGATTCGGTTCCGGAAGATCCGTTTATCAAAAAACCGATGCAATACGACGCGTCGAAAACGTTGCTTTATTGCGCCGGGCCGGAGCGGCTTGTTGATGACGGCTCGTTTGCATTCGAGGAGGATGCCGAGCCGTTTGGTCGGCGGGCTTTCGTAATTTTGGACTGGGCGAAAAAGTAAGTATTTATTCGGTTGCCCGGCGAAATCGTGCGCGGGACGCTGGCTGATCCCGCGCAGATGGGACAAGCGTAATACTTGATTGGTAGGGCGAAGCCTCCGGGCTGAGCAGGAACCCGTCACGATACTCGAACAATTTCGGCTCAGTCTGAGACTTTCCCCCACCCTTTTTAGAAACCGCGGTTTTGCAGGGCGGCGCTGAGTTCCTGCATGAAGGCTTGGGCGTCGGCTTGCGTGGGACGGTAGTCGGGCTGGCTGATTTGCGTAAAACCCGGGCGGCCGTAGTTGTCCACAAACCACTTGCCCGTCACTCCATCGGTAAAGGTAACGCTGCCGCTCGCAACGGCGTTCGGAATCACCGTGACGTTGTCCAACTCGACGCGGACATTGGTGTTGGCGGGAGGAACATCGTGCGCGGCTGCGGGGACGGATTCGTCCTCCGCAAAATCCTCGTCATCGGACGGGTCGCCTGGATAGGGCGAGGGACGGTTTTGTGCGAGGTGGTTGGGAGGGAGGCTTTCGTTGTCGAGGTCGTCCTCCATCGGACCGCCGTGAGCGGCGCCTGCCGGTGGTTGCGCGTCCGCGGCTGGCGATGGCGCCGGGGGAGGCGTGGGGTCCTTGAGCGTGAGATCAAGGTCGTCCACAAGAAAACGAACATCCATGTAGGTGAGGGTGAGATTAAAGTGCTCGGCGAGTTTTTTCTGGACGTCGGCGAGCGTGTCACCTGCGGCGACCCAGTTGGCAACTTCGTTTTTTTGTTCGGGCGTGAGTGTCATGGAAAGAGTGAAGGGGGAAAAATGAAGAGTGAAAACGGAGCTTCGGCAGGGGGCGGCGGACTGGTCGCCCGGAACTAACGCTCTGATATTCCAGTCCTGATATCCTGTTCCGTTTAGCGCGAGAGCTGGGCGCGAAGGAATTCGACCGAGCGTTGCGCGGAGGAGTCCTGCTCCATCATGTTTTCGACGGTTTTGCAGGCGTGGATGACGGTGCCGTGGTCGCGTCCGCCGAAGGCCGCGCCGATTTCCTGAAGCGAGTGCTTGGTGAGCTGGCGGGCGAGATACATGGCGATCTGGCGGGGGAAGGCGATGTTCGCGGGGCGGCGTTTGCTGACCATGTCGCCGGGGCGCAGTTCGTAGTGGTCGGAAACACGCTTTTGGATCGCCTCGATGGTGAGCTGGCTTTGCGCCTGCTCGATGAGGATGGGCTGGAGGAGTTTTTCGGCGAGGGTGACGTCGATCGGGCCGGTCTTGAGCAGGAAGGCGGTGGAGGCGACCTTGATGAGCGCGCCTATGAGGGTGCGGATATTTTTGGCGACGTTCTTGGCGATGAACTCGAGCACGTCGCCGGGGAGGTCGTATTTGAAGAGGGCCGCCTTGCTGCGGAGGATGGCGAGGCGTGTCTCATAATTCGGCGCCTGAATATCGGTGGGCAGTCCCCATTCGAAGCGCGAGACAAGGCGGGCTTCGAGATCCTTGATTTCGGAGGCGCGGCGATCGCTGGCGAGGACAACTTGTTTTCCGGCGGTGTGGAGGTCGTTGAAGGTGTGGTAAAACTCCTCCTGAATGCCCTCCTTGCCGCTGAGGAACTGGATGTCGTCGAGGAGGAGCACGTCGACGCTGCGGTAGCGGCGGCGGAACTGTGCAAGGGCGTTTTCCTTGATAGCCTGCACGTATTCGTTGGTGAACTTTTCCGTGGTCAGGTAAACGACCTTGGCGTGAGGGTTGCTCGTGAGCACGGCGTGGCCGATGGCGTGCATGAGGTGCGTTTTGCCAAGGCCGGTGCTGCCTGAAACGAAAAGCGGGTTGTAAGCCTGCGCGGGAGCCTGCGCGACGGCCATCGCGGCAGCGTGCGCCATTTGGTTGCTGGAACCAACGACGTATGTGTCGAAAGTATTGCGGGGGTCGAGCGTGGTGTTGACGCGGGCGGGCTCATCGGCGGCGCGAACAATGCGGCGCGCGGGGATGCGGGATGTCTCGACCTGCGGCGCTGCGGGAGCGGGCTGCGCCGCCTGCGCGGCGCTTGCGTCGGGGTTTTTCTTCACGATCACGTTGTAATCACGCCCCGTGGCGAGTTGCAGGCGTTGTTTGATGAGGTCGAGATAGTATGTGTGAATGCAGCCGGCCGCAAAATCCGTAAGCGTGCCCAGGGTGATCGTGTCCTCGGTTTGCTCAAGGCACACGAGGTGATTGAACCACATGTGGTAGACCTCCTCGGAAAAGAGGGTCTTGAAGTCGTTTTTTACGGCTTCCCAAATGGAGGGGCGGAGAGTGTAGGCATGTCCGATTGAGTGTTGGTTGAGCTGGTTTATTCACAATGGGCTCGAACGGGCGCTCTGGGACACATCGCGGACGCGGCTTTTGCACGTGCCAGGGAAGAGTAAATTGTGTCGAGAGATACCTTGTTGATGGCAGGTTTTTTGGCCTTGGCAACAGCTTGGTATCTCGGTGGATGCGGGAAACCTCTTCGCGAGCTACGGGGAAGCAGAATCAGTGATGTGTGAAAGAACGATGCGTTCGAATCCGGGAGGATGTTCAGGACGGCAATAACGGCGACAAAAAAAGCGCTGGCAAGATGAACTTTCCAACAAGTTATTCACACTCGGTTTGGTGATAACTTTTTCAATTTTTTTGTTGCCATCTTTGAGGTCGGCGTGGGGAAAATTTTTGAGAGAGAGAAACGAAAATCAAAGGTAAAAAATGCTAAAAATTTGTGTGGCGGTCGAGATTATTCACCCAGTTTTCGGTGTCTTTTTCACGCCGGGTCAGTCCACTTGCCGTGCTGCTTGATGAGGTCGATGAGGCGATTGTCGGCCTCGGCTTGGGGGATGTTGTATTGGACGCAGGTTTTGCCGACGTAGAGGTTGATTTTTCCGGGCGCGCCGCCGACGTAGCCGAAATCGGCGTCGGCCATTTCGCCCGGGCCGTTGACGATGCAGCCCATGATGGCGAGTTTCACCCCCTTGAGGTGTCCGGTTTTTTCGCGGATGCGCTGCGTGGTGGTTTGCAGGTCGAAGAGCGTGCGTCCGCATGAGGGGCAGGCGACGAATTCGGTTTTCGAAATGCGCGCGCCCGCGCCCTGAAGGATGTTGTAGGCAAGCGTGGTGGCGCGCACGGGATCGTTTTCCGTTTCGACGCTGACGATGTCACCGATGCCGTCGCAAAGAAGCGATCCGGTGAGAATGGAGGCATCGAGAAGGCGGGAGAGAAAATCGGGGGAGCCGGGATTGCCGGAGGAGGCAAGCGCGGTGGCGGCGGTGTTGCGTATCCAGATGGGCGCGCGGGCAAACGGGGACGGCGCGAGAGTCCGGAGCGCCTCGGCGAGCTGCCTGTATCCAGAAGTTGGATGCGCGGGCGCGACGGCGCGCGGTTCCTCCGCGAGGGTGAGGATAATGCGCGGGGCGGGCGTGAGCGCGGCGAGCGCCGGGGCAAGCGCGGCAAAATCAGCCGCGGTGGTGGCAATGGCGAGAGCGAGGTTTCGTTTCGTGGCAACCTCGGCAAAAGCGCGGAGAGCCGCGGTATCTTGAGCGGTGAATGTGCGCAGGATGATGTGCGGAGCGGAAAGATTTGCCTCAAGCTCGTCGGCGGAAACCGCGGCGGGGATTTCGAGAACGAGCGTCTTGCCGGTCGGGGGCAGCGCGCGGAGCTCGGCGACGTTCGCGACAGGCACAAGCACGGCTTCGGCGGGCGTGTCCGCAAGCGTTGCGAGTTTTTCAATGACCTCGGACAGCGCCGAAACGGAGGCGGCACGCGCAATGACGCGAGGCGGTTGCTCGACGGAGATTTCAGCTGCGGGCGCAAGTGCGAGCGGCACAATATCACGCCGCGCGAAATGGAACGGATCGATGGAATCCGAGGCGCAGCCTATTGGGTTGCTCTTCGGGTTTTGCCAGAGGGATATTGCCTTGGCGGCAAGGGCTCGGGCGACCGGGATTTCGTGGATGCTGTCTTCCGTGAGGGAAACGCGGATGGTGTCTCCGAGTCCGTCTTGAAGGAGGCTGCCGATGCCGATGGCGCCCTTGATGCGTCCATCCTCGCCGTCGCCAGCCTCGGTCACACCAAGGTGCAGCGGGTAGTGCATGTCCTCCTGCTGCATGCGCTCGACGAGGAGGCGGTAGGCCTGAATCATGACCTTGGGATTCGAGGCTTTCATCGAGAGCACGATTTGGTCGAACGAGTGCCCGCGGGCGATGCGGAGAAATTCGAGCGCGCTTTCGACCATGCCGAGCGGCGTGTCGCCGTAGCGGTTCATGATGCGGTCGGAGAGCGAGCCGTGATTGGTGCCGATGCGAAGCGAGCGTCCGAGTGTTTTTGCGCGGAGCACAAGCGGCGTGAATGCGTCGTGGATGCGCTGGAGTTCCTGATTGTAGTCGGCGTCGGTGTAATCCTTGACGGCGAACTTTTTTTTGTCGGCGTAGTTGCCGGGGTTTACGCGAACTTTTTCGACATGCTCGATGGCCTCCATCGCGGCGGCGGGCAGGAAGTGGATGTCGGCGACAAGCGGGATGTCCGCAAAACCGGCGGCGGAAAACTGGGCGCGGATATCGCGAAGGCATTTTGCCGCGGGGACGTTGGGCGCGGTGACGCGGATGATTTCACAACCGGCCCCGGCAAGCGCGACGCACTGGCGCACGGTGGCGGCGACGTCCTGCGTGTCGCTCGTCGTCATGGACTGGATGCGGATGGGATTTTCCCCGCCCATGCCGACGACGCCGGCCCGCACCTCGACGGTGCGGCGGCGGATGGTCTGAAATCGTGACACGCAATAGGACATTTGCCGAAAATAGATACGCGGCAACGGATGCGCGGCAAGCCCGCACAAGAAAAACCCGTCCATTTGGCGCAATCCGGCGCGCCCTCACGACACCCGGTATCCGAGCATCCTCGCGGGCAAAAGCAGAAGCGATTCGAGCAACGCCAGCAGCGACTTCAAGCATACCGCAAATATCTTGAACGGGATCGAAAGCAGCCAGATGAACGGAAGCACCAGAAGCACGAGCAACGCCAGCGGCCAGCACAACGCCCACAGAATGCACCAGAGAAGAATTGTAAGGATGAGTTTCATGGGAAAATTAAAAACGCGAAACGAAGATTCCGAATTTCGTATTCAAACGAGTGACTGCCCCTTGGGCGCGTAAACGACCACGGTGCCGGCGATTTTGTCGTGCCAAGCCTGGCGCTCGTCGTCGAACGCCGCCCAGATGAAACCAAGCCCCGCCGGCGCCACGGATATGAAGCCGCCCAGCGCGCGAACAATCGCAGTGACCCAGTCAACCCGCCGTCCGTCCAGGCGCACAACTTTCAGGCCGCAAATGATGCCGCCGATCGTCGTTCCCCGCAACGCCCACATCACGACGCAATACACCGCGAACAACGGCAGCATCAGCACGCCCATGTGGCACACATTCGCCACAATCGCGATCAACACAAAATCGATCAACAGCGCCCCCGCGCGCACCCAGAAGCCCGCGCGTGTCGCGAACGACGCGGCGGTTTGGGACGTGACAATCTCCGTTCCGGTGATGACGGGAGGCTCGCCGGACTGCGCGGGATTCGCCGCGGCCGCGGCCGCCATTTCGACGCGCGCCGCATCGCGTTCGTCGCGGCGGCGGCGAAGCGCCAGAAGCGCGGCATAAACCACCATGCCCGCGCCGAGGAAACTGCTGAACTTCCACATCACAATGCCAAGCACGGGCACGCAATAGAGCAGCGCGAGCGCCACACCACCGAAAAGGACCGCAAACAACGGATGCGTTATCCTGGCGCGATGTCCGATCCATGCGAGAAACGCCGCCTTGCCCACCAGGGCGAGCGCGAGTTTTGCAAAAACCAAAATGAAAATGCCGACGCCGGTCGCGGCCAGCAGCACCACGAGTATCGGCGCTATGATCGCGGTGAGCAGCGCCGCCAGAAAAGCGCCGCCGGGACGCTGCTCCAGCGCCTCCGCGCCCGCGGTGACCGCCTTCGGGACAAACAACGCCGTGAGCAAATAGCACAGCAGGAAACCACCCGCGATAATCCACGCCCACACAAGCGCCGAATCGAACGCGAGCAGGCGCCCCTTCGCAATCGCTTGCGTGATCCACACGTTAAAACCGTTGATGTCGTTGAACAGCTTCATCTCCACGATCTCCCCACCGATAATCGCCGATTCGTCGCGCTTAATGCCGCCGCCGAGCGCGACAACCTGGCCGTCCACGCGCGCGTCCGGGCCAAGCTCCACGCCTCCGCCGACGGCAACGACCTGCCCCGTCACGTGACTGTTCACATAGACATTGCCCACAACCGCGACCGCCTCTCTTGCTCCGCCGTTGACAGTCGTGGAGCCGACAATCGAAACCGCCTCGTGCACTTTTGAGTTGGCCGTGACCGAACCGATGACCGCAACCGCCTCGTTCGCGCTGCCGTCAACCCGCACATCACCGAAAACCGCAACGGCGGATTCCACTTTTTTATCCTTGGGAACAATGGCGTCGGAAAAAAAGGTCACGATCTCTCCGCTGGCTCGTGAAGCAGAGGCGCGGTCGCGCGATTTCCGTTTCTTCTTTTCGGGTTTGGCCGGTTTTTCATCATCGCCGGCTGTCGTATCGGAAGCGGGTTGCGCATCCGGCGCGGGAGGAGTTTCTCCCGATGCGGCTTCCGTTGGCGGCAGAGCTTGGGGCTCCGCTGGCGTGTTGTCCTGCGATTGAAGCACGCCGCATGAGAGGACGCTGAATGCGCCCAGCAGTGTGAAAAGATGTAAGATTTTTTTCATGATAAAGAGTTTTATGGTCGGGCCGTTGTTGAAGGATTGGTCATGTGTGCGAAACAGGTTCGGAGTGGCGCGCGCCGGGTTTCCAAAAATAACGATACGCGGCCGCGCCCAAGCCGAAGAGCGCGGCGTAACACGCGCCGATCACGGCCGCCGCGATCGCGAAGACATGCGACGGTATGCCCGCCAGATAACGGGCGCAGTAACCGGTGATAATTTCCCAGTAGTCCGAAACCAAGGCGCCCGTCCGCGATTCGATCTGCGCGGGCACGATGTTCAGCACGCGCGCGAATGTCACAATCATCACGGCCGCGAGCGCCGCCGAAACAATCATGAACGCGGCGCGGGCCGCGATCGGCCAGCGCGAGAACGACTGCCTCCACCACGGAAGCGCGGCGCGACGCTCGATCCCGGCAAACACGCGCGCCTCAAGCGAGTCGGGGGCGGCGCGGTCGGGTTGGGCGCGGAGCACGCGGTGGATTTCGCGGGCGAGCCGGTCGTTGGAATCGTGAGGTTGCGGTGTGTTGTTCATTTTGAAACCGGGTTTGCGGGGTTTTGCGTGAGCGTGCGCGCAAGCGCGGCGCGCGCGCGCAGGATGTCGATCTTCACCTTCGAGAGCGAAACGCGCAGGGTTTTCGCAATTTCGTCGTAGGGCATGTCCTCGTAGTGGAAGAGCACGAGCGGCACGCGCTGGTGCTCGGGAAGTTTGGCGAGCGCGTTTTCGATCCAGGCGCGCCGGTCGGCGCGGTCGATGTCGTCAAAAAACGTTTCGGGCGCGGCCCACTCGACCTCGGGCGTGTTTTCGGACGAGTCATCGTCGTCGGCGCGTCGGAACTCCGAGAAAAACCGCCAGCGCTTACGATAGCGTTGCAGGTGATTGAGCGAAAGATTCGTGGCGACGGTGCGCAGCCAGCCGGGCGCGGCGGGTTCGTCGCGGAGCGCGTCGAAATGATCGTAAGCCTTGATAAAAACCTCCTGGGCGATGTCCTCGGCCTGCGCGTCGTTGGCGGTCAGGCGCGCGGCAGTGGTAAAAACCATGTTCTGGTGTTTGCGCATGAAGAGAGAAAAGTCTGTTTCCCGGGACGTGCTCATGTGCGGGCGTGCTTCCGCGGACACGGGCGGCATCGAGGGTGAAACTGGCTTTTGTGTTTCATTGTTCATGCACAGAACACAGGGCAGCGCGCGAAAGTTGCAGTTTATTTCAAATTAGGAAACAGCAAAGGCGCAAAGATGAGCCAAGTTAAACCCGGCCAAATCTTTGCGCCTTTTCGTCCTTGCGAAAAAAGTTTTTTTAAAGCGACACCTGCTCGACAATTTCGAGATTATATCCCGCGAGTCCGACGACTTTGCGCGGGTTGTTTGTGAGCAGGCGGATTTTTTGCAAACCGAGCGCAGAGAGGATTTGCGCGCCGATTCCATAGTCGCGGAATCCCATCGGCGCCGGCATCTCGCCCGGCGTCAAGCCAAGGCGGCGGACGTTGCCCGCCCCGTGATCGGCAGGCTCCATATAGAGGACCACCCCCGCGCCCTCGCGCGCAACCGCCGCGAGCGAAACGGTGAGCGCGTGATATCCGTTCATGCCGCGCGCGCGAAACACATCGCTGAGCAAGTTTTCGCTTTGCACGCGCACAAGCGCGGCTCCCGGGCCGGGTTTGCCCATCACGAACGCGAGATGCTGGCGATGGTCGAGCTTGTTGCGGAAAACATGCAGCGTGAACTCGCCAAACTCCGACGAAAAAGGCTTCGCGCACACCTCCTCAATGAGCTGCTCGCGCTTGTGCCGGTATTCGATGAGCGACGAAATGGAGATGAGTTTCAGGCCGAACTTCTTTTTGTATTCAACAAGGTCGGGCATGCGCGCCATGGAGCCGTCCTCGTTTATGATCTCGCAAATCGCCGCCGCGGGAGTCAGCCCGGCAAGCGCGGCAAGATCGACCGCCGCCTCGGTGTGCCCCGCCCTTTCGAGCACGCCGCCCGAGCGCGCCGCGAGCGGAAAGATGTGCCCGGGCTGCACGAGTTCGTCGGCCCCCGTGTTCGGGTCGCCGAGGAGTTTGATCGTGCGCGCGCGGTCAAACGCGCTGATGCCCGTGGTGATGCCCTCGGCGGCATCGACCGAAACGGTGAACGCGGTTTTGTGCGACTCGCGGTTTTGCTGCACCATCGGGCTGATGCCGAGGCGCTTGAGGTGCGGCTCCGTCATCGGCGTGCAAATGAGTCCGCGCGCGTGGCGGATCATCATGTTGATATGCTCGGGCGTCGCCTTTTCAGCGGCGATGGTGAGATCGCCCTCGTTTTCACGGCCCTCGTCATCGGTGACAATGACCATCTTTCCATCGGCAATGTCCTGAATGGCGGACTCGACGGAATCAAATTCAACAGAAGCGGAAGAATTGGCGGACATAAAATGATATGGCGTTAAAAAAATTCAAAAAAGTTCTCCCAAATCTGCAATCCTGACCCGAGGTGTCAACCAAAGCGCGGCGATTCCCGACAAAGATCGCATCAGTATTGGGTTGCGGACGTGTTGAACCAAGATTCCCTGAAAACAGTCCGCGACCAACCAAGTCCCATGAAAAAAACAATCATTGTCCTGTTAACGCAGCTCGTCCTCGGCCTTGCCTGCGCCGACACAATACAACTTGAAACCGGGTCATTCGTAACAATCACACTGCCCTCGGGCTGGTCGGCGAATCTGAACACATCCAGATCCAACGAGAAAGTGTATTGGATCAATCTGATCAGCCCCGAAAAGAATGAGAACGCCGGCAAGATTGCGCTGGATCGGCTCAAGCACGGATGGGCGGCCACCGAGGAGAAATTTATTGAGCACATGAGCGCCAGCATCGAAAGGCTCAGCGCCTCCCTCAAGGAGCAGCCTGTGTCGCTGAATGAATTAAAAACAGACAATGCGATCATCCTTTATCAAGTGCTGGTATGGGAAAAGATCGTCTCGATGATAACAGGGGCCGGGTTAGCCGAATATAAAGGAGTTGGAGTAATCCATATACGATATAACAGCGGCCACACGGCCATGATTACCGTTCCGATCAAGACACTCGATAATAGCAATGAACTAAACGAGATATTAAATATTGCGCAAAACATGCAAATTTCCATGCCTCTCTCGGAAAATAAAGAGGAGGAAAGCGCACAGTCTTCGATACAGATAACGCAAAACGAGCATGGCACAGTGATCGGAAATCCGGACATCAGCCGAGTCAGCCTCCTGCTGCCCTCAAAAAATTACAAGGCCACCCCCGGGGCTTTAGCCATAGGACGCGGCGACCCCGGATATTTTATCGGCAGGGACATGGTTGCGAATGTGATCATGTCGGGCTGGTTTTCACCAATATACAAATTCAAGTATAAAACGGCCAGGGATCTGTGGAAAAAGGATACTCCAAAACAGGCCAAAAACTTAGAATATCTCAAAATCAAAGAATGGGACGTAATGGTGCATGAATTGGAGATTCCAATTAAGACACAAAACACATTGCAGGTAACACTAAGGGCAAACCTGCTGGAAGACGGCACGTGGATAGACTTGAGGCTTTCCTCCATGGGAATCGCATCGCAACGCGCTGACATGCGCAAGGCTCTCATTGATTATATCAACACACTGCAAGTGAATGTTGCCGAGGCAAGGGGCTTTCATTTGAAATATACAAAACAAGGCGTGATAATAAACGCTCCCGCTGAAACACCAGGCAGCCTGTTTATAAAAACAAAATCCCTGTTACTGCAGAAAAGGAAAACTCATATAAAAACTGAATTTTTCCTGTTTCAAGACTCAGGTGAGGACATTAAAGTAATCGCCTGGCTTAGGCCGGCATCCGATTACCATTATGCAAATGTGAAAACGCTGTGGGACGAAACGCGGGCCACACTGTCGGGCGAGGGCTTCACGGTTATAGGGGACACTGATTGCCAAAAAACCCGCAACTGGGATGTGATGCTCTACGATTTGAAGACTGGCGACAAACGAACGCGCAATGTGAATATGCGTGCCAGTTGTGTTTCCGGCGGGATTTGGGTCGACGTGCATTTTACGACTGTCGACCAACGGGACAGTTCGTTTTTGCGCAGCAAACTGCTCGCTTATTTGAAAAACTTCAAGGTCTCGGACAGTCACGTCGAATGAGCGCACCGGATTTGCTGTCCGGAAAGCGCACATGGAACGCTTGGGGAGCTGTCTTTGATATACGGGGAGCCGGCCGTGCCGCGCAATGTCCCGCGCTCAGCCTTGTTGCGGCTTGAGCAGGTTTTCGCGGATCATCAGCTCGGCGTTTTGCACGGCGTTGAGCGCGGCGCCTTTCCAGAGATTGTCGCCGCTCACCCAGAACGAAAGGCCGTTTTCAAACGCGGTGTCCTTGCGGATGCGACCCACGCCGCATTTCACTTTTTCCGCAAAATCAACCGGCGTCGGATATTTCTTGTTCGCCGGATCATCGACGAGCTCCGCGCCCGGGAACGCCGCCACCGCCGCGCGAGCCTTCTCGACATCAACGGAACGCTCAAACTCCGCGCACACGGAAATCGAATGCGCGCGCACCACCGGCACGCGCACGGTCGTCGCCGAGACTTTCAGCCCGGGCAGGCCCATGATCTTGCGGCTCTCCATCGCCATCTTCGTCTCCTCGCCGGTGTAGCCGGTGTCGTCGAAGGTGTCGATGTGCGGGATGCAGTTGAACGCGATTTGATACGGATAAACTTTTTTCACGAGCGGCTGCTTCGCCACATGCGCCTGCACTTGGTCCTCGAGCTCGCGCACCGCCTCCGCGCCCGTGCCGGACACGGACTGGTAGGTCGAAATGATCACGCGCTTCACGCCGAACAACTGGTGCAGCGGCCACAGGCCCATGAGCATGACGGCGGTCGAGCAATTCGGATTGGCGATGATGCCCTTGTGCGCGCGCAGTTTCTCGGGGTTGATTTCGGGAATCACGAGCGGGATGTCCGGCTCCTGGCGAAGCGCGGAGCTCTTGTCGATCACGAGGCAACCGGCCTTCACCGCGTCGCCCGCCAGCGCGCGCGTCACGGAGCCGCCAGCCGCGAAAAACGCCAGATCCACCCCGGCGAACACGCCCGGCTTGGCTTCCTCAACGACATATTTTTTGCCGCTGTGCTCGATTGTCCTGCCCGCGGAACGCGCCGAGGCGAAGAGCCTCAGCGTGGTGAACGGGAAATTGCGCTCGTGCATGAGACGCACGAGTTCTTGACCAACCGCGCCGGTCGCGCCGACGATGCCAACTGTGAGTGATGGATTCATTTTATTCAGACGATAATGGAAACGTGGGAAACGATAACTAAGAACTGCGCGCGGCTTGGCATCAAGCCCGCAGAACGAATTTTGCTCGTGCGCATCGACACGCAGACAATGCAGTTCTTTCGCGCCGGCGCGCTCGTGCGCGGCTACACGATTTCCACGTCAAAACGCCCGCCCTCAAACATCAAGAACTCGCTCGGCACACCGCGCGGCCTGCATGAAATCGCCGAGCGCATCGGCGCGGGCCAGCCGCCGGGAATGGTTTTCAAAGCGCGCCGCCCGACGGGTTTTCATTTCAGCGAACCCGCCGCGAGGGAAGCCGGTGCCGCCACGACCGCGCTCGTCACCACGCGCATACTCTGGCTGCGCGGACTCGAGCCGGGCGTGAACCTCGGCGGCGACGTGGACAGCCACGATCGCTACATCTACATCCACGGCACGAACCGCGAGGACCTCATCGGCACGCCGCAAAGCGCTGGCTGCATCGTGATGCGCAACCTCGACATAATAGACCTCTACGACCAAGTGCGCGCGGGCGACCAGGTGTTGATCGTGTAGCCGGGAAACACCTCCGTTTTCTACTTCCTAATTCCTAATTTCTACTTCCTAATTTTTCCTCATGAAAGTCACACTCGGACTCCTCCAGCACGCCTGTGTCGCCAGCCCCGCGGCGAACCTCAAAAAAACGCTCGCCCTCGCCGAGCAGGCCGCCCGCAAAGGCGCGAAAATCATCTGCACGCAGGAACTCTTCCGCTCGCAGTATTTTTGCCAGAGCGAGAACCACGACTATTTTAAGCTCGCCGAGCCCATCGACGGCCCCACAACCAAGGCGTTCCAGAAACTCGCCAAAAAACACGCCGTCGTAATCGTCGCCTCGCTCTTTGAAAAACGCGCCTCCGGCCTTTACCACAACACCGCGGTCATCATCGACGCCGACGGCTCGCTCCTCGGCATCTACCGCAAGATGCACATTCCCGACGACCCGCTCTTCTACGAAAAATTCTACTTCACGCCCGGCGACACCGGTTTCCGCGCCTGGGAAACCCGCTACGGCAAAATCGGCGTCCTCATTTGTTGGGACCAATGGTATCCCGAAGGCGCGCGACTCACGGCCATGCAAGGCGCCGAAATACTCTTCTACCCGACCGCCATCGGCTGGCACCCGTCAGAAAAAGCCGAATACGGCATCAACCAGCACGGCGCGTGGGAGACGATCCAGCGCTCGCACGCGGTGGCCAACGGCTGCTACGTCGCCTCAATCAACCGCATCGGCCACGAAGTGATCGACGGTGTCGGCGGAGACGGCATCGAGTTCTGGGGCCAAAGTTTCGTGGCCGGCACCAGCGGCCAAATCCTGGCGAAAGCGAGCACCAACAAAGAAGAAATCCTCCTAGTCCCCGTCGATCTCGACAAAGTGGACGTAACCCGCACCCACTGGCCCTTCCTCCGCGACCGCCGCATCGACGCGTATGAGAATCTGACGAAGCGGTTTATCGATTGAGCGAATGCTCAAGATTATTAGATCCACAAAATAATAGCGGCATGAAACCTCATTCTTCGAGCATCATCAAAGGCGGTCTTTTTGGATCCATCGCGCATAAAGGTTGAAAATATGAATGCCGTTGAAATCGAAGAAGCAGTGTCCCGTCTCGCCGAAGCCCCATTTGACATCGGCGAGTTTCCTTATGCCTTCCTCGAAGCTTTCGGAAACAAGGAAACCACGATCCGCCGACTTCGCACTGGCAACACCAACCAGTCCGACATCGGCGGCGTCCTTCAGCGAAATAACATTCACATCAAAACCTGCGCTGTCGGTGAAGTGCCTGCCACGCTTGCAACCTTGCGCGGAAGCCCGAAGACCACCGCGCAAAAGGCCAAGTTTATTCTCGCGACCGACGGCTCCGAATTTCAGGCCGAGAATCTCGTCGATGGTAGCACCGTCGCCTGCGCCTACCCCGATTTTCACGACCATTTCGGTTTTTTTCTTCCGCTTGCCGGCATTACCACCGTCCGGCAGATCAGCGAAAACGCTTTTGATATCAAGGCCACCGGTCGCCTGAACCGCCTTTATATTGAGTTGCTCAAGGAGAATCCCGACTGGGACACCGAGGCTCGGCGCGCCGATCTCAACCACTTCATGGCGCGGCTGATTTTCTGCTTCTTTGCCGAGGATACCTCCATTTTTCACGGTGAACAGCTCTTCACCGCAACGATTGATCAGATGAGCGCACGAGACTCCTCCAATACCCACGAGGTGATTTCCGAGTTATTTCGCGCGATGAACACCCCCGTTCGGAATAAGTGTCGCGAGGCGGCAGGCATCAAGAGCTGGGCGAACAGCTTCCCTTACGTAAACGGCGGCATGTTTTCCGACAGCGTGGAGGTGCCGCGTTTTTCCAAAATCGCCCGTTCCTACCTTCTCCATATCGGTAACCTTGACTGGACAAAGATCAATCCCGACATCTTCGGCTCCATGATTCAGGCCGTAGCGGACGACGAAGAACGCGGCGCGCTCGGCATGCACTACACCAGCGTGCCCAACATCCTCAAGGTTCTCAATCCGCTCTTTCTCGACGATCTCCGCGCCCGCCTCGACGAGGCCGGGGACAATGCGCGCAAACTCCTCAACCTCCGCCAGCGCATCGCCCGCATCCGCGTCTTCGACCCCGCGTGCGGTTCGGGCAATTTTCTCGTCATTGCCTACAAAGAAATGCGTTCCATCGAAGCCGTCATCAACGAGCGACGTGGCGAGCGCGAGCGCAAATCCGACATTCCGCTCACCAACTTTCGCGGCATCGAGATCCGCCACTTCTCCTGCGAAATCGCCCGCCTCGCCCTCATCATCGCCAAGTATCAATGCGACGTGCTCCATCGAGGACAACAACTCGCCCTTGCCGAGTTCCTCCCGCTCGAAGCCGCCAACTGGATCACTCGCGGCAACGCCCTGCGCCTCGATTGGCTTTCCGTCTGCCCGCCCACAAACAAAGGTGTGAAACTCCGTGCCGATGATTTGTTCGAAACGCCGCTCGAGCAAGCCGAGATTGATTTTGAAAACGAAGGCGGTGAAACGTATATTTGCGGGAACCCGCCTTACTTGGGAAGCAAATGGCAATCCAGCGAGCAAAAGGAGGACTTGAAGGATATTTTTGGGCCAGACACTGACAATTGGAAATCACTAGACTACGTATCGGGCTGGTTCATGAAAGCAGCTGAATTTAGCAAGTATTCTCCGAGTGATAGTGCTTTCGTTGCGACCAACTCTATATGTCAGGGACTCCAAGTTCCGATGCTTTGGCCCCTTCTGTTTGCGAAGGGTGTCAAAATCGCTTTTGCATACACTTCGTTTAAGTGGGCGAACCTAGCAACACACAATGCTGGAGTTATCGTTGTAATCGTTGGGCTTTCACAACGAAATTCGACGGATAAGCGTATTTACTCAAGCGATAGTGATAATAATATCGTGGAAAAACGGACAGATCACATTAATGCTTATCTTGTAGCTGGTAGTCATGTAGAAATTAAGCAATGCCGAATCCCGATCTCTAATCTCGCCCCCATGCTTTTTGGAAACATGCCTCGGGATGGAGGTAGTTTCATCCTTTCGACTTCGGAAAGAGATGTGGTTCTCAAAACTCATCCTGAAATATCTGCCTTTATCCGTCCCTACTTAGGTTCTGAACAAATGATTCAAGGCAAACCTCGTTGGTGCGTTTGGATCGAGGACAATCAGAGAGAGTATGCTGAACGACATCCTTTTTTATCTACTGTCCTAAAGCGTGTTCGGGAGTTTCGCCTCAAAAGTAGCGCCTCTTCTACTCGCGCCTATGCACAGAAACCGCATCGCTTCGTTCAAATAGCCGGCACAGCGAAAAAACACTCTCTTGCCATTGCGAAGGTTTCGTCAGAAAAGAGACCTTATTTGCCAGTCGATCTTCTCAACGCGGACGTGATTGTCAGCGACCTGTTGTTCGCTATTTATGATGCGCCTCTGTGGAATATGTCATTAATTATGTCACGCATGCATATCGTCTGGATCGGCACTGTATGCGGGAAAATGAAAACGGATTTTCGCTATTCGAACACATTAGGATGGAATACATTTCCTGTTCCTCGACTAACGGAAATAAACAAAAAAGAACTCACCTGTTGCGCTGAAAATATATTGTTAGCGCGTGAATCACATTATCCAGCGACAATAGCCGATCTCTACGACCCAGATCAAATGCCGAAAAACCTTAAATTTGCTCACGAAGCAAATGATGAGGTTGTTGAACGAATCTATATTGGCCGCAAGTTCAAGAATGATAGTGAGAGACTAGAAATTCTTTTTAGAAATTATGAAAACAAAGAATAAAGCATCCATGAAATCATTTATTCAAGTTCCTGAAGGCACGCCAGCGTTAGCATATTGGCGGAACATGCTTTCTCAAAATCCACAGTCGCTAATTGCTGCCTTCGCATATGTCACAGACTCAGGAGCCGCACAGATGCATGGGCTCAAAGATTGCTTCAAAAGTATCCAGCATTGTCGTTGGATCTTTGGTATTGATTACGGGCGCAGTCATCCAACGGCTATTCGTAAGATGGCAGAGCTGGCTCAGAATAGTGAGATTCGGATATATGACGGTGCCCATGTTGTGAAATCCCAATCTTTCACGCCCCGAAAAAGCTTCCATCTCAAGACGGTTGTTGCGGTGGACGGGCTGGGAAAGCCTAGCGAACAGCTAGTTGGCTCTGGAAATCTCTCCGGTCTCGGGCTTACAAGCGGTATTGAGGCGGGATGCTTAATTAATTATGAACGAAGCCAGTCAGCCGAAGGAATAGCAGTCGTTTCAATCTTAGAGCAACTTTGGGAGGAGTCGGTTCCCTTTGACAACATTATCAACGAATATGAGAATCTATGGACGAAGGCTACTGCGCCGGTAGTGGTTCCACGCAACAAACCTGAGAAGATAACTCGAAAGTTGTTTTGGGTAGATGTGGGATACGTAACCAAGAATCGCGGTAATCATAGGCCTGGAAACCAGTTTGATTTGCCCAGAGGGTCGCATATCCATTTAGGATTAAATGAAGTTTCCAATCCGACTAAGAACAGCTTGTTGGGAGAGTTGCGGATGCGCACTCCTGATGGTGTAATAATTCAACGATCCTTGCGTTTTGGAAATAATGCCATGGAAAAATTGACGCTACCGACCCCAGAGCAACACGGTTACGGAGCCTATGATGGTAAGATACTGACCTTTGAGCGGCAGAATGATACATGGGCACTAGAAGCTTTCGAACACGATGACTTTAAAGATGCTTATGGTAAGCATATCGACTGGTTCAACGAGATGCAAAGCGGACGATTATTTGGAACCATTGCAATACGATCATGAAAGAAAACATTCCTTCCGTTTCAGTCACCTACGCCCGCAACGGGCGTTCGATGAAGTCCAACGAACTCGGCATGCGCCCGATGCAAGAGCGCGCCTACCAAAAACGAGGCGAACAATATCTGCTTATCAAATCGCCGCCGGCATCAGGCAAAAGTCGCGCGCTCATGTTCATCGCGCTCGACAAGCTTCAAAATCAAAAAATCAAGCAGGCGGTCATCGTCGTGCCCGAACGAACCATCGGAGCGAGCTTTCGCGATGAACCGCTAAGCCAGCACGGTTTTTGGGCGGACTGGAAAGTCGAACCCAGATGGAACCTGTGTGACGCACCAGGAACCGACGGTGGCAAAGTTGAGGCGGTGAAGAAGTTTTTGGAGAGTTCCGACAAGACGATGGTCTGCACCCACGCAACCTTTCGCTTCGCGGTCGAACGTTTCGGGGTGGAGGTTTTCGACGACCGTTTGGTTGCGGTGGACGAGTTTCACCACGTTTCGGCAAATCCCGACAATCGTCTCGGCGACCATATCCGCCAGTTCATGGCTCGCGACAAAGCCCACATCGTGGCGATGACCGGCTCTTACTTCCGAGGCGACGCCGAGGCCGTGCTGCACCCCGACGACGAAGCCAAGTTCGACACCGTCACTTACACCTACTACGAGCAACTCAACGGTTACGAATATCTCAAACAACTTGACATCGGTTACTATTTCTACGCTGGCAGCTATACCGATGAGATTCTCAAAGTGTTGAATCCGGATGAAAAAACCATCGTGCACATCCCCAACGTGAATTCAAAGGAGAGCACGAAGGATAAGGTTCGCGAAGTGGAGCACATCATCGAGGAGCTCGGCGAATGGCAAGGCACCGATCTACAAACCGGATTTCAACGCGTGAAGACCGCCGCCGGCAAGGTGATCAAAATTGCGGACCTCGTGGACGACGAACCGGCCAAACGCGACAAGGTGCTAGCATCTCTTCGCGACCCCGCGCAGAAGGATAACCGCGAGCACGTGGACATCATCATCGCGCTCGGCATGGCCAAGGAAGGCTTTGACTGGATTTGGTGCGAACATGCGCTGACTGTCGGTTACCGTTCGAGCCTTACCGAGATCGTGCAAATCATCGGGCGAGCCACGCGCGACGCTCCCGGCAAGGCTCGCGCCCGCTTCACCAATCTCATCGCCGAACCCGACGCCACAGAAAGCGCGGTCGCTGAAGCGATCAACGACACACTCAAAGCCATCGCCGCAAGTCTGTTGATGGAACAAGTGCTGGCTCCGCGATTTGAGTTCAAACCCAAGAATCCAAATAATGCACCGACTTCCGGCTTCGACTATGGCGAGGGCGGTTATGATCCCAACAAGTGTAACGTGGGCGTGAATCCCGAAACGGGAAAAATCCAAATGGAAATCAAGGGACTTGTGGAGCCCAAGAGCCCCGAAGCCACACGGATTGTTCAGGAAGATTTGAACGAACTCATCACCACTTTCGTCCAGGATAAACAGGCCATCGAACGCGGCATGTTTGACCATGAACTCGTGCCGGAGGAGCTTACCCAAGTGCGCATGGGAAAAATCGTGAAAGAGAAATATCCGTTGCTTGCCGACGAAGATCAGGAGGCCGTGCGGCAACACGCTATCGCCGCGCTCAATTTTGTGCAGCAGGCCAAAAAAGCGTTGGCTGATGAAAACACTCACGAGTCAAAAAATACCGCGCTCATTGACGGCGTTCGTAAGTTTGCCCTTTCGGTAACGGAGCTCGACATTGATTTGATTGACCGCATCAACCCTTTTGGCGAGGCTTATGCGATCCTCGCGAAATCAATGACAGAGGAACGGCTGAAACAGGTTGAACAAATCATCGTCGGACGTCGCTCCACTTTGACGCTTGAAGAAGCGCGTGACCTCGCAAAACGCGCCCTGCGCTTCAAACATGAGAAAGGTCGCCTCCCCTCGCTTTCCGCCATGGATCCGTGGGAAAAACGAATGGCCGAGGGCATCGCATTCCTGCAAAGAAAAGTGAAGGAAAACGACAATGGCTGAACGCATCACAAACGACGATCTTGAGTTACTGGACAAACTCGGTGTGGAAGTCGAGTCCGAGCCCGCCAGTGGACGCACTCCAAAGGAACAACGTATCATCGCAGGTTTCGAGGAAATCGAACACTTTTTCGAAGCGCACGGACGCCTGCCCCAACATGGCGAAGATCGAGATATATTTGAACGGCTCTATGCCGTGAGGTTGGAACGCATTCGCGACTCAGTAGAGTGTCTCGGAATTTTGGAACCCTTGGACAAACACGGGCTGCTCGGAAAAAAAAATGAACCCGAGGCTTGTTGCGTAAACGAGGATTCAAGTGATGCGGCCTTGCTGGAATCGCTGGGAGTGGACGGGCAACAGAGTGAAATCAGCCAACTTGTGCATGTGCGTTCTCGTGAAGAAATCAAAGCCGCTGAGGAGGTTGCTCGGCGCACCCTCTGCGCGGATTTCGACCACTTCAAACCCATGTTTGAGAAGGTGCAGCAAGAGTTAACCGATGGCTCTCGACAAACCCTCAAATATCAAGACAACGCCGAGGTTAATCAGGGAGACATGTTTATCCTCGATGGACAAAAGATACTGGTCGCGAGCGTGGGAGCATCGTTTGTGAATGACTACGGACGTCCCGACCGCCGCCTCCGTGTAATATACGACAATGGCACCGAAAGCGACCTCCTCGTCCGTTCACTTCAACGTGCTTTGAACAAGGACAAAACAAGCAGACGTATCACAAAACCTGATCATGGCCCGCTTTTCTCTGATCAAACAGAGGAGGACGACGTCGCAACCGGCTGTGTTTATGTATTGCGAAGCAAATCCGATCATCCCTTCGTCGCTCAAAATCGCAACGTGCTGCACAAAATTGGCGTCACTGGCGGCGATGTAAAAAACCGCATCGCAAACGCCAAGAAGGATCCAACTTACCTTTTGGCGGACGTAGAGATCGTGGCCACTTTTAAGCTGGCAAACATCAATAGGGAAAAACTGGAAGCATTGCTTCATAAGTTTTTTGCCAGCGCACGTCTAGATGTGGAATTGAAGGATCGCTTTGGGACGAATATTGAGCCGCGTGAATGGTTCCTCGTTCCATTTTCCGTGATTGAGGAGGCCATCGAAAAACTGAAAGACGGTAGCATTGAAGATTACCGCTATAATCCCGAACGTGCGCAAATCGTGAAAAGGAACAAATGACGAGCAGGAGAACGCTCCGGGAAAAGCAACGTGCAATCTTTGCACATTCCAAAGCGGGCAAACGGATTGGCTGTTTGAGATTGCCGGTTTAAATCTGCGTCAATCTGTGTTCATCTGCGGTTACGTTTTTCCCACTTCAATCGCTCGCATCAGCATCACAAACTCAAATCACACCAACACCCATGTCGCACATACTTATTATCAACGGCGCAAAGCGATTTGCGCATTCCGAAGGCCGGCTGAACAATACGCTCACGGAAGTCGCGGAGACGTTCCTTCGCGCGAACGGGCACGATATCCAAGTCACCCATGTCGATCAGGGCTACGATATCGAGGCCGAGGTCGGCAAAATCTTGTGGGCCGACTCGCTCATTTACCAAATGCCCGGCTGGTGGATGGGGCCGCCGTGGATCATCAAAAAATACATCGACGACATATTCACCGCCGGGCACGGCAAGCTCTACGCAAGCGACGGGCGCAGCCGTCACTCCGACGCCAAATACGGTTCCGGAGGACTCGTCAAAAATAAGCACTACATGCTCTCCGTGACTTGGAACGCGCCCGTGGAGGCATTTGATGATCCCGCGCAATTTTTCGGGGGAGTGGGCGTGGACGGCGTGTATTTGCCCGTTCACAAGGCCAACCAATTCCTCGGCATGTCGCCACTGCCCACCTTCATGTGCAACGACGTCATCAAGCAGCCCGATATCGAAACCGACATCGCCCGCTATCAAGATCACCTGCGCAAGGTTTTCTGTTCCTGACGCTGGACGCGCGATGGCTTAATTCCCATTCTCCAAGCCGAAGACTGCGTTCACGTAGTTGTCGATTGAGAAGGGCTGGAGGTCTTCGGGTTGCTCGCCGAAACCGAGGAAATAGATGGGGAGCTTGAGCTGGCGGTAGATTCCCACAATCGCGCCGCCGCGGCTGGTGCCGTCAAGTTTCGTGAGCACGAGGCCGGTGAGGTTGAAACTTTCATGGAAAACTTTCGCCTGCTGGATCGAATTGGAACCGAGGCTGCCATCGACAACAAGCCAGCGATGTTGCGGCGCGGACGGGTCGTTTTTCTGGAGCACGCGGCGGATTTTCGCAAGTTCCTCCATGAGATTCGCCTTGGTGTGGAGGCGCCCGGCGGTATCGACGATGAGGACGTCGCGCTTGCGCGCCTTCGCCGCCTGCCATGCGTCATAGGCTACGGCCGCGGAATCGGCGCCGGTGTGGCTCGCGACGATGTCGAGCTCAAGACGCGCGGCCCAGGTTTTGAGCTGCTCAACGGCGGCGGCGCGGAAGGTGTCGCACGCGGCGAGCACGACGGTTTTGTTGTCTTCGCGCAAGCGCCACGCGAGCTTGGCCGACGTGGTGGTTTTGCCGGAGCCGTTGACGCCGATCATGGCGATGACCGTGGGATTCGGCGCGCCGTCGTCGGCGGTGGACGGCGGCGTGTCCTCAAGGCGTCCCTCGGAGCCGGCGAGCACACGGCGCAAAACCGCCGCGCCGATTTCGGCCGCCTGCTGTCCGCGGAGCGTCTTGTCCTTTTTGTAGGCGGACTGAATTTCCTGCAAAATTTCCTCGGTTGTCTCGACTCCGAAGTCCGCCGTGTAAAGCGCCTCCTCCAGCGTTTCCAGCGATGAGGCGTCGATTGGTTTGCCGCCAAAAAGCGCGGCTGTTTTCGAGGCAATGGCCGTGACGGTTTTCGAAAGGCCGTCTTTGAATTTTTTAAATAAACCAAACATGAAAATAAGAAAAGGGCTGAAAGACTGAAGGCAGAAGGAGTCAGGAGTCAGAATACAGGATTCAGGAGGGCGCTGCCGCGCCGGTGAGTGTTTTAGGTTGAAGATTCAAATTTAAGATGCGGAAAGGGGCGGAATCCGGCGTTCTGGCGCTCCGGCCTTTGATTTTCTTTTTCAGCCTTTCAGCCCTTCAGTCTTTCAGCCTTTCAAAATCACCCGGCTTTTCGGGCGTCGCGTCCGAGCTGGTCTTTAAGCCGGTCGAGGATGCCGTTGATGAAGCGTTTTGAATCGTGCGTGGAAAATTGTTTCGAGAGGTCGATGGCCTCGTTGATGGAGACGATGGGCGGGATGTCCTTGCGGTGCGTCATCTCGAAAATCGCCATGCGCAAGATCGCGAGGTCGATGCGCGCGATGCGGTCGAACTCCCAGTTGTGCGCGAACTCCTTGATGCGGGCATCGATCTCGCCGAGGTTTTCGATAACGCCATTGATGAGCTCCTCGCCAAACGCGTAATGCTCGCGGGGGTTTTGTTGCGATTGGAAAAACACGTGCAGGTCCTGCGCGAGGTTCGCGGGCGTGTTGAGGCTCCAGGCGTAGAGAAACTGCATGGCGGCGACGCGGCCGTCGCGGCGCTGGGCAAAGATGCCTTTTTTACCGTGGTTCATTTTTTTGCGGAAAGGGTTTTCTTCAACGCGGCCATTTCGAGCGCGGTGTGCGCGAACTCGCTGCCGCGCGCAATCTTGCCGAGGCAGCGCGTTTTTGCCTGCTGCTGGTTTTCGGCGACAATAATGCCGTTGATGACCGGCGTGCGCGTGTCGAGCGCGACCCGCTGGAGTGCGTGCGCGGAGGCGTCGGCGATCACTTCATAATGGATGGTGTCGCCGCGGATGAGCACGCCGAGCGCGATGAGAACATCGGGCTTTTGCGAGGCGGCGAGCAGTTGCACGGCGGAGGGCGCCTCGTTCGAGCCGGGCACGCGGTGAATGCGGATGTTTTTTTCCTTAACGCCGGCGCTGACGAGCGTCTCGTATGCCTGATGCAGAAGCGCATCGACGAGCACGCCGTTGAAGCGCGCGGCTACGATGCCGACCTTGAAAGCGGCGCCGTTGATGGATTGTGGCTTGGGCGTGTCGAGACTCATGAGTGAAAAAATGAACCTGTCTGTGTGCAATCGGCGGGCGCGCGGCGCAACATCGAAAATGCGCCCAATCCGCCTTCGCGCGAAAAACCCCGCACGCATTCCGCCTCCCGCAAAGAAAAACCGCGCACAAACGCCCTTTTCCTGTTGATGCCCACCCCTAAAAAACGCAACGCTTCATCCTTCGTTTTCCAAAGCTCAAACCATTTTCATTGTTTTCACGTTCATGTATTCGATTCTGGCAAGTATTTCCGTTGTTGATGTGTTCATGCGCTGCGATCTTGTCGGCAAGGTCATCGTGTGCGGGCTCGCCGTGGCCAGCATCATCGCATGGGCCGTGATGATCGGCAAACGCAACGACCTCGCGCAACTCCGCCGGCTCAATCTCGCCTTCGACCAGCACCTCCGCGACCAGCGCTCGCTGCTCGATCTCCCCGAGTCCTACCGCAACAAACGCTCGATCCCCTACGGCGACCTTTTCGCCGACGCAATCAACGCCTACTGGCGCGCCGCCGAAATAGGCAAGGCCAAGGGAATCGACACAAAACAATACCGTCTCGAGCACACCGAAAACGCCCTCCAGCGCGCCCTCTCGCGCCAGATCCTCAACTACGAGTCGAGCATGGTGTTTCTCGCCTCGATCGTGTCCGGCGCGCCCTTCCTCGGGCTGCTCGGCACCGTCTGGGGCGTCATGGAATCTTTCAGCGCCGTTTCCGTGCAGCAAACCGCGAGCATCCAGACACTCGCGCCGGGCGTCTCCTCCGCGCTCCTCACCACGGTCGCCGGCCTCGTGGTCGCGATCCCCTCGATGTTCGGCTACAATTATCTTTTCTCAAACAACAAACGCCTCATCACCGAGCTCGAAAACTTCGCCAGCTCCCTCTCCGACCGCATCGAACTCGAATCACAGTAAGGGGAAAAGCCTGAAAACCTGAAGGCCTGAAGGCTGAAAAAATCATCCCAAACACTACAAATCTCACACCGACGAAGTTCCGAAATTCAGCATTCAGGTTTTCAGAACTTCAGAACTTCCACCACAATGTCCCGTTTTGTCAGACGCCCGCGCCAGTCGCACCCGATCGCAGAGTTGAACGTCACCAACCTGATCGACCTCGGCTTCACGCTTCTGATCATCTTCATGATCGCCACGCCCCTGATCAATCAGGAGCAAACCATTCCCGTAAACCTGCCCATCCAATCTCCATCCGAAGGCCTGAAGCCCGATCCGAAAACCCAATTCATCGCCGTCACCATCCGCGAACAAGGCGACTACTTCATCGATCAACAACTGGTCACGCTCACCGAACTCCGCACCCGCCTCAAGGCCATTGGCGCAAACCCGGCAAACATCGTCATCCGTATCCGCGCCGACGGCAACGTGCCCTACCAGAAAATCATTTCGCTGATCGACGATCTCAAGCAGAACAACCTAAACAAAGTAACCTTCGACACCCAGGCTGGAGCGTAGCGTGGGAAAGGCTGAAGAACTGAACGGCTGAAAGGCTGAGTCGGAAAGCCAAAGGCCGGAGAGCCGGATCGCCAGTGTCTCAAACCAAATCTCATCATTAAAAAATTTTCGGCGCGGCAGCGCCCTTTTGTCTCCTGTATTCTGAATCCTGACTCCTTTTTTTCCATGTCCCGCTCCGTTGTCATCGTAGGTCGTCCCAATGTCGGCAAAAGCCGCCTCTTCAACAGGCTCGCTCGCAAGCGCATTTCCATTGTCCACGACAAGCCCGGCATCACGCGCGACGTCGTCGCTACGCGCATCGCCGACGGCGACTACACGCTCCAGGACACCGGCGGACTCGGGCTCAAGGGCGGAGAGACGCCCGCGCAACTCATCGCCGCGTCCGAAAAGCAGGTCTCCTTCGCCATCGACACGGCCACGCTCATCCTCTTTGTCGTCGACGGACTCGAAGGCCTCACAGCGCTCGACACACGCATCGCCGCCGAGCTGCGCAAAGGCAAAAAGCCCGTGCTCCTCGTCGTAAACAAGGCCGATTTCGGCGAGGAAAAAATCGACATCGCCGAAGCCTACCGACTCGGCCTCGGCGAGCCCCTCTTCATCTCCGCCGAGCATGGACGCGGCGAAACCGATCTTCGCACCGCGATTAAAAATCACCTCGACGCCAGCGACACCGCCGAGGCAGTTGAAACACAAGAGGACGCGCCGCGCCCGCTCTGCGTCTGTTTCATCGGGCGCCCCAACGTCGGCAAATCCTCGCTCTCAAACCGACTCCTCCGCTCCGACCGCCTCATCGTCAGCGACGTGCCCGGCACCACGCGCGACGCGGTCACCCACGATTTCCAATTCCGGGGACGCGACAAAAAACTCCACCCATTCCGCCTCATCGACACCGCCGGCATCAAGGCCGCGACCAAGCTCGCATCGCCCGTCGAATATTTTTCGCGCCTCCGCTCGCTCGACTCGATCAAGGAAACCGACGTCGTCTTTGTGGTCCTCGACGCCATGGAAGGCGTCACCCAGCAGGACAAGGCCATCGCCGGCGAAGCCATCAAGGAGCACAAACCCATCATCGTCGTCGTCAACAAATGGGATCTCGTGCACAAGGCTTTCGCCGACGGCACGACCGCCTCCACCGCCCTGCGCGGTTTCAAAAACGAGCGCGAATACCGCGAGAAATACGAGAAGGCTGTTTTTGAGCAGCTCTACTTCACGCCCGGCGCGCCCCTCATCTTTGTCTCAGCCATGAGCGGCTACGAAGTGTCGCGCATGTTGAATAGCGCCGTGAAACTCCACCGTGTCCTCGATAAAAAAATCCCCACCGCGCGACTCAACAAACTCATCGTCCACCTCGCCGAGCGCACACCGCCGCCCGCCGTCGCCGGCCGCCGCTTCCGCATCTACTACGCCACGCAAACCAGCAATCACCCCTTCCGGATAAAAATTTTCTGCAACCGCGAGGGAAACCTCGCCGAAAATTACCGCCGCTACCTGGAAGCCGGCGTCATCAACGAATTCGATCTCCACGGCTGCCCCGTTTATTTCGACCTCGTCGGCAAAAAAATCGACCCCGAGCGCGTCGGCAAATACAGCGACGAAAAACGCGCGCATCTCGCCCGCCTCCGTAAAAACTCGCCCGTCGACGAAACTCCCGGCGGAGATGACGACGATTTTCAACCTTTCGAAACAATCGAGGACTGATTACTCACAGCGGCTTAAATTGTCGAACGCACAAGCCACAATCCCGGCCGCAGTGCCGTTCTTTCACTCTTCACCATTCACTCTTCCCCTTCTCCATGCTCCGCCTTGTTTTCATGGGTTCCGACCCGATCGCGCTGCCGCTCCTCAACTGGATTGCCGGTGCCGACGGCGCACAGCACGCGCGCATCGTCGCTGTTTACACGCAACCCGACCGCCCCTCGGGGCGCGGCATGAAAATCCGGCCCAACGCCATAAAAACGTGGGCGCTCGAGCGCGGCATCCCCGTGCACCAGCCGGAAAAACTCACCGACGAAACCCGCGCCGAACTCGCCGCGCTCGAGCCCGACCTCTCGCTCGTCATGGCCTACGGGCACATCCTGCGCGACGACTTCATCAACACGCCCCGCCTCGGCACGCTCAACCTCCACACCTCGCTGCTCCCCAAGTATCGCGGCGCCTCGCCGATCCAGACGGCCATCGCGTGCGGCGAGCGCGAAACCGGCGTCTCGCTCATGCGCATCGTCCGAAAACTCGACGCCGGCCCCGTCGCCGACGTTGAGCGCGTGCGTATCGAAAATCTGGATACGGCGCTCGACGTGGAGCAAAAACTCGCCGCCGCCTGCGTCCCACTCATCGCCCGCGCGCTTCCCCGACTAGCAACCGGCGAGCTTCAGTTCACCGAACAAAACGAGGCGGACGCCACCTTTTGCCGGCGCCTTGACAAGGCAGACGGCGCGCTCGACTTCAACGTCCCCGCCGCCGTGCTCGCCGCCCGCATCAACGGCCTTTATCCGTGGCCCGCGTGCAGCGTCGAAATCAACGGCACCTACCCGATAAAATTCGGCCAGGCAGATAGTGTGGAATGGACCATTCCCACATGGATGAGCATACTGTCGGGTTACAAGGGCAAGGTTAGTTGTGTGTCATTTGGCAATACCCTGATGTGGGGAGCCGGCGGCCTGGCTGGCACGGCAGATCCGCTCCCGCCCGGCACCATCCTCCCCTCTGACACCAGCATCATCCACATCGCCACTGCCGACGGCATCCTCCGCATTCACCGCCTGCAACGCCCATACGGCAAAATGGTTCCCGCGGCCGACTTCCAGGTCGGCTGGTCCATCAGCCCCGGCAAGCAACTGAGCTCGCAGCCCATGACAAAATTACTCTCGTAGGGGCGTCGCTCGCGACGCCCCTACGCATCTATTGAAGCAGGTTTGGCAACCTGCGCTGCAAATCTCGTCTCACCAATTCTTGCGGCTTACTTTCGGCCATTTTTTCATTGTGATATTCCCCAGAAAAAAACCGTTTTTATCCACGACCCACCCCTCATTCGTTTTTTTGTAGAATACGAGCATTACTCCAGGCGCTATTCGCGATTCCGCCAAAAGCACAGTAATACCCCCATCCTCTTCTTTGCGCATCCCACGTGCCACAAGATCATGCGCTTTGGTGGCATCATTGGCAATTGCCTCCAACTCCTCACGAGGAACGTCAATTTTGCGAGCCAAACCACTCCACGGTTCAGGCTTCTCTTTGGAAGTGCTGGACGCGCATCCGGCATACAAAAAACATGACAATATAATCAGCAGCAACCGCGCAGGGTGTCTGTATTTTGACGAATCACGAGATGCCATTTGTGTTCTCAAGTGAATCACGATATTGCTGAATGCGCTACGTGTTACTTCGTCGTCTCGTCGGGCGCGTCCGTTTTCGTTTTGCTCACGAGCACCTTGTCCACGCGGTGGCGGTCCATGTCCACGATTTCGAAGCGCCAGCCCGCGTATTCAAAGAAGTCCCCGGACGCTGGAATGCGTCCGAAATTCGTCACCATAAAACCGCCGAGCGTTTGAAAATCCGCCTCCTCCTCGTGGGGAAGCTCGTCGATGTTGAGCAGCGATTTTAAGTCCCCCGTGGTCAGCGTGGCGTCGATCAGCCACGAACCGTCCTCGCGCTGTTTCGATGCGGGCGCCTCGCGGCTGTCCTGCGCGGGCAGGTCGCCGACAATCGCCTCGAGCACGTCAATGAGCGTGACGAGCCCCTGGATCGCGCCGAACTCGTCGGTTATAAGCGCGATGTGCTTGCCGGTCTTCTTGAACGACTCCAGGAGGTGCATTGCCATCATCGTCTCCGGCACCACCAGCGGCGAAACGAGCAGGTCCTTCAAATTGGTTTTTAACCCGATCGCCGAATGCGCCCAGAGCGCCTTCACGGCAACCATGCCGAGCACATGATCGCGGCTGCCTTGGTAAACGGGAAAATACGAATGGCCGCTCGCCACGATTTTGCGCCAGTTCACCTCCTCGGTGTCGTCGAGGTTGAGAAAAACAATCTTCGGGCGGGGCGTCATGATCGCGGTCACGGCCATCTGGTCGAGTTCGAGCACGCCTTCCACCATTTCCTGCTCGGCCTTGTTAAACACGCCCGCGTGCAATCCCTGCTCGATGAGTATGTTGACTTCCTCGTCCGAGACAGGCGAGTCCTTCGGCGCCTTGTTTAGTCCGAAAATGCGCAGAAATCCCTCGGTCAAATATGACAGCAACGCGACAAGCGGCGAGACCACGGCGGCGAGCTTGTTGAGGATGGGCGCCGTCCACATCGCGATGCGCTCGGGATACGCAAGGGCGATTCGTTTCGGCACCAGTTCGCCCAGGACAACCGTGCTCAGCGTCAGCACAACAACAACCAGCGCGATGGCGATTTCCCGCGTGAACGCCGGCATCCACGACACCTGCGCCAGCAACACATCCAGTTTTTTGCCGACGGTCTCGCTACTGAATGCGACATTCGTGTAACCGATCAGCGTGATTCCGATTTGCACGGTGGACAGAAAGCGGGTCGGCGAGATCGCCGTGGCGAGCGCGACCGCGGCGCGCGTCTTACCCTCGTCGGCGAGCTGCTTCAGGCGAGCCTTGCGGGCCGAGACGACTGCAATCTCCGAGAGCGCAAAAAAGCCGTTGGCCAGCAACAAAAGGAAAATGACAAAAAGTTCGGTTGAAAGGCTGGTCATGAATTCTCGGAATAATTGAAGGCTGAAAGCCCGCCATGCAAATACATTGAGCCTAAAAACGAGCGCCCCGCATTTTCGGGTGTGTTTGCCTCGGGAACGTGTGGTTTTGGTTGCCGCCGTGGTGTTCGTAGCGCACGCCGCACGCCCTCACACACGATTTTTGTTGGGTTTCCGAGCCGGGGGCTTCGGTTTTGCCTGCGAAATTGTAAATAAAATATAAACGCCTGCCAAATCGCTATTTATTAACAATTTTTTGCCCATTTTGAAATCGAACAACATCAGCGACACGCCCACAAAAGCATTCAAACACAAGTAGAAATGCAGCCCATGTTCAATCAAACATACCAAGAAAACACACATGCACAGCATGATGAAACCGAACTGACAATCGCACTCCCCTTCGCGCCAAACCGCATGCCGTCGCCGGATGCGCCGCCGTCGTTTCTTGAAAAATACGAGGCCGCCGCCGTCGAGTCCGAGCCCGCCGGACGAAGCAACCTGCAACTCTACTTGCAGGAAATCGGCAGGACGCCGCTCCTCACCCTGGAGGAGGAAACCGCCCTCGCCCGCCGCATTCTCCGCGGCGACAAGGAGGCCCGCGACCACATGATCAAGGCCAACCTCCGCCTCGTCGTGAGAATCGCCCGCGATTACAAGGATTTCGGCCTCCCCTTCCTCGACCTCATCAGCGAGGGCAACATCGGCCTCATCAAGGCCGTCGAACGCTTTGACCCAGACAAGGGCGGAAAACTCTCCACCTACGCCGCGTGGTGGATCAAACAATCGATCAAGCGCGCCCTCGCCAACCAAAGCAAAACGATCCGCCTGCCCGTCCATCTCGTCGAAAAAATCTCGAAATTGCGCCGCGCCGCCCATGCGCTCAGCGAGGAGCTCGGACGCGAGCCGACCGACGAGGAACTCGCCGCCGAACTCCAGATTCCGACCGCCAAGGTTACGCACCTCAAGTCCGTCAGCGCCCGCCCAAGCTCGCTCGACGCACCCGTCGGCAGTGAGAGCGATTCGGCGCCCCTTGGAGAACTCATTGGCGATGAAAACACCGCGAACCCGTTTGACAGCCTGCGCGCGCGCAATCTCAGCATTGATCTTCGCAACATGATCGACTCGCTCGACCCGCGCGAAGCCGAAATCATCAAACTGCGCTTCGGCCTCGGAGACGCCGTCGAAATGACGCTTGAGGAAATCGGCAAAAAATTCCGCATAACGCGCGAACGCATCCGGCAGTTGCAAAACTCCGCCCTCATGAAAATGCGAAAAGCCATGGCGCAAAACGAGGCCCTGCGCTCGCGCGCCGAGATCGACGAGGAAACACGCCAGCGCAAACGCATGGAAGTGATCCGCGAGTTCATCGAGGCCAACTCGCAGGCGGTCTCGTAAAACAAGGCCAAAACACACCCGCGTCCCGGGAAAGCCGAGCCCCTGCTCGGCTTTTTTGCGCATCCCGTCCCGCGCCGCCCCCACCAAACTTTCCGAGTGCAACCGCACTCATTCTGTGTAGTCTCATTTTTCAACATATAATTCTTCATCTCCCGAATCCTGTATTCTGACTCCTTTCATTTTCACACTTCACTCTTCCCATATCATGCCAACAGTCCTTGCACTATTGCCGGAAGGTTTTGAGGAACTCGAAGCCATCGCCCCCATCGACATGCTCCGCCGCGCCGGAGTCGAGGTCACCACCGCCTCGCTCACGGAAACCCTCTCCGTAAACGGCCGCAACGGCATCACAATCCAAGCCGACGCCACACTTTCCGCAAACCCGGAAAAACTACACGACATGCTATTAATCCCCGGCGGCCCCGGAGTAAAACTCCTCCGCGCCGACCCGCGCGTCTCCGCGCTCGTGCGCGCCCACGCCGGGGCCGGCCGCTGGCTCGCCGCCATCTGCGCCGCGCCCACCGTCCTCAACGACGCGGGCCTCCTCGCCGGCCTCCGCTACACCTGCCACACATCCGTCCTCAACGAACTCCCCACCGCGCTCATGCAAGAACGCGTTGTTGTTGACGCCAACATCATCACCTCGCGCGGCGCCGGCACCGCGATCGACTTCGGACTGGTGCTCGTCAAAAAACTCACCACCCCCGAAAAGGCCCGCGAAATCCAAGCCTCCATTTGCGCCTGAACCGCTGCGCGGAAGAGTGAAACCTGAAAAATAAAGAGTGAAGAAAAAGCGCACTTCTCCCGTTTTCACCCGTCACCATTCACTCATCACCCTTCCGCCGCTCCCCTGCCTGAAATTTAACGCCACCAAACCTTTTTCACATGCCCACCAAACCCTACGACCTTCTCGTCCTCGGCGGCGGCTCCGCCGGTTTTAACGCAGCGCGAGTCGCGCGCGACGAATTCGGCAAACGCGTCGCCATCGTTGACGGCGCGCGCGAACTCGGCGGCCTGTGCATTCTTCGCGGATGCATGCCCTCGAAAACCCTCCTCTGGATGACCGAGGTCCTGCACCTCGCGCAAAAAGGCAAAACCTTCGGCCTCCACATCCCCGTCGCGCGCCCGGATATCCGCGCCATGCACGCGCGGAAGAAAAAAATCATCGCCGAGTTCGCCGACTACCGCGCGCGCGCCATGAACTCCGGCAAATACGACCTCTACCGCGCAAACGCCCGATTCATCGACCCGCACACCGTCGAACTCAACGACGACAAACGCACCCGGATCTCCGCAAAAAAAATCCTCATCGCCACCGGCTCGCGCGTATCCACTCCACCAATACACGGCCTCGCCGACACCCCGCACTGGACAAGCGACGACGTCCTCGACCTCAACTTCATCCCCAAAAGCGTGATCGTCCTCGGCGGCGGCATCATCGCCGTCGAACTCACGCAATACCTCCGCCGCCTCGGCGTCCGCGTGACGCTCATCCAGCGCAGCCCCAACATCCTCCGCGACCACTCCCCCGAGGCCAGCGCCGTCATTCAACAGGCGCTCCGCGACGAAGGCGTCGAACTCTTTACCCACACTCGCATAGAAAAAATCGCGCAGACAAAACGTGGCGTCCGCGTAACCTTCGCGCACACGCACAACGGCGCCACAAAAAGCGTCGCCCGCGAAGCCGCCCACCTCTTCAACGCACTCGGACGCGAACCCAACACCGCCGGCCTCAATCTCGCCGCCGCCGGCGTCCGTCTCACACCCGCCGGCCGCATCCGCGCCAACCGCCACCAGCAAACCACCACGCCGCACATCTACGCCGGCGGCGATGTCTGCGGTCCCAACGACATCGTGCACCTCGCCATCGCCCAAGGCGAACTCGCCGCCCGCCACGCATTTCTCCCGTCAACCCGCCCGCCGCGGATCCCCGCAATCCTTTCCTCGGCGCACCTCCTCAACGTCGTCTTCACCGACCCCGCGCTCGCCACCATCGGTCTGCTCGAAAGCCAACTCCGCGCAAAAAAAATCCCCTTCATCGCCGCCAGCTATCCCTACAACGACCACGGCAAAACCATCCTCATGGACGCCAACGCCGGCTACGTAAAAGTCCTCGCCGACCCAAAACGCGGCCGCATCCTCGGCGCCGAAATCGTGGGCCGCGACGCCGGCGAGCTGATTCACATCTTCAGCACCCCGCTCATAATGCGCGCGACAGTCCACGACATGCTTCGCGCTCCCTGGTATCATCCCACCATCGCCGAAATCATCACCTACCCCCTCGAAGAACTCGCCGAAAAAACAAACCAATAATTAACCAAGGAGAACACGGAGATACACAGAGACAGAGGAAAATTGATCAGCTATTCCTCATGAATTCCTCCGTGCCTCTCCGTGCCCCCCATGGTTAATAAAAACTCAACTCAACCGTTTTCCCTTTATATGAAACGCAACCTCCCGCTCGTCCTCGCGCTCCTGTTTTCACTCTTCACCCTTCACACTTCACTCTTCGCGGCGAATCGCGCCGCGGACTGGCGCGCTGTCGCCGACGCACAAAAAGCAGGCCAGCCCAAAACCGCCTCCGCCGCGCTCGATAAAATAATCACCGGAGCCATTGCGGATGAAACATGGCCCGAAGCCGTTCGGGCAATTCTCGCCAAAACCCAAATCGACGCCTTTATTGAAGAACCCCGAGAGCAAGCGGCCACGGCTATTCGCGCACTCAACACCTGGCTGGCCGACGACCACGCACCCGCGCTCCCTGCGTCAATGCGCCCGCTTCTCGAAGCCGCGCTCGCAAAAACATGGTGGGAGTATTATCAAGCCAACCGTTGGCATCTCCTTCAACGAACTCAAACCTCCGAGCAGCCCTCCGACGATTTCCTCACATGGGATGCCCGCCGCGTTCTCGCCAAAACCGCGCAACATTTCGAGGCCGCGCTCGCCAATCCTTCCGCACTCCAGCGCACGCCCATCGACATATTTGAACCCCTTATCGCCAAAGGCGAACTCCCCGACACCTACCGCCCCACCCTCTACGATTTTCTGATCAACGAAGCCATCGCCTTCTACAGCGCCGGCGACCAAGGGGTCTCCAAATCCGAAGACGCCTTCGAACCCGAAGCGGACTCCCCCATACTCGGCTCCCTCGAAGAATTCCTCGCGTGGAATGCTGCCGGCACCGGAAGCGCCGGCATCTCGCCGTCATTGCGCGCCGTCCAACTCTACCAACAACTCCTCCGCTTCCACCTCGACGATCCGCAGCCACAAGTCGCCCTCACCGACGCTGACTTGCACCGTATCAACTGGGCAGCATCGCTCCTCGGCCAGCCCGCCCGCGAACGCCACCTCGCCGCGCTTCGCGACTACATCGCGCGCAATGAGAAACTCCACGTCGCCACCACCGCCTGCCTGCGCCTCGCCCAGCTCCTCGAAAGCACCGATCCAGCCGCCGCCTACGCCGCCGCGCAGCAAGGCATCCGCCTCCACCCTCGCGCGCCCTTCGCCAACGACTGTCGTAATCTCATCGCCCGTCTCGACGCTCCCTCGCTTCAAAGCATCATGACCGAGCGCACATGGGCGCACCCCGCGCCCGAAATCACAATCCGCTACCGCAACCAGCAAAAACTTTATCTCCGAGCCATCCCCTGCGAGTGGGAAATGTTTTTGCAGAAGAGCCACAACCGCCCCGAAAATATTTCGCGCAACGAGTTCAACGCGCTCTTGGCTTCCGCCCCCGCAAAAGAATGGACGACCACGCTCCCTCCCACACCCGACCATGCTTATCGCGATGAAAAAATCCCCTCGCCCACCGACCTCTCCCCCGGTTTTTACTTCATCGTCGCCAGCTTTGATGAGTCGTTTTCTGACAACAAAAATCTCCTCGCCCACGCTCCGGTTTGGGTGAGCGATCTGGCCATCATCCGCAACCAATCCTACGAAGGCCCGCTCACCGGCTACGTCGTCAACGCCACCACCGGCGAACCTCAACACGGTGTCACGCTCACTGCATGGCGCTCCACCACCAAGGGCGACCGCCTCGCGCTCCCCGCTTCCACCACTGAGGCCGACGGCTCGTTTACCATCCCCACGCCCTACCTCGAAAACGAATATCCGAATTACGTTCTTCTGGCGCGCGCACCTGGCGGCCAGGCAGTGGCCTCGCCCGGTACGATCTATCTCAACTCGCATCCGCAAACGCCAGCATCGCCCTACGACAGCATCGTCTTCTTTGCCGACCGTTCCATTTACCGACCCGGTCAGGAAATCCGCTTCAAGGGCGTCGTGTTCCGCTCCGACAACGAAAACGCCGATTATACGCCACTCGCTCAACACACCGCCACCGTCATCCTCAACGACCCCAACGGCAAGGAAGCGGCCCGCGTCACACTCACCACAAATGATTTCGGTTCGCTCTCCGGCAGCTTCACCGTCCCCGCCGGACGGCTCACCGGCTACTACCGAATCTCCACGACAAGCGGCGAACGCGGCGCCACCGGCATCCGCATTGAGGAATACAAACGCCCCAAGTTCGAAGTCACGCTCCCCGCGCCTGAAACCGCGCCCAAGCTCGACAGCGCCGTCACGCTCACCGGCACCGCCACCGCCTACACGGGCGCGCCCATCGACGGTGCCAAAGTCACATGGCGCGTGCGCCGCATCGTCCGCTGGCCGCGCTGGTGCGCATGGTTCCTGCCGCGCATCGAAACCCGCGAAATCGCGCACGACACGATCGCCACCGACGCCGCCGGCAAGTTCACAATCCAATTCACCGCCCACCCCGACAAAACCGCCGACGCGAAAAACGAGCCTATTTTCGACTACACCATCACCGCCGAAGTCACCGACACCACCGGCGAAACCCGCACCGCCAGCCGCACCATCTCCGTTGGTTACACCGCGCTCGCCGCCGACATCTCCGCCGCCGAATGGCAAACCGACCAAGCCCCCGTCACCCTGAAAATAAAAACCACCACGCTCGACGGCATCAGCCAGTCCGCGCAAGGCACCGTCGCCATTCACGCGCTCAAGCAACCCGACAAGATTCCGCAAGCCAGACTCCACACGTATTATTATTATGGATACACACCCGAGTCCGAAAACACCAACCCCGCCGACATCCGCAACTGGCCCGAATCCCCCGACGCTCTCTCCACGCACACCTTCACGACCGATGCAAAAACCGGCCTCGCCGAAATCGCCGCCAAACTCCCCGCAGGACTCTACCGCGCCATCGTGAGCACAAAAGACCGCTTTGGAAAAACGGTCGCCGCCCGCACCGAAATCCGCGTCCTCGCGCCCGACGCCACCCGCTACGAAAACAAGCAGGATTTTGTCTTCGCCGCCTCGTCGCTCACGCTGCAACCCGGCGACACCTTCACCGCGCTCTGGGGCTCCGGTTACGACACCGCGCGCGCCCTCGTCAGCTTCGAGCAAAACGGCAAAATCCTCCGCAGCTACTGGACCGACGCCGGCGTCACACAGCAAAAAATCACGCTCCCGATCACTGAGTCCATGCGCGGCGGCGTGACCCTGCGCGTCTTCCAAGTCCGCGACAACCGCCTCGTCTCCGCCACCCGCGAAATCTCCGTCCCCTGGGAAACCAAAAAACTCAAAATCACATGGGAGCATTTTAATTCCAAACTCGTCCCCGGCGGACGCGAAACATGGACCGCACGCATCACCGGCCCCGACGCCGAGCACGCCGCCGCCGAATTCGCCGCCGCCCTCTACGACGCCTCGCTCGACCAATTCTCCCCGCATCAATGGAGCGACCTCACCGGCATATTCCGTCAAAACTACAATCGCAGTTCCGGCTGGGGCACCACCAACGACGCCGTCAGCTTCAGAACAATGGTGAACGACCTCCACATTCGTCAGCGCCGCGTCCAAAACAAACCACCCTACCGTCACTGGGCATCAAGCGAGCGTCTGCCTTTTGCCGGGATAAACTTCTACTATAACAACGGTAGCGAAATCGTCATGTTAGATAGGTTTATGGTAACAAGCGAAAGGGAAGGACGAGCGCAAGTTATCGTCGAGCAAAGAGCAGCACCCGCAAGTCCAGCGAGGATTGGGGGTTTAGATTTCCGCTATGCGGATTCCAAGATGGACAGTGCTACTTTGGGTAGTGCCAGCACAGGCGAGTTCATGAAATCCATGCCCGGCGTCAGTCTTGAGCCAGACGCGTCAAACCCTTCTGCTTCCGCCCCCGATCTCGCCGCCGTGACCGCGCGCAAGAACCTTAACGAAACAGCTTTCTTCTTCCCGCAACTCCTCACCGATTCGGACGGCTCCGTGCGCATGGAGTTCACCGTGCCCGAGGCGCTCACTCGCTGGAAGTTCCTCGGCTTCGCGCACGACAAACAACTGCGCTCCGCCATCCTCACCGACACCGCCGTCACCGCGAAAGACCTCATGGTGCAGCCCAACCCACCGCGCTTCCTGCGCGAAGGCGACACCGTCGAGTTCACCGTCAAAGTCACCAACATGACGGACAAGCCGCAAACCGGATCCGCCCAGCTCACCTTCGCCGACGCCAGCACGCTGAAAGACATGGATATATTCACCTTTGAAACAATAGATGGTGAAGCTAATCGCCCCAAGCGTCCTTTTACATTGGCACCAAATTCATCGAAAACAATTTCATGGCGCATTTATGTTTCCGACGGCCAGGGTTTCCTCACCTACAAAGCCGTCGCCTCCACCGGCGCGGTCAGCGACGGCGAGGAGGGTTTCCTGCCCGTCCTCAGCCGCCGCCAGCTCGTCACCGAATCCATCACGCTGCCCGTCCGCGACAAAGGCACTTACACCTTCCGATTCCCCAAGCTGGCCGAGTCCGAAACTTCAGCCCTTCAATCCTTCAGTCCTTCAGCCCTTCGCCACGAATCCCTAACCGTGCAAATGACCAGCAACCCCGCTTGGTATGCCGTGCTCGCGCTGCCCAACCTCATGGAATACCCGCACGAATGCACCGAGCAACTCTTCAACCGCTACTACGCCAACGCCCTCGCCGCGCACATTGCCAACTCCGACCCGAAAATCGCGCGCGTCTTCGAGCAATGGCGCAACACCCCCGCGCTCGAATCGCCCCTCCTCAAAAACGAGGACCTCAAATCCGTGCTCATCGAGGAAACCCCGTGGCTGCGCGACGCCACGCGCGAAAGTGAAAACCGCCGCGCCATCGGAAATCTCTTCGATGCAAACCGCACCGCCGCGCAAACCCAGGCCATCATCGCGCAACTTGCCGAGCGCCAGATGAACAACGGACTCTGGGCATGGTTCCCCGGCGGACGCGGCAGCGACTACATCACCCGCTACCTCGTCGCCGGATTCGCGCGCCTGCGCCACTTCGGCATCCCGCTCGACAACCGCGCCGACACCATGCTCAAGCGCGCCGTCACCGCGCTCGACGCCGCCCTCGCCAAACACCACGCCGAGCTCATCGCCACGAAAAACTTCAACCCCGACGGCAACCACATCCGCAGCGCCGACGCATTCCAACTCTACACGCGCAGCTTCTACCTGAAAGAAATCCCCATCCCCGACACCGCCCGCGCCGCCTATGACTTCTACACCGCGCAAGCCCGCAAACACTGGCTCTCGCTCCCGCGCCAATCCCAAGGCCACGCCGCCCTCGCGCTCGCCCGCATGAGTGACACCGCCACACCCGCCGCCATCGTCACCTCGCTCAAGCAACACGCCAAAAACCACGACGAACTCGGCATGTATTGGGCCGACACCAACCGCGGCTGGTTCTGGTGGCAGGCCCCAATCGAAACCCAAGCGCTCATGATCGAAGTCTTCGACGAAGTCGCGCGCGACACCCAAGCCGTCTCCGACCTCCAACTCTGGCTGCTCAAGCAAAAACAAACCCAAGCCTGGCCCAGCACCAAGGCGACCGCCGACGCCGTCTACGCGCTGCTCTTGCGCGGCGCCGACAAACTCGCCTCCGACGCCCTTGTCACCGTTTCACTTGGCGGCAAAAAAATCGAACCCGCCCAATCCGAAGCCGGCACCGGCTATTATCGCGAACGCATCCCCGGCCCCTCGATCACACCGTCAATGGGCGAAAAAATCACCGTCACCAAAACCGACGCCGGCCCGGCGTGGGGCGGCGTCACCTGGCAGTATCTTCAAACCATCGACAAAATCACCCCGCACGAAGGCACACCGCTCACGCTCAAGAAAACCCTCTGGAAACAAATCAACACATCGAGCGGCCCAACCCTCGTCGCGCTCGACAAAACCAAGCTCGAACCCGGCGACACCCTCATCGCGCGCATCGAACTGCGCACCGACCGAGACATGGAGTTCGTGCACTTGAAAGACCAGCGAGGCAGCGGCACCGAGCCGGTCAACGTCCTGAGCGGCTACCGCTGGAAAAACGGCCTCGGTTATTATGAGAGCACGCGAGACACCGCCACGCACTTCTTCATGGACTGGCTGTCCGCCGGCACGCACGTGTTCGAGTATCCGGTGCGCGTGCAACTGCGCGGCGTCTACGAAAGCGGCATCGCCGAAATCCAGTGCATGTATGCACCCGAATACAACTCCCACTCCGCCAGCACCACCCTCGTCGTCGAATAGGAAAACCCCATCGCGGAAACGCGGAAGAGCGGAAGCACGGAATCAAACTCCCTTCTGAATTTCCGCTCTTCCGCGCTTCCGCGATTAAAAAAACTTCGCGCATCGGCACCTTCGTTGTTCAATCTGCGACATAAATGTCAGCCTCAGCGATTCCGTATCGAGCCAAGCACGTCGGAGTCTGCCCGCCCGCCCGCGGCGCAGTCATCGGCGAGCTCGTGCGCGCCCACCCCGCACCGCTGTGGTTGATCGTTGTCGACGAATCCAAGCTCGCCGAACAACTTGCCGAGGACATCGCGTTTTTTGAAACTGCCGGCGCAACAGATTCCCCAACTGGAAACCGCAAACTGAAAACCGGAAACTCCGCCGCGATCTACATCCTCCCCGAATCGATGCCCGACACGCGCGACATGCGCGAAGCCTTTGCCGCCAGCGCCGACCGCCTCACCGTCCTCTCCGCCCTGCGAGGTTCCCTTAACGCTGAACCAAAATTTTCACGCCCCAAACTGATTGTCACAACGCCCGCGGCATTGTCTCAACCCGTCCCCGCCCTCGCGCAATTTGCCACGGCGGAAATCACGCTCTCGAGCGGACAGGCGCAGCCGTTTCAGGCGCTGATAGAAAAACTCCGCGAGCTCGACTACGACAGCGAGGCCGTTTGCGAGGCCCCGGGCAGCTACGCCGTGCGCGGCGGCATCATCGACGTTTATCCGATCACCGCCACGCAACCTTATCGTCTCGATTTTTTCGGCGATGAAATCGAGGACATCCGCGCCTTCGATCCGGTCACACAACGCTCGGGCGAATCCGTTGCCAGCATCACGCTCTCCGCCAGTCCGCGCGTGCGCCTTGAGCCGTCGAAGACGGGCATGGCCGATTACCTTCCCGCCGGCACAAACCTACTGTTCGTCGAACCCGCAATGCTGGAGGAAAATTTCAACGCGCTCTCCAGCGAAACCGGCGTCAACACCACGCCGGCGTCCGATTTCCCCCTTCCCCCTTCACTCTTCACCCTTCTCCAAAAAGTCTCCGGACTTTTTGGAGTCAGCGATCTCGACGAGGCCAGCGAAATTTTCGACGCGCCCGGCACGCGCGAAGTTGTTTGGGAAACCGACAGCCTTGTTCACCACCGCAGTTATCCCTCCAATGATCTCGTCGCCAACGAACGCCTCCAAGCCGAGGAGGACGCCCGCGCGCGTTTCCTGAAACAAGTCGCCCAATGGACAACCCGCGACGGCTACGCGCTCACGATTATCACCGCCAAGGAGGGCGAGGAAAACCGCGCCAAGGAAATCCTCGCCGGCACAACCGCCTTCAAAAAAATCCGTCCGCGCTACCTGCGCGGCACATTGAACGAGGGCTTCCGCATAACGCGCAAGGTGGCACAGGCAGAAATATCTGCGCCGCCTTTCCAACCCGCGCTCTACATCACCGAAACCGAGCTCTTCGGACGCCAGCGCGCGCGACGGGCCGGCGGCGCGGCGCTGCAACAACGCGCGCTCGTGCAGCGCGCCCAAGTCGACCAGCTCCTCGACTTCTCCGAGCTCGTCGAGGGCGATCTCGTTGTCCACATCCAGCACGGCATCGCCATCTATCGCGGTCTCGCAAAAATCGACCACGCCACGGGCATGCGCGAAGTCATCTCGCTCGAGTTCGACGACGGCGTCACGCTCCACGTTCCGTTGCAGGAATCGCATCTCGTCAGCCGCTACGTCGGCCTCAGCAAAACGCGTCCGCAGCTCGGGCGCATCGGCACCAATCGCTGGGAAAAAACACGCCGCGCCGCCGAAGTCGCCACCATCGACCTCGCCGCCGAGTTGCTCCGCATCCAGGCCGCGCGCGAAGCCCAGGCCGGACACGCCTTTGGAGGCGACACCACCTGGCAAAAGGAATTCGAGGCGTCATTCCCCTTCACCGAAACGCGCGACCAACTCCGCGCCATTGATGAAACCAAGGCCGATATGGAACGCGAGCGCAGCATGGACCGCCTCATCTGCGGCGATGTCGGCTTTGGCAAAACCGAGGTTGCCATCCGCGCCGCGTTCAAGGCCGTGCAGGACGGATACCAAGTCGCGCTCCTCGTGCCGACAACCGTGCTCGCGCAACAGCACCTCAACACCTTTCGCGAGCGCATGGCCGGCTACCCCGTCATCGTCGAAATGGTTTCGCGCTTTCGCACGCGCGGCGAGCAGAACAAAATCATCGCAGCCACCGCCGCCGGACAAGTTGACATCCTCATCGGCACGCACCGCCTTCTCCAAAAAGACATCGTCTTTCGCAACCTCGGCCTCGTTGTCATCGACGAGGAGCAGCGCTTCGGCGTGAAGCACAAGGAGCGCCTCAAAACCATGCGCGCCACCGTGGACGTGCTCTCGATGAGCGCCACGCCGATCCCGCGCACGCTCTACATGGCGCTCACCGGCGCGCGCGACATGAGCGTCATCGAAACCGCGCCCACCAACCGCCACCCCGTCCAGACCATCGTCAAAACCTACGACGAAAAACTCATCGTCGAGGCCGTGCGCCACGAGCTGCGCCGCGGCGGGCAGGTTTTTTATCTGCACAACCGCGTGCAAACAATCGACCTCGTCGCCGCGCGCCTGCGCGAACTTTTGCCCGACCTGCGCATCGGCGTCGGCCACGGACAAATGCACGAAAAGGACCTTGAGCATGTGATGACCGATTTTGTCGCGGGCAAATACGACATCCTCGTCTGCACCACCATTATCGAAAGCGGCCTCGATATTCCGAACTGCAACACAATCATCATCGAGGGCGCGGACCGCTTCGGCCTCTCGCAACTTTACCAACTCCGCGGCCGCGTCGGTCGTTTCAAGCACCAAGCCTACGCGTATCTGCTGCTGCACCGTCACACGCACCTCGTGGAAATCGCGCGCCAGCGCCTGAACGCCCTCCGCGCGCACAACCAGCTCGGCGCGGGCTTCCGCATCGCGATGCGCGACCTCGAACTGCGCGGCGCGGGAAACCTGCTGGGCGCGGAGCAAAGCGGCCACATCGTCGGCGTCGGGTTCGAGCTGTATTGCCAGTTGTTGCGGCAATCGGTGGCGCGCCTGAAAGGCGAAAAATCGGCGGCAAGCATTCGCGCAAATGTGAAGCTCGATTTTGTCTATGTGGGCGAGGCGGATGAAGGCAGGGAGGCTTCGCCGAAGCCGCCGTCCGGAGCCGCCACAAAATCCAAACCCAATTCCGGCGAGCGCGCCCTGCCCTCCCAAGCCCACGCCACGTCCTACTCCGCGATCAAGGCGGCCGAGGACGCCGCCAGCGGCATTGTCGAGATTCCGAAAATCCAAGCGCGCATCCCGAGCGCGTATATTTCGGAAACGCGGCTGCGCATTGATTTCTATCGCCGCCTCGCGCTCGCCGAAACACCCGACGCGCTCAAGCAAATCCAAAACGACCTGCGCGACCGCTTCGGCAAATACGGCGACGAAGTGAAGGCGCTGTTTTTAATCACCGAAATCCGGATACGCGCGGAGCAGAAAAACATCCTCAGCGTGGAAACCGCCGGCACCCGCCTGAAATGCCTGCGCAACACCGGCAAGCACGACGATTTTGTGATGCACGGCACGCGCTTCCCGCGACTCGCCGCCCCAAGCCGCTCGCGCGATTGAAGGAAATCCTCGTTTTCCTGAACAACCTGCCGAATGCGTAAAACCGCCGCGCGCCCGCAAACTCACTTCCACAAGCGCACGGTGTCTTCCCTTGGCACCCAGCCGGTTTGGCCGTCCTCGAAAACGAGGCGCACCCAGCCGGGGAAATCCTTGTCAACAATCGCAACCGTGCCCGCGGCTAGCGGCGTGGTTTTTTGCGTCGTGTCGGCGACTGTCGGGATCGAGCGGAGCGAGCCCGACTTCCATACGATCACCGCGCGTTCGTCCTTCGCGGAACCGTAGGCGTGAAGGCTGAGCAGCGACACCGTCACGCCAAGCGCCGCGAAGCCAAACGCCGCGCCTGCCAGGATGAAAAGCGGCAGCCGGAAGCGGCGTCCGTAAACGGCGAGCAGCACAAACGCGAAGGCGAGCGCGGCGAGCGCGACCGAGATGCCGAGCGCGCATTGCCATTGCGCGGGCGCAAAGCGCAGTGCGACTTCGCGCACCGGTCCGGGTCGCGTGACTTCCGCGACCGCGCTCGGCGTGTATCCGGCGCGACTGAGAGTGAGGAGCACATTGCGGAGCACCGCGGGTTCGTTCGGGTGCTGCACAAACGCGGCAAAGGCGTGCGCGCCCGCCTCGGCCCAGCGGTCTTGTTGCGCGAGCGAGAGCGAGAGGTTGTGGCGCGACACCCAATCGGTCGGCGCGGCCTCGACGGCGCGGCGCCACGCGGTTTCGGCGGTTTTGAAATCGCCGGATTTGTATGCGGCTTCCGGTGTTTGGGCGGAGCTTGTGTTGGTGGCGCCGAAGAGTGAGGGGTGAAGGGTGAAAAGTGAAAAAGAAACAGCCAGCGCCGCGGCGAGCGGGAAGAGGTTGCGCGGAGCGAAGAGCGAGAACGGGTTGAAGCCGCGCGCGCGTTTGGCGGCGAGCGCGGCGTGGGCGCGCGAGCTCCAGTCGGGCGGAAGCGGCGAGCCGGCGCGGTAGAGCGCGCGTTCGCTGTCGCTCCAGAGCGCCGACCATGCGGCGCCGGTTTCCTTGTCGTTTGTTTTCAGGAACAGCGACGCGGAGGGCACGACTTGCGGGATTTTCCAGAGGATGGCGGTGTCGTGCTGCCAGGCTTGCAGGAGCGAGGCGAGGCGTTCGCGTTCGGCGGCGGGTGTCTCGTCGATTGCGGCGAGTGTTTTCTGGATGCGCGCGCGGGCTTCGCGTTGCGGGCGGTTTGGATCGGTGCGGCGCGCGCGCAGAAACGCGAGGACGAGCCAGAGAAGAAGAGGCCAGAGGCCGGCGGCCAGAAGATAGAGAATGAGCGGGGAGCGCGGGAGCGGTGTCGGCGCGGGAGCGGCGGAGGGAAGCGGATCGCCGGGGATGTTGGCGGGCTGCTTCGGCGCGTCGGCGAGTGTGAGCGCGTCGGGTGCGGGCGTCGCGGCTTGCGTGCCCGAGCCGGCAAAGATGGGCGCGGCGGCGTTGGCGGCGGGAGTGACGTCGATTTTTGCGGCGGGCGCGGTGATGGTCACGTAGCGACCTTGCGCGGGATCAAAGTAGCTCCATTCGACGGGGCCGAGCGTGTAGGGGCCGGGCTTGGTGGGGACGAGCACGACGTCCTCGGAGAGGGTGAATTCGTAGAGCGCGTTTTCGCCCTGCGGCGTGCGTTTCACTTGCGGCTGGATGGCGTGGAAATCTTTCGAAACGGAGCGCGGCGGGAGCGATTGGATGTCGGGCCAGTTGCCCTGGCCGGAAAGCGTGAGCGTCCAGGTGATGGGTTCGCCGACGGCGGCGTTTTCGGGGACGATTTTCGATTCGAGTTTGAACTGGCCGACCGCGCCGGAGAATTTCGCGGGCGCGCCGGCGGGAAGCGGCTTGACGGTGATTTTGGGCTGGTCGCTTGTGATTGCAAATTGCTCCTGTTGCGCGAAGCCGAAGATGTCGCGGCGCCCGGTGTTGAGCGCGACGACGTGGCGCGCGGGGTTGAGCGTGATCGCGCCGGGATCGCGCGCGATGGCGCGGGTGGTGTAGGTGACGTTGATCCACGGCTCGCCGTTTTTGAGTTCGTCGGCCAATTGGTATTTCGGCCAGGGCTCGGGATTGAGCGGGAGCGAATCCCACTCGGGATGCTCGCTGCCGAGCGAGTTGAGGAAGCGTTTTAGCGCGGTGATGCGATACGTGAGGGGAAACACCTCGCCGGCCCAGACGGTTTGGGGAACGACGAACTTGGAGCCGACGACTTGGTCGAGCGTGAGTTGTCCGCCCTGCACGGTGGCCGCGCCGACGTCGAAACTGACGGACGCCACGGTGATCTCGCCCTTGTCGGTGTTGATCTTGAACGCGGGGATGGTGACTCGCTGCTCGGTGGTGGGGCGGGCGTTGAAGCCGAAGGAAACGCTTTGCACGTTGCGGCCGTTGATGCTGCTGAAGTTTTGCGAGCGGCTGCCGTTGTGCTGAAGTTCGAGGCCGGCCACGGGGGGAACGCGACGCTGCCCTGCGGCTGGCAGTTTTCAAACACGAGCTGAATCTGGCTGACCTGGCCCTTGGCAAGGCTGCCGCCGGATGGATCCCAACGGATGGTTTGGGAAAGGGCTGAAAGGTGAAAGGTAAAGAGCGAAAAAAGAAGGAATGCGGAGAGACGTGACATGGCGGAAAGTGAGGAAAATTTTCGATTTTTGATTTTCGATTTTCGATTGGGAGCTGCCGCTCCAGACGGGAAGTTTGCGGCTGAAACACACGGGCTGCGCGACACGGACGAATCCGGGGCGTCGTGGACGGGCATATCCGTGTCATTTAGCCCATGCCTTTTCGGCACGGCGGCAGCCAATCGAAAATCGAAAATCGAAAATCGAAAATTCATATTACCAATTCTTGCCTTTGGGTTGTTGCGCGGATTGTTGCTGCTGGCCGCCGTCCTGGGCTGCTTGCATGCGCTGGAAAAGAATCGCGGGGGCGTCCTTGTCGCGCACTTGATCGAGCTGCTGCATGGGGATGATCAGGCGCGAGTCGATGGGCTTCTGATCCTTGCCGTCGGAGCCGCCGATTTGCTGCATGTTTTCGGATTGTTCGGGCTGGGCTTCGGGTTGTTGTTGCTGCTCCTGGGATTGCTGGCCGGCGTCTTGCTTGTCCTCGTCTTTTTTTGCATGTCGCCGAACGCGGATTGCTGCTGGGGTTTCGGCTCCTGCTCTTGGGCGTTGTCGTTTTTGCCCTGACCGTCCTGTTTGTCCTGTTGTTGCTGCTGCTCTTGGTCGCCGGATTGCTGGTTTTGCTGATCCTGCGAGCCTTGCTGTTGCTGCTGGTCCTGGTTTTCGCCGGATTGGTTTTGCTGGTCGCCTTGTTGCTGGTCGGACTTGTCGCCCTGCTGCTGTTGTTGGTTTTGCTGGTCCTGCTTGTTTTGTTGGTCGTCGTTTTTGTCGCCGGACTGGTTTTGCTTGTCCTGCTGATTCTGCTGCTGGTCTTGTTTGTCCTTATCCTGCTTGTCCTGGTCGTTTTTGTCCTGTTGCTGCTGGTCCTGGTTTTGCTGCTCGGGTTTTTCGAGGAATTTTTCGAGGCGGGATTGAAGGTCGTCCCAGTCGGCGGCCTTGGGGTCGAGCTTGCGGCCCTGGTCAACGGCGGCGAGCGCGTCGCGTATTGGTTTTTCGGATACAGGTTGTTTCGACGCCTGCACGGCCTGGCTGTAGGCGATCGTCTCGGTGGCGAAGTCGGCGAAGTCGCGCGGCGCGAGCGTGTCGAGCGCGGAGAGCCGGCCCACGAGTTCGCCAAGCGGCTTCGCGGGATCCTCGACGGGCGCGGCCGGCTCGGCGGGTTCGGCGGGTTTCGCGACTTCGATGGCGGAAAGTTGCGGGAGCGGGAGACAGAGCAAGCCGGCCAGTCCGATCAGGCTGATCCGACCGAGGATTTTTGAAAAAAGAGATGTCGGGCGCAGTGTCATGCGAGTGGCGGAGGGGCAGACTTGGCAGTCTGCGCTACGTTGGCGGGGGCTTTGGCTTTTTGCGGGGCGAGGCGGATGGCGCGGTTCTTGGGGCGCACGGGAAACTCGAACCAGTAGCTGAACGCGAGAAGGAGCAGCGCCGCGGCGAGGGGCCATTGGTAGCGCTCGGCGAGGCGCACGCGGTTTTCCTCGCGAAACGCGCCTTTGCGTCCGGTGGCGACGGTTTGCTCGATGATCTCGGCGAGGTTGACCCAGCTGCTGGCGTCGGCATAGACGCCGGTGGTGGCCTCGGCGAGTTCGCGAAGGGTTTTGCTTTCGAGCTTGGAGAGCACGACCGCGCCGCGCTCGTCCTTGATGAGTCCGCCCGCGCCGTCGGGCATGATCGAGCCGGCCTCGGTGCCGACGCCGAGGCTGACAACGCGGATGTTTCGCTCCTTGAGTTTGTCAACGAGGGGGCGCCAGGTGTCATCGTTTGCCTCGCCGTCGCTGAGGATGATGAGGAAGCGGTCGGCGCCGTCGCCCTGGCTGAAGGAGCCGAGCGCGGAGTTCAGGAGCGCGGTGTAATCGGTGCCGCCTTGGGGAAGATACTTCGTGTCCATGAGCGGCAGGAAGTCGCGAAGGATTTCGTAGTCGGAACTGAGCGGGCTTTGCAAAAACGCGGTGCCGGCAAACACAATCAGGCCGACGCGCTCGCCCTTGAGGTCGGAGAGGAGTCCGGAAACGAGCAGGCGCGCGCGGCCGAGGCGCGTGGGCTTGACGTCGGTCGCGTCCATCGAGCGCGAGAGGTCGAGCGCGATCAGGATTTCGCGGGACTGGTCGAAAACGGGTTCCTCGATGCGTCCCCATTGCGGACGGGCGCACGCGGCGATGGCGAGCGCGAGGCCGAGGTAGAGCAGCACGCGGGGACGGGACGATTTTGGATTTTGGATTTTGGATTTTGGATTGTCGGATTCAAGCCGGAGCGAGCGTCGGCCGGCGCGAGCGCGGAGGATTTTTGGGTAGGTGAACGCGACACCGGCGCGGCGCACGATTTCCCCGAGCAGGAAAAACACGGGGATGGCGAGGAGCCAGAGAAGTTGCGGCCAGTAAAAACTCATTGGGTGGAAGTGCGGAGTTCGGAACTCGGAGTGCGGAATGAAGCGCGCGTATTCAGGCGCGTGAACAATGCGGCGAGCAAAAAGAGCGCGCCGCCGGGAATGGCGAACCAGTGGAAATATTCGGTGGTGACGAGGTAGGACTTGGCTTGAAACTCGATTTTTTGCGCGCGGTCGATGGCGGCGAACGCGGACTTGATGGTGTTGTTGTCACGGGCGCGAAAATAGAGGCCGCCGGTTTCGCGCGCGATGGTGCGCAGCGTTTCCTCGTCGAGATCGCTGATGGTGCGGCGCGCGCCAATGCGATTGCCATTGTTGTCAAACCTGGGAAACGGCACCCAGCCCTCGCGCCCGGCGCCAATGGTATAGACGGGGATGTTTCGCTCCTTGGCGATTTCGGTGGCCTGTCGCGGAGAGAGCATGCCTTCGTTGTTTGCGCCGTCAGTGAGAAGGATGACGAATGCGCCTTTGCGCTTGCTGCCATCCTCGGTGCGATCCCGTTGATCGAGACGCGAGAGTGCAAGCCCGAGTCCGTCGCCGATTGCCGTTCGATCCTCGACGAGGCCGATTTTGATTTGCTCGATCTGGCGCGCGAGCCAGTCGTGGTCGAAAGTGAGAGGCGCAAGCGTGTAGGCGCGCCCGCCGAAAAGAACGACGCCGATGCGATCGCTGGGGCGGTCGTTGATGAAGGCTTTGATGACAGGCTTGATCGCCTGAAGGCGGTTGATGGGCGTGCTGCCCTCGGAAAAATCCTCGGAGAGCATCGAGCTGGAAAGGTCGATGGCAAGCATGAGGTCGTAGCCTTTCGTATGGACTTCGCGCTTGTCCTCGACTTTTTGCGGACGCGCGAGCGCGATGGTGATGAGGACGATTCCGAGCGAGGCGAAAATGACGGGCCAGCGCGAGGGGCCGGTGAGCGACGCGCGATGCCAGGCGGCGGCAAACGGAACGATCAACACGGGAACGGTGCGGCGCGAGCGCAGCCACATGATCGCGGGGATGGCGAGCAGCGCGAGAAACCAGAGCGGGTCTTTGAAGATGTAGGTGCCGTCAAACATCAGTGGTTATGAGGTGCCCTCCTGTGGGAGGAATTCCAAATTCCGAAATCCCAAATTCCAAATAAATCTCAAATCCCAAAATCTCAAAATCCCAACGGGCGAGGCTTCGCCTCGTCGGGCGGCGGGACGCCGCCCCTCCTTGCGCAGGCGTGCATTCGAATGTCTGTTTTGAGATTTGGTCATTTGAGATTTTTGAAATTTATTTGGAATTTGGGAATTTGGGATTTTGGGATTTGAGATTTTTGCGCGCGCGTCAGCGCGCGCTCATTCTCCGGTGGAAAAAGCGGACGAGCGCATCGAGGCGGTTTTCGTCGGTGCCGACTTGGAGGCGGCTGAACTGGTCGGGGAAAAGCGAGCGCCATGCGGTGTCGCGCGATTCGCGCCAGCGTGCGTGCGCGGCGCGCTCGGCGGAGGTGCCGCCGATGTTCACGAGGCGTCCGCTCACCGGATCGTAGGCGGCGAAGCCCTCCCCGGCGGGCATCGCGCGCTCCCACGGGTCGTCGATGCGAAAGCCCATCGTTTGGTAACGGCGCTGAAAAATCGGCCAGCCCTCGGGCGCGGGGCGCGGGGCAAAATCGCCGAGCCAGATCATGATGCTGTGCTTGGGCGCGGAGCGCGAGAGGAGCTGCCACGGAATCGCGGCGGTCGTGGCGCCGTCGGTGATGTCGGGCGCGGGCTGGCCGAAAAGTTCGGCGGCGGCATGCATGATGGGGCCGCGTCCGCGCACCGGTTCGTGAAGCGTGTAGCCGCGCGGCGTGGCGTGAATGGTGCCGACGCGGTCGCGGTTGACCGCGCCAAGGAGCATGACGAGCCCGGCGAGTTCGAGCAGCGCCTCGCGCTTGGAAATGCCCGCGGAGCCAAATTGCAGGCTGGGCGTGTCCTCGAAAACGACGATCAGCGTGACCTCGCGCTCCTCGACAAATTTTTTCCGGTAGGGCTCGCCGAGGCGCGCGGTGACGTTCCAGTCGATGTCGCGGATATCGTCGCCGAATTCGTAGCGCACGACTTGGTCGAACTCCATGCCGCGCCCGCGAAACGCCGAGCGGTAAATGCCGCCGAGCGTGGATTCGACGGCATTGCGCACGCGCCACTCCAGCTTGCGCAGGAGCGCGAGCGGATTGGAAATTCCCGGAAGGAGATTTTGCGGCGTGAGGGCCATGGAATGGAAGGGAGAATAGTGAAAGATGAAGAGTGAAAATCAGAAAAGTGATGATGTAATTCCAGAGAATCCCGGGTGTGCTTTCACCCTTCACCCTTTTCTCTTCACTCTTCCTCGTCAGAGGCGAGGCACCGGCGTTTTGTCAAGCACCATGGCGACGACTTTGTCGGTGGTTATGTTTTCAGCCTCGGCCTCGTAGGTCAGCCCCATGCGGTGGCGGAGGACGTCGGTTGCGATGTCTTGCACGAGCGACGGGCTGACAAAATCCTGCCCGCGCATCCATGCGAGCGCGCGCGAAGCCTGGTAGAGCGCGAGCGAGGCGCGGGGCGAGGCGCCGAAGGATAGATGGCGCCTGGCGTTCGGCTCGAGTTGCGTGGACGGATCGGCGGCCAGCGCGCGCGTGGCGCGAACGAGCGCGAGCATGTAGCCCTGCATCGCGGGCGCGACGTGCACCTTGTCCACTTCCGTGCGCAACGAGAGGAGCTCCTCGCCGCTGGAAACGGGAAGCAGTTCGGGCTGCTTGGTGACCTGGCCCCAGCGCTGCATCATTTGCGATTCCTCGTCGCTGCTCGGGTAGTCGACGATGAGCTTGAAAAGGAAGCGGTCGGTTTGCGCCTCGGGAAGCGGATAAGTGCCCTCCTGCTCGACGGGGTTTTGCGTGGCCATCACGAAAAACGGCTTCGGGAGCGGATGGGTTTGCCCGCCGATGGTGACCTGCCGCTCCTGCATGGCCTCAAGCAGCGCGCTTTGCACCTTGGCGGGGGCTCGGTTGATTTCGTCGGCAAGGACGAGGTTCGCGAAGATCGGGCCGCGGTGCGACACGAACTCGCCGGTTTTCGGCTGGAAAACCATCGTGCCCACGACGTCGCTCGGCAGAAGGTCGGGCGTGAACTGGATGCGCTCAAACTGCACGCCGAGCGCGGTGCCGAGCGATTTGACGAGGAGGGTTTTCGCGAGGCCGGGCATGCCCTCGAGAAGCACGTGGCCATTGGCGAGCAGGGCGACGAGCAGCCGCTCGATGGTGGCCTCCTGACCGATGACTGCCTTGCCAATTTCTTCGCGGAGTTTCTTGGACCAAACGGGACCGGTAATCATAAGCTGTGATGTGGAGATGGGTGTGTTTGAAAATGTGCTAAGACTGAACAAACGGATGATTGTTTCACCAGAGCCGCATCGCGCAAGTTGGATTTGCAGAAAAAACACGCCGTAGGGGCGCACCTCGCGTGCGCCCTCGCGTGCGAAAATCTGCCTGCGCGCGCCTGCACAAAGCGGGCAAACACGAGGGCGCACGCAAGGTGCGCCCCTACGCGCGTCAGGCCTTCGTTCCGCTCGCTAGGAGCGTTTCGAAAAACGGCTCCATCGGCTCGCGCGCGACGACAGAAACCTCGACTTGCTGAAAGCCCGCTTTTTTCAAAAAACCGTGCAACACGTTTTCCTGAAACCCGAGCCAAACGTCGGAGTAAAGTTCGCGCGCTTTTTCGAACGTGTGCGCCTTCAGGTCGAGCACGAGAAGGCGTCCGCCGGGGCGGAGTATACGCCACGCTTCGCCGACCGCTTTTTGCGGATGCTGCGCGTGGTGGAGCGCCTGGCTGAGAATCGCGAGATCGACCGACTTGTCGGGCAGCGGCACGTCCTCGATGTCGCCGAGTTTGTAGGCGAGGTTGGCGAGCTTGTTGCGCTTGGCGAGCTCGGTGCCGACCTCGACCATGCGCGGCGAATTGTCGATGCACCAAACGCGTTCGGCGCGGCGCGCGAGGAGTTGCGAAATCAACCCCTCCCCCGCCCCGAGATCGGCAATCGTGATCGCGGGCGTGAGACGGAGCGCGAGATGCCCGATGGCCTCCCACGAACGTCCTGGACAATGGTTTTTGCCGAGCTTGCCCGCGATGAGGTTAAAATACGCCTCGGATTGCTGGCGCCGGCGCGCGAGCACGCGGTCAAGATTTTCTCGATCCTCGACAAGCGCGGGATCGCCCGCCGCGGCATTGCACGCCGCCTTGACGAGCGCGTTTTGCGCGGGATCGGCTTGCGCGACCGACGAATAAAACGACTTCTTCCCCTCGCGGCGATCCGCGACAAGCCCCGCCTGCCGCAAAATCGCGAGCTGCGACGAGATGCGCGATTGCGCCATGCCGAGGATATCCTGCATTTCCGCGACGGCGAGTTCCTCGTGTTGCAGCAACGCGAGCAGACGCACCCGAGTCGGATCGGAAATGACTTTGAGAATATCCCAAGTGGCGGACATGGCGGAAATGAAAAGTAGTGAGTAGCGGGTAGCGGGTAGAAGCCGGACGCAAGCGTGATTTAGCCGACCTATCTACTCGCTACTCACTACCCGCTACTCACTACTTCTTCTTATACACCGTCGCTGGGTCGAAGAGGCGTTCGGCGATTGTCGCGAGTTTGTATTCGGTGCCGGCGGCGGCAGTGTCGAGGTCGGCGAACTTGCGGTAGAAGCAGCTCTTGTAGCCGTTGTGGCAGGAGGCGTTGGCCGAGCCGGTTTGCTCAACCTTGACGAGGACGACGTCCTGGTCGCAGTCGGTGTAGATTTCCTTCACCCATTGCACATTGCCGGACTCCTCTCCCTTCACCCAAAGTTTTTTGCGCGAGCGGCTCCAGTAGGTGGCCTTGCGCGTCTTGAGCGTGTGCGCGAACGACTCGGCGTTCATGAAGGCAAACATAAGGACCTGCCCCGTGGTGATGTCCTGCGTGATGCAAGGGATGAGGCCGTCCTCGCCGAACTTCGGCTGAAACGTCGAGCCAAGCTCGATCTCCTGATTATTGGTGCGTGCTGGATAGTTCATGGTGTGTGGAAATTTTGGATTGAGGATTTTGGATTTATCGACCGGCAAGTTCGAGCAAGTATTCGTAGCTGTAAATGCCGGAATTATGTCCATCGCTGAAATCGAAACGCAGCGCGTAATCGCCCACGCGCGCCCAGCCGACGACCGTCACGCCCGGAAACTCCCTCGGGCCGTCCCCGCCGTATTGATTGCCGAGGATGTCCTTTTCGCCGCGCGTCTCGGCGCTCGGGGACGCCGCGCGAAGCTTTTCGCCCTGAAAATACGACTCGCTGCCATCGTCCCACGCGATGGCGACTTCGGTTCCGATGAGCTGGATGTTCCGCGGCGTCTTCAAAATTAAAACGGTGTTTGTAGGCAACTTTGCGCATTTGTGAAAGAACGGATTCTTGCCTCGCATCAAAACGCCCCTTCTCATTCTCCTTTTACCAATGTCAACGCAAGCAGTCACAGAACTCATACCGCACCGCCCGCCGTTTTTGTTTGTGGACGAAATCGTCGCCGAAACCGCCGACGGACTCACCGCCCGCCGCACATGGCGCGCCGACGAGGATTTTTATCGCGGCCACTATCCCGGCGCGCCCATCACGCCCGGCGTGCTGCTCTGCGAGGCCGTCTTCCAAACCGGCGCGCTCTACATGGCCCGCCAGGCGCAGGCCGCGGGCGCCAAACCCGGCGAAGGCGTGCCGCTCCTCGCCAAAATAAACGACGTGCGCTTCCGCACCCCCGTTTATCCCGGTGACACCATCGTCATCGACGTGAGGAAAAAAGAAACCCTCGGCGGCTTCACCATGATGACCGGCTCAATCAAAAAACCCGACGGCACGCGCGTCATGAACGTCGATTATTCCGTCGTCTGGAAAACACCCGAAGGCCAAACAGGAAAGGCTGAAGGGCTAAAGGACTGAAGGGCTGAAATCGGAAAAACTGAAACAACATGAGCACCGACTTCCTCCAAATCGCCGGAAAAACATTTGTCGTCTTCGGCGTCGCCAATCGCAAAAGCGTCGCGTGGCACATCGCGCGCACGCTTGAGGAACAAGGCGCGCGTGTCATTTACAGCGTCCGCTCCGAGGCGCGCAAAAAATCCCTCGAAACCCTTCTCGCCGGAAAACCCGTTTTCATCTGCGACGTCGAACACGAAGGCGCGCCCGCGCGCCTCGCCGCCGAAATCGCCGCCGCCGGACACGCGCCCATACACGGCATCGTCCACTCCATCGCCTTCGCCAATTACTCCGAGGGCCTGAAACCCTTCGACGAAACCAAGCGCGCCGACTTCCTCCAGGCCGTGACCATCTCCGCCTTCTCGCTCGTCGAAATCGCCCGCGCCTTCAAACAGCACCTCGCGTCCGACGCCTCCGTCGTCACCATCGGCATCTCGTCGCTCCTCGTCACGCCCGACAACTACGGCTACATGGGCCCGATCAAGGCCTCGCTCGAATCCGCCTCGCGCTTCCTTGCCAAATCCTTCTCCGCCGATCCCGCCACGCGCGAAGTGCGCTTCAACATCGTCGGCGCCGGCCCGCTCAAAACCAGCGCCTCCGCCGGCATCCCCGGCTACATCGAAAGCTACCTCTACTCCGAAAAACTCACCCTCCGCAAACGCAACCTCGCCACGCAGGAAGTCGCCGACTCCGCCGTCTTCCTGCTCAGCCCGCGAGCCAGCGGCATCAACGCCACCACGCTCACCATCGACGCCGGCCTTGGCGGCAACTTCTACGACGCCGAAATCATCAAACTCGCAATGCGACCCGAGCCACCGGTTGGCGCCGGTGGAAATTCCAAATTCCAGTGATCAAATTCCAAAAAACAAATCGCACCAAACTCGCGCCTGCACAAGGAGCGGCGGCGTCCCGACGCCGGACGAGGCGCAGCCTCGCCTCTTGGAATTTAAATACTGGAATCTGGAATTCTATTGGAATTTGATCACTGAAATTTGGAATTTCTAGCGCTCGCACACTCCGCCACCCATTCATGATTTTCGCAAACACCCACATCGAATCCCTCGCCATCGCGCTGCCAGACGAAGTCTGGACATCCGCCGCGATCGAGGAACAACTCCGCCCGCTCTACGAACGCCTGCGCCTGCCCTTCGGCCGCCTCGAACTCATGACCGGCATTCGCGAGCGCCGCCACTGGCCCGCGCACACGCGCGCATCCGACGCCAGCGCCGCCGCCGGACGCGCCGTGCTCGCCAAATCCTCCCTCCGCGCCGAGCAAATCGAAATGTTCACGCACGCCGCCGTTTGCCGCGACATGCTCGAACCCGCCACCGCCTCCTTCGCCCACCGCAAAATCGGCCTCGCCGCCCGCGCGCAAATCTTCGACGTCTCCAACGCCTGCCTCGGTTTTCTCAACAGCATGGTCATCCTCGCCGGTCTCATCGAATCCGGCCAGATCGGCGCCGGCATGATCGTCTCCGGCGAAAACGGACGCCCCCTCATCGAGCAAACCCTCGCGCACCTCACCACCGCGCCGCTCAACCGCAACGAAATCAAACCCTATTTCGCCAACCTCACCATCGGCTCCGGAGCCGTCGCCGCCATCCTCTGCCACCGCTCGCTCCTCCCCGCCGGCAGCCGCGCCCCGCGACTCATCGGCGGAGCCGGGCGCGCCGCCACGCAATACAACGACCTCTGCCAGGGCGACACCCACGGCGCCGAAGCCCTCGCCATGCAAACCGACTCCGAGCAACTCCTCATCGCCGGCGTCGGCCTCGCCCGCGAAACCTGGGCCGACTTCACCGCCGCCACCGCATGGGACACCGCCGGCATTGACCGCTACATCTGCCACCAAGTCGGATCCGTGCACCGCCGCAAACTCTACGAAACCGTCGGACTCGATCTCGCCAAGGATTTCTCCACCTTTGAAACACTCGGCAACATGGGCTCCGCCTCGCTCCCCGTCACGCTCGCCCTCGCCGCCGAAAACTCCGCCGTCAAACCCGGCGACCGCGTCGCCCTCCTCGGAATCGGCAGCGGCCTCAACTGCCTCATGCTCGGAGTCGAATGGTGATGAACAACGACACACAAATGCGGAATGCGGATTGCGGAATGCGGAATGACGCGCCGCCACACGGAAACGAAATTCCGAAAGAACAACCTTTCGCCAATCCGCAATCGCAGACAAACGAAACACCCGTTCATTCGCCCGAGTCCGGCAATCCGCACTCCGCAATCCGCAATCCGCATTCCTCCCGCCCCGACTGGCTCCGCGCCCTCTATCCTTTTGCACAAAACACCTTCGTCACGCCCCGCGGCGCGCGCATGAACTACGCCGACGAAGGCCCGCGCACCGACGAAGCCGTGCTCATGCTTCACGGCAATCCCACGTGGTCGTTTTTTTATCGCGACATCATCCGCGCCCTCTCGCCCTCGCTCCGCTGCATCGCCCCCGATCACATCGGCATGGGCCTTTCCGAAAAACCCTCCGCCCGCGATTATCCCTACACACTCGCGCAACGCATCGCCGACATCGAGACGCTCGTCGCATCGCTCAACCTCCGCCGCATTCACCTCATCGTTCACGATTGGGGCGGCGCAATCGGCTTCGGCTTCGCCACGCGCCATCCCGAAAAAATCGGGCGTATCACAATTCTGAATACGGCGGCGTTCCCCGACATTCACATGCCCGCGCGCATCGGCCTCTGCCGCGCGCCCCTCGGCATCGGCGCCCTGATCGTCCGCGGTTTCAACGGCTTCGCATGGCCCGCCACATGGATGACCATGCACCGTCGCAAACTCACCCCCGACGAAAAACGCGCCTATCTTTTCCCCCACAACAACTGGGCCAACCGCGTCGCCGTGCACGAATTCGTCCGCGACATCCCCATGTCGCCCGCACACCCCACCCACGCCACGCTGACCGCCATCGAGCGCAACCTCCCGCTCCTCGTCGCCAACCCGAAACTCATCGTCTGGGGCGGCGCCGACTTCTGTTTCAACGATCACTTCTACAACCGCTGGCGCAAAGTTTACCCCGAAGCCGCCACGCACCACTTCCCCGACGTCGGCCACTACCTCCTCGACGACGGCGGCGAGGAAGTGCGCGCCAAAATCGTGCAGTTTTTCACCCAATCCTAATAAACAAACCACCTCCGATATGAAATTCGAACACTTCGCCATCAACTCTCCCGACGCCCGCGCCCAAGCCGCATGGTGGGTCGAGCACCTCGGCCTCACGGTCGCCCGCCGCGTCGAAGCCGCGCCGCACACGCATTTCCTTGCCGACGAAACCGGCCGCGTCTTCATCGAAATCTACAGCAACCCCGCCGCGCCCTATCCCGATTACGCCAACCAGCCCCCGCTCGTCCTCCACGTCGCCTTCGTCTCGACCGACACCAAGGCCGACCGCGCCCGCCTGGAAAAAGCCGGAGCCACCTTCTTTGTTGAGGAGACTCCCAACGGCAACGCCCTCCTCATGATGCGCGACCCCTGGGGCCTCGCCCTCCAATTCTGCCAGCGCACGCAGCCATTTTAAAAAACACGCGCGCCGGATTTTCCCGCCCGCCGAATCATTTGATAATCCCGAAATCTGCCAATGGTTATCGTAATCATAATGGCGTGTTTCACATTCGTGTTAACTGTTATTACCATTCTTCTGAAAAGGTATATTTATATAAATATAAAAACAACACGCGGAATAACAGGAACCAGCATGGGCGGCACATGGCATTATCTCCTCGAAAACAAGAATCTGAAGTTGAATGCCAAGGACGACCTCATTGTTTACGCATATAAATATGCGCTCCCCTTGACCGTTCTATGCATTATGAGCACGTTTCTGGTTTTTGTGATTCAGCTAGTCAGAGTTTTGTAGAAATCCCCGTTTTACACTTTTCTATTTCTACCCCGAAAATTCAAACGCCCGCCCGCCGCGCACGCCCGGTTGCAGCGAAAAAATCCCGCCGCGTTGCGGGTATTTCGCGAGCACATCCGCAGCCGTGTCCACCCGTGCGGTCGTGATATACAGCGTCGCCAAATCCGGTCCGCCAAACGCGCACGAAGTCACATGCAGTGCCGGCACCTCGTGCTTCGCGAGCAATTCGCCGTTCGCCGGATTCCAGCGAGTCACCGCCGCCCCGCCCCACAGGCAAACCCACAGCATTCCCTCCGCGTCGATTGTCATCCCGTCCGGATAACCCAGCGCGTCCGGCACACGAAACGCCACGCGTCTCGCCCCGAGTTCGCCGCGATCCAAGTCGTAATCAAACACCGCCACCTCGCGCGTCGGCGTGTCTATGTAATAAAAACTCCGCCCGTCCGCGCTCCACGCCAGTCCGTTTGAAATCGAAACGCCGCCGAGAATTTGCCGCATCACCGGCGCGCTTCCATTCGCACCTGTTGCCTCCACCACATACAACGCGCTCGCACCGCGCTTCCCTTGCAGCGACGTCGTCCCCGCGACAAAGCGCCCGCGCGGATCGCACTTGCCGTCGTTGAAACGCGTCACCGACGGATCAAACCCGTCGGGCGCGCACAGCATTTCCACGCGCCCGTCCGCCATGTCGAACCGCGCCACGCCCTCGTTCAACGCCACCAGCAAATCGCCGCGTTCGGTCGGCGCCACCGTGCCCGGCATCGAGCCCACGGGCCACTCGCGATTTTCGCCGCGCCCGCCATTCGCCGCCGGATCAAACCGGCACACGCGCCTGCCTTCGATATCCACCCAAAGCAGCGCGTTTGTCCGCGCATCCCAAATCGGCCCCTCGCCGAGTTCGGCGCGGATATCCAAAACAAGTTTCGCAGCCTGTGTGTTGTTTGCGGACATATCAGAAAACTTATCACGCAACCGCGGCCATTTTTGAAGACAAGAAATAACCGGCGTGGAAAAACGGACGCATCTCAAAATTTTGCTCAAACCACGCTTGCACCCGGGAACGCGGGCATCCTGCCCGCAAGACGGCGCGGCACACCGCGCCGCGCAAGCCTCCAAACGGGCGGCAAGATGCCCGCGCTCCCAGGCGCAAACGCACAAACCGGCTTGTCACTCCGCCGCAAAACGCCTCTCTAACCGGCATGGATTGGACACAACTCGACTGGCAGGCGCTCGACCGATTGCGCGACGGCTTCATCAAGGGAACCGCCGCCAGCGGCCCCTATTGGCGCACGCCCGCCGACCTCGCCAACTACGACATGACCTACGCCGAACGCATCGGCTGGAAATGGGACTCCGTCCTCTCCGAACTCCGCCGTCGCAACTGGACGCCGCCCGCCCCCGCGCGCACGCTCCTCGACTGGGGATGCGGCAGCGGCATCGCCTCGCGCCGCGTGCTGCGCGCCTTCGGGCCGGAAAACTTCGACACATTGCACCTCTGGGATCACTCGCCCCTCGCGCGCGACTACGCCGCGCAAGTCGCCCGCCGCGATTTCCCCGACTTGAAGATCGAGCACTCCGCGCTCCGCACTCCACCTTCCGCATTTGTCCTCCTCCTCAGCCACGTCATCAACGAACTTTCCGACGCCGCGCTCGCCGAACTCACCGCCCTCGCCCGCCGCGCCGAGGCGGTCATCTGGGTCGAACCCGGCACGCATGCCGACAGCCGCGCGCTCGTGTCAGTGCGCGAAAAATTGCGCGGCGATTTCGACATCATCGCCCCCTGCGCACACGCCGCGCCCTGCGGACTCCTCGCACCCGGCGCGGAACGCCACTGGTGCCACAATTTTGCCGAGCCCCCGCGCAACATCTACGCCGATTCGGATTGGGTGAAATTCGGCAAACGAGCCGGTGTCGATCTGCGCAGCCTCCCCTACAGTTTTCTCGTCCTCCAAAAAAAATCCGCGCCCACCAACATGTCAGGCTTTTCGCTTCGCTCTGAACCGCATTCCGAACTCCGAGTTCCGCATTCCCAAGCCGCCCGCATCATCGGCCGTCCCCGCATCCACAAGGCGCACGCCGCGATCTGCAGTTGCGACGCCGACGGCGTCAACGACCTCACCCTCTACAAACGCGACGCCACCGCCCTCTTCAAGCAACTCGACCGCGCCCCCGCGCATCCGCCGCTCTACATTTGGAAACGCGACCCGGCCAACCCCGCAAAAATCCTCGACGGCAACCCAATCCACGTCGCCGAATAATGCCGACACTCGCTTGCACATGAAACTACTTCTTGTCGGATCAACCGGACTTGTTGGAAGCCACGTTTTGCGCATGGCGCTCGCCGACCCGCGCATAAGCGCTGTGACGGCGCCGGGCCGTCGCGCACCGGACGCGCACCCAAAACTCCGCGCGCCCCTGGTCGATTTCGACAACCTCCCGGCCGACGCGGACTGGTGGCGGGCGGACGCCGTCATTTGCACGCTCGGCACGACGATCCGCAAGGCCGGCTCGCAGGCGGCGTTCCGGCGCGTGGATTATGATTACCCGCTCGCCGTGGCGCGGCTGGCGAAACGGCACGGCACACCGGCCTATGCGCTGAACTCGGCCATCGGCGCAAGCGCCGGCTCGCGGATTTTCTACAACCGGGTGAAGGGTGAATTGGAACGCGATCTGGCGGCCGTCGGCTTCGAATCCCTGACGCATGTGCGCCCCGGAGTGATCGGCGGCAAGCGCCGGGAGTTTCGCCTTGGAGAGCGGATGCTTGTCGCCGGACTGACGGCGTTCGGTTTTCTGCTACCGCGCCGCTGGCGAGTCAACCCGGCGGACCGGATTGCCGCGGCGCTGATTGAATCAGCGGTAAACCCAAAGCCCGGAGTTCGCGCAATTGAATCCGCCGCCATGGTCAAATAACCCAAGGCCGCGGAGAAAAAAGAAACCGCCCGTGCGCGCCCGACATCATTGCCCGGCCAAGTTTACACACACACACTCAAACACCACGGCACTCGCCCCAGTGTTTTTGAGTGTTCACAAGTTCGGTTTATGCTGGCTGATTCCGCGCGCGCCTCATTCCATCCCGTAAAGTCCGTCCAGCGCCTGTGCGATTGCCGCGCGGCGCTTGTGATAATACCGGGCCATCAAACCCTGATATATGCACGTCACAAATCCCACCGTTGCGTAAAGCAGCGTGTGGCACATCCGGAACAATAGCATGAGCTGCGCGTCGTCGAGCGCGTCATAAGGATTGTCCACCTTGTAGCGCCTGCTTGCCTGTTCCGTGTATTCTCGAAACTGCGGAATCAATTCCCGGTAGAATTCCTCGTTGAAATGCGTGAGCTGCCATGTCGCATAGGCGAGTATCACAAACATGAGCAGCAATTGCGCTCGAACCAGCCAGTTGACGCCCATTTCGTCACCGCGCGCCAGTTGTTGCGAACCTTGTATCTCCATCGCGCCCGTGCCCGCTACGAGGCACGCCACCATCGCAGCTGTGTAGTTACCGCCCGCCGCGGCCAAGAGCGCCCCGATACCGGCGATCCACATGATCATGTGGCCGTCGAACCGCGCGACTTTCATTACGCGTTGGTAAACGAGTTCGGGAATGGGTGGAGGCTTGGCTGGCATGGTGGAAAACTAAGAATCAAGAATGACGATTTTAAGAAGGACAATCCGCCAATTCACCAAAATGCAAAACGAGAAAACTTTCGCCCCAACATTTCCGGCTTCTTACTTCTCAAATCTTAATTCTTAATTTCCCTCTGCGTGACCGATAATTCATCAGATTCCTCCCAACCGCCCGTTGAAGGCCGAACCCCCTTCCCTTTCCGGCTCGAATTCCCGCCGGAACTGCCCATCAGCGCGCGCGCGGACGAAATCACCGCCGCCATCGCGCAAAACCAAGTCGTCATCCTCGCCGGTGAAACCGGCTCCGGCAAAACCACGCAAATCCCCAAAATGTGCCTCGCCGCCGGACGCGGTTCGCACGGGCAAATCGCCTGCACACAACCCCGGCGTGTCGCCGCGCTCTCCATCTCGCGCCGCGTCGCCGAGGAACTCAACGTCAACTGGGGACGCGAAGTCGGTTGCAAAATCCGTTTCGACGACCGCACCTCACGCGCCACCGTCATCAAGTTCATGACCGACGGCATGCTCCTCGCCGAAGTGCAGAGCGACCCCATGCTCCGCGCCTACGACACCGTCATTCTCGACGAGGCGCACGAGCGCTCCCTCAACATCGACTTCCTCCTCGGCCACCTCCGCAACCTCCGCTTCAAGCGCCCCGAGCTCAAAATCATCATCACCTCCGCCACCATCGACACGGAGATGTTTTCAAAAGCCTTCGACGACGCCCCGATAATCGAAGTCTCCGGCCGCACCTATCCCGTCGAAGTCATTTACGCACCGCTCGACGACCTCGGCTCCGATTCCGCCTCCGACGAAAACGACAAAAACGCCCGCGCCGAGGCGCTCCACTACATCGACGGCGCCGTCGAGGCCGTCGAGCGCATCGTCCGCGAAACCGACACCGGCGCGGGAGGCGACATCCTCGTCTTCATGCCCGCCGAGCGCGACATCCGCGAAACCACCGACCTCCTCGAAGGCCGCGGCCGCTCCGCCTCCGCGCGCCTGAAAAACTGCGAAATCATCCCCCTCTTCGGCCGCCTCTCCAACACCGAACAGCAGCGCGTCTTCGCGCCCACGCAACGCCGCAAAATCGTCATCTCGACCAACATCGCCGAAACCTCGCTCACCATTCCCGGCATCCGCTTCGTCGTGGACACCGGCCTCGCGCGCGTCAGCCGTTACGCCCCGCAAGCGCGCACGCGCCGCCTCCCCATCGAGGAAATCGCGCAATCGAGCGCCGACCAGCGCAAGGGCCGTTGCGGCCGCGTCGCCGAGGGCGTGTGCGTCCGCCTGTATTCGGAAAACGACTACAACGACCGCCCCCGTTTTGCGCAGCCCGAAATTCAGCGCGCCAACCTCGCCGACGTCATCCTCCGCATGAAGGCCTTCGGCCTCGGCGACATCGAACGCTTCCCCTTCATCAACATGCCCGCCGCGAAATCGATCCGCGCCGGCTACGCGTTGCTCGACGAGCTGGGAGCGCTGGCGAATGCGGATTTCGGAATGCGGAATGCGGAATTACAGACGCAAGCGGCACATTCCACCCCGCCAAAGTCCGACATTCCGCATTCCGAAATCCGCATGGCGGGCATGTCGCTTCGCTCGGAACCACATTCCCTCACCCCCCTCGGTCGCGAACTCGCCCGCCTGCCGGTCGATCCCACCGTCGGCCGCATGATCCTCGAGGCGCGCAAGGAGAAATGCGTGCGCGAAGTCGCCATCATCGCCGCCGGCCTTTCGATCCAGGACCCGCGCGAACGTCCCCTCGAAAAACAAGCCCAGGCCGACGCCGCGCACCGCCGCTTCGCCCACGCCGATTCCGATTTCCTCACGCTCCTCAACATATGGGAAACCTTTCACGACCAGTTCGAAACGATGACCCAGTCGCGCCTGCGCAAATTCTGCCGCGAGCATTTTCTCAGCTACACCCGCATGCGCGAATGGCGCGACATCCACGCGCAACTCCTCGAAGTCCTCACCACCCGCAACGACTTTCGCAAACGCCCCAGCTCCGTCGCCGACGGACTCGACGCCAAACGCCTCGCGCGCGAAGGCGGCGTCCCCCTCCACTACGGCACGCCCGCCTACCGCGCCATCCACCGCTCCATCCTCTCCGGCCTGCTCGGCAACATAGCGCTCCGCGACGACGAGCGCGGCGGATACAAGTCCACGCACGACCGCCGCGTCGCCATCTTCCCCGGCTCCGTCCTCTTCACCCGCGACGAGCCGAAACGAAAAGACGCGTCATCGACGCGCGGCAACGACGCGCGCAACAAAAAGGCGCCCGCCGCGCTGATGGCCGCCGAAATCATGGAAACCACGCGCCTCTACGCGCGCACCTGCGCCCGCATCGACCCGCAATGGGCGATCGAACTCGGCGAGCACCTCCTCAAGCGCACCCACAGCAAACCCTTCTGGGACGAGCAAAAAGGCCGCGTCCTCATCAAGCAACGCACGCGCCTCCACGGCCTCGAACTCGAAACCCGCGCCGTCGGCTACGGCAAAATCAACCCGCGCGAAGCCACCGAAATATTCATCCGCGAAGCGCTCGTCAACGACACCATCACCTGGCCCTTCGACTTCCTCATCCACAACCGCGCCATTCGCGAAAAAGTCGAGGACCTCCTCACCCGCGCCCGCGACAACCGCTACATGAACCTCGACGAAGGCGTCTACCGGTTTTACGCCGAGCGCCTCGGGTTGAATGCGGATTTCGGAATGCGGAATGCGGAATCCCAGACGCAAGCGGCACAACAAGCCCTGCCTCGGTCTGTAATTCCGCATTCCGAAATCCGCATTCAACATTCAGCCGTGTCCGCCGTCCCCGAACTCATAACCCTCGTCCGCGAACGCAAACCGCGCGACCCGCATTTCCTCGAAATGCAAATCGAGGACCTGCGCGCGCCCGAGGAACTCCGGCACGACACCCTCGCCTTCCCCGAAACCGTCCCCCTCGAAAACCGCGCGCTCCCGCTCTCCTACGCCTACAAGCCCGGTCAGGCCGACGACGGCGTCACCATCCAAGTCAACATCCGCGAAGCCGAGGCGCTCACGCCCGCCGCGCTCGACTGGGCCGTGCCCGGGCACCTCGAAGCCAAGGTCGAGCACCACCTGCGCGCCGTGCCCAAGGAACTCCGCCGCGCGTTCATGCCCCTCGCCGAAACCGCAAAAACGCTCGCCGCACAAATCACCTTGCGAGACCGCCTCACCGGCCGCCGCGAAACCATCGCCGAATCCCTCGCCGCGCAAATCGCCGAGCGCTTTAACATTCAAATCCCCGTCGTCACCTTCGCGCAAAAACCGCCGCCCGACCACCTCCGCGTCCGCGTCCGCGTGCTCGACGACGACGGAGGGGAAATCTGCGCCAGCCGCGAACTCGACGAAATCCGCGCCGCGCTCGGCGCCCGCACCCGCGAAGTCAGCGCCGCCGTCTCGCGCGACGATCCCGCCATGTGGAAACGCGCGCGCAAACGCCACGAAAAACCGCCCGCCGAGACATGGGCCTTCGGCGACATCCCCGAGCGCATCATCATCGGCGACCTCGCCGGCGTCCCCGTCGAGGCGTATCCGGGATTGTGCAGTGGCCAGTCAGCGCCCGTTCCGCCAGGCAAACAACCCCGCGGGCGGGCCACCCCTGCCGCGCAAACACCCGACGGCGTCTCGCTCCGCCTCTTTCGCACACCCGAAAACGCGCGCGGGGAAACCCGGCGCGGCCTATTCCGCCTCCTCGAACTCCACCTCAAATACGAGCTCGCCTGGACGGAGCGCGACCTTGCCAAAAGCCTCCGCTCCCTCGCCCCGCTCGCCGCATCCTTTCTCTCCTTCGAAAAACTCCAGGCCGGCGCCTTCGCGCTCCTGCGCCGCCACATCTGCGACCCCGCGCGTGTGCGCGCGCTCACCGCATCCGCCTTCGCCGCTGCCGCGACGCAAGCCACGCACGACGTGCGCACGATCATCCCGCGCCTCACCGAACTGCTTCGCGAAATCCTCACCGCGCGCGTCACGCTCCAAGTCCTCCCCGGCGCGCACGCCACGCTCGCGCGCGACGCGGCCTCGCTCGTCTCGGAAAATTTTCTGCAAGACCCGTCCGTCACGCTCGAACGCCTCTCGCAATTCCCGCGCTACCTGAAGGCGATGCGCCTGCGCGCCGAACGCCACAAACAAAACCCCGCGAAGGACGCCGAGCGCGCCAAGCAACTCGCGCCCTACGAAAAAGCCGTCGCGTCGCTCGCCGCCGCCCCGCGCCCCGAAGCGCAAACCTTCCGCTGGCTCGTCGAGGAATTCCGAGTGAGCCTCTTCGCGCAGGAACTCGGCACCGCCGGGCCCGTCTCTGCCGTGAAACTCGACCGCGCGCTGGCCGCGCTGAGAAAAACCGGCGCGCCTCCGTCCGGCGCATCCGCCGCGGCCACGCCGCCCGCGCCCAAGCCGCTCATTTCGACGACGCCCGCCCCCGGAAAAAAATCCGCCCCGCTAAAAAGCCTCAACGCGCTCGACTCGTTCTTCAAGCGGTAGGGCGTCACGCGTCCCCTCGACATGAATCGACGCAGATCGACTTGTATCGAAGCAAGTCGAGTTATGAGGAAATTGATTCCAATCGCGGCGCACCCAAGGCCGGGCGCCTTACCGCCCGTCGCGCAGCTCCACGGCAAACACCACGGGACAATGATCCGAGGCCATAGGCTCTGAGACCGCCTTGTATTCCCGCACCGCAAGTGTCGTTTTTTTTGTTCCGCGCGTCCGGTATAAGAACCAGTCAATTTCCGATTTTGGATTGTGAGAAGGGAATGTTGCTTTCGCCGTTTCGTGTTTTTTAGGCATCGACCAGTTGTGTTCCTTTCCTAGCGCATCCCAAATCGGCGAGGTTTCCCTCGCGTTGAAATCTCCGCCCCAGATTGCCACCACCGATGAGTTCTTATCCATCAGGCGCGCCACTTCCGTCGAAATCAGTTTCGCATGCTCCATCTGCGTTTCCTTTTTTTTGTGATCCAGATGCACGCTCACCAACATGACCCGAAATCCATTGTTCGCTGCCGCCGCATCCTTCGCGCCGATTCGGGGCAGCACGATTTCCACGATTCCCGCCGAGCGCGGCTCGACCCCGCCCACAAGCGCCAGCGTGGACGTGTGCGCAAACGGCAGTTTCGACAAAACCGCGTTTCCGTATTCGCCGCCGCCATAACTCATGGCCTTCGCGAAATAGGAGCGCATTCCCAGCATCCGCCCCAATTCCGTCGCCTGGTCAACGCCGCCCGAACGCTTGGTGCGCACATCCACTTCCTGCAACAAGATTACGTCGGCATTAAGCTGCCGCAAAACCCCGGCGATGCGCGCCAAGTCGAGCTGCTTGTCCATTCCCCGCCCGGCATGGATGTTGTAGCTGACCACTCGCAACGGAGTTTCTGCCAGAGCAGTGCCGACAACACCGCTGATTGCCAATGCGAAGAATAAACCAATTCGGGAAATAATATTGAAGCGCATATGCGTAACTTGCCCGCACCCGCCCCCGCTGAACAGCGCAAAATACGGGTGTGAAGACAACCAGAAGTTAACGCCAGGAAGGCAGTAAGATTTTCAAAACGCGCCGGCGACTGGAAGCGCCAGGCGCGTCGAAAGATTACTCGGCCAAGCGCACCTTAACCGCGACGGGGAAGTGATCGGACGGGAGCTTGGGCAGGCCTTTTTTCGCAAGCGATTTTTCGGTGTCGCCCTCCTTCATCAACTCCTTGGGAACCGGAATCCAATAACATTCACCTAGAATCGCGTAGCGCTCGACGGTGAATTGTTTTGTCACAAAAATATGATCGATGCGTTCGTCGGTGCGACGGTTTACGTTGAAACCGTTGAAGGTGCCGTTGGGGAGGTGCTTAATCGGCGCGGCGTCGAAACAATCGGTCACGTAATTCGACTTTGCGAGAACGGCATAGGGGGCGCTTATTTGCGTCACGTTGAAGTCGCCCATGATGAGGGCGGGCGATTTACCGGCGATCGATTTCATCATTTTGAGCACGAGCTTTGCGCTCTCCTCGCGCGCCTGCACGCCCTTGTGGTCCATGTGCAGGTTGAAGATATACACGGTTTGCTTCGCACCGGTTTTGGACTGGAATTTACCCCAGGTGCAAATGCGCGCGTATCGGGCGTCCCAGCCCTTGCTTCCGGCGATGCCGGGGGTTTCGGAAAGCCAGAAAGTATCCTGCTCGAGCAGCGTGTATTTGTCCTTTTTATAAAACAGGGCGCAGTGCTCGCCCTTCTCCGTGCCATCGTCGCGGCCGACGCCGATGTGTGCGTATTCCGGCATGAGCTTGAGCATGTCCGCGAGCTGGTTGGGTTTCACCTCCTGCGTGCCGACAAAATCAAAATCGTGAAAACGGATGAGACTGGAAATGACGGGAACGCGCTGCGACCAGCCGTCGAATTTTTTATAATCGGAGGCGGCGTCGGTGCGAATGTTAAACGACGCAATATACAGATTGTCCGCCAAGGCGATATGCGAAGCGAAAAACAACAGGAGTGCCGGAATGATTTTGTTCATGTGCATGCGAGGGGAATAAGGTTGAAAGCACAGCATGTTGCCGCTTCCGCGGAATCAGACAAGCGGAGAAATGCCTCATCAATTTGCAGCCTGAACATGCTCCTGCTCCAACCTGCCGCGAAGTGATTCGAAACTTTCCCGCGTTTCCTGATCGGGCGATATCCTGACTCCCATGTCGACAAGCGATTTCGCCAGGGTCTTGTTGCTGCCGTGGAGAGCGTAGAGTGTGGCGGCATGATGCATGATGCGCGCGCTCCTGGGGAATATTAACGCGCCCTCGAGCAACACCTCGAGATGGGACTCCTTGGGCGTCGCGTCGCTGCACATCCACGTGTATCCAATGAGCGAATACACATCCTCCATCGGCGGCGGCTGATTGCGGGCCGTAAACAGAGGATCAAGCACGCTGGCAGTTTGCGCCGCGCTAAGCCTGCCGTTGGCCCCCGCCGGGGCGGCCAGCGCCTCGTTCAGCCGCAGGCGCGCAAGCTCCACATAAGCACGCGGACGCACAACGTTTTCCTTGGCCGCGGCTTCGAGGAATTTGCGCGCGCGCGCGTCGCGTTGCTCAAGCGATTCGAGCAAACCAAGCGAGGCAAGCAACCCTGCGTCACGCTCCTGGCGCAGGTAGGGAATGATGAATGCCTCGCGCGAGGCTTCCATGTTGTTGGCCAAACGAAGCGCCTCACCCTTGATGCGCCCAATCTCGGCCTGCGTGGCCTCGCGAATTTCAATAGGAGGAGGGTCGCCCAATCCATCCGTGCCTTTCTTCGCCTTGAACAGAATGGAACCATGGTCGGAGGCATCAACATACCCGCGCAGCATCATGGTCATTTGTTTGTATGTGCGACCAAAACATTCCTTGAAATCGTCCTCCGTCACAGGGCCGGTCATCGCGCGCCGGGAAAAAGTGAGAAACGCCTTCTGGTATTTTTTTTTATGACCATAAAGACACATGTGAACGAAGGCGAAACTGGCATCGCCCCAGTCAGAAGGACGCGGCATATCACCCTCGGGGTCATAGTCGATGATTTCGCTCAAAGAGTCGAGGTGGCCGAATGCAACAAAAACGGGAGTGAACGCCTCCCTCTCCGCTGCGCCATCCCCCGCCATCGCGCCCATGCTGAATATCTTTCCTCCGCCAAAATATTCAACACGTCCGAACTCAATGGCCTTTTTCCTCACATCAAGTGTTGCGAAAAGCCGGGAAAGCCCCTCTTCAAGCCACGGAGGAATCGGTTTATTGTTGTTGGCGCGACGCATGAGGAATCGCGCATACTGGCGGTAAAACTCTTGGTAAGGGTCAATACCCGATGCGGAGGAACCATTTGTTGTCTCTTCGGCCAGGATGCCGACTGGTTCATCGACAGAGTCGCCAAACATCCCTGCAAGTGAGGGATCGTTGAGCGATGAGAACACCCCACTTTCAGTCATTTCTTGCAAAAAGAAATCAATGACAATGGCCCCGCGCTCCCTGTCCTCCACAAAAAGACTTGTCGGTGTGATGAAAACACCAGCCTCCTTCGCTTTTTCCGCAAAAGGGGCGAAGGAATTTCCCTTTCCGCAAATGATGATGAGCGTAGGAATATTGATTTTATTATCGACTAGCGTGGGCCAGACAATCTGAACAGCTTTCTGGAGTTGCTGGAAATCCTCCAAAAACCTGCGCGTGGCGCGGCTGGATGCATTGGAAAGAATTTCATAGCCGGGCAACGTGGCATGGCGCCAAGATTCGGGCGGCGGAAGGATGCGCGAATCAGTGACGGTATAGCGCGGCAGCTCGACAATTTCGCCATCGGGCGCAGCCTTGATGTTGAGCCCCCTTTGCGCACTGGCGCTCGTATGCACGGCCAAGCTGAGAACCAAGGCCAGACCAAGGATAAATCCGATACCGTGAATGGATTTGATGCAGAGAGGATCCATTGAATGGAGAAGGAATCTTTAGAGCAAACCTGATAATGAAAAAAGGTGGCGCATCTTTTGAAATTTGCCCCACCGCCGCCGAGTCTAATTCAACCTGCCGCGAAGTGATTCGAAACTTTCCCGCGTTTCCTGGTCGGGCGATATCCTGACGCCCATGTCGACAAGTGATTTCGCCAGAGTCTTGTTGCTGCCGTGGAGCGCGTAGAGTGTGGCGGCATGATGCATGATACGCGCGCTCCCGGGGAATATTAACGCGCCCTCGAGCAACACCTCGAGATGGGACTCCTTGGGCGTCGCGTCGCTGCACATCCACGTGTATCCAATGAGCGAATACACATCCTCCATCGGCGGCGGCTGCGTGCGCGCCGTGAAAAGCGGCTCGAGCACGCTGGCGGTTTGCGTCGCGCTAAGCCTGCCGTTGGCCCCCGCCGGGGCGGCCAGCGCCTCGTTCAGCCGCAGGCGCGCAAGCTCCACATAAGCACGCGGACGCACGACGTTTTCCTTGGCCGCGGCCTCGAGGAATTTGCGCGCACGCGCGTCGCGTTGCTCAAGCGATTCGAGCAAACCAAGCGAGGCAAGCAACCCTGCGTCACGCTCCTGACGCAGGTAGGGGACGATAAACGCCTCGCGCGAGGCATCTGCATGCCCGGCAAGGCGAAGCGCCTCGCCCTTGATGCGCCCGATCTCGGCCTGCGTGGCTTCGCGCAATTCGACCGGCATTGGATCAGGCAATCCCTCCATTCCTCGCTTGACCTTGAACAGAACCGATTGTTGCGCGAGCGTATCCACATGCATGCTCAACATGGTGGCCATCTGCTCATAGCTGCGGTTGAAGCATTCCTTGAAATCATTTTCGCCCACCGGCCCCTTGCACGCGCGTAGCGCAAATTTGATAAATTGTTTTTGATATTTTTTCTCCAACCCGTAAATGCACATGTGAACAAAAGCGAAACACTGGTTGCTCCAGCGACTTTGATTGAGTGTTATCGATTTCCCTTTTTCGTAATCGAACATTTTGTCGAATGAAAAGATGGCGCCGTGCCGCTCCCTCCTGCTCTTGGTTGTGGTTCGACCACCTTCGGGCCTGCCCCCAATATTAGCGGCTGGCGAATGCGGAGTGGCATTCCACCAACCACCCCCAGCATCGATTTCATTGAGATCTTCTGTGCCGTCAGGAATCCATCCGCCGCCCGGTTCGAGACTGGATGCTACAGCTTGACTAAAGCCGTGCTCCACTTTTCCAAATTCGATCCATTTTTTGCGAAAATCGAGCGTGGTGAAAAGACGGGATAAGCCCTCCTCCAACCATTCAGGGAGAGGCACGCCGCCGTTTGCATGGCGCATAAGAAACCGCGAGTATTGGCGGTAAAACTCACCATAAGGATCGCTCATTGCGGAAATTTTCTGTCCCTCGCTATCTTCAAGTATTTGGTCTTCGAACACTTCCTGCATGGTAAAGTCGATTACAATGGCCCCGCGCTCCTTGTCCTCCACAAATAAGCTGGTGCGTGTGATAAAAACGCTGGGATCGGCATCCTCCGGAACGAATTGTTGAAAGGAGTTTCCCCGCGCGCAAAGGATTATCAGAGTGGGAATGTTGGCTCTGTTGTCTACCAGCGTCGGCCATACAATTCCGATGGCGGTTTGGAGTTGCTGAAAATCCTTCAGAAAACTTTGAGTGGTGAAATCGCGGGCATTGGAGAGAATTTCGTAGCCGGGTAACGTGGCATGGCGCCAAGATTCGGGCGGCGGAAGGATGCGCGAATCAGTGACGGTGTAGCGCGGCAGCTCAACGATCTCGCCATTCGTAGCATTGGGCGCAGCCTTGATGCCGAGCCTAGTCTGAGCAACGGCAGGTGAAAAAGAAGCGAGGCCAAAAAGGAGAACCACTCCTAAGATAAACCTAGCACAACTGCCGAGAGTGTATGGGGAATTCATATCATTGAGGAACAGGCCTATGTTTTGCTCAAAAACACGGGCTATGTCCATGTCATTTTAATGGCCTCAAAATATTTGGACTACAAGCGAGCCACTGCCGCCATGAAGACGTCGCATGATGCAGAGCCAACATACACGCCCCGCATCAGGGGGTAAACTCGTCGCGCAGGCAGAAAACGAACGTCAAATGACGCGCAACAAAACCCGCATCCGAAACACCCGTGTTTTTCATTTTTTTGTTCCGAAAACATCATTTCGTCATGGCCAAAACACAAATCCCGCGTATCCTGAAATCGCCATGAAAACGATACTCGTTCCAATCGACTTCTCGAAAGCCACGAAAGGGGTTATCGAAGCGGCGACCACCCTCGCCTCCGCCATGAACGCGCGCATTGTTTTGCTCCATGTCGTGCAACCACTGATCATCACGAGCGACTATGGTCTCACGATGGAAAACTTCCAGGAAACCATCGCCTCCAGTGAAAAACACGCCACGCGCCGCCTCGCCGAAATCAGCGAAGAACTGAAATCCCGCGGCATGCAACACGTGCAAACCGTGCAAATCAGCGGGCCCGCCCAAACCGGGATTCTCGCGGAAGCGCAGACACACAAGGCCGATTATATCGTGATGGGCTCGCACGGCCACACTGCCTTCTACGACCTGCTCATCGGCAGCACCACGCAAACCGTCCTGCGCAAGGCAACCTGCCCTGTGGTAATCGTTCCGCGCGCAAGATAAGTCTCGGCGCTCCGCCCCTTCGGCATTCCAAACTTCGAGTCGGCCGCACTTGCGCCAACTCGAAAGTCGCGGTCCAGCAAACAAGCGGCAAGGCGCTGCCCATCAATTTGGAACGCATCAACCGGCGTCCATATTTCGGAACGCGGCATGACGCGCGGCGTCGCCGCATCTCACTCCAATTTCAAAGGAGTGAGCGTCACGGGGCCGAGAAGGCCGGAGGGTTGCAGCGGCCACTTCGAGGCGTCGAGCGGCTTGTAGTGGACGTTCACAAAATTGATTTCATGGAAATTTTTCCATTGTTCGCCACGCACATCCATGTCGCGGATGCGGTTTGCCGCGAGATTTGTGACCTCGATTGCGAGCGTGTTTTCACCGGGCTTCAAATGTTTGCCCACGCGTGTGCGAAACGGCAGGCACCAAAGATAATCGACTTCATTGCCGTTGACAAAAACACGCGCCACCTCGCGCACATCCCCGAGATCGAGCTGCCATTCGTCATATTTCGCGCCCTCGGGCAGCGTGAATGTCGTTTCGTAGCGCGCCGTGCCCGCGTAGCGCCCGGCCTCCCCCCCCTGCTCCGGCCACGACTTGAGTTCGCGAGTGACATAGGCTGGCGGAATCGCGGGCGCGCCTTCCGTGAACGTGACGCGCCATTCGAGGTCGTCAGAAATCGTCACGGGGATTCCCGCGGGCTTGGCGTATTTCCAGAGGCGGGTGCGCGCGCCGTCGCGGGCAACCTTGACGATGAGGCTTTCGCCGGGCGCGAGCTGAAGGCGTATTTCCGTGCGCGGAATTTTTCCGGAAACACGATGAAGGTCGGCCATGCCGATGGTGCCCGTGCGCGGATCGTGAATTGTGGCGACTTCATTTTCGGCCTCGGATGGCGAGGGAAGCCGTCCGAGCTTCAGCGTGACCATGTCGTCAAACGCTTTTCCTGTGAGGTTGGTGAGGAAGTAGATTTCGCCGCCGTCATATTTGCGACGCACCATGCCGAGGCCTTGGTTTGCAAACGGCGCGGGCATTTTCTCGAGCGCCT